>JAFWLF010000022.1:0-5350 GCA_017511185.1 Lachnospiraceae bacterium | reverse complement strand
TATATTATCTTCCTGATCATCCTCGGCATTCCGGTCATGACCATGGAGTTTTCCATCGGCCGCGGCAGCCAGAAGAGTCCTTTGAAGATGCTTACGACCTTACAGGGCAAAAAGCAGCACTGGGGCTGGTCTTCTCCATTGCCTTTTATCGGCAATGTCGTCCTGATGATGTTTTATACCTGCGTGGCAGGCTGGTTCCTGAAATACTTTGTCGGGTTTGTTTCCGGTGAATATGCCGGTTTGAGCGCAGAACAGTCAGGAGAGGCATTCGGAGCTATGATCTCCAACCCTGGCCAGCAGATCCTGTTTACCGCTATCATCTGCGTGATCGGTTTTTTGATCTGTTCCTTCAGCTTAAATAAAGGTCTGGAGCAGGTTACAAAATATATGATGCTGATACTGTTCCTGTTACTGATCGTCCTGGTCATTCACTCCTGCACTCTGTCTGGCGCAAAAGAAGGTCTTACCTTCTATCTGCTTCCTGACTTTACCAAGATCACCTGGGGTACAGTGAATGCCGCCATGAACCAGGCTTTCTTTACTTTGAGTTTAGGTATCGGTTCCATGGCTATCTTTGGCAGCTACCTGGACAAGAAACGTTCTCTTATGGGCGAATCCATTAACGTTATTATCCTGGATACGATCGTAGCCATCATGGCTGGTCTGATCATCTTCCCGGCATGCTCAACTTTCGGTGTTGATGCCGGCGCAGGACCGAGCCTGATCTTCGTCACTCTGCCGAACATTTTTGCAAATATGGCAGGCGGAAGGATCTGGGGATCTTTGTTCTTCCTGTTTATGACCTTTGCGGCATTATCTACTGTCCTTGCCGTATTTGAAAACATTCTGGCTATGTTCCGCGACTGGACTGGTGTCAGCCGTGTCAAGGGCTGCATCATCTGCGGAATCTGCATGATCATCCTGTCAATTCCTTGCATCCTGGGCTTCAACGTCTGGAGCAGCTTTGTTCCATTTGCAGAAGGTTCCGGCGTGCTGGATCTGGAAGACTTCATCGTCAGCAATCTGCTTCTTCCGATTGGCTGCTTTATCTACGTCCTGTTCTGTACTTGGAAGTTCGGATGGGGCTGGGATAATTTCACTGCAGAAGCCAATGCTGGAAAAGGTCTGAAGGTAAAGAAGTGGATGAAACCTTATATGCAGTTCATTTTGCCAATTATCATTCTGGTCGTATTTATCGCTGGTCTTCTGACCTTCAGCTTCAAATAAGAAACAATATAGTAATAATAAAAAGGGGCTCGCTGAGCCCCTTTTTTACTGCCGGTTTTCTTCCGTCTTAGAATTTGATCTCCTTAGGTTCGCCGCCGAAGGATGCAAATGATGCAGTTGCATCTTCAAAATAGAAAACGATGCAGTTGTCATCATTTTCATCATACATGCCTCTTAAACTCTCATAAGCATCCAGCATGCTCTTCTTTGCCTCGACTCTTTCGTCCGGGATCAGTTTGCCGGCCAGTCTCAGCCATGTGCCGTCTTTAAAGCAGCAAAGCTCTGCTTTTGGATTTGCGATCAGCTGTTTGTAAACCGGTTTCACCTTTCCTGTCTGAATATAAAGTTTTCCGTCAAAAATATGGATGGTGCCAAACGGACGTACACGCGCCTGATCTCCATCGATCGTTGCCAGATAATAAGTTCCGCATTCTTTAATGAAATCACATACTTCCTGCATATTAGTTCCTCCTTGTACTACCTAAAACCTATTTGTTTCTTATGAGCAGATTATAGCATTATCCTTTCATATAGGCGAGCGGGTTTTTCCGTCTGAATAAAAAACAGGAGCGGATTCCCGCTCCTGTTTTGACATTCTAACAGATTGAAATTATTTAGCTGTACCTTTAGCGCCTTCTTCTGCAAGTTTTGCAATAAGGTCATCAGCTTCTGCTTTTGTGATACCTTCTTTGATGATAGAAGGAGCTTTGTCAACGAGTTCTTTTGCTTCTTTCAGTCCGAGTCCTGTGTAGTCACGAACGATCTTGATGACTTTAACTTTGTTCGGGCCGATCTCTGTTAACTCAACATCGAATTCCGTCTTTTCTTCTTCTTCTACTGCTGCGCCTGCGCCAGCTGCTGCAACGACAACACCTGCTGCTGCGGAAACACCGAATTCTTCTTCACAAGCTTTAACTAAATCGTTTAACTCTAATACAGACAATTCCTTGATTGCTGCGATAAATTCTTCTGTGGTTAATTTTGCCATTTTGATTTCCTCCTCTAATTACTCGGCTGCAGGTGCTTCTGCTGCACCTTCCTCTGCCTTCACTTCTTCCTGCGGAGCTGCTTCTTCTACAGCTGCCTCCTGCGGAGCTTCTTCTGCTTTTGGTTCTTCTGCTGCGCCTGCGCCGCCTTTTTCAGCGATCTGGTTCAGAACGCGGGCAAGATTTGCGATTGGTGACTGCATGCTGCCGAACAATCTTCCCAACAGAACGTCTCTTGACGGGATCTCTGCGATAGCATTGATTCCTGCTGCGTCATAGAAGGTTCCTTCCACAACGCCTGCTTTCATTTCCAGAAGCGGTGCTGTTTTAGCAAACTGAGCAATGATTCTTGCCGGTGCTGTTGCATCATCTTTGGAAATAGCAATAGCAGTTGGGCCTTCCAAAAGCGGTGCCAGATCAGCAAATTCTGTGTCTTTGACTGCGAAGTTGATCATGGTGTTCTTGTAAACTTTGTAGATGATCCCGCTTTCTCTTAACTGTTTACGAAGGACAGTATCCTGCTCAACAGTAAGGCCGCGGTAGTTTACCAGAACAGCTGCACTTGCGCCATTCAAATAATCACTGATTTCTTTGATGATTGGCTGTTTCTGTTCAACTTTTGCCATTTTTCTTCCTCCTTGTTAGAATATCTGCCGATTTAGAGGATATAGAAAATCCCTCTTTGCACAAAGACAAAGAGGGAGTAAGAATATCACTTAAAATCCTCGGTAGGTAGATCACTCGTTACGGTCCACGGAAAGATCCGCTTCCCACCTACTGTCTTCGGCAATTAATATGTTTACCACATGACAGGCGCGCTGTCAATGATAAAACAACGTATTTGATTTCCGGGAACAGCCCGGCCTATTTTGAACGATCCAATTACTGGTTCAGAAGTTTTGCAACATTCACTTTGACGCCAGGGCCCATTGTGGAAGCAACGGTAATGCTCTTCAGATAAGTACCTTTAAGAGCTGCCGGGCGGGCTTTAATGATGGCATCGGTCAGTGCTCTGAAGTTCTCCTGCAGCTGATCGGTTGTAAAGGAAACTTTTCCGATCGGGCAGTGAACGATGTTTGCCTTGTCCAGTCTGTATTCGATCTTACCAGCTTTGATGTCTGCGATTGCTTTTGCAACATCCATGGTAACGGTTCCTGCTTTCGGGTTTGGCATAAGGCCTTTAGGTCCGAGGATCTTACCAAGACGTCCGACAACACCCATCATATCCGGGGTTGCAACAACAACATCATACTCAAACCAGTTTTCATTCTGAATTCTCGGAATCAGTTCTTCTGCGCCGACAAAATCTGCGCCTGCTTCCAGAGCTTCTTTTTCTTTTTCACCTTTTGCAAAAACGAGGACGCGGACCTGTTTGCCGGTGCCGTTTGGAAGAACGACTGCGCCACGGATCTGCTGATCGGCATGACGTCCATCACATCCGGTACGGATATGAACTTCCACTGTCTCATCAAATTTTGCTGTAGAACTCTTCTTTACAAGGTCAAAAGCATCTGCGCTGTCATATAAAGACATACGGTCGATCGCTTTTGCTGCTTCCTGATATTTCTTTCCGTGTTTCATCTTTTCCGGCCCTCCTTACTCTTCTACTAACACGCCCATAGAACGGCATGTTCCAGCGATCATGCTCATTGCAGCCTCTAAAGAAGCGGCATTGAGATCCGGCATCTTGGTTTCTGCGATCTGCTGAAGGTCTGCTTTTGTGATCGTAGCAACTTTCTTTCTGTTCGGTTCGCCGGAACCAGACTGAATCTTGCAAGCCTTCTTGATCAGAACCGGTGCAGGAGGGGTCTTGGTGATAAATGTGAAACTTCTGTCTGCGTATACAGTGATAACAACAGGAATGATCATTCCCATCTGATCAGCTGTTCTCGCATTGAATTCCTTGGTGAACTGCACAATGTTCACGCCATACTGACCGAGAGCCGGTCCAACTGGCGGTGCAGGAGAAGCTTTTCCAGCTTCGATCTGTAACTTAATGTAGCCGTCGATTTTTTTTGCCATAATAAAATCTCCCTTTCTTCTGAATTTTCCGGAGTCAAGGTCATCTCCGGAATCTGTATGTTAAGAACTACTTTGTTCTAAACATCAATTACATTTTCTTGATATCCATGAAACTGATATCAACCGGGGTCTCTCTGCCGAACATATCAACATTGATCGTAACTGTCTGTCTGCTTTCATTCACAGCAATGACTTTTCCGACCGTGCCTTCCCATACGCCGGCAATAGCGGTAACCAGATCGCCAACCTCGAAGGAAACAATGATCTTTTCGCCGGTTGCGATCAGCGGTTTGATCTCTTCCTCCGAAAGCGGAACCGGTTTGCTTCCAGGTCCGACAAAACCGGTCACACCTCTGGTGTTTCTGACAACATACCACGTGCTGTCATTCATGATCATATTAATAAGAACATATCCAGGGAACTGTTTCTTCTGAACTTGTTTTCTGGCACCATTCTTGATTTCGATCACGTCCTGCATAGGAACGGTAACTTCAAAGATCTGATCCTGAAGTTTTCTATTCTCTATGGTTTTCTCAATGTTAGCCTTTACCTTATTCTCGTAACCAGAATAGGTATGCACAACATACCAATTTGCTCCATCTGCCATAGTTAACTCCTTTAAGCAATCAGCGAAAGAAGCGCCTGAATGCCTGTATCTAAAAGTTTGATTAACACGCCTAAGATAATGGTTACGACAATGATCAAAAGGGTTTTCTTTGCAACATCCTTTGTGTCAGGCCAAATGATTTTCTTAAACTCAAGTTTAAGATTCTTAAAGAAACTGCCCTTTTCTTTTTTTGCAGAAGTATTATCTGTCATGGAATTACTTCGTCTCCTTATGCATTGTATGCTTCTTGCAGAATTTGCAGTACTTCATTGTTTCCATTCTGTCCGGATGGTTCTTTTTTTCTTTGGTCGTATTGTAGTTTCTCTGTTTACACTCTGTGCATGCTAATGTGATTCTTGTTCTCATTTCGTTCTCCTCCACAAAATATGCGATTTTACCTGTATTTACGCGATCATTTGATTTGTGGGACCCCGCGTCCGGGGCTGAAAAAATAACAACGTAAAAAAAAGAGCCTTTTTGCTCGCCTGCATAATATAGCATAGGCAAG
>JAFWLF010000021.1:0-29646 GCA_017511185.1 Lachnospiraceae bacterium | reverse complement strand
TTTGTCAGATCGATCATCGTTCCGTCTGTTTTCATAACCTTATAAATAACGGACGGAGCTGTCGTGACCAGATCCAGATTATACTCTCTCTCCAGGCGCTCCTCGATGATCTCCAGATGCAGAAGGCCTAAGAAGCCGCAGCGGAATCCAAATCCTAACGCGACTGAAGTTTCCGGTTCATAGTTCAACGAAGCGTCATTTAATTTCAGTTTTTCCAAAGCATCCCGCAGATCTTCATAATGCGCACCATCCGCTGGATACATGCCGCAGTAGACCATCGACTGCACTTTCTTATAACCCGGAAGCGGCTCGCTGCAAGGACGCTGTGCATCCGTCACCGTATCGCCGACCATGGTATCACGGACATTCTTAATAGATGCGGTAAAGTATCCGACCATGCCCGCGGTCAGTTCCTCGCAAGGGATAAACTTGCCTGCGCCAAAATAGCCAACTTCTACCACGTTTGCCTCGGCACCGGTTGCCATCATTTTAACGGTCGTCCCAACTTTGATCGTGCCTTCCCGCACACGGATAAAGACGATCACACCTTTATAGGAATCATAGATAGAATCAAAGATCAATGCCTGCAAAGGCGCTGCAGGATCACCCTGCGGAGCAGGGATCCGTTCCACAATTGCTTCCAGGACCTGTTCAATATTGATATCGTTCTTGGCCGAGATCAGCGGTGCATCATGCGCCTCCAGCCCTATGACATCTTCAATCTCTTCGATCACACGCTCCGGCTCAGCACTCGGCAGATCGATCTTATTAATGACCGGGATCACTTCCAGATCGTGATCAATAGCCATATAGACATTCGCCAGGGTCTGTGCTTCGATTCCCTGTGCAGCATCAACGACCAGAACGGCTCCGTCACAAGCAGCCAGAGACCGGGAAACCTCATAGTTGAAGTCTACATGTCCAGGAGTATCGATCAGATTAAATACGTATTCTTCACCATTTTGCGCTTTATAAATAACACGCACCGCCTGTGCCTTGATCGTGATCCCGCGTTCCCGCTCCAGATCCATATTATCCAGCACCTGTGCCTGCATTTCACGGCTGGTCAGCGTACCGGTCTTTTCGATGATCCGGTCTGCTAACGTGCTTTTGCCGTGGTCGATATGCGCAATGATACAAAAATTACGGATGTTTTCCTGATTCATAAATCTCTTTACATTCTTTCCGGAGCACCGAATCCTAACAAGTCAATGCACTGCTCCAGAACTTCTTTTGTCAGTTTCAGAAGAGCCAGATAACTCTCTTTCTTCTTTTCATCCTCTTCAGAAAGGATCTTCACTTCGTGATAAAACGTATTAAACGCATTTGCCAGATCATAAATATACGAGCAGATCTTATGCGGCGCCAGTTCTTTGTAGGCGGTCTCGATGACATCCGAGAAACGGGATACTTCCATCAGAAGACCTTTTTCCGCTTTCTCCCCGGTAAAAAAGATTTTTCCATCTGCTTCTTTTCCGGCTTTATTCAGGATCGACTTGATACGGACGATCGTATAAAGAATATACGGACCAGTGTTTCCTTCAAATTCAATAAAACGGCTGATATCAAAAATATAATCCTTAGTAGCCTGATTGGAAAGATCACCGTATTTCAATGCTGCCAGCGCAATCACTTTGGATGTCTTTGCCGCTTCTTCTGCACTGATATCCGGATTGTCCTTCATCTTTTCCAGAACAGCCTCGTTGACCTCATTGATCAGCGACTCCAGGCGCATCACGCCACCGGAACGTGTTTTATACGGCTGTCCATCTTTCCCGTTCATTGTGCCAAATCCAAGATGGAAAAGTTTTTCTCCTTCATGCACGATATGCGCTTTCCGCGATACACGGAAAACCTGCTCCAGATGGAGAGACTGCCGTTTATCCACAACATAGATGACATAATCCGGGCAATATAATTTTTCTCTTTCCACCAATGTAGCCAGATCCGTTGTTGCATAAAGACTGGATCCATCCCGTTTCACAATAATGCAAGGCGGAAGCTCTTTTTTATCTGTTTCTTCTGTGACATCAATGACATACGCCCCATCACTTTCATAAGCAAGTCCCTGATCTTTCAGATCCTGGATCATCGCCGGAATATACGGCTGTACATCACTTTCACCCTTCCAGAGATCAAAATAGACCTCCAGATTATCATAGTTCTTCTTCAGATCTTCTTTGGAAACTTCCGTGATCTTTTCCCAGATCTTTCGATACTGCGCGTTTCCGTTCTGCAGTTCTCCGGTGATACGGTGTGCTTCTTCGGCAAACGCCTTATCATATGTATCGCTTTCCTCTTTGCACTTTTTGCTAGCTGTCGGATAGATTTCTTCCAGATCCGTCACCGTAAAGTTTTCTTCCATGCCGCGAAGTATCAGCTCAGCAATGACCTGGCCCATCTGCAGACCCCAGTCGCCTAAGTGCACATCGCCAAGTACATCATGCCCCATATAACGGCAGATCCGTTTGATGCTTTCCCCAATGATAGCCGCGCGGAGATGTCCGATGTGCAATGGTTTTGCCACATTTGCTCCGCCGTAGTCTACCAGGATCATCTGCTTAGGCTCTTCGTTATCCAGACCGAATTTTTCTTCCCTGACCATGTTTCCTATATAATCTGTCAGAAAACTTCCGGTTACTTTCAAATTGATAAAGCCCGGTTTTACAGCCTCCGCCATCTCAAAAGCCGGATTGTTCAAAAGAACGTGAGCCACTTTTTCCGCTATTTCCATCGGAGCCTGATGCACTTTTTTTGCCAGCACCATCGCTCCGTTGCACTGATATTCACAAAGATCCGGACGGTTTGAAAGAGAAGCAGTGATTCCCTCCTTCGGATATCCGGAAGCTTCAAATGCATCCTGTAAATGTTCTGTTATCAAGTCTAAAAATTTTTTCATAATTCGATACCAATCTTCTGCATCATTTCACGGGCGGAATCCAAGGAATCCACGCCATGCATATTTTTGATCGGAGCAAACTCCTTCGCACGGTCAACTTCAAAGACGAGACATCCGTCCATCATCTGGATCATATCCAGAACCAGGGTCTCATATTTATGTCCGTTTGGCTGCTCCGGTTTGATCTTATTTCCGTTTTCATCCACGTAAGGGATCTTCTTATCCACGATATGAAGCGGCATCTGATCATTCGCGATCCGCTCCAGTTCTCCTAACGAAAACAGATAATTCAGGATCACACCAAAGTTGTAAGCAAGTTCTCCATCTTCATTCTTTTCTTCCATCATCGCATCCGTCAGTTCGTAATATTCTACGATGGATGGACGTCCATCCCGGTTGCAGATTACACCGACTTTCTCGTCCGGCGCTGCTTTACGGATCACTTTCGCGCCAATCGGCTTACCTGATTTGATCGTAGCTCCGATAAAGACCGGATCTGCGATCCTTTGCAGCACATTATCCACTGCAAAGATATTCAGCCATTTTACGCCCATCTCTTTGATCTTATCTACTAAACCGGCTTTTTTCAGTGAGATAAACCAGCCGCCGTTTCCATTTGGAGAAAGAGAGATATGTCCTTTTTCTTCCAGGTATACTTTCCCATTAAAATCAGTGGATGGAGCCATTTCCTGAATAAAGAAGAAAACAAAATCCGGATTATAGCCAAAATAGTCATGCTCACGGAAAAAGGCACGTGTTGCAGCATCATTTTTATCACTGGTCATGATCAGAAGAGGGATCCACGCATCTGCTGCCTTTTTTACATCCATCAGATTGTTGATCAGACACTGAAAGATAAAGAGTTCTTTTGTTAAACCTACATTCAGAGTTCCTTTCGGACCGTCTAAGCCCAAACGCGTACCTTGTCCGCCAGCCAGCAAAACAGCTGCCACTTCGTTGTTTTGGATCGCACGGATTCCTTCATTACGAAATTCTGCTTCCTGATCATGGATCTGATCCAGTGTCAGTGCGCCGATCGGCGTGATCACTCCTCCGCCGTCTGTCCCCTGCGGATGATCGATCATATCAAAATCGATACGGCTGATCTCCTCTAAAAGGGTCTTCTGTTCCTCTTCATTCAACTCTTCATAAAACCGAAGAAGCTGTGTCTGTCCTCTTTCTTCCAACTGTTTTCTGATTTGTTCAAATGTCATATTCTTTACCTGCTCTCTCCGTATATTCTTGCCGCTTCTACATAAGTTTGGATATTCTCCGCACTTGCTATCAGCTGCTCTGCTGTTACTTCTTTTTTGACGACTGCCGGGCAGCCTACGATCAGTGATCGGTCCGGAAAGACCTTTCCTTCCGTTACCACAGCGCCTGCTCCGACAATGCAGTCTTTTCCGATCACTGCATGATTCAAAATGATCGCACCCATTCCAACGAGCGTTCCATCACCGATCGTACATCCGTGAATGATGCAGTTATGTCCGATCGTCACATTTTCACCAATGACGACTTCATCTCCGATATCCATATGAATAACGGAATTATCCTGTACATTGGAATTCTTTCCCACGTAGATCGGACCTTCATCTCCGCGCAGGACGGCCCCGAACCAGATATTCGTATTTTCAGCCAGTGTCACATCTCCGATCACTGACGCATTATCCGCAATAAACAACGCTTTTTCCACGTTTGGGGTCTTTCCCTGATAATCCAAGATCATACTGATTCCTCCGCGAAATTAATCTGAATTAATATAGCACAAACGGTTGATAAAAGCCATTCTTTGCACTAATATTATCCTAATTATGAGGTTCAATCAATCGCAATCGCGGGCAATTGACCATTTTCGGGGACCATCTCTTGTCCTCGCCGGTCCCGGAAGCGGGAAAACGGCAGTCATCACCTATCGCGTGAAAAACCTGATCGAAAAATACCATATTCCGCCCTGTAAGATCCTTGTGCTCACATTTTCAAAAGCTGCTGCCAGGGAGATGGAAGAGCGCTTCTTTTCTTTGCAAACGACAGATGTTAAAAAAGAAAACCGCCCGGTATTCGGGACTTTTCATGGTTTTTTCTTTTCTGTCCTCCGTTCCGTCGAAAACAATGGACAGAAAAAGGTTCTTCCCTCCGCAAAAAAGCGAATGCTTCTACAGGAAGAATGCATCCGTCTGCATATCGATCAGGAGGATGACTCCTTTTGGGAAACGCTGGAACATGAAATCAGCCGTATCAAAAGCGGTCTTACTTCCGTGCCTTCCTCTTCCATCCTTCCTCCGGAATCCTTTCAGCTGCTCTTTGAGGCATATGAGGCGGCACTTTCTGCCAATCAACTGCTGGATTTTGATGACATCCTCAGCCAGACTCTGGAGCTGCTTTCGCTTCGGAAAGATATTCTTTCGTCACTGCAGGATCATTTCTCCTTTTTTCTGATCGATGAGTTTCAGGATGTCAGCCAGATTCAGTATTCTATTATGAATCTGCTTGCAGAAAGAGACCGCAACCTGTTTGCTGTTGGTGATGATGACCAGTCTATTTACTCTTTTCGCGGTGCTTCCGCAGGGATCATGAAACAGTTCCTGTTGGATTATCCGGATGCAGAGCGGATCCTTCTTAATGTAAACTACCGCAACACAGCGCCAATCATCCGTTCTGCACTGAAAGTCATTGCCGGCAATCCTGACCGATTCCAGAAAGAAATCCTTTGTCCATCAAATGCAGGTACTCCCGATGACATTTTCATTCGGGAAGAAGAAAACCTGGAATCGGAATACTTCTATATCGCAGAAAAGATTTCCTCCATACTCCAGCAGGGCATCCGCCCGGATCAGATTGCGATACTCCTGCGAAGCACAACGGACTTATCTCTTCTCAGACGGATCCTGCTACAACAGGGAATCCCTGTAAAAGAGCACATCTCTTCTGATCCTGTATTTGATAGTTTTCTCTGTAAGGACATGACTTCCTATATGAAGATAGCCTCATCCCTGTCCGGACAAATTTCCAATGAACAAGGAATACGAGGAGAGTTTCTCCGGATCCTGAACCGTCCCTCCCGTTTTCTGTCCCGGCAGGCTTTGCCAGATAATGACAGCCGCCCGGAAAGTGTCCATTCCTTCTTTTCTTCTCTTAGCAGGTATTATTCATACCATGCAGCAGCGACAGAGCGCATTGCACGTTTTAAAGAAGATTTAGTAATCCTTGCTTCCTGTGCGCCATATGCAGCGATCAGCTATATCTGGAACCGGGTCGGATATAAAGAATATATCAAGGAATACTGCAGAAATAATCACAAAGATTATTCTGCTTATGAAAAGATGTTCTCTGTTCTTTTAGCTGCCAGCAAAGGGCTTGTTTCTTTTCGACAATGGGAAGAGCTCCTGCAGGAAAAAGAAGCCGATTTATCTGATACCGAAAACAACGGAGTCCATATCATGACAATACATGCGTCCAAGGGGCTGGAATTCGATACGGTCTTTATTCCGGATCTGAATGAGGGACTGCTGCCACATAAAAAGGCACCCTCCTCTGAGCAGATACAGGAAGAGCGCCGACTTTTGTATGTTGCTATGACAAGAGCCCGAAGCAGGCTCCTTCTAAGTTATGTCCGGGATTATCACAATAAAAAAGCAACCCGTTCAAGATTTTTGGATTGCTTTTTCTGATCTTTTATGCTTCCAGTTTTTGAATACCTAACCGGATCCTTCTCAGGGACTCTTCTTTTCCAAGAATCTCCATGATCTCAAACGCACCGCCCGGTGTACTTTGCTTGCCGGACACTGCAGTCCGAAGCGGCCAGAGGACTACGCCATTTTTGACACCTTTTTCCTCAATGTATTTCATGATCCGGTCATGCAGTCCTGCGGCGGAATAATCCGTCTGCTCTTCCAGGATCGGAAGTGTCTCTTTTAAAACTTCCAGTGCGATCTCGGAATTGGTCTTCATCTTTTTATGCGTATACATTTCCACATCATATTCCGGCATCTTGTTCAGGAAGTCTATCTTCTCTGCAATATCCGGGAAAACCTCGATACGAGTGCGGACCAGTTCCAGGATCTTGTCGATCGCAGTCTCGGAAAGTGTCACGCCATCAGCAGTCACGACATGGTCATCTCCTGCCTGTGCAAAGGCAGCTTTTACATACGATTCAGCCGCTTTTTTGAATGCAGCTTCGTCCATTGCTTTGATATATTCGCCATTCATCCAGCGGAGTTTAACCATATCAAAGACAGCAGGGCTCTTATTTACCCGTTTGTAATCAAAACGTTCGATCAATTCCTTTAATGAAAAGATCTCATCTGTTCCTTCCGGGCTCCATCCAAGAAGTGCGATGAAGTTCACGATTGCTTCTGGAAGAAATCCCTGTTCCACCAGATCTTCAAACGAAGAGTGTCCGCTTCGTTTGGACAGCTTGTGATGCTCTTCATCGGTGATCAGCGGAAGATGCACGAATACCGGCGGCTCCCATCCAAATGCTTCATACAGACGAATGTATTTCGGGGTGGAAGACAAATACTCGTTTCCTCTGACTACATGAGTGATCCCCATCAGGTGATCATCTACAACATTGGCAAAATTGTAGGTTGGATAACCGTCTGATTTGATCAGGATCATGTCATCCAGCTCTGCATTTTCCACTGTGATCTCTCCGTAAATATCATCATAAAAAGAGGTCGTTCCTTCATTCGGGATATTCTGACGGATCACAAACGGCGTTCCATTGGCCAGTTTTTCTTCTACTTCTTCTTTGGAAAGATGAAGGCAGTGCTTATCATACGCAACGATCTCCTTCCCGGCAATCGTCTGCTTTAAGGATTCCAGGCGTTCTTTCGTACAGAAGCAGTAGTATGCTTCACCTTTTTCCACCAGCTTTTTGGCGTATTCCATATAAATACCGGCTGTTACACGTTCAGACTGAACATATGGACCGCAGTCACCTGGTTTATCCGGACCTTCATCATAGTCCAGTCCGGTTTCTTCCATGGTGCGGTAAATGATCTCCAGCGCTCCTTCAAAGAAGCGTTCCTGATCGGTATCTTCAATACGGAGAATGAATTCTCCTCCTTCATGTCTTGCGATCAGATACTCGTAAAGTGCCGTTCTTAAATTTCCAACATGCATCCTGCCGGTCGGGCTTGGAGCATATCTTGTTCGGATCTTCATAATCACCTCAATCAGTCAGCTGTTATTTAGCAGTAATATATCCTTTTGCGGTCAGCAGTTCTGCCAGAAGGATTGCTCCGCCTGCAGCGCCGCGAACCGTATTATGGGAAAGTCCCACAAACTTGTAATCAAATAATGTATCTTCTCTGAGTCTTCCCAGACTGACACCCATTCCGTTCTCATAATCACGGTCCAGTTTTGGCTGCGGCCGGTTATCTTCTTCAAAATACTGGATGAACTGCTTTGGTGCGCTCGGAAGGTCAAGATCCTGAGGCTCGCCTTTAAATGCTTTCCATCTTTCCAGGATTTCTTCTTTTGTCGGTTTCTTTTCAAAGTTGACAAAAACTGCAGCCGTGTGGCCATCCTGTACAGCTACACGCAGGCACTGTGCTGAGATCAAAGGACTCTTTGCAGGAACGATCTCGCCTTTTTCATCGTCAACCTTTCCCCAGACACGCAGCGGTTCCAGTTCGCTCTTTTCTTCTTCTCCACCGATGTATGGAATGACGTTCTCTACCATTTCCGGCCAGTCTGCAAATGTCTTGCCAGCACCGGAGATAGCCTGGTAAGTACAAACAGCCACTTCCTTTGGCCCAAACTCTTTCAGTGCCTCAAGAGCCGGGGTATAACTCTGGATCGAGCAGTTTGGTTTTACTGCAACAAATCCTCTCTGGGTACCCAGACGTTTTTTCTGATATTTAATGACTTCCAGATGGTCTGCATTGATTTCCGGAACGACCATCGGTACATCCGGTGTCCATCTGTGCGCGGAATTGTTGGATACGACCGGTGTTTCTGTCTTTGCATAAGCGTCCTCAAATGCGCGGATCTCTTCTTTTGTCATATCAACGGCACTGAAGCAGAAATCGACTTCTTTCGCATTTTCCTCGATGTCGTTAATATTTTTCACGATCATCGTTTTAAGCCGCTGCGGCATTGGTGTAGCCAGTTTCCACTTGCTTCCTGCAGCCTCTTCATATGTCTTGCCGGCACTCCTCTCCGATGCAGCCAGAAGAACGACTTCAAACCAAGGGTGGCCTTCCAAGAGCGTCACAAAGCGCTGCCCTACCATTCCTGTTGCGCCTAAAACACCTACTCTTAACTTCTTATCCATTTCAACTCCTCCTTCCTTTCTTTTTTGCCCCCGACCGAAGGTCGAGGGAGCCTAGCGGCTTTGAGCAATCAGGAGAACTCGTATGAGTTCTATCCTTGTTCTGTTTCTACAGAGTGAAATTAACGTTCATAATAAAACGAAAGGAAACATTTTTCAACTATTGTTTTACTGTCTCAGCTTTGTTCCGCGTGTATCTCTCTTTGCCAGTTTCAGCTTCATCAATTCTACTTCTTTATTGTGATACTGGATAGAGGTCTTATCTCCAAACCCGACAATATACACCTTATCGATCTCATCATCCTTATTCAGACGGATACCGCGGACACCAACTGCTCCTTTATGCTTGGAAGGAATCTCGCTCAGCTTAAAGCGGAGGAATACACCATCCTTCGTCTGCAGAACTGCCATCTTGTTAGTCGTAAAGGCTGCCTCCTCCTGTGGACCTGCTTCTGCTTCTTTTGGCTCCTCATCCTCATCCAGAAGCACTTCCTCTGAGGTTGTACCGTCATTAATATCAATAAACTCAAATGTCAGCTGATCATCCAGATCAAAGAACTCATTGAACCCGTCATCTGAACCGCCCGTGATAGCAATGCTTTCTTCTTCCTCATAAACCGGGGTTTTGAAAACTTTCTGGCTGGATGCATCAAACAGTTCAATGCTGACCACTTCGTCCTTATCATTCAGTTTAGTTGCTGCTGCCGTCTGTCTGCTGATGTCAAATTCGGAAGCATCCACAAATTTCATCATGCCCTTCTTTGTAGTGAAAAGCATCATATTCATTTTCAGCTGGCTAAGCGGACAGATCTGGATAATATCTTCCGTCGCACTGGTATAGTTGCACAGATTATCGATCGGGATACCCTTATCTTTTGGCTTCTTCAGCGGCAGTTTTGTGACTTTCAGCTGATGAACCATACCCGTCTGCGTAAAGATACAGATACGGTCGGTATTCATGCAGCGGAGCACGTATTTATTCTCTGCATCAATCGTCTCCACATTCTTCTCATAAGCAGCCGGGTCGATCGTTTTCGCATAGCCAAAATGATCCATCAGGAAAACAACTTCCTGTTCCTTCACCTTTTCTTCTTCAAAGACTGCTTCTTCTGCATTCTCGATAGCTGTCTTCCGTTCAAATCCGTACTCTTTTTTAATTGCCTCCAGGTCCTTAATAATGACCTTCTTCATGGCGTTTTTATCATTTAAGATCTTTTCGTATTCTGCAATTTCTTTCAGAAGCTTTTCGTACTCTTCTTTCAGCTGCAGGATCTCCAGTCCGATCAATTTAGCAAGCCGAAGGTCTAGGATAGCCTGTGCCTGTTTTTCTGTAAAAGAGAGTTTGGACGCTGCCTTTTTGGATTCAGCAGATTTGAACTTGATCTCCTTTACATTTCCGTTGATCAGACAGTCCTTTGCCTGTGCAAGACTTTGAGAACCGCGGATCACTTCAATGATCAGATCGATGATATCGCAGGCCTTGATCAGACCTTCTTTGATCTCTTTCTGCTCTTTATCTTTCTCCAGCAGTGTGGTGTACTTGCGGGTATTGATCTCATACTGGAATGCCGTGCAGTGCTCCAGGATCTGCTTTAATCCGAGGATTTCCGGTTTTCCGTCCACAATGGCCAGCATATTGACGCCAAACGTGTCTTCCAGTTTGGTCTTTTTATAGAGCATATTCTCGATCTTAACCGGATCTGCTCCTTTTTTTAATTCCAGTACGATCCGGATTCCTTCTTTGGAGGATTCGTTAGAAACATCAACAATATCCGTTGTCTTTTTACTTTCAACCAGATCACAGACATCCAGAATAAATTTGCCGATGTTTGCACCGATCATCGTATAAGGAATCTCTGTAATGACCAGTTTATCTCTGTCGCTCTTTCTTCTTCCCTGCTCCAATTCCACTTTGCCGCGAAGTTTGATCTTGCCGCTTCCGCTTTCATAAATCTCTTTCAGCTCCGACTGGTTGATCACGATGCCTCCGGTCGGAAAATCCGGTCCCGGCATATATTCCATAAGTTCTTCCGTCTTAATGGAAGGCTTTTTCATGTAAGCGATCATAGCATCAACAACTTCATTCAGGTTATGGGTCGGGATGTTGGTCGTCATACCGACTGCAATGCCCTCCGCCCCGTTGATCAGGATATTTGGAATACGGACAGGAAGCACTTCCGGTTCTCTCTCTGTCTCATCAAAGTTCGGTACAAAATCCACAACATTTTTATCCAGATCTGCAAGGTAAACGTCCTGGGTAAACTTCTGCAGTCTGGCTTCTGTATAACGCATGGCTGCCGCGCCATCTCCTTCGATCGATCCGAAGTTGCCATGGCCGTCGACTAACGGCATGCCTTTTTTGAAATCCTGTTCCATGACGACCAGCGTCTCATAAATGGAAGAATCACCATGCGGATGATATTTACCCATGGCGTCTCCGACGATACGGGCGGATTTCCTGTGCGGTCTGTCTGAGCGAAGTCCCAACTGGCTCATCGCGTAAAGGACTCTTCGCTGAACCGGTTTCAGACCGTCCCTGACATCTGGTACCGCACGTGCGCAGATGACACTCATCGCATAATCAATATACGATTTCTGCATCACGTCGGAATATTCACTGCTAATAATTTTTTCAGGCATATTATTCTCTCACTTTTTATTCTAATGTCGCATTTCCTGTGCCGCCTGCTATGGCCGGAAATCAGTAATCTCCGTTGGCGCTATATATGCGCACTCCGATTACTGATTCTCCGGAGCGCAGCGGCAAAAGGAAAGGAAATGCTCCCTACAATCAAACGTCCAACTCTGCCAGATAAGCATTGTCGTGAATAAATTGTTTGCGCGGAGCCACGTCGTTACCCATGAGCATCTCAGTTACTTCTGAGGCGAGACGCGCATCGTCGATCTCGACTTTCTTTAAGACGCGGTGTTCCGGATCCAGTGTTGTCTCCCAAAGCTGCTCTGCATCCATTTCTCCCAGACCTTTGTAACGCTGCAGAATAAAGTCATTCTTATGCATATTGCGGTATTTCTCCAGGGCAAGGTCATCATACAGATACTCTTCTTCTCCCTTTTTCGGGATGGCTTTATAAAGCGGCGGCGTTGCCAGATAGACATGGCCTGCCTGGATCAGCTCCGGCATAAACCGGTAGAAGAAGGTCAGCAGCAGGGTTGCAATATGCGCGCCGTCTACATCGGCATCTGTCATAATGATGATCTTGTTATAGCGCAGTTTGCTGATATCAAAATCATTTCCGTACCCTTCAGAAAAACCACATCCGAATGCCTGGATCATCGTCTTGATCTCTGCGTTCGCAAGAACTTTATCGATGGATGCCTTTTCCACATTTAAGATCTTTCCGCGGATCGGAAGGATGGCCTGCGTCCGTCTGTTGCGCGCTGTCTTTGCACTGCCTCCGGCGGAATCGCCCTCCACGATAAAGACTTCGCATTCTTCCGGATTCCGGCTCTCGCAGTTAGCAAGCTTTCCGTTTCCTTCCATCACGAATTTGGTCTTGGAAAGCATATTCGTCTTGGTTTTTTCCTGTGCTTTTCGGATCTTTGCGCTCTTTTCCGCGCAGGCGATCGTAGCTTTCAGGTTTTCCAGGTTTTTATCAAAATAACGTTCCAGTTCTTCACCGGTAATATCGCTTGTTACTTTCTGTGCATCTGGATTGTCCAGCTTGGTTTTTGTCTGTCCCTCAAATCTCGGATCCGGATGTTTGATCGCCACGATTGCCGTCATGCCATTGCGGGCATCGGCACCGGTAAAGTTTTCATCCTTTTCTTTCAGAACGCCCAGTTCCCTTGCATAGGTATTGATCAGCTGGGTAAAACGGGCTTTGAATCCGGTAAGATGGGTTCCGCCTTCCTGCGTATAAATGTTGTTGCAGAACCCAAGAATGTTTTCCTGAAAATCATTGGTGAACTGGAAAGCGACTTCCAGTTCAATTCCCTCTTCTTTGCCTTTGAAATACACCACCGGGGCGACAGCTTCTTTTCCGGTATTCAGTTCATCAATATAAGCGACCAGTCCGCGCGGCTCAAAGAATACGACCTCTTCCGTTTCATTAAATCGCTTGTTTTGGAAGATCAGTGTCAATTCCGGATTCAGGTATGCGGTCTCATGCAGACGCGATTTGATGGCGTCAGCGCGGAAATAGGTTTTCTCAAAAATCTCTTTATCCGGCATGAACTGAACCATGGTTCCTGTATCACTCTTTCGGCAGGTACCTTTTTCTGTCAGGTTACAGGTCTTTTTTCCGCGTTCAAAGCGCTGATAATAGACGATGCCGTCTTTTTTGACCGTCACTTCCAGCCACTCACTCAGGGCATTGACAACAGATGCTCCGACACCATGAAGGCCGCCGGAGATCTTGTAGTTTCCGTCACCAAATTTTCCACCTGCGTGGAGCATGGTATAAACCACCTCCACGGCCGGCAGTCCCGTTTTCTTATTGATCCCTACCGGAATACCTCGGCCGTTATCGATGATGGTAACTGAGCCGTCTTCATTCAAGGTCACCGAGATCTCGGTGCAGTACCCTGCCAGATGTTCATCGACGGCGTTGTCCACGATCTCATAGATCAGGTGATTCAGTCCCTTTGTGGAAACACTGCCGATGTACATGCCTGGCCGGCGTCTGACGGCCTCAAGGCCTTCCAATATGGTTATCGAATCCGCATTATAGTTATCTGTTTTTTCTTTTTTTGCCATAAATAATCCTTGTTATCTGATCCGTTCCGGAAGGCCGATCTTCTTCTGTACTTTGCGCAGCGTTTTCTCTGCGAAATAAGCGGCCTTCTCTCCGTTATTCTTAATGATGCTGTCCACGTATGCTTTATCTTTAGACAATTGTTCAAACCGCTCTCTGATCGGCGCCAGAACATCTGCAACCGTTTCTCCGACAGCCAGCTTGAATTCTCCGTAACCTTTCTGATCAAACTCACGCTCAATCTCTTCGATGCTCTTACCGGATGCAACGCTGTAGATATCCATCAGATTCATGATGCCAGGTTTATCTTCCCTATACACAATGCTGGTATCAGAGTCTGTGATCGCCCGTTTGAATTTCCGGATGATCGTGTCTTTATCATCCAGAACATAGACAACGCTGTTCTGATTCTCATCTGACTTGCTCATCTTCTTTGACGGGTCTGCCAGAGACATGATCCTTGCACCGGTTTTCCCGATATAAGCCTCCGGAATTGTAAACACATCCCCGTAAATACCGTTAAAACGTTCTGCGATATCTCTGGTCAATTCCAGATGCTGTCTCTGATCATCGCCTACCGGAACCGCATCTGCCTGGTAGAGGAGAATGTCACAGGCCATCAGGACCGGGTAAGTGAGAAGACCAGCGTTAATATTATCTGCATGCTTTGCACTTTTATCTTTAAACTGTGTCATCCGGTTCAGTTCTCCCAGATAAGTAAAGCATCCCATGATCCATGCCAGTTCTGCATGTGCCGGAACAGAAGACTGATAGTACAGGCAGTTCTTTTCCGGATCCAGTCCTGCTGCCATATACATCATAAGAACGTCTCTTGCACTTTTGCGAAGTTCTGCCGGTTCCCGACGGATGGTCAGGGCATGCAGATCTGCAACTGCAAAAAAGCATTCATATTCATCGCTTAAATTGACCCAATTGTGCAGTGCTCCGAAATAATTGCCGATATGAAGGCCTCCTGTAGCCTGCATTGCACTATAAAGTACTTTTTTGTCTCCGATCATTTTTTGTTCCTCTCTACTCTCTGAAATCTTTTCTGCGTACGTATTGTCTGTAATAGTAGACAATATCAAAATGTGTCTGTTCTTCGGATTCCGACGTTAATACCCACTCTGCCATTTTATCCAGATTCGGAAAATAGGTATCCGCCTGGTAGGAATAATCGATATATGTCACATATGCTTCATCGCAATATGGGAGCATCTGCTCATAGATCTCTTTTCCTCCGGCAATGTAAATGTCGGCATCTTCTTTTTTTGCAGCTTCCAGCGCTTCCTCCACACTGTGGGCTATGATCACATCCGATTCGTGAAAATCCTCATTCCGTGTCATGATCACATTGACCCGGTTTGGAAGCGGTTTTCCTCCCGGAAGGCTTTCCAGTGTTTTTCTTCCCATGATCACCACTTGATCAGTTGTGGTCAGACGGAAAAATCTCTGGTCATCCGGAATGTTGGTCAACAGCTTTCCTGCTTTTCCAATCGCCCAGTTTTTATCGACTGCAACAATCGCTCTGATCATATTGTTTTCTCCTATCACATGGATTGTATAGATACTTCTGCATCAACGTGGGATCCCGAGACCGGCCGAAATGCGAATTATTTTAGCGAGCTGTGCGGCCGGATCGGTGCCAGTCGAGGACTGTTTGAGCGAAGCGAGTTCCGCAGACGGCACCGTGTTTATCCGGGGGTGCAGCGAGGTTAGATAATTCGCTCTTGAGGAAGGTCCGGGATTACACGGTGGTGCAGAAGCACACATGCGCCCATAGTTAGTTTATAATACCAAAAAAAGACTGTAAAAACAAGGAAAAACCACAAGATATTGTGATTTTTCAAGTTCTGTTCCCCTATTTCTTGTGTCTGAGCACTCTGTTTTCCCTCTGACAGGAAAAAGGCGGCCATGCTTTCACATGACCGCCGCCAAAATACTGATTTAATCGTTTATAGTGATCAGCCGAGTTTCATCTCCATGCAGAAATTGGAGCTTACGCCAAAACGCTCCTGGTTGTAAGCAGCAATCTCTTCGCAGGCATCTGAATAAACGCCAGGGAATGTGCTCATAGGTCCTCCCTGTGTGATACACGGGATAAAACCGTTCGGGGTCTCATATTCATCCAGGACTTTGCGGACCCAATTTCTGGTGTTTTCTCTGCAGTAATCCGGATTGTCTACCCAAGCAGAGTCAATGCCGGTCATGAAACCGATCTGGCCTTTGTATTTTTCTACCAGTTCATGCGTGTTGTTCGTGCTCATGCCTCCCTGCCATACATCGATGCCCATTTCGATCATATCCGGAACCAGCGTTGCAGCATAGGAATCGGAATGATGGACGATCAGTTCTACACCATTTTTATGGAAGTATCCGTAGATCTCCTTATAGGCATCCAAGAAGAAATCTTCAAACATAGCCGGAGAAATGAACGTGGACTGCTGGCTTCCCCAGTCATCATGATGGAAGATAGCCTCCGGGTGCAGATGACTGACAATATCTTCTGCCTTTTCCAGTTCGAAGTCTCTGATGACCTTGATAATGTCATGAACCTCATCCGGATATTCATACAGCGCGATCAGGAACCGCTGGATCTCCATAAAATGATGGCAGTTCTCAAAGATTCCTGGTGCCATCATAACGGTAAGGAACTGGTTCTCTTTATCAATTTTGTCAGCGATCATTTTAGGGAACTCCCATGCTTCATCCGGGAATCCGGAAGCCTGCGGTGCATGCAGATAATCCTGCCAGTGCTCAATATCCTTGATCAGAATCTTATCCGGTGTATGTACCGGGAATGCACCTGGTGTTCCTTCCGGCCAGGACATCGTAACGCCCCATGAATTGACGATCGGTTCTCCGCCATACTTTGGCATCGCAACACCAACGCTTGGGGTAAATGTCATACCCAGATACTCATACTGGTTGACAAAACGATCCGGATGGCCGTCTTTTTTTAATGTTTCTCTGACATTTTCTTTGACTGTTAACATTTTTTCTCTCCTTCCAACACTTATCCTATCCCCTTGAACTGCGGGTTATTTTTTTCTTTTATACTGCCTTGCTCTTCTGGCAGCACGGTTTTCATATTCGGACTGCTGTTCCAGCCATTCTTTATGCTTCTTTTCCTGCGCACGGCGAAGCGGAATACCGACTCCCAAAGAGACACCAAGGATCACGGCAACGATAACAGCAATCATAATAATAAACATTTTATCTTCTGAAACTGTTTCTGCAGCCTTCTCTGCTAAAGAACAAGCATTTAAGAAAAATGTCATAAATACGCCAAGACCTGCCAGCAGTATCAAATACCTTTTTCTCATTACTAACCCTCCTATTACTTAATGCTGTATTATTATACACCAATATTGAAAAGGGAAAAACAGTTTTTTCACGGACCTGTGGATATGTTATAATCATATTGAATTCAAAAACAGAGGTGTCCTATGACAAAAACAGATCAATTTCTCGATTTATATAAAAAGCTGGAAAACACTGCAAATACCCACTACCACATCCGCGGCAGCGGAAGCGCGATCGCAAAACTGCAGCGCCGGCAGGAGTTTTCCAACATCCATCAGGAACTGGATTATATCCGTGACGTCCGCAACCTCCTGACCCATCGTCCGCGGATCGGTGAATTTTATGCTGTGGAACCTACTGATGCCATGCTCTCTCTGCTGGAAAAACTGATCGACCGCCTGGAGCATCCGCTCAGTGCCATACGCATTGCCGTTCCGCTTGAAGAAGTTTTATCTGCATCCCTGGATTCTCCGGTGCTCGATTCTCTGGAAAAGATGTATAAACGCGCCTTTTCCCATATGCCGATCTTAGAAGACGGCAAGGTGGTTGGTGTGTTTAGCGGCAGTTCTCTAATGAACTGCGTTTTGTATAAACATATTATGTTTTCAGGTGACCTGAAATTCAGGGACATCAAAGATACTTTCACATTTGACCAGCATCCTTCGGAAACATTCCGTTTCGTTTCACGGGATACTTTAGTTTCTGACATCAGCGATATGTTCGATGAAGCACTCCAACAGGAAGAACGGATCGGTATGATTTTTGTAACGGAAAACGGCAAATCTGACGAAGAACTGCTTGGCATCATCACCGCCTGGGATGTAGCTGCCTCCATTAATTAAATGAGTCCGGACAAAGAACGTGAATTCTTTCAGAAGCGGATGCTTGATCTTTCTGATCGTGCGGAAAGACAGCAGATCTATACTTGCAGCAATTTTCTGACTCCTCTGGAGCAGGCGCAGCTGCTCTCATCCAAAGAACTATTTTTTCCTTTTTACCTGACTGGAGGAAGTACCCTTGCAACCCGTAAAATAGTTGTCTTCGGCAGCGAGGCTCTTTTTGGATACCCTTTTGAAGATCCGATCCGTGTGATGCAAATATCTCCCAGATCCGAGAAATTTGCAGAAGATCTGACCCACCGGGATTATCTCGGCTCCATGATGGCCCTGGGAATTGACCGTTCCCTGACGGGCGATATCCTGGTGCGAGGGAAGGAAGCCTTTGTCTATGTATTAGAATCGATCATCCCATTTCTTTCCGAAAACTTAACGACCGTCAAACATTCTCAGGTGGTCTGCAGGGAAACCAATGCTGACATTCCGCAGTTGGAAATACGGTTTGAAACGCTGACCGGGAACATTGCTTCGGAAAGGCTGGATCTTCTGGTTGCCTTTCTTTCCGGAAACAAACGGGATGCGGCAAAAGATCTCCTTTCTTCCCAAAAAGTTTTTCTGAACGGATACCTAAAAGAATCTCCCGGTCAAAAAGTTGAACCGGGAGATGAGATCACGATCCGTGGATACGGAAAATTTATCTATGACGGCATCCGCGGAGAAAGCC
Source organism: Lachnospiraceae bacterium (assembly GCA_017511185.1). Taxonomy (GTDB): domain Bacteria; phylum Bacillota; class Clostridia; order Lachnospirales; family Lachnospiraceae; genus RGIG5612. The sequence continues at coordinate 10,886 of JAFWLF010000021.1, read as the reverse complement.
GTAAAGGACGCCTCTTTATTTCTGTCAGAAAATATATCTGATCCGCTCACAGACGGATCTTACTTGTCTTCCATTTTCCTGAAAGAACAAAGATTAAAGCAGCCAGTCCGGATGCGACCGGTGCACACACATATGCCCAGGCGATCCCGTTGAATCCCAAAGTCGTAAAATGATCAAACACCCAGACCAGCGCAAACCGGACTACAATAGCGGAAAGAACCGCACACAGGAAGTTGTATAATGTGTTCCCTGATCCGGCGATCACGCCAAAGAGGCAGAACATCAGACTCTCAAAAATACCGCTGGCTAAAAGGATCTGCAGATATCTGGTTCCGACTGCAAGCACTTCCGGTTCACTGGTAAAGATGCCCAGCATCGCTTCCGGGAAGAGCTGGGAAGCGCCCCAGAAAAGCCCCGCACAAACAAAACCGATCGCCAGGGCCACCAACAGTCCTCTTTTGATCCTGTCAATCTTTCCGCATGCGATATTCTGTGCTGTCAGTGTCATCATTGCCATCTGTACAGCCTGCGCCGGAAGGACCTCAAAAGACCAGATCTTGGAAGTTGCCCCTGAGGCAGCGCTTGCAAATACGCCATACTGATTCACAAACCCGCTGATCAGGACATAAGACATAACGGTCAGGCCAAACTGGCATGCCTGCGGGAGTCCGATCTTAACGACCGTTTTCAGTAATTTCCAGTTAATGCCAAAGGATTTGATCTTGAAATCAAAAAGTCCCGTTTTCTTAACATAAATCCCAATGATGATCATGCTGATGCACTGGGAGATGATCGTTGCCAGCGCAGCTCCTGCCACGCCCATTTTCAACGGGCCAACAAACAAAAGATCCAGGAGAACATTAAGAGCCGCCGTCACGACAACAGCAACCATGCTCGGTGTCGTCTTCCCTACCGCCCTAAGGGATGCGGCGAGAACATTATACATATATACGAAAATAGTACCTGCGATATAGATTCCCAGATAGGTCACAGCCATTTCATAGGATTCCTTCGGTGCTTTCATTGCCTGAAAGATCAGACGTTCAAATCCAAGGATCAGACCAGTGACGATCAAGGCAAGAATCGCATAACCGGTCAGCATGGTGCCGATCACTGGCTTAATCTGATCCTGTTTCCGTGCACCAAACAACTGACCCATAAAAATAGCCCCGCCGTTGGCAAGACCATTAACAATGGCAAAGACAACATTGATGATCAGGCCTCCCATGGTAACCGCGGACATACCGGCCGATCCGACAAAATGTCCCACTATAGACATGTCAGCCAGATTGTAAAGAGCCTGCACCAGGCTGGCGATTGCCACCGGAATAGCAAACGCGATAAGCTTCTTTGCCACATTTCCTTCCGTCATATCGCCTTTTGCAGCCTTTTTCCTTATTATTTCTTCTTTTTGTGCCTCATCCATTTTCTATTCAAATCCTTTTTTATTTAGAAGCAGCTTTTCAGATTTTCTCCAGTGCCTGCGTCAGATCTGCAATAATATCCTCTGCGCTTTCCAATCCTACCGAGAAACGGATCAGATCCGGTGCAACGCCTGCTTCTTTCAACTGCTCATCTGTCATCTGCCGATGTGTATGGCTGGCTGGATGCAGCAGACAGGTATGTGAATCCGATACATGCGTCTCGATGTTTGCCAGCTTCAGTGCATCCATAAATTTAATGGCATCTTCTCTGCTGCCTTTCACGCCAAAGCACAAAACGCCACAGGTCCCATCTGGCATATATTTTACAGCCAGAGCATGTTCCGGATCATCTTCCAGTCCCGGGTATTTTACCCAGGCTACCTTCTCATGTTGTTTCAGGAAGCTTGCAACCTTATAGGCACTTTCACAGTGCTGTTTCATTCGGACATAGAGAGATTCCAGACCAAGATTCAGATAAAAGGCATTCTGCGGAGACTGTACTGCTCCGAAGTCCCGCATCAGATGAGCGACAGCTTTTGAAATATAAGCATTTTTTCCGAATTTTTCCGCATAGACAATACCATGATAAGACTCATCAGGTGTGCAAAGGCCCGGATATTTATCTGCATGCGCCATCCAGTCAAAATTACCGCTGTCAACGATCACTCCGCCAACCGTAGCAGCATGTCCATCCATGTACTTTGTCGTAGAATGCACCACGATATCCGCACCGAATTCAAACGGACGGCAGTTGACCGGTGTTGCAAACGTATTATCAATGATCAGCGGAACCCCATGGTTATGCGCTAATTTCGCGAACTTATCAAAATCAAGAACATTGACGGTCGGATTTGTCAGGGTCTCCCCAAACAGACACTTGGTATTCGGACGGAAATATTTTTCCAGTTCCTCATACGGCAGTGTCTGATCAACAAACGTACACTCAATACCCATTTTTTTCATCGTCGTACCAAACAGGTTAAACGTGCCCCCGTAGATACTCTGGCTGGCGATAAAGTGATCCCCTGCTTCGCAGATATTAAATACTGCAAAAAAGTTAGCGGCCTGTCCGCTGGATGTCAGCACAGCAGCCACTCCGCCTTCCAGTTCACAGATCTTTTTTGCTACATAATCGCATGTTGGATTAGCCAGACGGGTATAAAAGTAGCCTTCCTCCTCCAGATCAAACAGTCTTCCCATAAAATCGCTGTCGTCGTATTTAAAGGTCGTACTTTGGATGATCGGCATCTGTCTAGGGTCACCGTTCCCAGCATAATAACCGGACTGCACACAAGTTGTCTCAATATGTTTTTTCATTATTTTTACCTCTATGCTGTTCTTGCTTTTCCTTATTAATGTATTAAAGCATTTCTGCTAAGACTATTCAATATTTATTTTCTAACACTATCGGTTGACAAAGGAATGCGCTGGTGTTATGTTGATTTTGTTGAAAATAACTTTTTCTTGTTTTGCTTTTTAATCAAAAGGAGGCATCATGGATACAGAGAAATATAAGATCCTGATCAAAACGATTCAGACCGGCAGTTTAAGCGTTGCGGCAGAAGAACTCGGTTATACGCCATCCGGTGTCAGCAGAGCGATTTCTTCACTGGAAGAAGAAGCAGATATCATTCTTCTTAACCGGACACACTCAGGAGTTTCACCAACCAAAGAGTGCGAGGAACTGCTTCCATCCATTATCAAGATCGTCCGTCAGGAAGAAGAATTTAACCAGATGGCATCCCAGTTAAAAGGACTGGAAAAAGGAGAGATCGTCATCGGTACTGCATATAATAACTTCTATCCGCAGCTCTCCAAAACCATCTATAATTTCACCCGTAAATATCCGGACATCACAGTAAGTATTGTGGAAGGAACTTCCAGCAGTCTGGTAAAAATGCTGGAAAACAATGCAGCAGATTTCTGTATCATCAGCAAACGAAAAGGCACCTATCACTGGGTCCATCTGCTGGAAGATGAATTAGTTGCCTGGGTTTCCAAGAACAGCCTATATGCAGGGAGAGAATACTTTGATATCCGTGATTTTGAGAAAGAACCTTTTATCGATGTCTACACCGGAATGGAAACAGATAATTCTCTGCTTTTTGAAGAAAAGAAGATCCGTCCGAATACCAAATACCGTACAAGAGAACCATATTCTGCTTATGCAATGGTGGAAGCAGGCCTGGGTGTCACACTGATGAACAAGATCTGGCTGCAGTCCATGGGAGACGGTGTTGTCGCTCTCCCTCTGAATCCGCCGCAAATGATCAACATTGGCATTGCCATGCAGTCGGAAGAGAACGCTTCTCCGGCGGCAAAACGGTTCATTCAGTTCACTTCTGAACATCCGTTTCTGGCGGACTAACAAAATTGTTTTGGTGACTTGTCAGTCTTTATTCAAATATAAAATCTGCCGGATCAAAAGATCCGGCAGATTTCTTTTTTATTTATAGGATAATTTAATTGCTAATAGGATAATTTAAGCAGCAGCCTCCTGCTTCTCCATCTTCTTCTGCTGACGGAATCCGCCCGGGCAGGACTTCAGCAATGCCTTGGTGATCGGGAATCCTACAATCGTGTAAACAATGGAAAGGCCAACCCAGACTAACAGTCTGAGCGGGATCAGCCCGATCAGGACTTCGATCGTCCAGTACTTGAAGAAGACAACACCGTCAAAGTAACTTGCGATCCAGTTAAATATTACAAGTACCAGACCTGCTCCGAAAACTGTAACTGCAATCGGAACAAGTTTTGTTTTCCTCTTGAATGCCAGGAAGATCAAACCTGCTGCCAGACCCTGCAGTGCACCCGGAATGATCCAGAATGGTGTTGTGATCGTAATACCATAAGTGATGAGCTGAGACAGGAACGTTCCGATCAGACCGGTAACAAATCCTTCCAGCGGACCGCATAGCAGTGCCACAATAACAAATGGAAGTGTGGCGAAGGAAATCTTCAGATCATTGCCGATGCGGATCGATGCAAACACTTCTAAAATAATGTGAAGTGCAATACATACAGCGCAGAGGCAAAGGCTAAGGACGGTCATTTTTTTCTTTCCCATAAGAAAAACTCCTTTCTTTGCCCGCCGCAATAAAAAGGAGTAAATATCCAATCTAAGGACAGCGGGATGCAATTTACGAAACGCAAATGATGTATGAATACTAAAACTTCATCTTTTTCGTCCCTGGGACAGCTCCCCGTTCCCAGTGGCACTTAACGCTCGCAAATCTACTCTGTTTTGCTCTCAAAAAACAATAGCATATTTGTATCGGAAATACAATAAAAAAACTGACCCGCCTGGCAAGTCAGTTTTTTTGTTATAGAATCATAATATTTTTGTATTACTCTTTCGGAGGATTATTATTTCTCCCTCTGTTTTCTCCCTGCGTTCTTCGTGCCTCCAACGCCTTTGCTCTCCTCATTGCGCGCAGCTTTTCTCTCTTCTTTCTCTGCTGTGTACGGACGATCAAGAGAATCACGAACGCAATGACCAGGACTGCAATGATCGCAAGAATGGTAATAAGGACTTTATTGATACCTTTTTTTGCCGGAGCCGGAGTCGGTTCTGCCTTTGAAGCCTCTTCTTCCGGTGTTAACACAGGCTCTGGCTGAGGATTCGTTGTAAGTGCTGTATAAGCTGTTCTGTATGAATAGTCACAGTTGGTACAAGTGTATTCTGTGTAGCCGTATTCCGTTTCTGTACTGGCTACTACCCTGCTCTCCATATTTGGTTCATCGCAGGAATGCGGCTGTAAAACAAGATACGTATCTGTATCCCAATCATAAAAATCATCGAAAAAGAGTTCATCCCGGTAAAAATTGTCTTCGTTAAAATCATCCTTTTCGAAATTCCAATTCATGATCTCACCGATAAAAGCCTCGCAGTATGCCCTTCTGTCTTCATTATCCTCATAGAAGGTAATAAAGCCATCCACCGCATTTCCGGTCATTGTTCCATACTGACCATTATCTTCCGGATAGAAGATATACATTCCGACCAGTCCGCCATCGTGGACATAACCATGGTCCGTGTCATATCCTTTGATACTGATATGATTATTTACCAGATCAATATAGCCTGCTGCATAAGCACCGCCCATGAACTGCTCTTCTTTATAATCTACGTCTTCGTCAATGCAAATCAACGTCACGTTAGCATCAGAATTCTCGATCAGTCCATATCCGTAACCGGCAATACCGCCCGTGCCGAAACATTTTGCATTCGTGGAAACCTTTACCTGTCCTTCAACCATGCAGTTCGAAATGGTACTGTTTTCCATCATACCGGCAATACTTCCGGCAAAACACGGATTTCCAGTATCCACATTCACATCTACACCCAGAAATTTCAGGTTCGATACATTCGCATTTTTCAGAATATTAAAGAATCCGGAAAAATAAGTGTCATACTGAACCATATTTCCATCATAGGTAGAAGTACGTGTCGCACCGCATCCGTTCACTTTCAGATTCAGGATTGCGTGATTATTACCATCCAAAGTCCCCCGAAAGTCGATTGGCGTCCAAATCTGTGAGGAACAGTCAATATCTGCCATCAGTTTAAATGACCCTTCCGGATTTCTCCCCAACTGAAGCAGATCTTCATACGTATAAATCTCCACTGCTTCGTCCGCTTTCACGTTCATGGTCCGGAATGTACCTGCAAACAGGAGCGAGAGCATCAGCAGCGCCGCAATATACAGATATCTCTTTTTTGTTCTTCCCATTTTGTTCCCTTCCTTAGCATACTTTGCTTAATTAACAACATGAACTGCCGCACCATTTTTCCATGCAGCTATATTATCTGCAACCTCCAGCATCAGCCTTTTTCTGGCTTCCAGAGAGGCCCATCCGATATGTGGTGTGATCAGACAGTTCTTAGCCGTAAACAGCGGGTCATCTTTTTCCATCGGTTCCTTAACCAGAACATCAATTCCCGCTCCGCGTATTTTATCACAATTCAGGGCATTCGCCAACGCCATAGAATCTATAACACCTCCGCGTGAAGTGTTGATAATACAAGCTGTCTGTTTCATAAGAGAAAGCGTCTCTTCACAAACCAGATTATGTGTGCCTTCATTCAGAGGACAGTTTAAGGAAAGATAATCCGCCTCACTGAACAAGGTCTTTTTATCCACCTGTTCATAAGGGCAGTCTTCGTACTTTCTTCGGGAATAGATCAGAATTCTCATTCCGACTGCCGCTCCGATCTGTGCAACTTTCTTTCCGATATTTCCAAATCCTACAATGCCCAGCGTCTTTTCGGCCAGTTCCGAAAGATGGTATGGAAAAAAGGCGAACGTCGGAGAATGGATCCACTCTCCTCTGTGTACTGCAGCATCATATTTTGCAATACTGGTCGCAAAAGAAAAAATGAAAGCAAATACAAGCTGCGCGACGGAATCGGTACTGTATCCCGGCACATTGCAGACATCAATCCCTTTTTGTCTGGCAAATGAGATATCCACGTTGTTATATCCGGTCGCAAAAACGCCGATATATTTCAGATTCGGTAAGGCTTCAATGACTTCTTTCGTCATCTCTGCTTTATTGATCAGTACTACATCCGCATCCTGGCAAGCAGGAACCACTTGCTCAGGAGGGAGTGCATCATAATAGGATACCTCTCCCAATGCTTCGATCGGAGAAAAATCCAGATCGCCGATCGTCAATGTGTTGCGGTCTAAAATCGTTATTATCATCTCACTCGATCCCCAGGATCTTATCTGCAACAAAGACGCCGCTGGCAGAAGCATGCGATAAGGAATGTGTTACACCGCTGCCGTCTCCGATCACATACAAGCCTTTGTACTTTGTCTCCAGATTGTGATCCACATCTACACCCATGTTATAAAACTTGACTTCCACACCATACAGAAGCGTATCATCATTGGCCGTTCCCGGTGCGATCTTATCAATTGCATAGATCATTTCTATGATACCGTCCAAAATCCGCTTTGGCAGTACCAGGGAAAGATCACCTGGTGTTGCCTGCAGTGTCGGACGTACCGTTCCTTCGTCGATCCTCTTCTGGGTACTTCTGCGTCCGCGTTCCAGATCCCCGAAACGTTGGATGATCACTCCTCCTCCAAGCATGTTGGATAGCCTTGCGATACTTTCTGCATAGCCGTTGCTGTCCTTAAAAGGTTCTGAGAAATGTTTGGAGACAAGAAGTGCAAAATTAGTATTTTCAGTCTTTTTAGCCTCGTCTTCAAAGCTATGTCCGTTAACTGTAATAATACCTTTGGTGTTTTCGTTAACAACGATACCGCGCGGATTCATACAGAACGTCCGTACGTTGTCTTCATATTTCTGCGTCCGGTATACGATCTTGCTTTCATACAGCTCATCTGTGATATGCGCGAAGATAGGTGCCGGCAGTTCAATTCTTGCGCCAATATCCACACGGTTGGAACTGGTTGGAATATCCAGATCTGCACAGACATCCTCCAGCCAGTGGCTTCCGCTGCGGCCTACAGACACAATACAGTTCTTGCAGTCAAAATTGCCATCATCTGTAACTGCGCGATATCCGTTTTTCAGAACACGTATCTTACGGACTGGTGTATGGAAGTAAAAATCGACCCTGTCTTTCAATTCATTATAAAGATTCTCCAGAACAACATAATTAATGTCTGTTCCCAGATGGCGGACAGATGCATCCAGCAGTGTCAGTTTGTTCTGCATACAGATTTTTTTCAGTTCCGTCCCGGCAGTGGAATACATGGATGTATTATCTCCGCCGTGAGTAACATTGATGTCATCTACATAATGCATCAGTTCCAGAGCCTTTTCCCGGCCGATGTATTCATGCAGCGTCCCGCCAAAATCATTTGTAATATTGTATTTGCCGTCGGAAAAAGCACCAGCGCCGCCAAAGCCGTTCATAATGGAACAAGTCTTGCAGTTGATGCAGGATTTGATCTTTTTTCCATCAATCGGACAATGTCTCTGTTCCAGCGGAGCGCCTTCCTCCAGGACTGCTACTTTCAATTTGGATTTTTTCGCCAGCTCATATGCAGAAAATATTCCGCCCGGGCCAGCGCCTATGATCACAATGTCATATTTCATTTTTACTACTCCTTAAATCCTGACATATTTTTCTTTCTCAAACAAAAAAGCACCTGGTGCAAAAGACCAGGTGCTCTTGCTAAAAGATTATACTATCTGTTTCTCAATTCTTCAACCTTTTGCGCAATTTCTGCCTGTGCAGCTTCCATGTCTTCTTTCCATCCGTCTTCATAATCAAAGCAGATATCATATTCATCCTGTGCTGCTTCGATCCGTTTCACGTAACCGTTTAACATTTCAAAATCTTTTTCATAACAATGAAAGCTGTTTGCACGATGGCTGTAAGTACCCATTTCCACGCCCAGTTCATCTGCAAAGCGTTTTTGCAGCATGATCAATGCGAAAGCATTCATAAAGGCTGCCTTGCAGGCGTCGTTCGAACGGAACAAAACTTTGCAGTGAAGTTTTCCGTCACGGATAAAGTACTGAATGTGCTGCAGGCAGGCAGGATCATCCGATGCCGCATCTTTTTCCCAATCCCTCACCAGAATAACCGCTCTGCGGCTGGATGGATTGCGTTTCAGCTCATTCACAATAAATGAGAACTGTGTTTCCATTCTCTGATGGTAAGTATAAGCCCAGTTTCCCCGCTCCACCTCAAAATCCAGGATCCCGTCCAGCATTTCCTGACGGTACTGTTCCAGTTCTGTTGGTCCGCCGATAAACAATTTGCTTATCATCGGTTCTGCCAGCGGTTCCTGAACATACATTGTCATGGAGACTTCCTTCTGTCTGGTATTCCAATCATCACAAGGATAGATGTTCGGATTATTGCCAAGCGCTGAGAGCGCCTTGTGATAGGCATCCGGAAGGCTCTTGCCTTCTACCAGATATTCCTTTGTTGCGCATTCAAAATCTGACATTTCTGCCTTCCTTTCTTCCTTCACTTTTTATTTATCCTATCATACCGGGCTGAATGCATTCTATAAAAATATTATAGAATCCTTATCAGTTCTTCCACGTCTTCCATTTTGGTTGCCCAGCTGGTCACAAAACGGATCGCGGTATGATCTTCATCAATATTTCCCCAGAAGCTGAAAACTACTTTGTCTTCCAGTTCTTTCTTTTTCTCATTGGTTACTGTCACAAAAATCTGGTTTGTAGGAGAATCAATGAAGAACGTATAACCTTTCTCCTTTAATCCCTCTTTTAGCCGCGCCGCAGTACGGATCGCATTTTCGCCAAGTTTGAAATACAGATCATCCGTGAACAATGTATCAAACTGCAGCCCTAAGATCCTTCCTTTAGCGACCATGGCTCCGTGCTGTTTTACCATCGTATTGAAGCGGTATGGCATCGGCCATCCCGTAAACACCAGTGCCTCGCCAAACAGAGCTCCGACTTTTGTACCGCCGATGTAAAAAACATCTGTCAGTTTAGCAACATCTTCCAGCGTTACATCCGTTCCTTCTGCCATAAGACCATACCCCAGTCTTGCGCCATCCAGATACAGCGGGATCTTGTACTCTGTACAGACAGCGTGCAGACCCTGCAGCTCTGCTTTTGAGTAAAGCGTTCCCAATTCTGTCGGATGAGAAATATAAACGATTCCCGGTGCAACCATATGCTCATAGTTATCGTCAGCATAATATCCAGCGAGCAGTTCTTTTAGTTCATTTGCATCCATTTTGCCTTCGTGAGAAGGGAGGGTTAAGACTTTATGTCCGGAGTATTCGATAGCTCCTGCCTCATGTGTATTCACATGTCCTTCCACCGTCGCAACAACGCCTTCATAAGGTTTTGTCAGCGTATCGATGACCAGCATGTTGGTCTGCGTGCCGCCAGTCAGAAAATAAACTCCCGCATCCGGATTGCCGCAGGCAGTTCTTATTTTTTCTGCTGCACTTTCGCAATATTCATCCATCCCATATCCGACTGTTTTGATCAGATTGGTCTCTTCTAATCTTTTTAAGATCTCTGGTGCTGCGCCCTCGCAGTAATCATTAATAAAACTCAGCATGATAACTCCTATTATTCGTATTTGACCAAATGGTCTCCTTCATATACGCAAGTCATTTCTATGTTCTGTTTTCCTTCCACCAGAGGCCTTAAGAAATACTGGTCTCCTTCCCAGAGGTTCAGGGAGAATATGTCCTTTTTCGGGATCCACTGCAACATGCCTTCATTACAGTCAAATCCTTCTATTCCTTTGCCGTCTTCCATTCCTTCCCAGGCCGTCGCTGTATAAAGATACATATCCTCATCCGGCAGAACATCCGACTGGAAATGGATCACTCCGCGAAACTGATACTCGGTTAAGGTAAGGCCGGTTTCTTCAAACACTTCCCGCAGGCAGCATGCATCCGCATTCTCACCAGGTTCAAACTTGCCTCCGATACCAACCCATTTTCCCTCACAGGGATCCTTTTCCTTTTTGTTTCGGAA
>JAFWLF010000020.1:0-11757 GCA_017511185.1 Lachnospiraceae bacterium | reverse complement strand
TGATTCAATGTAATATTGAGTTGAGCCATTGTGTTCTTCCTCCCCGGTATTATGTTGTTTTGTGGTAGAAATACATTATACCTAAAGGTCGAGCCGGTGGCTCTTACAATATTCAATTTACACCATTATATGGACGTGACCCAATTTTATAGCTTCAGGTTAAAAGGCGTTTTATTTCATATTGTATACAATTTTAAAATGCACGAAACTCGCAATCCCATATTGTATACACGATAAAAATGCACGAAACTCGCGATTACAAATACTTAACAGTTCAAAAGTACAGAAATCACGCGATTTCCCACACGACAGTCACGGTATCGGTGGCTGGAAAGGCATTTACAGATCCAACCCCTCAATAATTCTCTTGATCGTTTCCCCGCTCAGCTCGCGGTCCGTCTGCTGATGGATCTCGCGGTCGATCTCGTTGCCGCTGTTCAGCAGATAGCGGTTGCGGAACGGCCGGTTGCATCGGATAAAGAACACATAGCCCTTCACCCAGACGCGAATCCCCTCCGAGCGCAGAAACTTGCCCAACAAATACTCTTCTCTTTTAATCTGTGGAATAGGGTTCTCGATGCGTTTCACATAGGCGTTGCCGCCCTGACTGGTTTTGGTCTTTTCCCAGTACTTGTCGTCGTCCCTGCCGCGGATCTCGCCGCTGTAGTTCTTGACCTCTATGATGAAAACGCCGCTGCTGTTGACGATCAGAAAATCCAGCTCGGTCTCCTGCCCGTCATAAAGAACCGGGACATTGCGGAAGCACTTGTCTCCCTTGTGCAATACCCGCTTGATGACTGACGCCGCCGCATCCTCGCCGGCATCACCCGCAGCCTTGTGCGGGGGCGTTGCCAGGCGCTTGCCCAGGATGGCAATGACGATCAGCCCGACAACAATAATGATACTAAGTGCAATAACCCATGTCATGGTGACTAAAAACTACCTGTCACTAATGAAATAAAAAACAACGCCGGTGATCAACGACATAACAACCAGCACGATCCAGTTCGGGTTAAAAATCGCATGTTTCAAATGCGCGATGATCGCATTGATGCCAAGGCATACCAGGAAAACCGATACCGCCGCCATCAAAGCCTGCACAATACGTGGTAAGGATGACATACTTTAATCCTTCTTTCTAATCTGATGCACCTATTGTATCACGTTTTTCTCCTAAACGGTACCACAGCCTGAATGGAACTTTTTGAAGTCCGAATAGAACTTTTTGAAGCTCGAATGAAAGTTTTTCGAGTCCGAATGAAACTTTTAAGTTATATTTAAGGTAGCTATCATATGATGCTGTCATCACCTCCCCGACACACAGTCGCGCGGAGAGAAGGAGGTAAACTTATGAACAAGAAATGGAAAGACAAACTGCTTCCTATCGTTTTGACAACGACAATGGTTTCCATGCTCGTTGTGGGGTGCGGGGTCGATGCAGCCAAGAGCTCCTCTTCGGTAACTGCAGAAGTGGTCACCAGCGCATCCACCGAGGCACCGGTCAGCTACCTGACCGCCGATGACATCACCATCAACGAAACCCTGGAAAACAGTGAAGATGGCGGGCACGCAATTACAGCAGACGCAGAAGGCGTCTCCTATTCAAATATCAAAGTCGTAAAGACCGGCGAGGCATCCGGCGATGAAGCCGATTTCTACGGCGAGAACGCAGCAATCTACGCCACCAACGGCGCCACCCTGGATCTGAAAGAGATCGTGGTGGAGACAGCCGGCACACATGCCAACGCTGTCTTCAGCTACGGCGATGGCACAACCGTCAACATCTCGGATTCCGTCATCACCACCAGCGGCAACTGCTCCGGCGGCCTGATGACAACCGGCGGTGGCACCATGAACGCAACCAACCTGACCATACACACCACCGGTAATTCATCGGCGGCTATCCGGTCCGACCGAGGCGGCGGCATCGTGAACGTGACCGGCGGCAGCTATACAACGGACGGCACCGGATCCCCGGTCATCTACTCCACCGCAGACATCACCGTCTCCGATGCCCGCATGGAGTCCACGGCATCGCAGGGCGTTGTGGTGGAAGGAAAGAACTCTGTCACGCTGAACGACGTCACGCTGATCGCGGACAACAACACAAAGAACAGCAACAAATCGGATTACTATCAGGCGGTCATGATCTATCAGTCCATGTCCGGCGATGCAGCCCAAGGCGAGGCGTCCTTCACCATGAACGGCGGCTCCCTGACCAACCAGAACGGCGATATCTTCTTTGTCAACAACACGCTGTGCACCATCAACCTGAGCCATGCGGAGATCGTGAATAACGGCGGCGGCATCTTCTTAAGAGCAGCGGCAGCAGGCTGGGGAAGCGAAGGCAGCAACGGCGGTCACGTGACAATGAACGCTTCCGGCCAGGAGATAAACGGCGATATGGTCGTGGACGATGTCTCCAGCCTGAACCTTTACCTGACTGATGGCAGCACCTTCACCGGCGCGATCAACAGCGACGGCGATGCGGGCGATGTTTATGTGGAGCTCTCCGGCGGATCCAAGTGGGTGCTGACTGGCGATTCCTATATCACAAGCCTGACCTGCGATGCAGGCAGCATCGACCTGAATGGATATACGCTGTACGTTGACGGAGAGGTATACACAGAAGGCTCCGCTTCCACTGGCGATGCGATTGAAGTGACCATCTCAAACTCCGGCGGCATGGGTGCTCCACCGGACGGAGGCAACGGAGGCCCTGGCGGCGCACCTCCAGATGGAGGCATGGGTGGCCCTGGCGGTGCTCCTCCGGATGGCGGCATGGGCGGACCTGGCGGCACACCACCGGCAAAACCTTAAAAAAAAGCGGGTCCCTCCCGACAAAATCATAAAAAAAGCGAAAAGAGTGCGGATCACCGCACTCTTTCTTTACAATTATTATCTCGTCTTCACATCACGGTACCAGACTGCTGAAAGCGTCTTTCATTTCTTCCAGAGCTCCGCCAAAGATGCCGTTGGTGATGCTGTCGCCTTTGGTAATCTTCCAGCCGCCAGAATCTTTCTTCAGATCGATGTCCAGCTTGAGCTCCTGATCTTTTTTATCCAGCAGATCCATGTTCTTATCAACGATACCGCTTATGATCTGCTGCATGGATTCTTCATCCAGATTGCCCAGGCCGCCTTCGCTGCCTATAGTGCCGATCGCGTTCATCGTATACTCAAGCACCGCATCCACGCTGTCCGAAACCATCTTCATGAAGAATGCCTCAAAATCATAGGTCGTAAATTTCACCTCAACATTAGCGGACTTCCCCTCTTCTTTGGATCCCAGGATCTCATAATCAAAATCAAGCAGTTTCTCATACAGCGGCCCCCACTGGGACATCTCCTCAAATGCCGTGTCGAGCTTTTTGCCCTTCTCCAGATATTTGGATGCCGTCTCGGTGTCCTTGTTCTTGATCGCCGTCAGAAAATTGCTGACGGCCTGTTCTGCGGATTCACCTTGTTCAATGCTTTCCGCTTCCGGACCAGCCTGCCTTCCCTTTGGGCCGCATCCTGCCAGCAAAGCTGCTGCCATAACTCCAATTAAAAGTACTGCTACAAGTCGTTTCATTTCAGCCTCCATACTCTGTTCATAATATTTCAATCATCATCCGATATTTTAATTATATAACCACGATCTGACAAGACCGCATCGTCTCCAATGCCGCCAGGTGTTTTTCCGGAGTCACGCCTGCGCAGCAGGACGGATCAACGGAGATCTGCACTTCCGGCATAGAAGCTTTCAAAAGCAGCGCGTTGGAAACCACGCAGATGTCGGTGCACAGACCGATCAGCTCGAGTTCGATGTCTTCCGCCCGCGAAAGTTCTTTCAGATCTGCTGCCAGCTGCACGCTGCCAAACGTCGGCTTCTCGTAAATCTTCGCGCCGTCCAGCAAAGCAGCAATATCCTCCCGGATCTTCCAGCCTTCTGTTCCTTTGATGCAGTGCTCCACCGGCAGGAACTTTCCTTCCTGCGTGTTCATATAATCCTTGCCGTGGGTATCCATGGTGGCGATGACATCCGCCGGCGCATACTGGCGGATCTTATCCTTCACGTTCTCCACAATGGCAAGAGCCTCCGCCGTCCCCAGGGAGCCATCTATAAAATCATTCTGCATATCGATAACGATCAGTAGTTTTCTCATTCATTTACCTCAAAAGTGCGCAGTCTTCCGGCGCGCTACCGTACCCCAAATGGATATTTCACCCCAACAGCTCTCTCAGCTTTGCGGCTTCTTCCTCTGTCAGTGTGATGCCCTTGCCCATCTTCTCATGATCCGGTGCCCAGTCGCGGATATCGTACTTTGGGTTGGCACCATTCCAGGAGATCACGTTCAGTTCCTTGGTCCAGCCCTTGGTGCTCTCGGAGAGCACGCCGATGTGTTTCACAATTTCATATTTAAAATCAGCCATTTTTGTTCCCTTTCTCTGCTTCTTTAAAATCAGCTATTATTTTTTCTTTGCTTCGCTCATATGCTGTATCATTTTCGCTCTGTCAAACTCTGCATCCTGCAGCAGCTTGTTAGCCTTCTCAATCGAATACGCATAAGCTTTGTTCCGCAATGCAATATCATGAAAATAATTGGTATCGATATTCGAATAAAAGTAGCCAAGCGGGAAATGCTTCTGCACTTCCCCTTTATTATCCGTCATCAAGGATCCGTCATAGTACTTCTTGATCGCCCACGAGACCTTATGCATGGCCAGCCAGAGGATGACGACCCTTACAGCTGTCTGGAGCTCAAAATAATCATTCTTTTTCGGATCCGTTGTATACTTTAATTTATCATAATGCTGGCATGCATCTCTCAGCAGGTCTTTCAGGAATACTCTCTGACTCTCGCAAAAATCATATTTCTTAGTGACCATGTCCCGGGAATCTTCTTCCAATCCGGCATACGGGAACAAGGCATTCTTATCCGGGGCTTTTGAAAGTGCCTGGCGGAAAAGTTCTGCGCCCGCGTGGTTCTTTGCAGCCCACTCCATTGCCTCCATGGCCGCATCATAGGATGCATCCGCAAAGAGCTGCTCCAGGGTGCCGCAATGATCGATCAGGTCTTCCTTCATTCCATACAATTCCATAAACATCGGGATCAGCGCATTTATATAGCAGTTCCTCTTCTTGAGGATATCCAGAAACGTATGTACATCCACCTGCTCTTTCAAATGTTTTCTTCCGATCGCATCCATTCCCTTATCTTTCTTGCACAGCGTCCGCTCCGCGATCGGGATATCCCCCAGTCTTGCCGAGAAGCGGAACATCATCGGAAGCCCGGTATTCTTTTCATAAGCCCAGGTCGGATCCGGGAAAAACAAAGCGGAGGCATTGTTGGCCAGCAGCTGGTCCGGCCTCTGCTCCAATAATTCATTTAAAGGTTTTTTATCAAACAGTCCCATGATTGCCTTTCTTTTTGATCAGTTTCAGTATCCACAAATATAACAGGCCAACCACCACTAACAGGATCAGGATGGCGATGATCCACCAGCCGCATCCCATGAACGGAAGTTCCCTGGTAAAACCAAAGGCACCGGCCGGGCTTCCCCAGTTCAGGAAGAAATACGGATAGTTTCTTCCCACTGAAAACTGCCAGTTGTTAACGTAAGCGATCCCCGCGTAGATGGCATAAGCCAGCGGCGGCAGCATGACAAAGAATACGTGCCGCTTTTTCAGCTGACTGTGCACGCCGGTAATAAAGAAGTCGACGATGCTTAAGGCCGGCACAACTACGTGTGTCAGAGTGTTTTGTATGTTCCAGGCTTTATCGCCCAGTGTCGGCGCCAGGATAAAGCAGAACACCAGACCTGTCAGTGTGATGGAAACGGTTCCCATAAACTTGATCACATACCATGCATTGCCGATCTTTTTCCGGCTCAGTAAGAGGATGAAGCCGACAAGGCAGATCAGCCCGATTCCAATATTCGACTGGATGGTAAAGTACGTGAAGACGTATTTGCCGCCCATAAAGGCCGCTCTCCCGGCGATGGTGCTTAAGATGGTGCCCACGACCACCGATATAATGATCAGTACTTTCAGCACCAGTGAGACCACGGTGCCGCGTGTCATTTTATTCATCTTTCCCCCTAAATAAAACGTAACGAAAGGATACAAATAATCCCCGAATATTTTACCACGCTTTCTCTTCCTGTGAAACTCCACGCACCTAAATGGAACGTTTTGAAACCTGAATGGACGTTTTTGAGACCTGAATGGACAATGCTGCTTGCCATACAGGTACAAAAAAGGTATCCTTGTTAGGAATTATGATTCAAGATATAGCACCACACAAATTTCATAATGAGTACAGAAAAGATGCGGCTCCGGTAAATGAATCACCGGTCCTTTGTTTTGATGAGCGGAAAATGCTGGTGAGCGTTACGAATGAAGGCATCACCATCCCGACTTATGAACAGATCGGAAAGCCGGATGGCGCCGTCTATGCTTTTGCAATCGATGAAACGGAATATTTTCTGGATCTTAGCGGAACCATCTATGAACTGGATGGTTTTGAATACCGCGACCTCTTTTCTTTAAGACGGGGTGCCGATAATGTTTACGGCATGATCATGTTTACCGGATATCATCTGGCTTCCTGGTACAAGGACAGTGTCTACTGCGGACGATGCGGCGGCAAGAACGTGCACAGCGATTACGAGCGCGCCATGCACTGTCCGCACTGCAGCAAAAATACATATCCGCGTATCATGCCGGCAGTCATCGTGGGCGTGACCGATGGCGAGCGTCTTCTGGTTACTCAATATAAAGAAGGCTATGGCTACTATGCTCTTGTTGCAGGGTTTGCAGAGATTGGTGAAACGTTAGAAGAGACCGTTGCAAGAGAAGTCATGGAAGAGACCGGCCTGAAAGTTAAAAATGTGACTTACTACAAGTCACAGCCTTGGGGAATCGCCAACGATATGCTGACGGGTTATTACTGTGAGGCCGATGGCAGTGCAGAGATCAAGATAGATAAAAATGAACTCAAACTTGCCCTGTGGAAACTGCCTGCAGAAATAGAGCTGCAGCCAGATTCCTACAGTTTAACCAATGAAATGATGCGCATGTTCAAAGAACACGGCGTGTTCTGGAAATAAAGAAATTCCGCTTATCCGAAATATTCCGTCAAAAGTTCTTCAATCAACTCGTCCGGATCAAATTTTCTGATCATACTTCTGGCATTTTCTTTTGTAGAAATATAAGTTTCATCACCAGTGACCAAATAACCTGTAATCTGATTGATTGGATTATAGCCATATTTTTCCAGCACGTAATATGCTTGTGATAATGCTTCTCGTCTCTCTGCTCTTTCTTCGCTTGTCATTTTCGTATCCCTTTCTGTAGTAGTATCTTGTTGAGTCTAAGTTTAGCAGTAATTGATTGATTATACAATTCCTGGTCTGAATCCTTTACCATGATGCTCTGGCAAATTGACAATTATTTTTAAAATGCTATGATACCCATGCAATTTTTATACAAGAGGTCAAGACATCATGCACTATCTGATTCCGGGAAAAAGCCCCGTCGCGACCGAATTAAAGCGCGCCATTGCAGCAACACTTGGCGGGCTTTTATATTCGTTAGGGGTTAATTTATTTATCGTTCCGCTGGGCCTTTACAATGGAGGCCTTATGGGTTACTGCCAGCTGATCCGTACGCTGCTGATCACTTATCTGCATATCACACCGTCTTTTGATATTGCAGGTATTTTATATTTCCTTGCTAACATTCCGATCATGATCCTTGCCTGGGTCAAGCTGGATAAGAAATTTGTTTTCCGCGCGATCTTAAATATCGCGGTGGTTACTTTATTCCTGTCCATCATTCCGGTGAAAGCCGTCATTCAGGGAGACATTATCACCAATTGTCTTGTCGGAGGCGTGATCACGGGAGCAGGCACCGGAGTTTCGCTCTGGGCAGCCACACCTGGCGGCGGGACAGATCTGATCGGATTGATGCTGATAAAAAAAGGCACCCGCTTTTCGGTCGGGCGTGTCAATCTGATTGTCGATGTCGTACTGTATGTGATCTGTCTTTTGATGTTCAATATTCAGGTTGCCATCTATTCCATTGTTTACTCTGCTGTCTGCACGTTTGTTACCGATAAACTGCATCAGCAAAACATCAACGTGCAGGCATTTATCGTTACGGACAATCCTTCCGAAGAGCTTAGGAAAGCACTGATCCTTAAGCTGGACCGCGGCATCACAAAGCTGCCTGCGGAAGGCGGATACTCCGGAAAAGATAAGACGGCATTTATGATCGTTCTTTCCAAGTACGAGGCGCCGGAACTGGTTGCCACAGTAAAAGAACACGATCCGGATGCCTTTATCACATTTAACGAGGGCACCCGGATCTTCGGAAATTTTGAACGAAGGTTATAATTGTAAAAACATTTACACCCCTACCATTTATGATAGCCCTTTCCCCATCCGGTACTGCGCAGTCAGTGCTTCCAGGAAAGCATCCTCCCGGAACACATAGTCTGTTGTATGATTTAAAAGTGTCAGCTTTTTGGAATCCGCATATGTCTGCGCTGTGACGCAGCAGTCCGTTTCCTCCGATGGAACTGTCACGCAGATCATATTGTTATCCTGGATGTAATAGTATTCCAGGAGCCGTCCCGTGGTCCTTGCCCTGACCAGGAGCACTTTCAGATCGCCGTCGATCACGCGGTATACGAAAGGCCCCCTCGCATTCCCCTGATCATCATAATTACAGGCCCTTAAGAGTTCCGGGATGTCTTCCGGCGGTTTTACGATACAGAACGTATCTTCATACTCCCAGGGCTTATAGGAATCCAGGAGTAGCCGGTAGTGTTCGTCATAGAGTTTCCGGTACAGTGCGTATTCGCAAAGGGATCCTGCCTTCTGTTCATACGCGATGAACGCTTCCGCGTCAAAATCTGTATCCCCGATCGAGACCGAAAGGATGTTTTCACACATTTTCTTTTTTAAGAGTTCCCGGCGGTGCCAGAAACAGGTCTTCAGGCTGTAGATATCTTTTAACGTGTCTGGATTCCCTCTTATATACTCGATTAAGAACTGCATGCCGAACAGGTTTCCGATGTCATGTAAGAACATCTGCTGATAAAGATTAAAACCGGCGGCTCCCTCTGGCATGTTATGGTCTTTCGCTCCTCTGTTTCCGCGCCACCTCGAAAGCGCCTCATCCAGGATGGTTCCAATGCATTCTGTACAAAATTCACGCGGATAATCAGAGAAGAATTCAAACTGACTTCTAAGAAACTTCAGATCCTCCTCACTTAATTCTTTTCCACATATCTCCCAATACATGTTTCCCTGATCATTCTCCATCTTCCGCATCTCCTTTTATCTGCCAAAACCCGCCAGAGGCAGCTCGTCTTCATAATCCAACCCCAATAGCCCGAGATTTGCTGAAACCGCCTCCTCATTCAGAATCTGATGATAGGCCTGCGCAAACAGAGGCAGGCGGATCTCTCCTTTTACATAACTGCTGACCGCTTTCAGGATCCGATAATGATTCTTCAGTTCAAACGGAAAGTATTCCAGGTTCATGTAGTTCATGGAATTATAGAGTGCATTTTCGGTTGTCTCGTTGGCCTCAATATCCGTAAAACCGGTCTCCGGGTCGATATGATACCCATGCACACCCATAGAATCGATATCGCCTCGCTCAAGGATCTTTTCTCTTTCTTCTTCCGATTCTGTTTCCAGATAAGTGCTGATAAAAACACGCGGGCTAAGCTGGCCGCCGATCATTGCAGTAGGATCCCAGAGGATATCTCCTTTTTTAAACGTGGTCGGAAAGAAAAAGCAAAGACCTGAAAAGCTGCGGTAATAGAGGTCAAATTCTTTTTCGCATAAAAGACCATCGGGCTGCTTGCTGTTCAGCTGGCTCGTACTGGCATGGATCGACATCGCGGTCTGATTCGGGAGCATCGTAAGCTCAAGATAATCGGTATCGTTTAGTCTATACTTCCGGATCACCACGTTACTGCAATCTTCAGAAAAACATGCTGCATATTCTAAACATTTCGGATAGGTTCCAAACATCCGGTTACGGTTTGTTTCCCAAAGGTCTTCGAATTTATCAGTTCGTGGACAAAAGAAGTGAACTGTATACACAGACGAGTCATCATCCCGATAAAAGGCTTTAAGCAGTTTCTTCTCAAGGAACATATAGTCTTTTAAGAATTCATGCAGGCTGTCACGCCTGACAAAGTAGTCGCGTTCTTCGACGCGGCAGTCCGGCATGGTTGCGATCAGTTCCTCCCAGGCTTTATGCTTTTCTTCGATGGATGCAGTGCGGCACTGATAGATCAGCCAGGCTGCTTCCAGTGAATTGAATTCATACCCCATCTGCTCAAGGTGTGTTCTTATGTCTTTGGAATTGATAAAACGGTACAGGTTCATTTGCGACCTCCTTTTTACTCTGTTTTATCCTTTACAGTCCTATTATAAGTTTGGCTATGTACCATTTTTGTCCCATTCCCCGCTCTGGCAGTTTCAAAGTGTTTCCGCCTCTTCCAGCCTGCGGCGGTATCCCTTTTTTCCTTCCTTGCGCAGCAATTCATAAGGATCCCGGTACGGAGATACATCCAGTTTTTTCACCATCAGTCCTGCTTCTTTTAACAGCCCGGCAGCCCGGGCAGCGTTCCTCTTCCCGGCCTCATCCGAATCATAGGAAAGGATCACACTGTCGGCAAATTGCTTTAAAACAGCTGCCTGCATTTTTGTCAGAGGGGACCAGGGAATGCTCACTGCGTTCGTAAATCCTTCCTGATGGAGGAGGATGACGTCCAGGTATCCCTCGCAGAGGATCAGCTCTGTTTTTCCGCTTTCTTCTGCCAAGGCCAGGCCGTAAATATTAAATTTTTTATCAAAAGATCCATTCTCCGGGGCATACAGGTACACTGGTCCGTCATTACCCAGCGTGCGACCGCAAAAAGAATAAACCTGCCTCCACCCTCTGATCGGAAACATAATGCGGTTTAAAAAATAGTTATGCGCTGTCATCTTCCGGTAGTAGGAAAGGATGGTTTTCGTAATGTCTTCCTCTTCCCCGAATCCTGCTTCCGTCAGATACCGATACAGCCCCTCCTTTGTTTTGCCGGTATAACCCAGGTTAAATCTCTTTATGGACTCATCCGTAAGTCCCTTGTTTTTCAGCCACTCCAGCGCGTCTGCGCCTTCCTCTCTGTATAGCTGTTCCTGAAAATAAGAAGCCGCAATCTGAATAGCGCACACGGTATAATAAGCTTCATCATTAGCTGCATCCGCTATTTTTTCAAAATCTTTCCATTCCTCTTCCTTGTATCGATCCAAAGCTTTCTGCATGTTCTTTCTTCCGACCGGATTCATTGTATGAATCACGATCTCATAATAATAAGCCTCTCTTTCTCTCAGCCAGTCTATGAGGCAGATCCCGTCGCCTCCGTCTTTCGCGAAGTCCCCCAGGTCATGATCACAGTCAATGACGTCTATCATCCGTCCGTTCTGCTCGCATTTGAGGATATTCCTTTTTGCTTCCCCCACGCTGTGGCAGTGATAATATCCCTCCGGAGCAGGCCGGATATCATCCAGCCAAATCTTCACCGGCCGTTTTTCGTTCAGGATATCCTTCTCGTTATAGCTAAAGACATAGCGCGTGATCCCCATCTGTTCCGCTTTATCAAGTGTGTCTTTGGTTCCGGTGCTGCTTCCATTCCAGAATGCAACTACCAGAGGCTTTTCTTTGGCAGCATACTCCAGCATTTGTGAGTTTCTGATAAAACC
>JAFWLF010000001.1:0-4781 GCA_017511185.1 Lachnospiraceae bacterium | reverse complement strand
CATCGGCAGCCAGGTGTATTCAGAGAAAGAAAAGATCAACTATGCATCGACACCGATGTTTATGATAAAGGTTATCAGATAATATGAGTGAACTGAAATATATACCATTCGAGGAAGAATCAGATGAGATCAAGAATAAAGTAACGGACTACTGGACGGAGCGCGCAGATAGTTTTCTGACGCAGCGGCAGCATGAATTAAAAAGTTCAAAGGCAGCACAGTGGCTTTCTGAGATAACGGCCTTTCTGCCGGATCCGAAAACCGCGAATGCTCCGATCCGTATTCTGGATGTCGGCTGCGGCACAGGCTATTTTGTGGTGCTGCTTGGAAAAGAGGGCTTTGAGGTGACGGGGATCGATCTGACGCAGGAGATGATCAAAAAAGCGAAGGAACTGATCCGTGATCACGGACCATACCCGGAAAATGTGCAGGTAATGGAAATGGATGCGGAAAAGTTGTCCTTTGAAGATGAAAGCTTTGATGCTGTTGTTTCCAGAAACCTGACATGGACCCTGCCGCATCCGATTGAGGCTTATCAGGAATGGTACCGCGTCCTGAAAAAGGGGGGCGTGCTTCTGAATTTCGATGCAGAATACGCCAAGAACGCGCATAGTCTTTTTTCTGTCGAAAGTGTTGCACACAAGGATATCAGTGACAAATTGAAGGAAGACTGTCACGAGCTCTATCACATGCTGACGATCAGCACATTTGATCGCCCTGAGTGGGACAAAGAGGTGCTGACGCACATAGGCTTTTCTGAAGTAAGGACAGACCTGTCTTTCGCTGACCGTATTTTTGCGGAAAAAGACGAATTTTATATCCCGGATAAAATGTTTATGATCATTGCAGAAAAATAATATCTTTTTCTGCTATAATACTTACAGACGTATTCTGCAGGGAGCGGGTGCGTCTGTTTATTCTATAATTTGGAAGGTGACATTAGAATGAGACTTAGACCGTATATCCCGGAGAAAGATTTTGAAGCGGTACAGTCCTGGGTAATTGATGAACGGGTTCATGCGATGTGGTGTGCGAATCTGATCAATTATCCATTAGAAAAAAACAATTTTGAAGAAGTCCTTCAGAAAGGGAAAGAAAGACTTGGTGAGATCCCGCTGATTGCAGAGGCAGAGGATGGAAAAGCCGCAGGGCTCATATGCTATTCCCTGAATCAGGAAACCAAAACGGGTATGCTGCGTTTTGTGATCCTTGACCCGGCGCTCCGGAGAAAGGGATATGGCAGAGAAATGGTTTCCCTGGCAGCACAGTACGGCTTTGAAGAAACAGGAGCAGAGGCCGTAAGACTCGTCGTTTTTTCAGTAAACGAAGCGGCGAAACATTGTTACCTGAGCGCTGGCTTTACAGAGCAAAATACCACGGAGGGCGCCTTCCAGTTTAAAGACGAAGCATGGGGAAGATGTAATATGATCAAGGAGCGGAAATGAAGAAAACAGAAATATATGTCGGGTTAAACGATCTGGATACCAAAGAGCAGAAGTTTGAAACATCCATATATCTGTCTTTATTAAAGAAGGTATGCATCAATTATCAAGTTCCGTTTTCCGTCAACGTGATCGAAGGAGGCTATGTGCACGAATCCGGGGAGTATACCCAGGAAACAACGCTGGTTCTGACACTGTTTGATATCAAACGAGAGGATATTGATAATATCGCGAAAGACCTGTGTGCCTTTTTCCACCAGGAATCTGTACTGGTCGCAACAGGCGAAGTGGAAGTTTACAGCGTGAGTGAATCAATATGATCCGCAGATGAAGGGGAATCTAATGAAAGTCAAAACATGTATGAAAAGAATCGGGATCCTGAGTTTGGTTTGTTTGATCGTGGCAGGACTGTGTGCATGCGGCGGAAAGAAACGATCTTCAGGAACCATTATTGAAGAAATAGTTGTCTATCATGGCACTTATGGAGAAGAAGCCGCAGACAAAGAAAAAGAGTTATTAAAGGAACTGAAGAAAGCAGACAAAGGCGCTGAAGAAAAATGGGAAAAGGTCCTGGATTACTGGAAATATGCAAATCAGGATATAGAAGTTCATTATGATGTTCTTCCGGATGGGCTTCCGCAAACAGGCGAGTTATGTATGGTCGCGCTTGGATTTCAACTCAATGAAGACGGTTCTATGAAAGAAGAACTGATTGAGCGGCTGAAGGTCGTTCTTGCCAGTGCGCAGAAATATCCGCAGGCGCACATCGTATGCACAGGCGGAGGAACAGCTAAGAACAATAAAGAAGCAACAGAAGCAGGGGAAATGGCCAAATGGCTTCAGGAACAGGGCATTGCAAAAGACCGGATCATTGTGGAAGATAAATCGATCACCACTGCGCAGAATGCCATGTTTACCTATGAGCTTCTGGCAGAGCATTGTCCGGAAGTATCACAGATTGCCATCATTTCGAGCGACTACCATATCGCGACGGGATCATTGTTCTTTGAAGCCTGGAATATCCTGCAGGCAGATGAACCGGGTCACCTGAATGCATCTGTTGTTTCTAACGCAGCATATAAGGCACCAAAGGGAACGCTTTCAACGATGTTTCAGGCAGGCGGCCTGATCGAGCTTTCCGGCGATATTGATACGGCGTTTGATATTTATTATGAAGAATATGATATCCATGAACTGCCGCCCCTGAACAAGTAGGAACAGGAAAAAATGAAAACAAGAAAAGAAGCACTCAAATACGGACTGTCCTTTGCAGATACCTATCAGGAAGCACCGTTTCACGATCCGAACTGGCAGCTGATCCGTTATAAACCAAATAAAAAAGCGTTTCTCTGGACCTATGAGAAAAATGGATTCATCTGTCTGAATGTGAAAACAGATCCCGCCTGGCGGGACCTGTGGAGAAAGACGTATGCATCAGTTCTTCCTGCGTATCATCAGAATAAAGATCATTGGAATACCATCATTCTGGATGGGTCCATTCCGGATAAGGAAATCAAGCGAATGATCGCAGAGAGTTATGATCTGATCTCTGACAGTCCAAGTAAACGAATCTATGAAGCCGTCAAAAAAATCCCAAAAGGAAAAGTGGCGACCTATGGACAGGTCGCCGCTATGGCTGGAAATCCTAAGATGAGCCGGGCAGTCGGAAATGCGCTGCATAAAAATCCGGACCCGTCAGGGATTCCCTGTTTTCGGGTTGTCAATGCAAAAGGAGAACTCTCCGGAGAATTTGCATTCGGCGGAAAGGGCAGACAGCAGGCGCTTTTAGAAGCAGATGGGATTGAAGTTATCGACGGAAAAGTAGATCTGCTGAAATATGGGATTATCCTTCCGCGGGATAATTAATATTCCCAGTTTTCTACGATAGAATCAATCTTCCAAACAAAGCTTCCGTTCGATTCTTCTCCTACAACACCCATTGTCAGAGTCACCCAGTCACCAAAGTAGTCCACAGTAAAATCAGCAGTAAAACTATTATCTGTCTGATTCGAGATCGTAATATCACGTACATTCTCATAAATAGAGAAACCAAGCCAGCCCTGCAGCTCGTAGAGTCCGTACGGCACATCGTCATCCCCCTGAACCATTACATAAGAATAAGGATAATAAGCATCATCCTGTCCCATCAGCGCCAGATCAGGAAAATATTCAGCAGCTCCTCTTGATGTAAATGTATCAAACAGGTATTCCATGATATCTCCGATACTCTGGAAGTCCGGATCAGTTACCATCGTATAGGCATATCCGTTTTCATCATACCAGACATAGTCATAGTCGCAGTCAAGAGCAACACCGTGCACATATTTCAAAACGTTTACGTTATCGATCAGCCGGACAACAGCAGCTTTTGGATCCTCTGTTGGAGTACTCTTTGTTTCCGGTTCAACAGATGCTTCCTGCGTAGCAGGCTGTGCAGGCTCAACAGGTTTTTCTTTCTTGCAGGCACATAGTACCAGTGGGATCATGATGGCAATTGCCGCAATGGCTAAGAATTTCTTTTTCATACCTTCTCCTCCAAAAGAAATTACTACATGTAACCAATTAATTATAACAATAATGAAAGAAAAAAATGATAATCTTTTTATTTGTTTCGAATTGACGGAGATAGATGAGGAGAATAATATAGAATTAACAACAGGAGGATCGGACAAATGATGATTACAAGATATTGCCCGCAGTGTGGAGCAGAGACGATGTTTGATGACAGCAGGGAGTTTATGTTCTGCAGTTATTGTGGAGCAAAGATCATAAGTTTTCCTGTGAAGGCGATGGGCACCAGCTTGATGCCGCAGAACAACACTGCTTTAACACCGCAAAGAGGCATGCCGGCTGCAGCCACACAAAATCTTGTGATTGATTATTCGACAACCAATCAGATGTATTCGCTGACGGTTTTGATTTATGGCCAGAAATGGATCTTCCCGAATGGGGCGAGAAAAGAATTTACACTGAGACCGGGAGCGCATATCATTGGATTTTCCATTGGTCATCGTTTGTGGAACCGGAGGGTCAATATTCCATATGAAGGTGCGCAGGTTTCGATCAACGTTGTTTATTCCGGACGGACCAAAATCTATATTTATCCGCCGCAATAGAAGGGAATCAGGATCGGATGGTGATATCGCCGCCGTTATCTAAATCTTTTCCTTCCAGCATCAGAAGCTTTTCCGCAAACAGACGGGCGAAGCCGCTGATGATGGCGGAAAGATAGATGATCTCTTCCGTGCTGTCTGTTGCGATTTCTGATTCATATTCATGTCCAAGAATACCGGCTGCGGCTAAGCGGACCTGTTTGGAGAAATAGCTGGCAGCCAGTTT
>JAFWLF010000019.1:0-5512 GCA_017511185.1 Lachnospiraceae bacterium | reverse complement strand
ATGAACGAACGCGCTGCTGCCATCGGCTGCACCGGATCTCATTTTGAGAATCCATCGGGTCTGTTTGGTGACGAGCACTACACCACCGCCCGCGACATGGCGTTGATCGCACAGGAAGCTTATAAGAATTCCACGTTTATCGACCTGATCACTACTTCCTCCTACACCATGGGTCCGACCAACGAAAACGATGAACCTCGGACCTTCCGCAACTGGAACGAACTGATCAACGAAGATTCTGATTACTACTGTCCGGACGTGATAGGCGGAAAGACCGGCTATCTGGATGAATCCGGCCGCTGCCTGGTCACCTACTCGCAGCGTGATAACATGACGATCATCACCGTGCAGTACAAAGGCGAGTATTTTGGTATCTTTGAGGAAGCAAGGCGGCTGCTGGATTTCACGTTTACCGATTTTGGCATTCGGAACGTTTCGCAGGAAGAGCGGCGTTTCTCTTATACCAGCGAGAAGGCAGATGTCCGTCTGGATCCTGCGGCTCAGATCATCGCCATCAAGAACCGGTCGATCAATGATCTGGATTCCAACATCGTTTTTGCTGCCGATGCCGAAGGCGCGCCAAGGGATCTGTACGCGACGATCAATTACAGCTATGCCGGTCATGATCTGGGAAGTGCAAATGTTTATAAGGAAAAGGCGCCGTCGATCCGCCGCCCTAACTTTATCCATATTTATAACATCCATATTTCCTACGTGATCATCTTTGCCGTTATTCTGGCACTGATCCTGGTTGTTTCTTATTTCACCGTATCGCGCCGCAAAAGAAAACGTGCCCCTGTAAGAGCACGTTCTAATCGGCCAGGTTGATCTGGATCACCAGGTTATTTTAGATCTTTCAAATCATCTGCATGGAGGATGCGCACTACAGCATCCTCTTCTTTTTTCTCTGTACACACTGCCAAACGATAGCTGGCATCAAACTTCCAGTCAGCGTTTTCAATCTCACCCGCTTTATAAATATGAACATAGCGGTTTTCCAGCTCACTCTTCTCTGTTTCCAGTTTGTCCTCATTAACGGCAAATTCACTTGGACGGACTGTCAGCCCGCATCCAAGATTCTTCAGATAACTTTCTTTTGTGACCCAGCACTCGTAAAAGAATTTTTTCTTTTCCTCCGGGTTGGTGATAAATCCCTGGATCATCACTTCCTGCGGATGCAGGATCTTATCCATGTGCTGCACTTCCCTGGTCTTAACGCATTCGACATCGATGCCGACTGGTTTATCTGCAATCGCGCAGGCTGCATATTCTTTTGCATGAGACAAGTTGAAAAAGACCGGTGGATCCAGCTGGTTTTCCAATAACAAATTGCCGGACTCCTCTTCCTTGATGGAAAGCGGGAAATGAACCGACGGATCGATCTGTTTTAACCCATACATCAAAAGCAGTTCTACCCCTTTGGAAAGCTGCTTGTCATCTTCATGTTTCAGTTTTTGAATCTTCTCTTTGCGCTGCGCGGAAAAAAGATCCTCGTTGACTGCAAGATCTTTCAATTCATCTGTATGTAACAAGTAAACTCTGAGCATTCTGTTTTCCTTTCAGGTTATTCGCATTTCATCTGTTCACTGCTGCTTGCGGATCCGGATCTTTCCGATCAGGAAGAAGATCAGAAATGCAATGATATTGATCACAACGACCGTCGCGCCCACCGGAATGGAGATCGTATAAGAGCAGAAGATTCCGATCACAAAGCAGACAGCCGACAGAATGGCGGCACTGACGGTAACTTTTTTATAGCTCTTAAATACCCGCATGGAAGTTAAAGCAGGGAAGATGATCAGTGCGGAGATCAGAAGCGCTCCCATCAGCCGCATCCCCAGCACAATGACCACCGCCGTCAGCAGTGCGATCAGGATATGGATCCCGCTTGATCTTGCCTGGGTGGCGCGGGTAAAGTCCTCATCAAAGGTAACTGCAAAGATCCGATTATAAAACAAAAGGAACAGAACGATGATCACCACACAGGCTCCGATAGATACAAAGAAGCTTGTCTTATCGATGGCCAGCACGCTGCCGAACATATAATTATAGATATCGATATTGACCCCCGTGGTCAGGGAAACGACCAGGATGCCTATAGCCAGCGCTCCGGTAGAGATCAATGCAATAGCTGCATCTCCTTTGATCTTTGTATTTTCGTTCAGTCTTAATAACAGAAAAGCTGCTGCCACAACCACCGGAATAGAAACCGCCAGCGGCGCCCAATGAAAGGCGGTCGCAATCGCCAGTGCGCCAAAACCCACATGGCTCAGTCCATCACCGATCATGGAATAGCGTTTCAGCACCAGGCTGACGCCTAAAAGAGAAGCGCAGACAGAAAGCAGCACACCGCAGATCAGTGCACGCACAAGAAACGGATAGGAAAGCATTTCAGTAATGATCCGGATCATCTTTCCCCTCCTTCATCACAGATCTCACAATCATGATCGTGCAGGTGGTCCTTGGTATGTTCATGCAGATGCTGATGTTCGTTGCAGATCTCACAATCATCGTCATGATGCAAATGATCCGGAATATGGCACAGATAGTGCTCACATAATTCCGTCTTTTTATACTCCTCGGTCGTCCCGAAGAAATCTACATCTTTATTCAGATGCAGGATATGATTCGAATATTCCAGTGCCGCCTCGATATCGTGCGAGATCATCACAATGGTGATTCCAATCTCGTTCAGCGTGCGGATCATTTCATACATCTCCAGCGTGACTTTTGGATCCAGACCCGCTACCGGCTCATCCAGGAACAGGATATCCTCTGTTGCACAAAGTGCTCTTGCCAGAAGCACGCGCTGCTGCTGCCCGCCGGAAAGTTCCATAAAGGATTGTTTTTTGAGATCCAGGATCCCCAGGCTTTCCATGGCGCTGATAGCTTTTTTCTTTTGTTTACGGGTATAGAACAGACCGCTTTCGTTCAGCGTTCCAGAGAGCACGATCTCCATCACACTGGCCGGAAAATCTTTCTGCAGATTGCTCTTCTGCGGCAGGTAACCGATCTTGTGATTCTGTTTGCAGGAAGCATCAGCCGTGCCTCCCACATTGCAGCCATCGCCAAATAAGACCTGCCCGCTGTCCGGCTTTTTCAGCCCGAGCAATGTCCTCATCAGGGTCGTTTTTCCGGACCCGTTTTCCCCAACAATGCATAGGTAATCCCCCGCACTGATGCTGAAGGAAACATCACGGACGATCGTCCTGCCTTCATATGAGATTGATAAATGTTTGCAGTCGATGATACTCATAATACTGTTTGCAGACCTTGCTGCGGTGCCAGGTTTTCGGCATCCTGAGAGTCTGCCGCGTGTATATCGATGATAATCAATCTAGGAAAGTGTGTCAATCTTTGGGCATTGGCTTCTACTTTTTCGGATTATTCTTATGTTGCGCACTTTTTCAAGCAAGAATAATAATTCCAGCAAATATTACTCTCATTTTTAATAAGAGTTCTCCTGGAGAATAAAATAGGGAATTCAGCCTCTTTTATGGGCAGTTTTATTATTCTTATTTTTAAAAAACCTCTCAGGGAGAATAATGCAACCAATTGTGTTGATTTGAGAGTAAAAAAAGCTGCAAAAATTATTCTCCAGCACAAGCAATCGTTTCAACTTAACAAAAATGTAATGATTTCCAGTAAAAGATACTTCCGTTAAAAAAGAGATGCCTTGCAGCGAGGCATCTCTTTTAATATTTGGAAGAAAAATGAAAAAATATTTGTTGTTTATGTTCTTATGCTTCCGGGACCTGCGGCAGGGAGGCGAAACCTTTCTCCAGCTCTTCATCGGTTGGGATGTAATCGGTCATATCGCCATCATTAAACTGCTGATAGCCTTTCAGATCGAAATAGCCTGTTCCGGTCAGACCAAAGAGGATCGTCTTCTCCTCACCGGTCTCTTTGCATTTCAGAGCCTCATCTATGGTTGCTTTGATCGCATGTGCGCTCTCCGGTGCCGGAAGGGTTCCTTCACTGCGGGCAAAGAGTTCTGCTGCCTCAAAAACATCTGTCTGTTTTGCAGAAACAGCTCTCATATAGCCGTCATGATACAGCTGGGAAAGAATGCTGCTCATACCATGGAACCGCAGGCCGCCTGCGTGGTTGGATGATGGAATAAATCCGCTGCCCAGCGTATACATTTTTGCCAGCGGGCAGATCATGCCGGTATCGCAGAAGTCGTATGCGAACTTGCCGCGTGTAAAGCTTGGGCAGGATGCCGGCTCAACAGCAACGATATCGTAGTCTGCTTCGCCGCGGAGTTTCTCGCCCATAAACGGAGCGATCAGTCCACCCAGGTTGGAACCGCCGCCGGCACAGCCGATGATGATGTCCGGTTTGATATCGTATTTATCCATTGCAGCTTTTGCCTCCAGACCGATAATGCTCTGATGCAGAAGGACCTGGTTCAAAACGCTTCCAAGAACGTAACGATAGCCTTCGTTCTGCGTTGCTACTTCAACTGCTTCGGAGATTGCGCATCCCAGAGATCCGGTCGTTCCCGGGAATTCCTCCAGGATCTTGCGTCCAATATTAGTCGTATCTGATGGTGATGGTGTAACATCTGCACCATAGACACGCATTACTTCACGGCGGAATGGCTTCTGCTCATAACTGATCTTAACCATATAGACCTTGCAGTCCAGTCCAAAGTATACGCATGCCATGGAGAGTGCAGTACCCCATTGTCCTGCTCCGGTTTCTGTTGTGACGCCTTTCAGCCCCTGTTTCTTTGCGTAATATGCCTGTGCAATAGCGGAGTTCAGCTTATGGCTGCCGGAGGTGTTGTTTCCTTCAAACTTGTAATAGATCTTTGCCGGAGTTCCCAATGCTTTCTCCAGGAAGTATGCACGGACCAATGGTGCCGGCCGATACATTTTGTAGAAACTGATGATCTCATCAGGGATCGGGACAAACTTGGTGTCATTATCCAATTCCTGTTTGCAGAGCTCCTCGCAGAAGATCGGAGAAAGCTCTTCTAAGGTCAGCGGCTGGCCGGTGCCCGGATTCAGCAATGGTGCCGGTTTATTCTTCATGTCTGAGCGCAGGTTGTACCAGCTGGTAGGGATCTCACTTTCCTCAAGATAGATTTTGTAAGGAATTTCTTTACTCATGGTTCTTACCATCCTTTCTTTTGGTGTTGTGGGACTTGGGAATAAAAAAATCCTGTCCCACAGTAATTAACTACTGCTGGGACAGGAGAATGATCTTCACCTGCGGTGCCACCCAACTTGACGCTCAAAGCGCCCGCTCTGCGTATGCAATCACATACCGGATTTGTTTACGGAGTTCCTTCTCCGTCTCGCATACTCCAAAGTTTTCACTCTGTTTCCGCTCGCCCTCTGAAGTCCATTCAGTTTTTCATTTCCACCACGCTTCCACCATCCGCGGCTCTCTATCGGCAAAGAGGAAAAACCTACTCACTCTTCATCAACGGTTTAATTGTTACCAATTTTACTCGCATTACTGCGATTGTCAATTCTTTTTTTTATAAAAATATTTCACTCTT
>JAFWLF010000018.1:0-12837 GCA_017511185.1 Lachnospiraceae bacterium | reverse complement strand
ATGGTCTCCTTCATATACGCAAGTCATTTCTATGTTCTGTTTTCCTTCCACCAGAGGCCCTAAGAAATACTGGTCTCCTTCCCAGAGGTTCAGGGAGAATATGTCCTTTTTCGGGATCCACTGCAGCATGCCTTCATTGCAGTCGAATCCTTCTATTCCTTTGCCGTCTTCCATTCCTTCCCAGGCAGTCGCTGTATAAAGATACATATCCTCATCTGGCAGCACATCCGACTGGAAATGGATCACTCCGCGAAACTGATAATCGGTCAGGGTAAGACCGGTTTCTTCAAACACTTCCCGCAGGCAGCATGCATCCGCATTCTCACCAGGTTCAAACTTGCCTCCGATACCAACCCATTTTCCCTCACAGGGATCCTTTTCCTTTTTGTTTCGGAAAAGCATCAGGTAGCAGTCGTCTTTTTCGATATAGCATAAAGTGGAATTGAAGAACCCTTCTTTCATACTCTTTGTGCCGCCATTTCACAGATCGTTACGATCACATCAACCATCGTATCCATCTGCTGGATCGAGACCAGCTCATGAATACCATGCGCATTCATTCCTCCAGTTGAAAGATTCGGACATGGAAGGCCCATAAAGGACAAAGTAGCTCCATCTGTTCCTCCACGGACAGGGAGTGATTTTGCCTCAATTCCTTTCTTTTGATATGCCGCCTTCGCCTGATCAACAATATACATGTGCGGAAGCACTTTCTCTTTCATATTGAAGTAGGTGTCTTTAATTTCAATCTCAGCAGTGCCTGCGCCGTATTCCTCGTTCAGATCATCGGTGATCTTCTGTGCAAGTTTTTTCTTCTCTTCGAATTTCTGCATATCATGATCACGGATGATCATGCCCATTTCTGCATTGATCACATCACCTTTCATTTCGCCGACGTGGAAAAAGCCTTCTCTTGCAGTCGTTCTCTCCGGAATCTCATCCTGTGGAAGACGGGATACAAATTCTGCTGCAATACGGATCGCGTTGATCATTTTTCCTTTCGCATCTCCGGTATGGCTGCTTACTCCATGTACGGTCAGTTTTGCAGAGGCTGCATTAAAGTTCTCATACTCCACTCCACCTACCGGGCCGCCGTCAACAGTGTATGCATATTCTGCTCCAAATCCGGCAATATCAAATTTCAGCGGGCCTCTGCCTATTTCTTCATCCGGTGTGAAACCGACACAGATCTTTCCATGGCGGATTTCCGGGTGATGGATCAGATAATCCATCGCTTCAATGATTTCTGCAATGCCAGCCTTGTCGTCTCCGCCAAGCAGAGTCGTGCCGTCTGTAACGATCAGATCATCTCCGATCAATTTCTCCAGTCCCTTGAAATTAGCTGCTTTCGTAACGACATTCGGATTCAGCTGAATATCTCCGCCTTCATAATGAATGATTCTAGGCTTCACATTTGTGCCCGATTCAGCCGGAGCCGTATCCATATGAGCAATAAAACCAATCGGTTTTGCATCTACTCCTTCGCTGGCTGGAAGATATGCATATACATAACCATATTCATCCATCCTGACATCAGACAGACCCATTTCTTTCATCTCACCAACCAGGTATTCTCCCAGCACTTTCTGTTTTGCGGTGGACGGAATGCTTTGGCTTTCTTCATCTGACTGCGTATCAAAACTGACGTATTTCAAAAATCTTTCAGCTGTTTTCATTTTTGTCTCCTTCTAATCTAGCAGGTCCGGACGAATCTTCTTTGTCCGCTCCAATGATTGTTTCCTTCTCCATTGCTCTATTTTGGCATGATCACCGGACAAAAGCACTTCCGGCACCTTTCTGCCCATAAAAACTTCCGGACGAGTATACTGCGGATATTCCAACAATGTTATTTCTTCCTTCGCATCCGGATTGATCAAATCTCCATATACTTCTTTTCTTGCCTTACGGGTAAATTCCTCTTTCGGACGCACACTGGAAAAACTTTCTTCCTCTTTTGAATCAGCGTTTGTCAGTACATCCGGAATCATGCGGCTGATGGCATCCACCATGACCATAGCAGGTAGTTCTCCTCCTGTCAGAACATAATCTCCGATAGATACCGGCTCTGCCTCCATGATCTCCAGCACCCTTTCATCCACACCTTCATAATGGCCGCATAAAATGATCAGATCTTCTTCTTTTGCCAGATCTTTTGCCATCTGCTGATGAAAGACTTTTCCGGCAGGAGAGGTATAGATCACCTTAGGCTTTTGAAAACTCATCGCCTGAAAAGCAGGATCCAAAAGCGCTTCTTCAAAGGTCAATCCATTTGCTTTTGCAAAAGCGTTGACTTTTCCTGCTGCCAAAGTCCCCATGACATCAATATAAGCATCATAAATTGGCTGGCACTGCATGACCATGCCCGCGCCTCCTCCGTAAGGGGCATCGTCTACATGACCGTGTTTTTCCAATGTATAATCACGAATATTAATGATATTAACAGAAATCAGACCGGCTTCCTGTGCCCGTCCTATAATACTGGTATTCAGACCGGAAGAAATCATTTCCGGAAATAAGGTCAGAATATGAAAATGCATTAATCCAATAACCCTGGCAGAATGTGGACCAGGATTTCTCCTTTTTCTATGTCCACCTGTTTGATGCAGTCCTTGATCACCGGAAGCAGGATCTCTTTCTCCCGCATTCCTTTTGCATCCGGTACACCGCATCCTACCACATATACATCATTCGCCCCCGTCTGCAGCACATCCCGGACAGTCCCCAGCTGGTTTCCATCCTCATCTTTCACAATGCACCCGATCAGGTCCGCGATATAGTATTCTCCTTCTTCTAATGGCTGGCCATCCTTGCGGTCGATATAGATCTCTGCTCCCGTATATTTGGCAGCCTCCTCCGGACTGGAAAAACAGGTAAATTGAACAATAGCCAGATTTTTGAAAAACCTGGCCCCTGCTACTTCTGTCCGGATTTCTTTTGTTTCGGTCTTGATCACGACATCTTTGACTTCACGGAACCGCTTGGGCGAGTCAGTCGTCGGAAAGACTTTGACTTCGCCCTTTATTCCATGTGTAGAGGTGATAACACCGATCCGTAAAAATTGTTCCATAAATGGTTATTCCACAATATCCACTACCGTCTTGAGATTCTGCTTCATGGCAGCGGTCTTCACAACGGCCCGTATGGATTTTGCTATACGGCCCTTTTTGCCAATTACTTTTCCCATATCGTCTTTTGCAACACGCAGTTCAATAACGATCGTTCCGTCGTCTTCTTTTCTTTCGGTAACGACAACTTCATCCGGTGAATCGACAAGAGCTTTAGCAATGACTTCTACTAACTCTTTCATTCCGTCACCTCACTTATTTGATAATGCCCTCTGCCTTCAGTAATTTGGCGACGACTTCTGTCGGCTGTGCGCCATTTTTCAGCCATTTTTCTGCTGCTTCTTTGTCGATTTTTACAGCACTTGGCTCCTGGTTCGGATCATATGTTCCGATCGTCTCAATAAATCTTCCGTCACGTGGAGCTCTTCCATCAGCAACGATGATTCTGTAGAAAGGTGCTTTCTTCTTTCCCATTCTGGTTAATCTGATTTTTACTGCCATTTTGTGTCCTCTTTCCGCGGTGTTCCGCTGTTTTTTTATTTATGTGAAAGTTGTTTATTAAAATAACCCTTTCATTCCTCGTTTGCCGAGCATGCCCATCATGCCCTTTCCTCGTTTGCCGCCCATCAGGCCTCCTATGCCTCCCATCTGCTTGATGGCTTTCTTGGACTGTTCAAACTGTTTCACCATCCGGTTCACTTCCATAATGTCAACGCCGGCACCTTTTGCAATACGATTCTTGCGGGAGACATTCAGGATCTTCGGATTACGTCTTTCTTTGATCGTCATAGAAGAAATAATTGCTTCCATCCGGGCAAGTTTTGTATCGTCGATCATCAATGAGCTGCTGCTGAATCCCGGCATCATTTTCAATACTTCAGCCAGGCCTCCCATCTGTTTCATCTGTTTCATTGAGACCAGATAATCTTCAAAGTTGATCTCATTCTTTTTCAGACGCTCCGCCATATCACGGGCTTCTTCTTCATCCACTGCTGCTTCTGCCTTTTCGATCAAAGACAGCACATCGCCCATTCCAAGAATACGGCTGGCCATACGGTCCGGATAAAACTGTTCCAGATCGGTGAGTTTTTCGCCCATACCGGCATAGATGATCGGAACGCCGGTCACTGCTCTTACGGAGAGAGCTGCACCGCCTCTGGCATCACCATCCAGTTTTGTCAGGATCACTCCATCGATCCCGATCCGGTCTGCGAACCCCTGTGCGATGTTGACTGCATCCTGGCCGGTCATAGCATCAACGACCAGCAGTGTTTTGGTCACATCGACCGTTTTCTTAATATCTTCCAGTTCCTGCATCATATCTTCATCGATCTGCAGACGGCCTGCGGTATCGATAATGATCACATTCTTATTATTATCTGTCGCAAACTGAATTGCAGACTGCGCGATCGCAGAAGCTTTATTGCCGGTTCCCATCTCAAACAGAGGGACGCCAACTTTTTCCGCATTGATCCGGAGCTGTTCGATTGCTGCCGGACGGTAAATATCGCAGGCAACCAGAAGAGGGCGTTTCCCCTGTTCTTTTAATTTTCCTGCCAGCTTGGCGGCTGTGGTGGTTTTACCGGAACCCTGCAGACCTACCATCATGATGATCGTTTTAGCCATGCCCGGAAGAAGTTCCAGCTCGACTGCTTCACCGCCCATCAGGCTGACCAGTTCTTCGTTGACGATCTTGATCACCATCTGTCCCGGCGTCAGGCTTTTCATGACGTCTTCGCCGATCGCACGCTCTTTCACAGCAGCATTAAACTGCTTCACGATCTTAAAGTTCACGTCTGCTTCCAGAAGAGCCATCCGGACTTCTTTTAATGCCACATCAACATCGGCTTCGGTCAGGATTCCTTTTCCGCGCAGTTTCTTAAAAACGTTCTGTAATTTATCC
Source organism: Lachnospiraceae bacterium (assembly GCA_017511185.1). GTDB lineage: Bacteria > Bacillota > Clostridia > Lachnospirales > Lachnospiraceae > RGIG5612. The sequence continues at coordinate 7,869 of JAFWLF010000018.1, read as the reverse complement.
GATAAGTTTTCAAATGCCATATTATAATAGTTCTAAAATATTCTCTGCTGCCTGTTTTGCCTCCTGCAGACTTCTGCAGTCTTCAATCTCTTTTACCTTTTGTTTCACTTCCTGAAACTTTTCCACCAGCTGCAGTTTTTTTTCATATTCCTCCAGGATCCCCTCTACTCTGCGGACCAGGTCATGCACACCCTGCCGGCTGATATCATACTCCTGCGCGATTTCCGCATAAGAGAGATTATCCATAACATATGCGCCGTAGATCTCCTTCTGATGTTCCGTCAGCAGATCTCCGTAAAAATCAAATAATAATGATCTTTTTACAAATTCTTCCATAGTCTCCCTCTGCACGCCCGGTTATCTTACTATTATTAGCACGATGTGTCAAGTATTTTTACTTGACATCCTTTTCTCGTTGACGTTCAAAATAATAAATGCTTAAATAGGGTTATCACTTTAGGGGGATTATCATAATGAAAAAAATACTATCTGTGTTAATCAGTCTGATGCTTGTTTCAGGGCTAATTCTGGCAGGCTGCAGCAAGGAAGAAGAACCAGAAAAAGAAATGTATCTGGCATCTGATTCTGCGACGGTCGTTACCTATACAAAGGATGATGATGGCAATCTTGTTCCTTCCGGCGAGGAAGTCCGCGGAACAAAAGTCGTCCTGAAAGGAAAAACGGTAACGCAGGATGAGATCAACTACGAACCGCTCAAGAAAGCAGAGGATGCGGAGAAAGATGACCCAACGATCTACTTTGCCCAAAGCGATCTGGTGGAGACTCCGGAAGAGTGTGTCCGGGAAAAAGACAAATATGTCCGTACATCGGTCACGCCTGTTGCTGGTGTGGATGACTGTACGATCAAAGGCTTCATCTGGAAAGGTTCTCACGTTTCCATTACTGGTTTTGACTCTCTTTCTTCCGATGGACTGGTCAACATGTATCAGGTAACTGCAGATGATGGTACCGAAGGCTGGGTCTATGCAAAATACCTGGTAGATACACAGGAAGATGCAAACGCAGTGAACCAGGAATACTATGAATTAAATAAAGATAAGATTTACGACGGTCTGGATCTGTATGGCGGCGATCCGGGAAATCTGGATTACTTCTATTATGATAAAGTCGTCAACTCATCCAGCGTGATGCCGGCTGAATGCCGTGCTTATTACCTGAATGCCGGATGCATCGATGCAATGGATGATTATATTGACTGCTGCAGAGAAGCAAACGCGAATGCTGTGGTTATCGATATCAAAGATGGGGCTCTGGCATACCATGCAGAAATTGCAAACAGCTATACTCCTTCTTCTTATGAAACTGCTTATCATAATAACGCTGACTACAAAGCAGGCGTTCAAAAAGCAAAAGATGCCGGCCTCTGGACGATCGGCCGTATCGTAGTCTTTAATGACAGTTTCTTTGCAGATGACAATCCAGGTGAATGTATTCTGGAGTATGGCGAGAATGCCGGCTGGCCGTCCGCTTATTCCCGAAAAGCATGGGAATATAATGTGAAACTGGCAATCTCCGCGGTACAGGAAATGGGCTTTGACGAGATCCAGTTTGACTATGTCCGGTTCCCGGAAAACGCTTATGGTCTCTCTGATTCCGGAGCAGCGGACTTCAGGAATACCTATGGAGAAGAAAAAGCACAGGCGGTCCAGAATTTCTGCCGTTACGCTGCAGATTCGATCCATCAGGCAGGAGCTTATTTCTCGGTTGACGTTTTTGGTGAATGTTCAGACGGTTATGTAACTGCTTATGGACAATACTGGCCTGCAATTTCTAACGTAGTTGATGCTGTCAGTTCCATGCCGTATATCGATCATTTTGGGCGGGAAGCCTATACCTGGACAGACGGCTATTCTACCATGTACAACTGGGCAAGAGGCGCTTATGATTCGCAGCAGTGGACGCCGAATCCGGCACGGCCGCGAACCTGGCTCACCTGCTATTCGGTTCCTTACTGGGAGCCGGAGATTCCGGTGACCTCTCCTTTCCTGGAAGACCAGATTCAGGCCCTCTGGGATGCTGGGATCGGCGATGGAGGCTTTATCACCTGGAACGTAGCTTCCAATCTGGGAATCTACTATACAGTAGCCCCTGCCTTTGCACGAAGCTACCAATAAAAGTAATAATTGAAAGCTGCCCTTAGGGGCAGCTTTTTTATTGTCCATGACAGCGGGTCAGATCATACAACAGGCCATCTGCCCCATTATAACGCTCTTCCGGATCTGTCTTTGTACATCGGATCAGAATTTGATAAAGAGGATCGGATATATCCGGTCTAAGAAAACGTATTTGCTGAAATGTTTTTTCTTTGCCATCCGGCTCACGCCCTGTCAGCATGAAATACAAAATTGACCCAAACCCGTAAATGTCTGTCCGTGTATCACTTTGGCTGTGGCTGTCCTCATATTGTTCCGGTGCTGCATAACCAATCGTGCCCAGACAGACCGCATCCTGATCCTCCCGGAGAACATAACGTTTTGCTGCGCTGAAATCGATCAGCTTTACAGCTCTGTCCTTCCCGATCAGAATATTATCCGGTTTCAGATCCCGGTAAATGATTGGCGGCTTCTGCTCGTGCAGATAACCTAAAGTGCCTCCAATCTGCAAAGCAATCTGCAGTGTCTCCTCAGCTGACAGGCGGCTTCGTTTTCTTACATGCTGCCGCAGACTGACGCCTGGGAAGAATTCCTCAACCAGCAAGATTCCTTCCGGGACCATTAACCGGCAAAGCGGGTGGATGATCCCTTCATGATGCAGTTCCTGCAAAAGTAATGCTTCCTGACTGTTTTTATCCTTCAGGACCTTCACGATGACCAGCTGATTCCTTTTCCGGTCTCTGGCCAGAAATACCTCTGTAGCTGCGCTGCTTTCAAACGGTCTGCCTAATTCAAACCGTCCTGCAATGACTTGTCCCATATACATATTTTTATAATTCTATAAAGGTATCCGAATGGACATCCGAGAAGAATAACCCTGCCAAAAATTAACACAGCCAAAATGGCTGTGTCAATTAAGAGAATATTACATTCCTGTTAATATTATTATTCGATCGGATTTCCCTCTCCATCAAAAAGCGGGAGTTTTTCCAGGAACAGGATATCATCCCGGTCAGCTGCATCTCCTTCTGCCAGGATGGCCATTCTGCCCACAACAATGCCTCCTGCCTGATTTACTAATGTTTCGACTGCAGCAATAGATTCTCCGGTAGAAATAACATCATCCAGAAGCAGGATCCGTTTCCCTTTCATCTTCTCTGCATCCGCACCATCCATGTAAAGCTTCTGTTCTGCTTTTGTGGTAATAGACTGCACCGTTGTCTCAAAGACGCCATTCATATAAAGTTTCGGTGCTTTCCGGACCAGAAAATATTCATTCTGTCCGCTCTGTCTTGCCATTTCATGGATCAACGGGATTGCTTTTGCCTCCGGCGCTACCATGTAGTCATACTCCGGAGCAATCTTCAGAAGTGCCGCTGCTGCTGCCACCGTCAGTTCCACATCGCCAAAAATAACAAACGCACCAATCGACAGCGTATCAGAAGCTTTGCAAATAGGGAGCGCACGCTCACATCCTGCAATTGTCATTTTATACGTTTTGTTCATGTCATTCTCCTTTAATTATCTGTATCTTCTATTGCCAGTATTTGGCTCCATTTGCTTTTATCGACAGAATGTGGTTCATAAACCCATTGTGATGCTACGCAGGAGACTGCAGCAAAATGATCCTGATCAAAGTGGACGGTCCCCAGGACCGTATCCAGATTCAGCTCTTCTGCCGCCTTGACAATGGAATCTGCATCCACCGCCATAGCCCTTTTCAAGGTCTCTACCGTTACTTCCACGACTCCATGTTTGTATCCCAATGATTCCGGACAAGGCGTTATATATTCGCTATTCCACCAGTCTGCCAGATCTTTTCCATTCTGCTTTGTCAGAGAGGAGGTAAAAGAAAAGGAAGGTGCCCAGGCTTCTGCTGTATAAGTCTGATCGAATGCACTGCTAAGTGGATCTTTTTCTAGTGCATCATAGTAAAGATGCTCGTTCACCAGCATACTGGATTTCATTTCCAATCCGGCATCATGGATCATCCGCTTTGCATTCAGATAATCAGATGTATCCAGAACACATAAAAGTGCATCCGCTTTTGCATCCCGCAGTGCTTTTACATAATCTTCTGAGAACTGGACCTCTTTTGCTGTGATCCGGTTTTCAGCACAGTATTTGACTGCTTTCCCCGCAAAGGAATTTTCCGAGGAATCCTGATCTGTAAGGATCACTAAAGATGTGATCCCTTTTTCCTGCCAGATCGGAAGGAAAGCATCCATCTGCTCCTGGGTTCCTGCCGAAACAAGGAAAGAATATGTATGTTTTCCCTGTGCTTCCCAAAGGGTTTCATCTGCATCTACACAGAAACAAGGTACCTGTTTCTCTTCACAGATTTCTGCAACTGGAAGAACCGTACTGTCTGAATGAGAGACAATGATCACGTCTACGTTCTCTTCTTCAATCAGCTGCAGCGCTGCTTCCTTGGCACCTCTTTCTGTCGATCCGGAATCACGCAGGAGATAACGGACCATCAGTTTTTTCTCCAGGGCATCGATAAAAATGCCCCCGCTCTGATTCAGCTCTTCAACTGCAGCTTTTTCCGTCTCCAATGTTCCCTCTGCATATTCTGCAAATTCTCCCGTCATCGGACAGATACGGCCGATCGTCACATAGTTCTTTTTTGACGTTTTCGGAGCAGTCTCACAGCTGCACAGGCACAAAGCAGTGCATATGGATAAAAAGATGACTAGTACGGCTTTTTTCATATACCTCATATATTATTCTGCAAGCTCCGAGATCACGCGTACAGCTTCTCCGATTGCCTGGTTATCCACCTCTTCAAAGCGGCCTGCATCGGATAAAGCAGCCTGCTCCGGAATGATCGGCATCTTTCCAAGCACCGGAAGTCCAAGCGCAGAAGCAATGTCTTCAATATGGCTCTCGCCAAAGACATGGATCTTCTTTCCACAGTCCGGACACTCTATATAGCTATAATTCTCAACGATTCCAAGCACCGGAATGTTCATAGCAGTTGCCATGTTGTATGCCTTTTTCACGATCATCGTGACCAGGCTCTGCGGACTGGTGACGATCACAATTCCATCCAGAGGAATGGACTGGAATACGGTCAGCGGCACATCACCGGTTCCCGGAGGAAGATCGACCAGGAGGTAATCCAATTCTCCCCAAATGACATCTGTCCAGAACTGCTTTACAACTCCTGCCAGCACCGGACCTCTCCAAATAACCGGAGTTTCCTCATCTTCCAGAAGCATATTGACGCTGATGATGCGGATCCCGCTTGCTGTCTCGCGCGGGAAGATCCCATCTTCGCTGCCCTCTGCATGCCCTTTAATACCAAACATCTTCTGAATGGAAGGGCCGGTAATATCTGCATCCAGGATGCCGACTTTATATCCTTTTTTGGCCAGTTCTACTGCAAGGCTGCCGGTCACAAAGGATTTTCCGACACCGCCTTTTCCGCTGACCACACCTATCACCTTTTTAATATTGCTGAAACGATTCTGCTCTTCTAAAAAGCTCTCCGGTCCATTTTTACTTGGACAAGAGTCTGCATGCTCACAACCAGCACAAGCTTCTTCGCTGCAGCCTTCCTGTTCTCTGAAATCTTTCTCGTCTGCCATAGTGATTCTCCTATCTTTTTTTACTTCGTCAATAATACCATTATACGATTACTGCGTGCAATGAATTTCGACATCTCCTCCGGCGTCAGCGGTTCATTACCCAGTTTTGCCAGATCATAGAGCTGCTCCAGTACCATATCCGCGTTTTCTGCATCATCCTCTGCGTGAGAAAGGACATACTGAACCAGTTCGTTATTGTTATTCAACACCAGGGTTCCCGGGGTGCGCATTTGTTCAAATTCTGTATTGTCCATACCCATCATGCCCATCTGTATCATCATGTCTTCCATTCGCTTGCTTTCCTCAGAAACAGTGAGCATGGAGGATACGTCTGCATTTTTCAGATTCTGCAGAGATACTTCCAGTTTCTCCTTGCCAGTCAGTTTTCTTAAGCGTTCCTGCAGTTTTCCGGCTTTTTCATCCAGTTCTGCCTGATCTTTTTTCGAGGTGCGTTTACGGAACACACGATCCAGATCTGTATCGATCCGCAGGAACTGTACGCCCTCATTCTTCATCTCCAGCTGAGAAATGTAACTGGTATCGATCACATGCTCCAGATAGACTGCATCCAGTTTTGCTTTTTTGAACATATCAATATACTGTCCCTGCTGGCGTCTATCGGAAACGTAAAAGATGGTATTTTCATGTTTCTCCTTGTTCTCCTCCAGACACTCCTTAAACGTCAGATATTTTCCGCTGAGGTTTTGGAACAGTACATAATCATTCATTTTCTCTGCAAATTTTTCGTCCCTCAGGCAGCCAAACTTAATAAACGGAGAAATATCATTCCAGTATTTTTCATATTCTTCCTTTTCAGTCTTATACATACCGGAAAGCTTATCCGCTACTTTTTTGGTAATATAATCAGAGATTTTGCTGACAAACCCGTCATTCTGCAGTGCACTTCTGGAAACGTTCAATGGAAGATCCGGACAGTCGATCACACCTTTTAAAAGCAGCAGGAATTCCGGGATCACCTCTTTGATGTTATCCGCGATGAATACCTGATTGTTATACAGTTTGATCGTTCCTTCTATACTGTCATATTGATTTGTAATCTTCGGGAAATAAAGGATGCCCTTCAGATTAAACGGATAATCCATATTCAGATGGATCCAGAACAATGGCTCTTTATAGTCGTTAAATACTTTCCGGTAAAAATCAATATAATCTTCTTTTTTGCATGAATTCGGATGCTTGGTCCAAAGCGGATGGGTCTCGTTAACCGGTTTCGGCTCCTCTTCTCCTTCGGTTTCTTTTCCGACAGCATCTGTATTGACAAAGTAGATTTCCTCCGGCATAAAGGAACAATACTTATTCAGTACTTCTTTTACACGGTACTCATTACTGAACTCATAGCAGTCCTCGTTCAGGTACAATGTCACTTCCGTACCAACTGTCGTTTTGTCAGAATCACTCATTTCAAATTCGGTGCCGCCGTCGCATTCCCAATAAACAGCTTTTGCACCTTCCTGATAGGAAAGTGTCTCAATGGTCACCTTATCCGCTACCATGAAAGCAGAATAAAAGCCCAGTCCGAAATGCCCGATGATCTGGTCTTCATTTGCCTTATCTTTATATTTCTCAAGAAAGTCTGTAGCTCCGCTGAATGCGATCTGGTTGATATATTCCCGGACCTCGTCTGCTGTCATACCAATACCGTTATCAATCACCTTTAAGGTCTTTTTGGTCGGATTGGCAATGACCTGAATAGAAAAATGATTTCCTTCCGGGAACTGGTATTCTCCCATGATCTCTAACTTCCTAAGCTTGGTAATGGCATCACAGCCGTTGGAGACAAGCTCCCGCAGAAAGATATCATGATCTGAATACAGCCACTTTTTAATAATAGGGAATATGTTTTCACTGTTTATCGATAAGCTTCCCTTTTCTTTGCTCATGTCGATCACTCCTTTTTGTCGTCATTTACGTTTTCGTTCTTTTAAACGGAAACTCTCTGTTATTATATTAGCACTCTTTCGACGAGAGTGCTAACACTTTTTTGTGATTTTTGTATGAAGTTTTTTTATCATTGAAAAATCATGTATGATGTGCTATTTTATTTTAGTCCGCGGAAACGCGTGATATGCCTCAATAGCTCAGTCGGTAGAGCACTTCACTCGTAATGAAGGGGTCGCAGGTTCAAGTCCCGTTTGAGGCTT
>JAFWLF010000017.1:0-3053 GCA_017511185.1 Lachnospiraceae bacterium | reverse complement strand
ATGAGCATCATTGAGATCGCAAACCTGTGCGGGTTTGAAGATCAGAGCTACTTTACCAAAGTATTTAAGCATATTGTCGGCATAACCCCGAAAAAATACAGGGAAAACCGAGGAAAAAATGAAAAGAGGGATATTATACTGCGATGATTACATTAAGTGAGGGTCCGGTTCTTTATCAGAATGGAAAAATCTCAGAAACGGACCAGGGACAAAAAGCAAACCAGCAGAAAACGATCGCTTATCAGATCCTGAAGGCACATAATACAGCGCCGACTATGGACAAACTGCAGGTGCGGTTCGACAAACTGACCTCCCATGATATTACCTACGTGGGGATCATTCAGACTGCACGGGCATCTGGACTGGAACGGTTCCCGATGCCGTATGTTCTGACAAACTGTCATAACTCTCTGTGTGCAGTGGGTGGCACGATCAATGAAGATGATCATGTCTTTGGCCTGACTTGTGCACAGAAATATGGCGGCATTTATGTTCCGCCGCATCAGGCTGTCATTCATCAGTTCGCCAGAGAGATGCTGGCCGAGGCTGGCGGAATGATCCTGGGAAGCGATTCCCATACCCGCTATGGTGCATTAGGCTGTATGGCTGTGGGTGAAGGCGGCCCGGAGCTTGTAAAACAGTTACTGGATAAAACGTATGACATCGATATGCCGGAAGTAATATGCATCTATCTGACCGGAAAGCCGGAAAAAGGTGTAGGTCCGCAGGATGTGGCGCTGGCTCTGATCGGTGCAGTCTTTAAAAATGGCTATGTGAAGAACAAAGTTCTGGAGTTCGTAGGACCGGGCGTGCATGCGCTTTCTGCAGATTACCGGATCGGGATCGATGTCATGACGACCGAGACTACCTGCCTTTCCTCCATTTGGGAGACCGATCAGGAGATCGCCGATTTTTACGAGATCCACGGCAGAAAAGAAGCCTACAAAGAATTAAAACCGGATGAAGGTGCGTATTACGATGGTGCGGTGATGATCGATCTGAGTCAGATCCGTCCGATGATCGCAATGCCGTTCCATCCAAGCAATGTTTATACGATCGAAGAAGTGAACGCAAACCTGGAAGACATCCTGCGCGAAGTGGAAAAAGGTGCAGCCATCAGTCTGGACAATGCTGTACCGTATTCCCTTACGGATAAGATCCGGAATGGAAAACTGTACGTAGAGCAGGGCGTGATCGCCGGATGTGCCGGCGGCGGGTTTGAGAATATTATGGCAGCAGCTGATATCTTAAACGGTGCCAATATTGGCAACGGGGAATTTACACTTAGCGTTTATCCGGCCAGCATGCCGATCTATATGGAACTGGTCAAAAACGGAACTGCTGCAAAGATCCTGGAGACAGGTGCTGTGCTGAAGACCGCTTTCTGCGGACCATGCTTTGGTGCAGGAGACACACCGGCAAACAATGCGTTCAGTATTCGGCATTCAACCCGAAACTTCCCGAACCGTGAGGGCAGCAAACTGCAGAGCGGACAGATCGCATCGGTAGCATTGATGGATGCCAGATCTATTGCAGCAACAGCTGCAAACAAAGGCTTCCTGACTGCAGCAACCGATTTTGATATTGAATATACCAAGCCAAAGTATTTCTTTGACAGCAAGATCTATGAGAACCGTGTCTTTGACAGCAAGGGAATTGCAGATCCATCGGTTGAGATCAAGCAGGGCCCGAACATCAAAGACTGGCCTAAGATGGAAGCGCTGGCAGATAACCTTCTGTTAAAGCTGGTCAGCGTCATACATGACCCGGTCACAACGACGGATGAGCTGATTCCATCAGGCGAAACGTCGTCATACAGGTCTAATCCGGAAGGTCTTGCAGAGTTTACACTTTCCCGGAAAGACCCGGCTTACGTGGGTGAAGCTAAGAAAGTGCGTGCCGCAGAGATTGCGCGTGTGGAAAATGCAAGTGTAGAGGAAGCATTGCCGGAAATTGGAAAAGTGACAGAAGAGATCAAAAATCATCTGTCGAATATTTTCGACAGTTGCTGCATCGGCAGTACAATCTATGCGGTAAAACCAGGCGATGGCAGTGCAAGAGAACAAGCGGCTTCCTGTCAGAAAGTGCTGGGCGGCTGGGCCAATATTGCAAAAGAATATGCAACGAAGCGTTACCGTTCCAACCTGATCAACTGGGGCATGGTCCCATTCCTCTGGCCGGAAGATGATTTGCCATTTGAGAAAGGCGACTGGGTCCTGGTTCCGGACGCAGCAAAGAAGATCGCAGATGGCGAGACCACGTTCTGTGCATATATTATCCGTCCGTGTCAGGCAGATTCCTGGAAAGAGATCGAACTGAAAATGGATCCTCTGACGGATGACGAAAAAACCATTGTATTAAAAGGATGTCTGATCAATTATTACAGGCGGTGAAACGATAACGCAAAAAAATCTTAATAATTTATTTATTGACATTGCCGCAAGGCAGGCATAAAATCCAAGGCACACCAGTTCAAGGTGTGCCTTTACTTCTTCCGGTTCCGGAAAGTAATTTCAAAAAACAAAACATAAAGGAGCATTTCTTTGGGTAAACCAGTGGTGGCTGTATTTGACAGCAGCCGGGAATACGTGGACCGATTTTTAAGTTACGTAAAAAAGAAGCGCGGGATCCTGTTTGAAACGATTGGCTTTACAGATGACCAAAGCCTGGAAGAATATCTTTCCAAGAACAGAGTGCAGATCCTTCTCTATTCGCAGGAGGAGTTTGTGGACGAGAAAGATAGCAGAGAAGGACAGTGCGAAAAATATATCGACCACAGCAAAGTCGGAAAATTTATATACCTGGGTAAACGCAGGAATTCCAGAAGCCGTCTGAAGCACATCGTTAAATATCAGTCCATGGAAACGATTTTGTCAGAATTGAATGAGTTTCTTGACCTGCGATTGGAAGAAAATCGGGAAGAGTGGAAAGGGGATATCAAAATCATCGGCATCTATTCACCCGCCCCCGGCCCATCTTCTTTACCGACATCTTTACGGATCGCAAGCGGTTTTTCAGCTGGCAGCGCCATTCTTTACATCAATCTGGACCGT
>JAFWLF010000016.1:0-4937 GCA_017511185.1 Lachnospiraceae bacterium | reverse complement strand
GCTCAGCCAATAGCAGGTGAGGTTATTGTGTCATCGAACCAAATTTTGGCAGTTTATAAATATTGAATTTATTTTCTTTGTACATCCCCCGGGACTGATCGCTGGGGAAGGGGGGTTCTAGAAGATTTTTGCTCCAGTCAGCTAAAAGCAGGAATATTTCTTGGCTTAGCTGACTTTCTGCAGCGAGCGACAAAGAAGATTTTCGCTCCAGTCAGCTAAAACATAGATATTTCCTGAATAGGCTGGCTTCACACGCCGCCCACCCGGTCGAGATACACGCAGAATGCAACCAGAAATGCCCTGTCCTCGGCAGAAGCGACCGGGTCCAGGCCGGAAAAATCCTTAATCTGATTATAGCGATAAACCAACGTATTTTTGTGAATGAACAATTCCTTCGCTGCCTGCGGGAAGCTGAAATTATTCCGGTGCAGAGCAAGAATTGTCTCCACCATCATCTTCTCCATTTTTTCCGGGAAGCAGCGGTCCAGGATATGAAAAATATGCCGAAACTCCTGAACCGGCGCTATGTGCTGAAGATATTCATTCATATGCTCGTAAAAGAAGATTACTTCAGTTTCCACCTCATCCGCATCCTCTTTCCTGCTGATATTTCTATTGATATGTGAAGAATTCTCCAGCCATTTGCAATGCCGGTATGCGTAATAATACTGCTTATAATTCTCCTGATAGCTTCCGACAAAAAAACGAGGCTTACGGCCGGTCTGCTTCAGATGATTCCGGATTCCAGAAATATATTCCAGAACATATTCCTTATAATCAATAAGCAGCCGTTCCGGAGAAATAGGAAGTGTCTTAAACACCAGTACATGACTGGGGTCCGGAGCAATGCTGAAATCCCTGGGCGAATGAAGCGCACTGCTGCGGAACTGCATCAGCAATTCCTCCGAATCCACGTCCTCCACCCACAGAAGAATTGGAATGCGGATCATTTCCTCAGGGAAACCCAGATCCGATGCCAGAGAAAGCAGTTCCTCATGCCTGGCATCCTCCACCTGTGTAAGAAGATAAATGAACTGCTCCTTTCGGTTCTCTCTCCGGCGGCGTTCCTCCTGCTGCTGCTCATAGCGCAGCATCGTCTCCAGGGCCATCTTTGTCATCAGGGCTGCCACCCGGATTTCCGCCGGATCCCCTGTTACGCCAACAACACCTTCCCGTTTTCCGTCCACCTCAATCACCATGTTGATTCCACGGTGAACGTTCCGATAGCTTCCTTCCTTTGCCTCAACAAGCTCCTCGCCGCCCTGGATGATCTGATGAGCAATGGCATGATACTGCCCCAGCCGCTCCGGATCCCGGCTGGCAATGATCATACCATTCTCATCCATAATATTCACATTATATTCTGTATATTTTGTGACGCGCGCAATAAAGCGCCGGGCAAGCTCCTTACTGATCATAGATGCCTCCTAATAAGGTGAGAGCGAGTCAAGGGTGGGGCAACAGGACACTTTTTTCCAGTTTGTATAAATCAAGGGGACACTTCATACAAGGTGTCATCAGACACCCCTAAAAATCAAAATTGTCCTTGACAGAGGGTACACTTCACTCTGTATCCGCATTATCTTTCAGGATGGATAATAGCTGCTTCTGTGATGCGTCTGCAGCACTTTTACAGCTCTGCTCAAATGTTCTCAGTACTCCCATCTATTGTCCACTCCTTATACTTTAGTTGATGCTGTCAATGCATAAAAATGCTCAGAATCAGAACCTCCACGACGCCAACTGCCCATGCGATGGTCGAAGTAGCAGACCACACTCTCAACTGATCCCCGCCATCAGAGACGCCCAATGTCCGATTCACAACCCAGAAGTAGCTGTCATTGAAGTATCCGAAGAACAGGGATCCCACACAGCAGGCAATTGCTCCGAGTACAGGACTGACCGTGTCAGAAGCAATCAGTATCGGAGCTGTGATACTTGCCGCTGTGGTCATGGCAACCGTACCAGATCCCTGAATAAAACGCATCAGCGTGGAAATTGCAAGAGGCAGCAAAATGAGCGGTATATTGCTTCCAGCCAGCCCATTAGCAATGTATCCACCCAGACCCGAATCAGTGATGATGCGGCCAAGTGCACCCCCGCCACCTGTCACCAGGATAATCACGCCGGCAGAAGCCATGCCCTTTTCCATCTCATGCAGGATGGTATCTCGGCTAAAAGGATGACCCAGCGTGAAAACAGCCACCAGTAAGCTGATTCCCACAGCCACGATCGGCTGGCCGAGGAAAATCATGATTTTCCAAAACAGTCCGGTTAATTTCAACGCAGAGGCTATGGTGTTAATCAGAATCAGTATAATCGGCAGCACCAGAGGCAGGAAAGAAGTAAAGGTGCTGGGAAGATCTTTCGTTTCCACCAGGAAAGAAGACTTGTAGTCAGGTGTCTGGCCAGACTGTTCAACGATACCGCTTTCCGCATCCGAGGTCCAACAGAACTTCCTGGCCAGGTACTTCTTTGCGTAAATAATACAGGCGATTATCATCGGGAGTGCAAGTGCAATTGTAAGCAGGATGAAGTTTCCCACATCAATATTGAAGATACCGCACACGCCAAGCGGACCGGGAGTCGGAGGAACCAGAGAGTGAGTAATCACCAGACCGGCAGCCAGCGACACTCCCAGTCCAATAACAGATTTTTTTGTTATGTTCGAAAGCGCCTTTGCAATCGGTGAAAGAACGATAAACCCGGAATCGCAAAAGATCGGAATAGATACCAAAAAACCGGTTAGAGCCAAAGCCTCTTCTTCTCTGCCTTTCCCGAAGAGTTTGAGGAATGTATATGCCATACGTTTTGCAGCGCCGGAAATATCGAAAACCTGGCCCATCATAACGCCGAATCCGATGATGATTCCAATGCTTCCCAACGTTCCGCCAAAACCACTTGTGATGGAATTGATGATACTGACGCCTGCCCTGGCATCACCTGCGGCATCCACAACGTCTGTTGGCGTCAGCGGCATACCTCCGATGATGCCAATCATAATCGTGCTGATAATCAGGGCAAGGAAAGTCTGTACCTTTGTTTTCAGTACAAGCATAATCAGCAGAGTTATGCCAATCACTAAGCCAATCAGCATGCGAATACCATCAATTTCCATCTTATGCCCCTCCAAACAATAGCAAATTCGTTGTTCTTGCCCATTCAGGGCTTTGATATCATAAACTGAACGCGATTCTCTCCTCACTCATGTATCTCTATCGGCAACCCGTCTGGATCGCGGAAGAAGGTCATCGGCTTCCCCGTGTAGGCATCGAGTCGCACCGGCTCACAGGGGATTCCGGCATTTTCCAGCTCCGCAACTGTGTCAGAGACAGAGGAGTTTCAAATTTGTGATTTGCCGAATCACAAATCTCCTGCACACTATTGATGTGATCTGGCAAAACAGTGATCTCTCTAATCCGCTATCGCCGTATCATACGCTTTCTTTGTTTTACTGACCTGTTCCTGAGCCTTTTCAATCTTCAGTTCCACCGCCTGCAAAGCCGTTACCCGCGCCAAGCCGTTCCCCTCCTCATATTCCGTTCCTGAGCTTCAGACTGATTTCTTCCGCTATGTGTTTCACATAGCTGTCCGTCATTCCGAATGCATTCAGAATTGTCTTCTGTGTCGCTGTTATCGCGTGATCAAATCGGTATACACCATCCAGCTGCCGTGCCATCTCTGTTTTATCCAGTTCCCGGATTGCCGCCGGAACTGTCATGAAGTTCGGCTTCTTCGCCAGCTTTTTTCTTTCTTCCCGCAGATAATCCAGCAAAACATAAAAAGAAGCTCTTTGCCTCCTCTATATCTCTTTCTGTACATCCTTTCAGGCAAAAATCTGTCCCCACGATCTTTTTTGTCCGTGGAGGAGTGATATAAGCATGCAGTGTTGTAATATCATCAAATCCGTGCTTCGTCGATTGGCCAATTGAAAAGTGTCCATATTGTGAATCAATTGAAACGCCAATTCCATGTCTGTCAAAGGTTGCCAGTGCATCCTTGAGTCCCACACCAAATTTACCAATTAGTTGAGGATGTGAAAGCTTCTCCTCGTTTTCATTCTGAGTAAGATGAATATATTGGAGTCCTCTTCCAAAATCGCGAATATGCCAATCGCCTTTCTCGTCCTGGTATATTTGAATATCTTTCGTCTTTGTGATTATCTGTTCATCCAAGGCATTGGCAATTATCTCTCTTATTGCATGCGCAACTGTCCAGTTTTCAAGGACTTTCTCGATGTTTAAGTCAAATTCCCGTCCGGATATCATTTCACCCTCCAACCATCTTTGGTAATACTGATCACTACTCTTTCGGAATTATACCATATCCGAAAACGCCTGTAAAACCTTAATTGGTAACGTTTCCGAAACATCAAAACCCCAGAGACAATGCTCCAGGGTCATTTGATTCTTGTTTTCTTCCCGAGTAGGCTGTCCCGGGTGTACCCGACCTTATGACCGTGGTTGTCATAGTAATTCTTGTAGCCCGGCAGGATGCTATCATGGGATTTACCAACCCGATGGCTGTTCTCATCGTAATGGACGGTGCCGAACAGTCCTTCCCGGCTGCGGCCAATCTTGTGACCGTGCTCATCATAGTGATTGGTATAATACGCTCAGCATTCTCATAATCGAGAAAGACGAAGACCTGAAGCAGCGTCTGTCAAAGATGACCCTCGAGGAGGGCCTGGAGTATGCCAGGAAGTCCGGGCTTGATGTCACAATTGCAGAGCTGGAAGAAGCGGCGGAGCTGCAGGAGATGTTACCAGAGGCGATGAATGAGGTTGTCGGAGGACGTAAATACTTTAAAACGGGCTCCAAAGCAGAGAAATGCCCTGCAACCCCGAACGGTGAACATCAATGGGTGATATCAGGACGCGATTAGCCGTTTTCAACAAGAACCTAACTGGAAATTTGCTGATTGTCGAAATCGGTCGT
>JAFWLF010000015.1:0-3175 GCA_017511185.1 Lachnospiraceae bacterium | reverse complement strand
TGCAAATACTGTGCCAGCAGTGTGTATTTTGAACAGCATCATTACACGAGGGATGTCGGAGAGGTCGTCCAGGAGATCAAATCGCAGAAACGAAAACTCCTCTTCTTTGTGGATGATAATATTGTAGCAAACAAGGAAAAGGCTAAGGAATTGTTCCGCGCCCTGATTCCGCTCAATGTCCGCTGGGTCTCTCAGGGCAGCATCGATATGCTTTCCGATGACGAACTGATGACATTGATGGTAAAAAGCGGCTGCCTTGGTCTGGTGATCGGTTTTGAGTCGATCCGTCCGGAGAGTATCGAGTTCATGCATAAGGGCGTAAACCGCAGATATGTGCAGGACAATTACAAAGAAGCGGTGGAAAAACTGAGGCACTATGGTCTGCAGACCTGGGCGGCATTTACGATCGGACATGATACCGATACGCTCCAGTCGATCCGCGCGACCTATGAGTTTGCAAGACACAATAAGTTTACCTTTGCAGCCTTTAATATTTTGATGCCATACCCGGGGACTCCTTTATATGATGAGCTAAAGAAAGAGGGGCGCCTTTTGTATGATGGAAGGTGGTGGCTGCATGAGCAGTACCGCTTTAATTACACAGCATTCATTCCTAAGAACATGACAGCGGATGAACTCACGGAAGCTGGTTTTAACTGCAGACGGGATTTTAACAGTTTCTCCTCGGTCTTATACCGGTTGTTTGAACCGAGGACCAATCTGCGGAATCCGGTGCGATTTTTCACATATATCATATATAATCCTGTTTTCCGGAAAGAGGTTTTTGAAAAACAGGGCATGACATTCGGATGCCTGGAAAAAGATGAAGAGGAGAGAAGGCATGAAGGTAACCCTGATCCTGCCGGCAATCGGGAAGAAGCCAAATGAAAAATACTTAAGATCCTGGCTGATGGAACCTTTGACGATCGCGGTCTTAAGTGCTCTTCTGCCTGCGGATTGTGAAAGGGAGTTTTTTGACGACCGGATCGAGAGCATCGATTACGATACCGATACGGATGTCGTGCTGATCACGGTTGAAACCTATACGGCCAAGCGCGCGTATTTCATTTCTGACCAGTTCCGCCGCCGCGGCAAGAAGGTCGTTATGGGCGGCTACCATGCGACGCTTGTACCGGATGAAGTCAAAGAGCACTGCGATGCCATCGTGGTCAATAACTGCGGGGAGAATCTGAAGACCCTGCTTGAGGATCTGAAAAACAATTCCCTGAAGAAAGAATATATAGGGACGCCGTGCATCGATTACAAAATGACGGACCGTTCTATATACGCAAGGCAGCAGAAAAAATATCTCCCTGTCTCCCTGGTGGAAACAGGACGGGGATGTTTTCATAACTGTGAATTCTGTTCCATCTCAAAATATTATGATTCCAAATATATCCACAGAGAAGTTGCAGATATCATCGCGGAGATGAAGTCCTGCCGGCATAAACTGTTTTTCCTGGTGGATGACAGTATTTTCTCCAATAAGGAGTTTGCCAGGGAACTGTTTACGGAGATCAAAAAACTCAAAGTTACCTGGACGACGCAGATTACACTGGATATCGCCAGGGATGAGGAGACACTCCGCCTGATGAAGGAGAGCGGCTGCGAGATGGTGCTGATCGGATTTGAATCCATCAACAGCGGCAATCTGAAACAAATGAACAAGGAATGGACGCAGCGATTAGGGGAACGGGATGAGCTGATCGAAACGATCCATAAAGTCGGGATCAGTATCTATGCCTCTTTTGTCTTTGGTTTTGATGAGGATACCGAGGAAAGCTTTCAGAGAACACTGGAATTCACAAAGAGACATCAGTTTTTTGTCATCGCATTTAACCACCTGCTGACCTTCCCGGGGACACCGACCTACAATGAGTTTCGGGAGGAAGGCCGCCTGATCAGTGATAAATGGTGGCTCCAGGAAGGCTATACCTATGGAACCATCTCCTTTGTCCCAAAGCGGATCACCGCGGATGAACTGCAGAATCTCTGCCGAAAGTACAAGACGGAATTTTTCCGTTTTGGTTCGATCCTGAAAAGAGGATTAACCTGTTTCAGGCGGACCCAAAAACTTTTTATTAATTTTGCTTACTGGTATATCAACATACTGTTTCACTTCGAAGTGGATAAACGGATCGGGATCCCGGTCGGAGAAAATCTGGAGGAGAAGATCAGATGAGTGCACATTTCCGCTTTGCGCGGGAACAGGATAATAAAGGGATCTTAAAGATCATGGAGAACGATGCAGCCAAGGGCGATATCCAGCTCATTTACACGAGACGTCCGGACCCTTGCCGCTCGTTCCTTGCCGAGAGTGATAAAGCCTGCGTTGGGGTATTTGAAGATAACGGGAAAGTTGCCGCTACCATTGCTGCCATCCCACATCCAATGTATCTTCAATCAAAAGCGAAAAACGTCTGCTATGTAACCAATATGAAGCGCGCAGAGGATTACGACGGAAGGATCAACTGGCCAGCAGCATTCCGGGAAATGTATGAGCCTGTGGCAGCGGATGTCTTTTTCTGTTCTGTCGTGAAGGAAAACACTAAGGTTTTGAAAATGTTGGAGAAGAAGCGCAGGAAACTGCCTTATGCCGTTCCGATGGATGACTACCGTACTTATATCATCAGCCCGACGGCAAAAGTGAAAGATCCATGTCCGCAGTTCTCCTTCCGAAGAGCATGCGTGGAGGATACAGAGGATGTGCTGCGTTTTCTGGATACTTATGGCAGCCGGAAAAACTTTTTCCCGGTGATCAGATCTCTGGACGGAGAAAACCTGCCATCCATTACGGACTTCTATCTTCTTTTTGACCGGGAACAATTGATTGCGCTGGGGGCATTGTGGGACAGGTCAAAGAGCAAGCAGTATATTGTGAAGCAGTATTCCGGAAAGGTAGCCCTTCTTAGGCGGTTCAATCCGCTGATCTCCAGGCTGGGATATATCCAAATACCAAAGGCGGGAGAGCAGGCGGCATTTGTCTTTCTTTCCTTCTTCCTTGCAAAGGACGATGCACCGGACGCATATCAGAGCTTTCTGAGCCGTATCCGGAAAGAGGCTGCCGGAAAATATGATATGTTTGTACTGGGAACTAACGGTCAAAACCCGAAACGAAAAATCCTGGACTCTGTCCGCGCGATCACCTTTGATACGCTGTTATGTGAATTGAAGA
>JAFWLF010000014.1:0-6697 GCA_017511185.1 Lachnospiraceae bacterium | reverse complement strand
TTTAATTCCACTCCGGATTTCGGCTTTCACCGACCGGCGCTTTGAAGCTTTCTGGGAAAGAAATAACTGAGAACGTGTTCTTAGCCGGATTGTGTTCAATGACGGCATCTGCCTGTGCGTGCTCCCGATAAAACTGCATGCTGCTCTCTGGGACAACGCCATCATCGTTGTTGAGAGTTGTACGCAGAAAAGCAGCGCGGTGCATGATGTCGTTGGCAATGATCGAGGAGTCGACATCTTTGCCAAAGCTTACCTCTACGCGCCATGTGTCTCCGCTTCTATCGGTATAAACAATACGCAGGCTTTCATTGGTAAGCAGACCGCTTTTGCGGATGTACATGATGTGCTTGATCCATTCATAGCGAATATGTCCGGCCATCGTTTTGCCGCGCGTGCGGGCTTTCGCAACGCCACGCTCAATAGCAGTCAGAGCGATGGCTGTTAAGCCGCCGCGCCAGGTGCCGCCCTTGCTGTATTGATCACAAAGATAGATGATGCGCGCGTCAGAAACGTACACTTCCATTTTGATGTCAGAGATGAGCAGGACGGTTTTGTATTTATCCTCGTTTTTTGCCAGACGGGCAACCTCGATGCTCTTAGCCATGACCATACCAAGACCATGGTCAGCGTCTTCTTCAATGATGCGGCCTTCTTCATCGATTCCCGGATACACATATGGCCAGCCATAGTCTCCATATTCCATGATGTTGATCGCGCAGTATGAAGTTGGGAGATCCCTGCTTGTGGATGCCGTTGTGTCGGCAGCAGGAGCAGGCTGCGGTACGGCTTTTAATTCCTGCATTGGTACAGCCTTGAGCTCAGGCTCAGGAGCAGGCTGTGGTGCGGCCTTTAACTCTGCAGCAGGTGCAGGCTGTGAATCCGGCTTAAAAACACCTGCCGGAGGCTTAGGCATTGGTTCTGCCTGAAAATCCGCCACCAGTTCTGGCTTGACCTGTGGAACAGGCTCCGCCACTGGCTCAGGCGCGGGTGCTTCAACTAAAGGCACTGCCTTGAGTTCAGACTCAACTGCAGGCGAAGGTGCGTCCACCGCAGGCGCAGGTGCAGCTTTGACTGTCCCTGGACCTGGTGTGAAAGTAACGGTTGGTGCTCCACACTTCCAGCAGAATTTCATGTTGTCATCTAATTTGGTTCCGCAATGCACACAAAACATTTTTCTCCTCCTGAGATCAACATTTAGTGATCAAAATCAACATTCAGTGATTTATACTAAGCAAAATAATTTTCAACTGCGTAGGCAAAGTGCTCTTCAAACCGGCGGATCGCAGTCTGGGCAATCGGTGTGTTCGGATAAAGCATGTCAAACGCATGGATATTTGAAACATAAACATCGGCCTTGGCTTCTACGCCCGCCTTGTTCAAGTTGTCAATGTAATCCATCGTCTCCTGATAAAACGGTTCGCCGGTTCCGACAAATGTGTAAGCAGGCGGGAGATTTCTATAGTCCGTTTGCGTGGCCGGTGACGCATAAGAAGAGACGCGCTGTTTGGCATCGCCCCGCAGATACAGCCGCCAGCCAATATGATTCAGCCGCGTGTTCCAGATCTTTCCGTGGTTGTCCTCGGATGTTTTGGTATCAATGTTGGAAAGCATCGGGTAGAGCGGCATCTGATAAGCAATCTTAATCTGCCCCAGATCGCGTGCCAGCATGCATACAGCAGCGGTCAGTCCGCCGCCGGCGCTTTCTCCGCCGACCATGAGCTGATGCTCATTAATACCCAGCGCCGCTGCACGGATCTTCATATACCGCAGGGCACCATAGCAGTCGATCAGCGCGGCCGGATATGGCGCGCGGATCGCAAGCCGGTATCCAGGAGCAACAACAACGGCACCAAACTTTTTGACCAGATCGACCGCCCGTGACATCCAGACCATTTCTTTCATTCCAAGAAAATACCCGCCGCCGTGGATCCACAGGACTCCCGGCGCGTTTTGCGGTTTCCGCCTTGGAGAAAGCACCAGGGCAGAGCAGTGACCGATTCTGATTTTATAGACACGAATGTCCGGATCGATTAATTTGGGTATCATTTCCGAATCCGTTTCCGTTTATGCACGAGCAGCACAATGGCTGCAATAATTACTGCAAGGGTAACCGCCATCAAAATGATCCAAATAGTATAGTTTGTTGCATCACCGGTATTCGGGCCCGGTGCAGGGCTTGGGCCAGGTGTCGGTGCTGGCGATGGTGCGGCTTCCTTAATTACGAATGGGATGTTTACGTCATCGGCATCATCAAACAGGATGGTAAGCATATGCGTCCCGGCAGAAAGTGTACTCAGATATGACGGAAGCAGAGTGACGTGAACACTCTTAAATTCTACGGTATAGTCCTTGCCTTCTGTTACAGGATTGCCGTCAACCTGAACACCAAGAAAATGCGCCTGGGAAATTTCTGCGCTGTCTTTCGGCGTTCTGTGAAGGGTAAATGCCAGACCTGCATCGGAACCGGATTCCCATGTCACCGTATCCCCGTCTGCCCCTTCTTCCGGTATGTATTCGATTTCCTGCGGCGGATCGAGCACGCCGGTGATGTCGTAGTTGATCAGCACGGTGCGGTCAATCCTTTGATCCAGTTCTGCAATGCTGCCAGGCATCACGCGCTGCGTAAAAGCAATGTAGCGGCCATCTGCAAGCCAGGTGCCGCATCCGGTGGAGTAGTTATCCAAACGGCCTTCAAAGTTAAAATCCTGATCATAGAAGAACGTAGCAGCATGGTTTACATAATGGTTCTCGTAATATTCCTGTGACGGCTGGAAGATCAGAACAGCCAGCTTTTCATTTGGCCCTGCCTGAATCAGAACGTTCGGGACTCTGTAAGCATCAACATCCTGTATGAACTCATTGGCAATCGAGGTAAGCTGCTTGATCAGATTTCCATTGGCATCCAGTTTTGTGAGTGCCAGTTCATTCATGACTGGTGCATTGTAGAAGGTGTTATCCTGCTCTCCGGAAGGGGCGGCAGGGCTCCAGCTCCTGCGTTCGCGGAAGGACAGGACATAATACGTGTCGTCAACTTTGGCGGCATCATAAACATATGGATAATCACCCAGCTGTGCACCTTCCGGAAGAATGGAAACATTTTCCGTCGGGTCTCCTCTGAGATGAGCATGATTCAGTTCGATAACTTCTGTGTATTCTTCGGAATCTCCGGCGATCAATTCTTCCCGCAGTTCACCCGGAGCATCGTCTGTAAAGAAATATTTATGCAGGATGGTATTGCCAGGTTCCGCCACAGAATATGTATTGGAGTATTCATAAAAATAGTATTCGCCATCCTCTGTTCGATACACAGGGCTGAATTTATGAACACCAGGGTCGCCGTAATCGGTGCGTATGGCCTCTGTTCCTTCAACATATCCGGATTCCGCCAGTTCGATCAGATCCTGGGAGATTGGAATCTCAATTTCAATCTGCGGGGATCCATTCGGGTCAGATGTCGCAAAGGTACCTTGAACAAAACGGAAGATAAAGTGCGCATCCTTTGTCATAAGATCAGGATCGCAGTAGATTTTTCCGGTTATCTTATTTCCATTTATATTTAAATCACGAAGGGAATACGTGAATGCACCATTGCCTTTAAACATCCCGTAGAGACCGTATCTATTTACAAGAGTCAGCTGCTGATTGGCTTCAAAGGAGACTTTACAGCCGCCCGGGATTACTTCTGCACTGGTCAGTTCGATGGCAAATTCTTTTTCTTCCGGCTTCTCCTCTTCGGAATACCAGATCTCAACCTTGCCGTGATCGGATTCCGATTCCAGGAATTTCATGTAGATTCCGGTAAAGCCGGAATTGATATTTTCCCGAAAATTAGTGGACGGGTCCGTTGTAGGTGTCAGCATGTCACCTTGATAATACATGCACCCGTAAGGGACATTTTTTTCGAGGGAGCCGCCGGCGTACGGATAGCTGATAGCATCATGATCTTCTTTATAATCTTTGTCCACCAGTTCGACCAGTTTATCAAAGAGCATCCCAGCTGTATTGCTGTGGATCATAATGCCGTTCTGCAGTTCTGCCTGTACCCGGAACACACGGAAACCTGAGGAAAGCGGCTGCGCGTTGCCGTAATTGTAATACAGCTTCTCATTGCCTGCGAAAGTGTCATACTGCAGCATATAATAATTGGAAAAGAGTTCAGGTGAATTATTGTTGACGATGATAATGCCGCCGGTATCGTAGCTGTCATCATTATCAAAGCTGGAAAGGTCCAGAGTGATAGAACCACCAGCATCTGCCTCAGCGATCGTTTCGTAGCCCCGCATCGCGTAAACGCCGTCTGCGCCTGCATGCACGCGGATCACGTCATCATCGTCCAGCCAGCCGGCGATCCACTTGGAAAAGCCGTTATGGTCTCCGGTATTGTTGTCCATGAGATCAAATGTCAAAGTGCCTGTGAGGCCTGGATAATTTGGGTCGTCCGTTGCCTCTTTATCATAACTGTAGTAATCCGGAAAGCCCATGGCATGCCCGGTTTCATGAAAAAGCGTCTGGAGTCCGTCTGTTCTTGAAAGATCTCTGCTTAAGATGATATTGCTGTAGTAGGAAACCCCATCCACCCAGAAGTCCAGTGAGTATGGATGGGAGCAGCTTGACCACCAGGTTGATCCCCAGCCGTCCATGAAGTTGTGCGGAATATGCATAACGACACAGTCGATCAGTTTATCACCATCTGTGTCATAGTCTGCGAAATTGATAGAAGGATCCGATTCATCCAGCGCAGTAAGCGCCTCGTCCAGTAAATCGTAGCGGCCAACATAGTCCCCGCGCGGTTTCTGGGCAGAATAGGTGAGAACGGTTCCGGTAAGGTTCAGTTTTCCATAAGAGGCCCGGTCGTAATAATCGTGCAGTTCTTTCAGGGATTGCTCCAGCAGTTCTGCTGTGTCCCCTTCCGGATGTGACTGGTTTTGCGGTTCCATGGTGTCATTCGGGAAATCAATGTAAATCGCGAGGACTTTTCCCTCTCCGACATAAGGAAGGGATGTATTGCCCACAAGCTTATGAGGATCTGAGGACTCTCCCGAATCCACGTTTCGAAGCATCGGCTTCCTGTAGCGGTTGATCGCCGCCTGAAGCATCGTATCGGAAAATTCACTGTGATCATCTTCGCCAGTGAAGTTTTCTTCGATGACATCACCTGCGAAGTCATCCTCTGCAAAAGCATCCTGTTCCGTCTCCTGGATGATGACTGGATCTTCTGATTCATCTGCAAAAGATGTGTAATTCGGGGAAATAAAGATGCTGCCAAGGATAAGAAGCGCAGCTAAGATGTATGACAGCCTGACACGAAAATTTGTCATATATACAAGCCTCCGATAGAATTATTAACGACTACCTTATATAATAACAAATAAAGAGGAAAAGGAGAAGTAGTTATGGCATTAGAAACAGAAAGATTACTTTTCCGCCGCTGGGAAGAAAGTGATGCGGAAATACTATTTGAGGAAGCCAGCAATCCGGAGGTTGGACCGCCGGCTGGATGGCAGCCGCATAAAAACGTGGAAGAGAGTCTGGAGATCATCCGCAATGTGCTGAACGGACCGGAGGCGTATGCCATCTGCCTGAAAGAAGACGGCAGGCCGATCGGCTGTATTGAGCTGCGTATGAAAGACAATACCGACCTGACGGATAAAGACGATGAATGTGAATTAGGCTACTGGCTGGCCAGAGAATTCTGGGGGCAGGGCATTATGCCGGAAGCAGCACAGGAGTTGCTGCGCCATGCGTTTGAAGATCTTGGTATGACAAAAGTGTGGTGCGGGTATTACGACGGCAACAACAAATCCAAACGCGTGCAGGAAAAATGCGGCTTCACCTATCAGTGGACAACAGAAGGTCTGGAAGTCAAACAGATGAACGAGATCAGGACAGGCCATGTGAACATGCTTACCAAAGAAGAGTGGGAAGCACAAAAGTAAAACGAGCATTCAAAAGCGGACGCAGGTGCGTCCGCTTTTTATATTGGAGGAGTGTATGTAAATAGAAATGGTATTTATTGGATAAGTAAGGGGCGGCCATGCGGCCAGCCTTTTTTTATGCTTCTGTAAACAGCGGGGTGGAGTAGTAGCGGTCGCCGCTGTCTGGCAGCAGTGCTACGATCACTTTGCCTTTGTTCTCTGGTCTCTTTGCAAGTTCAATTGCGCCATATAATGCAGCACCTGAGGAAATACCTACGGAGATGCCTTCTTTGCGGGCCAGCAGTTTTGCGGTTTCAAATGCTTTATCGCCAGGTGCTTTGAAGACTTCATCATAGACCGTGGTGTTCAGAACATCCGGAACAAAGCCTGCGCCGATACCCTGGATCTTATGAGATCCGGATCTGCCTTCGGAAAGTACCGGTGAATCTTCCGGCTCAAGAGCCACAACTTTGATCTCCGGATTCTGCTCCTTCAGATATTCGCCGGTACCAGTAACAGTTCCGCCTGTGCCGACGCCTGCAATAAAGATATCTACTTTGCCGTCCGTGTCGTTCCAGATCTCCGGGCCGGTGGTTGCTTTATGGATAGCCGGGTTAGCCGGGTTTACAAATTGTCCAGGGATGAAGCTGTTAGGAATTTCTGCAGCCAGCTCATCCGCTTTTGCAATGGCGCCCTTCATTCCTTTTGCACCTTCGGTCAGAACGATCTCTGCGCCGTATGCCTTCAGAATATTTCTTCTCTCAACGCTCATTGTTTCCGGC
>JAFWLF010000145.1:0-3021 GCA_017511185.1 Lachnospiraceae bacterium | reverse complement strand
GTTGTGATCATCATTGGTATCATCTTTACTGCCGCATTCGAGATCTTTCCGAAACAGATCCTTTCGCTTTTTGGGACAGGAAGCGACCTGTATTATGCCTATGCCGTCCGTTTCTTCCGTATCTATATGAGCATGACGATCTTTGTGGGCATTTTCCATTATACTGCAGGCTTCTTTACCGGCTGCGGCAAGACCATTAAGGGTCTGATCCCGCCGGTCACTAAACAGATCATTACGATGATCCCGCTGGCACTGATCCTTTCCATCTTCCTGGGCCTGGACGGCATCACATGGACCGGCCCAATCTCCGATGTCATCG
This sequence comes from Lachnospiraceae bacterium, assembly GCA_017511185.1. Classification (GTDB taxonomy): domain Bacteria; phylum Bacillota; class Clostridia; order Lachnospirales; family Lachnospiraceae; genus RGIG5612. The sequence goes on along the minus strand of JAFWLF010000145.1, from coordinate 2,702 downwards.
TCGGCATCATGGCGATCATCTTTGTAAAGCTGGAGTTTACGGATATGAAAAAGAAGATCATAGAGCGGGATGCACAGCGCACCGCACAATAAAAAAGAGGGGAGAGCAATCTCCCCTCTTTTATTGATCGTTCAACAATTATTTCTTATAGAATTCTTTGCTGACTTCTTCCATTACCTTGTTCACAGTTGCTTTCTTCCATTGTACAAACTGATCTGTCGGGTCAGGAATGATGAAGAATACCTGGAATGCAAATCCGCCGCCCGGTGCGTATTTGTTTGCAACATCCCAAACGATCTCACGGATCTCATCCTCTGTGATTCCCGGTTTCTCAAATGTCTGGGAAGAGTTGATGCATCCGGTCAGGACTAAGCGGTTGCCAAATTTCTTCTTAATTGCTGCCAGGTCGTTGCAGTTCTGTGCCGGGTTCCAGCCTCTGACGCCGATGTTTTCTACCATGTCTTCCATAAAGATCTCGCACTTGCCGCAGTTGTGCAGAGTGACCGGAAGATTTCTTTCATGCGCATACTTTGCCAGACGGAGATAACGTGGCTCAAAGAACTGCCGCATCATATCCAGCGAAACAAACGGATTGTTCCATGCAGCGGTATCGTCGGTCAGGGATAAGATGTCAGGCTTGTAAAGATCGATGGTGTTCTTAACGACTTCCTCGTAGAAGTCGCAGATATAATCTAAAAGCGCTTCGCACTCTTCCGGTTCTTCGTACAGCGCACAGAGGCCTTCTGTGAATCCCATGAAAGCCATCAGATGCTGGAAGAATCCGGTGCCGCCTGCACCGTAGGTTACCGCGCAGTTCTCACGGTCCGGCTTAAACCGCTCCAGGTCCTTCTTTGCCATCTGCTCCCAGTCAAATCCACTGATATCTGGGGCCTTGATGACATCGTGCCATTTGGTAATGTCGTCCAGAATGAAATCCCAGGTTTTCGGGATCATGCCGCCGGCTGCTTCTGCGCTGGTGATATATTCCACACCAAAGATGTCTTTGTGGTCTCCGTTCGGATCCATTGCCCTCATCAAAAAGGACGGGGAAGCCATTGCAGTCGGTCCCTTTACGCCAGGTTCCATCCGCATGAACGGAATCCATTCCGGCTGCTCACCGGCAAGGCACATCAAATAATTCTGTTTTTCAGTTAATCCCATATAATATCCCTCCTAAATTGTATTACCTATTTTTTGTAAAACTCGTGGCTGACTTCATCCATGATGTCATTCACCGTATTACTCTTCCAGATCATGTACTGATCGTTTGGATCTGGCATAATAAAGTGTACCTGGAATGCAAATCCGCCGCCCGGCGCATAGTTGTTTGCAACATCCCAGACGATCTCGCGGATCTCATCTTCTGTGATGCCAGGTTTTTCAAAGGTCTGGGAAGAGTTGATACATCCGGTCAGGACTAAGCGGTTGCCGAATTTCTTTTTGATCGCTGCCAGATCGTTGCAGTTCTGTGCTGGGTTCCATCCGCAGATTCCGACGACATTGACCATATCGTCCATGAAGATCTCGCATTTGCCACAGTTATGAAGGGTAACCGGAATGTTACGCTCATGCGCGTAATCAGCGAGTCTCTTATAACGCGGCACGAAGAAATGCTGCATCATATCCAGGGAAACAAATGGGTTGTTCCATGCAGCCGTATCGTCTGTCAGTGTAAAGATATCCGGGTTGTAAAGGTCGATCGTTTTCTCAATAACTTCGCAGTAGAAATCGCAGATGTAATCAAAGAGTTCGTCGCATTCATCCGGCTCTTCGAATAATGCACAAAGTCCCTCGGTGAAGCCCATGAAAGCCATTAAATGCTGAAAGAATCCGGTACCGCCTGCAGCGTAGGAAGCAGCCTGGTTCACGCGGTCAAGATGTGCACGCTCCAGATCTTTCTTGGCCATCTGTTCCCAGTCAAATCCGCTGATATCCGGGGCTTTGATGACATCGCGCCATTTGGTGATGTCATCCAGGATGAAATCCCAGGTTTTTGGAAGCATACCGCCAGCCGCCTCTGCACTTGTAATATATTCCACACCAAAGATATCTCTGTGATCTCCGGTCGGATCATAGTGCTTTCTTAACCATGATACAGATGCGTTGCCTGTCGGGCCCGGTCTTTTCGGATCCATCGACATATGCGGGATCCATTCCGGCTGTTCACCTGCGAGACACATCAAATAGTTTTCTTTTTCTGTCAATTGTGCCATAACATAAACTCCCTTCTCCTAATACAGTAGACATTCTTTTAAAATGATGTTAGCACAATGAAAATGCAAAGTAAATTTCATAAAAAGAATCAGGTGATTACAATCATTGAGCAATGATTTGACAATCTCTTAACAGTACTTGACAGGGGCTCTTATTCCATGAGATAACGACTGCAGAGCGTTTAGCATCAAATTGTTTTGACTGGAGAGGAGCTTTATGGATATCGCAGGTATCCTGTCTCTGGTTGGCGGTATTGCCCTGTTTTTGTTCGGCATGTCTGTCATGGGAGACTCCCTGAAAAAAGTCGCCGGCAGCAAAATGGAGGTCATCCTCTATAAACTGTCCGGAAATACCATAAAAGGCGTTGCACTCGGAACCGGCGTGACCGCTGTGGTGCAGTCTTCTTCTGCTGTTTCCGTCATGGTCGTAGGCTTTGTTAATGCCGGGATGATGAAGGTTAAGCAGGGTATCAGCGTCGTTCTAGGAGC
>JAFWLF010000013.1:0-2650 GCA_017511185.1 Lachnospiraceae bacterium | reverse complement strand
GTCGGATCCCGAAGTGGAGCAGGACGCATGCGCAGTCATTGACGATGATACACAGATCGAACCGATCATCAGGCAGTCAAAAGAGCAGGGAGTGGATTTTACCAAGATCTTTTATGCGCATCTGAACAAGATGGATTATCCAAATCCGGTGCCGCGCATTTCGAAACAGAAATTAAAAGAAATCATCGATGTTTCGCACCAATATGGACTTTCTGTTACGGTGCATGTAGATTGCCCGGCGGAGATGCTGGATGCTGTCCAGTGCGGAGCGGATTGTATAGAGCACATGATCGGTGCAGGAGAACTGGAGAATAAGATTTCCGATGAACTGATCGACCTGACAAAAAAGAGCGGAGCAGTTGTTGATCCGACGATGATCTCCATTAAACGTTTTGATCCGATGGGATCGGCGCCATCCATCTGGGACGCTGTCAAAGAAGCTGTCAGAAAATGCTATGATGCAGGTATTCCAATGGCGGTGGGATGTGATGCGGGGATCCCGTTTGTACCGTTCGGAGAGGCCGTTCATGATGAGATGGCATGCCTGAATGAGGCCGGCATCTCTCCTCTGGAAGTGATCACCATGGCAACCGGAGGAAATGCAAAGCTGCTGAAAATGGAAGATCGTATCGGAACGATCGAGCCGGGAAAAGATGCCGATCTGATCGTTCTGGAACAGGATCCGCTGGAAGATATACGAAATACAAAAACGATACAACTGGTCGTTTCAAAAGGTAAAATTGTTACAGACTGTTTCAGTGATAAATAAAAAGCTGTGAAAGAAAGGTGGAGAAAAGATGTCTAATTTATATCCAAATCTGTTTCAACCGATAACTATTGGAGGCAGGACACTGAAAAACAGGATCATGTCCGCACCGAACATGCTGTTTCAGGTCGTAAACGGCCGTCCGACTGATTATTATGTTGGCTATCTGGAGCACAAGGCAAAGGGCGGAGCTGGAATCGTGAATCTGGGAGAAGTCCCGGTCATCCGGGGAGGCAATCACACACCGTTTATCGAGCTGATCCCGGAAAACCTGAATATTTTCGGAGAGATCGCAGATGCCATCAAAGAGCACGGTGCGCTGGCCAGCATTGAGCTGACCCATTGCGGACGAAAAGGCCGCCCTTGGATCAACAAACAGCTGAAAGGGCCTAACACTGAAATTACCGAAAATGGCATTTTCTGCGAAGCGATGACAGAAAAAGATATGGATGAAGTAGTAACCGCCTTTGCGAACGCAGCGGAATACGCCGTCTCGGCCGGCTTTGATATGGCGCTGATCCATGCCGGACATTCCTGGCTGTTGGAACAGTTCCTGTCCCCGCTTGTGAATAAACGTACCGATGAATACGGCGGCAGCCTGGAAAACCGTATGCGTTTCCCGCTGAGGGTCCTGAAAGCGATCCGCGACCGTGTCGGAAACAAGCTGATCGTCGCTCTCCGGATCAGCGGAAGTGAACGTGCAGAAGGCGGGTTTACCCCTGCGGATATGGCGGAATTCTTAAGCAGAGCCGAAGAGTATGTTGATATGGCAGAGGTCTCGACAGAAAACTGGAACTACTGCATGCCAAGCACATATATCCCATGGGCATCCAACCGGGAATTCGTGCGTGAGATCAAGCAAAGCGGCAAAGTGAAATTCCCGCTCTATCTGGTAGGCTCGATCGTCAGCCCGGAAATGGCAGAAGAGATCATCGCAAGCGGCGATGCAGATGGTATTTCCTTCTCGCGTGCCCTGATCGCAGATCCTGCAATGCCAAATAAGGCCAAAGCGGGACGGATCGATGAGATCACACCGTGTCTGCGCTGCATGCGTTGTACAGACGGCGATAACAAGACCCGTTTCTTCCGCTGCAGTGTCAATCCGACGACCGGACACGAGACCCGTGTTGGTTTCATGGAGGATATTCCGGAAGCGAAGATCAAGAAAAATGTGCTTGTCATAGGCGGCGGCCCTGGCGGTGTTGAAGCAGCGGTGACAGCAGCAAGAAGAGGACATACCGTCACTCTGCTGGAAAAGAACGAAGAACTTGGTGGCACCATCCGCTATGCAAAGAATGACGCCTTAAAGCCGGATCTGAAGCGGTATCTGCAGTACATTCAGAAGCTGCCGTCCCTGTATCCGAATATCACCGTAAAACTCGGGACTGAGGCAACCCCGGAACTGGTTGGATCCTACAAAGCTGATCACATCATCGTTGCGACCGGCGGAGAACCGATCCCGCCAACCTTCCTTGAAGGATGGGAAAAAGCAAAGGATATCCTGGATGCTTACTTCCATGCAGACAGTGTGGGAGAAGAAGTCGTGATCATCGGCGGCGGTTTAAGCGGCGTTGAGGCTGCAGCGCATCTGGGGGCTCTCGGTAAGAAAGTCACGGTCCTGGAGAAGTACACCTGTCTTGCAGATGTCGGAACCTCTTATGGATGGGGCGTGAAACTTGCCGTCAACCAATATGGCGTAAAACTGGTCGAGCAGGCAGATGTGCTTGAGATCACAGATGAAGGTGTCCGTTATGCGATGGGCGGAAAAGAGATCCTGAAAAAAGCAGATTCGGTCTTCTATGCAATCGGCATGAAGAGTAATAATCAGCTGTTTTATGAAGTTGCGGATAAAGCGCCATATGTGGATATTATCGGAGACGCTGC
>JAFWLF010000144.1:0-68193 GCA_017511185.1 Lachnospiraceae bacterium | reverse complement strand
GGCACCTCCTTTGATTCAATTGAGTGCGGTTGGCGAACCTGCACCTATTGTACCATTGGAGGTTTTTGCTTGTAGCTGAAGCTGGCTGATTCCACCTGCATAGCAGGTGGTTTATTGTCAGGCCTTGCCTAACAATAAAAATGGCTGCGATAATGAACGCAGCCATTTTTTCATTTACGGAATACTTTTACCCACAGCATTTTTCATGTCCTTTTACGGAAGTTCGCTCCCGCTCATCGCTTCAAAAGCCACACGGGCGGCATTGATATCCATATTGCAGTCCATTTCCCAAAACGATACCAGTGCTGTCAGCTTTGTAAGCAGCGAAACAATCCTGCTCATAGTTTCTGGGTTGTCAGAACGATAAGATTGTTGGAGCAGTATCGGAAAAGCATCTTTATGAATCATCGGTCTGATATGATTCTGCTCTGACTGATGAAGCAGGCAAATTGCTTTCAAAGGAACGGAAATATTGCTCCCAGAGCGGTGTTTGCCATTATATGGTGTACCATAAATAACTGCATGATTTTCTGTGATCCTTACCAGTGGCTTATCGTCATTAATCACTACTGCCCGATCTCCCAATAGTTCCTGCCAAAGTCTGACATGCGTAGACTTTCCTGTGCCGCTTTTTGCCGTAAAAAGATATGCTTTTCCATCTACAGAAACGGCAGAACCATGAATCAGAAATGTATCATATTTCGGCATCTGTTCTGCGATGCTGCGATATACCGCCAGTTCTTCCAGATAAGCATCGCTCCAACGATGAGCTGGCTGCCTTTCCCTGACAGCTTCCTGTTTGGATAACAGCCTCTCTCGTTCTATATCTTCCTGCACAATATCCACCTGTATGCTCACATCTTCCGCGTCTTCTGCATTCATACGATACTCTCTGCAGTATTCGTGAACATTGTTATGAATAGAGGTAATCCTGATATTCTGTTCTGCAATTCGATAGATGCCAGTCTTTTTCATCGCCCCAATATTTCTATCCATTTTCTCAGTCATCTAATGATACTTCCGGGAGTTCATAGTTTCCATGTGTATAAACCTCATCATCTTCCGGGCTGGACTCAGTAACAGCCTCTTCAGATACTGGATCACTTTCTTTTTCTGTATCAATATCATTAAAGCTGGCATCCGTCATATCGTAAGAATCTTCGTATCCTGCCGTATCTTCATTATCTTTTTCTGGCCTGTCATTTCCTTTCCCTGTGGCAGGATCCGTCACATTATCCATCTCATCAAGCGGTAATACGAACGTAGTTACGGATTCCGGTATCGTTTCCTTTTTTTGTCCGGAACAGCTACACGCCGTGACAAGTAACACACAGGTACATACAAAAATCAGGAAAAACACTACTGCTGTTTTCTTTGTTAGTTTCCTATTAATCATTATTCTGTCTCTCTTCATTCTGCGGATAGTATGCCTTTGGCCTTAAGTGCATTAATGACGTCCCATGTACTTTGCACCGCCTTCTGAGGGTCAACTTCATATTTATCTGTCAAAGAACGGGCAATCTCTTCTACTGTTTTTCCTTCTAATAAACCATCAAAAATATCTTTTCCTGTGCTGTTCAGCTTAACCATTTTGGTAGTATTGCCTTCTGAGCTGCCCATTGGAACGGCAAACCAGGCATCGCCGACTTGACTGACGATCATTTTTTCTGCAAATCTCATATAAACCCCTTAATTGATTCGTTTTTTTCGTTTCAGTTCGTGATACTCACAAAGGATCTGCTTCTTCAGCAGTTCTGTCCTTACTATCCTGACAGACTCTGGACAACCGTACCTGTCCCAATCGCACTTCTTCAAATTTATACATCTAGGATACAGCGCGCACTCCCTGCATGAATCAAACGGATCTGCGGTTTCCTTCCAGGAACAGACAAGGTCTTCATCTCTGTTATTGTCATAAATATTACCAACAATTTCTGTCTCACTGAAATGTTCACACCGTCCAACATTTCCGTCTGGAAGGATCACCTCACTGGAAAGACTGTCAGCCATGCATTTATTTGCCCTTATTCTCCTCTCCAGTCTTCCAGGGGAGCTAAGTCCCAGTTTTATTATTTTATCATGAAGTGCGAGAAAACAGGAAGCTGCTTCCTCTTCGGAAGAAAACGGATGAATATCCCTTTCAAAGGCCCGAAGGAAAGCGACATTGACATTCAGATTATCTCGTCCACCAAATTTTACAGACAATTCATCGCAAAGAGCAGACAAATCCTCAGCATTTTTCCGGTCCATATTCAGTCTGATACAAACCCACATTCCTTCGTCCAGTACATATCCGATATTCTCAAGGACTCTGCGATAAGGATTGTCACAGTCTGTATCCTTATAGGATTTTGTAGTATTATAGATGCGTTCTGTCCCATCAAGGGTGATTTGTAACAGTTCGGTTTTCCATTTATCCTTTGCTTTTCCCGCTATCATTTTATCTAAATAAAAACCATTCGTGGTTATTTTTGACGAAAACGCAATTTTGCGCTCTTCCAAGACATCCAAAATCGTATCAATAGCAGGGATATTGCAAAGAGGCTCTCCTCCGAACCAGTGGAGTTTCACAGCTTCCCCATTAGAGGCTTCAGCAATATAAGAAGCTGCTTTGCGGGCTTTCTCAATGGACATAGAAACCCTTTTTCTCCCAAGCTCATAACAGTAAAAACATCTTGCATTGCAGTCGGTGGTTGTCAAGATAGTAAAAGAGGTTTTGGTTGTTTTTTCCAGATTGATCAATTTTAAAAGAGACTTGAAGTCATCAGCGAACCTGCACTCATCAGTTTCTTCAGGCACCAAAAAACGCCGTTTAATTAAAGTATCAGTATACTTAATTCTGTCACTATCACCTCGAAGCAGAAGCAACTCACCGGTTAATGTGTGATACAGTAACCGGCCTTCATCGCATTTTATTTCAAGACAATGCTTCGTTTTTTTATAATTAGTTCCCGCAACAATCTTCTGGGAACCGAGGACCATCTCCGCCTGCTTTGTCGGAGGGATGATCTGTTCCAGTTGAAACCTCTTTTCCACTTTCAAAGACCTTTTTGCTCTTGCATCAGCAGTTTTCAAAGTAAGAATGAAGGCAGGCTGGAAACCAGCCTGCCACTACAGTTATAAAAGGTTAATCCTGACTCAAAATCGGTTCTTCAGGTCTCACATATACACAACCACTACCGGTGCGGATAACATCGTCAGCATTAAACTCAATTACCTGAACTTCCGGTTCTACAGAAAACATCTCTTTCATCCTTCTGCTCCTTTTTTAATATAGGTTAGAGATGGTATTCCTAATTTTCACAATACGACACTATCGCTTATTGAAAATAGGCAAAATAGCCGACTGCCTTCAGATGATAATTATACATGGCTCTGCACAGTTCTTCCATTCCGGATACGCTTTGTGCCGCGTATAGATAACTGATTGGTGACGCTTTCACCTGTGTGCTTTCTTTATTCTCGATGGAGGCAGTTACCGTTATTGTATCAGACAGCTCTGTTGCCGCAATCTTCTTGACTTTAACCAACAGTTTTCCATCCTTTCTGATCTCACATGCAAACTCCCCTTCTTCCACAGGTTTGCCATCCTTGCGCACATCGATAGAAATATCGGAAGCACTAAATCCCCCCGCCGGCGTAAAGTAGAAGAACATTTCTGTTTCATACTGAAGGTTCAATGACATGCCCACTGCAGATATTCTTTCATCCTGTGTCTTTTCAATCGGTGTTTTTGGAATCTCCTTTATTTCATAAGGCTTATCAGGATGATTTGCATCCGCCAGATCATCTGTATATTTATTGAACTTTTTCTGCGCTTCGGTGCCGTAATTCAAAATTGCATAACACAATTCTCTATAAGTATCTTCTTTTGAAGTCTCTATCACTGTATCGCAATACTTCTGGACCGAAGTATAGTTTGAATATATCTCTGTTCCTTTATACTTAATTATAATATTAACTTTCTGTGTCATCTCCGGAGAGTCAACCTCAACAGAAAAAACATTCTCTGTCATACTTGCTAAAGGAACATCGGTATATGTATTTCCATCCATATCATTATAACTAATCGTATAATCTGTTGGCACGCTTCCTTCAGGCAGGTTCTTCAACAGAATATGGATAATAATCCCATCATTTAGCTCAAGTTTATTACTGACAGTTAAGGTATCCTTTCTCGTATCAGTGTATGTTTGCCCGTTAAATGTCACCGTAGCTGTATATGGAATGAAACCGGTTGCAGTCTCGTCTTTGGCAATATCAGCTTCTATAACTTTTGTATGCGCAGGATCATTTGCATAAATAAATGTCGCAAAAGCTGAAGTATAATCATTCCAGGTCCAGGTTGGTTCGCTCCATTTGTGTGCCAACTCCTCCGGCTCAATCAGCTGACTTGTTCTTTGCACGGTTGAATCACTGCTACTTGTTGAGCGTACAGTGAAGAAGTACGGCCCATTATTATTAGCCTGCGTTGTAGCAAGGAACATTGCCTTGGAAGACGTACTGGCATTCGTGCTCTGCAGGGTACTGCCATCTCCCTGCCAGTTTTCAAAACCGCTATTGACAATCCAGATTTCTTGTGGGGAATCAGAGACAATCAGGCTGCCTGTGTAACCCTGCCCTACTCTTTCGTATGTGGCGCTCAGATACGCTCCATCAAAGCTCTTAATATAATAACCGTTTGAGATATTATCTGTCTCTTCTAAAGTCCAAAGAATTTCCTGTGGTGCTGGAGAGTTTTCATCATATTTAATAGCTTCCAGACCATGGTATCGGTAACCACTGGTATTTGACATAGTCGCAGAAGAGTGCTTGCTGCTCATGGCATAATCGCCAATTCTGATTACGAAATACTGTTCCTCCGATGTGCGTGGAACCACTTTAACGTGGCAGGTCGCTGTTTTTTGTCCATCAGTGGTCTTTGCAGTAATGTCTGTTTCCCCTTCTGAAATTCCTTTCACACGGCCGGCGTTGCTGACAGTTGCAATGGCTTCATCAGCACTATACCAGGAAACAGTCTTATCGTCCGCATTTTCCGGAAAAACAGTTGCCTTCAAATCTGATGATTTGCCAACTTCAATATCCAGCGTTAATGGTTCAATAGCGATGTCTTCGACCGGTACCGGCTCCTTTATTCCAATTGGCTCAATCAGTCTGCTTGTCCGCTGCACGGACGAGTCACTCGAAGAACGGACAGTGAAGAAGTAAGGCCCATTATTATTAGCCTGTGTAGTAGCCAGGAACATTGCCTTGGAAGATGTACTGGCATTCGTGCTCTGCAGGGTACTGCCATCGCCCTGCCAGTTCTCAAAACCGCCATTAACGATCCAGATTTCCTCCGGGGAATCAGAGACGATCAGTATACCTGTGTATCCACGCCCATTGCTTTCATACCTGGCGTTCAGATAGGCTCCATTGTAACTCTTGATATAGAAGCCGTTCGTGGTATCACCTGCTTCCTCCAATTTCCAAAGGATGTCCTGCGTTGCCAGCGAATTTTCATCATAAACAACTGCTTCCAGACCATGGTATTGGTAACCGTTGGTATTTGACATAATAGCAGAAGATACTTTGCTGCTCAGTGCATAATCACCAATCTTGATCACATAGTATGGATCCGGAGATGTGCGCGGAATCACATTGATCACAATGCAGTCCGATACGATTGCATTTGATCCAGATTCCTCACTTCCTGCACTAACAATAATCTCTGCCTTTCCTTCTGAAATGCCTTTCACTTTTCCGCCTGCACTGACAGTCGCAACGGACGGATCACTACTGCTCCATGTCAGTTTTGTATCCGTTGTATCCTCTGGTTCAAGCGTCACACTGAGCTGCAGACTGGATCCTACTTCAATATCAGGGACTTCCACTACGACCGGCTGTCCGTCTTCGTCAATCTGTGTCACATCATTAATTGTAATTCCAGTAACAGGAACTGGTTCCTTTTCTTCATAAGAGCCGTTCTCGGTTCTGTCAATACCATTCTCATCATAATAAGTAAATGAAAGCAAATTTTTACTGTTGATAGTGATAACAAGACCTTTTCCTAACACAAATCCGCTTCCCTGACGAGCGTTTATGTTGTATTCACTATCGCTCATACATCCTGCAGCCGCATAATAAAACTGTAACGTTCTCGATTGGTTTCTGGCGAATTCAATAGAGTCTCCCGGTTTGAAGACCTCATCATAATGCGTTTCAATTGTAGGAGCATCCGTATGATTATGTCCCCAGAGATAGACTATTTTTTTACCGGTTCCGGCTGCGTTATTAAGTGCATCAATCATCAGATTTGCTTTAGCAATACTTCGATTCGAAGTATAATGCAGCGGATAGTGATTTAAGATAATGATTGGTTTGTCATCCTGAATGCTGTCCAGGTATGCTTTAAGTGCTTCAACCTGCCCATTCGAGACACTATTCCATCCATCCGTATGATAACTGCCTGTTCCGATGCAGTAAATATGATAGTTATCTGCTTCAACAGCTGATTGGTCTTCCAGGTATTGTCTGGTCGTATCGTTATAGTCATACGTGAATTCACTGGAATCATCCTTATGGTCATATTCATGGTTTCCCGTTGTATATACCGCTTGTCCAATTTTATCCGGAATATTTCCATTGACCACATCCATGACTTCCTGTACAAGATTCCAATAATTTGTCCCTGCCTGGGAATCAGCAAGGTCTCCGCAAAAGCCCATGACTTCGATTTGTTGGTTATAAATGCTATGGATATTATCGATCCAATTCCCAAGGCGTGTTGCCGCCTTGTGATCGGTTTTATTATGAACATCTGAAGAGAAAGCAAGAACGGTTAATCCGCTGCCTTCCTCAGGCGGAGCTCTTGTTTGATTATCCGCTGACCGTTCTTCTTCATTCTCCTTAATTTCAGACAACGTTACAACTTCCTCTTTACCAGAAACTGCCACATCCAAAACATCAGGAACAACTGCTACCATTTCTGTTTGATCAGTTATGGTCCCGTCCGATGTTTCTTCAGAAAATGTGTCATCAGAGAAAACGTCCTCTTCATCCGACACTTCAATATCAACATTTTCCTTGCTGTTATGAAAAGCAGTTGAAGCTTTTTCGATGACGTTCTCTTCTGAATCCGCATATGATGTTAATGTCATAGAAGGAACAAAAATAGACAGTTGCACAATCAATGCACTCGCAATTAGAAATGCAAGAGACTTTTTAAGAAAGTTTTTCATAATAACTCCTCTTATTCATACAGATTGTTTTGTGTTCGATTATTTTAGATAATGCCAATCCATCTAACACTATACTCCAAAACAATTGATTTTGTACATAATTTTTTGTGAAAAAGATGAAAATTTATTTACTTTATATTTATAATTTGATTCCACTTTTCTCTTGTCATGACCACAATATGCCCTACTCGCAGCTGATTCATCAGCGGAAGGAACATGTTCTTATCCGTATGGTGGTCAGTAAAACCGATGCGTTTCAGACAGGCGCGCGACTTTTCATTTCCGTCATAATAGCCTGCCCAGATGGCTTTCATTTCAAGATCCTCAAAGCCATGTTTCAGAAGCGCTTCACAGCCCTCCGGGATCAGACCCAGCCCCCAGTAAGGTTTCGCGATCCAGGAGCAAATCTCGCATTCATCCACTGCGTCTGTCAAGTCCGTGTCATCTCCAAATTTCAGGGAAATACAGCCAATTGGCATCGCTGTGCATTGCCCGGATTCATCATCCTCACCTTTCAGGCAGACAGCATACACCTCTGGCGCAGCATACTGCCCCCGGATCATCGTTAAGGCATCATCCATACTGCGAAGCGCACTCCATCCGGCGGCAGGTCCGATCAACGGATCCTGCGCCCAGCGGAACAGTTCCCCCGCATCGCGTTCCTCCCATGGTCTAAGAATTAATCGTTCGGTTTGAAAAATCATGTCTGTATCATACCATAAAAACGGTATAGAAAAACAATGCCGGCACACATGGTGCCGGCACGTCATTTGTTTACCGATATGTGATAATTATTTCTTCGGATCACAGCATGGATCCTCTTCCGGTTCTTTTACCTCTTCCGGTGCAGCAGGAGTGACATCTCCCAGTCCTGTAGTTTCTGCAAACATCACATTTGCCTTCACCGCGTTAACTGCATCTGTTGGTACGATCAACTTGGATGCTTTGCCATTTGACATCTGCACCAGTGCCTCGTATTTCTTCAGCTCCAGCACAGCTTCATCAACGCCGGCCTCTTTCAGGGCACGAAGTCCGTCTGCCTCTGCTTTTTTCGCCAGGAAGATTGCGCGGGCTTCACCTTCTGCACGGGCGATCCGTGCATCACGCTCACCTTCAGCTTCCAGGATCATGGCCTGCTTGTCACCTTCTGCGCGGGTGATGGCAGCCGCCTTATGTCCTTCTGCCTGAAGCAGCGTTTCACGACGGTCACGCTCTGCCTTCATCTGCTTCTCCATCGCATTCTGGATCTCTGTCGGAGGGATGATATTCTTCAGCTCCACACGAGAGACCTTAATGCCCCACTGGTCCGTTGCTTCGTCCAGGATGGTTGTCATCTTTCCGTTGATAGTATCACGCGAGGTCAGGGTGCCGTCCAACTCCAGTTCACCGACCAGGTTACGCAAGGTGGTTGCGGTCAGGTTTGCCAATGCAGAGATTGGATCCACAACACCATATGTATATAGTTTGGAATCAAAAATGCGGAAGTATACAACAGTGTCTATCTGCATCGTAACGTTATCCTTGGTGATAACCGGCTGCGGCGGTGAATCCAGCACCTGTTCCTTGAGTGTAACGATCTTCGCGACCCTCGACAGGAACGGAATCTTTACATGCAGTCCCGCGCTCCAGGTCCGATGATACTTTCCCAAAAGCTCGATGATATATTCATGGGCCTGCGGTACGATCCGGATGTTGGTAAAAATCAGGACCAGCACGATCACTATAACTACACTGATAATGATCCATCTTCCTACTTCTGACATAATTGTCTCCTTTCTTAACCAAAAGACACGGTTCCTTATTCCGGTCTCCGGTCTTACAGCAGTCTTGCCGTTGTTCCAACATGATAGTTCATGTTGTTTTTATTATACGGAAAACCGGTGAAAAATCCATGAACAATGCTTACTGCAGATCGATCTTCACATCACCGCTGGTGGTTTCGATTTTCCAAATGCCACCGTTACCATTCGGTACACTGACATCACCACTGGTGGTTTCTACCTGGAATTCTTTCGGTGCGCGGATCGTTCCTTTTATACTTCCGGAAACCAGTTCAATGTCCATGGTGTCTGCATCAAAATTTGTAAACAGGATATTGCCGCTGACGCCATCGATTTCCCCTTTTCCTATAACGCTCTCGATCAATTCCATCTTTCCGGAAGTCGTTGCAAGCGATACTTCACCAGGTGTTTCGATGTTTTCTAAAATGATCCCACCGCTGACCGTTGCTGCATTGATATCTCCGGTAAGCTTCATGCTTCGCAGTTCCACTTTTCCGGAAGTTGTTGCTGCGTTTATACTCTGAACGCTTGTCAAGCCTTTTGCTGTTACATTTCCGCTGACTGCTGCCAGGTTTACTTCCTCTGCAGAAATATTCTCTCCAACCTCAAGTCCGCCGGAAACATTGGTTACATTGATCTTACCGTAAGCGCCTGCCGGCAGCGTCAGGATCAGATCATGACTGTTCTCCATAGCAGCGCCAAGTTGTGTAAAACCTTTATCAATTAATTGGGACAACGTGTTTTTCAGATTCTTCCAATCCCAGCTGATATCTGTGTCTTCCTGTGTGATCTTAAGCGTTCCCTGCTCTACAGCCACAGTATACTGTGTGTAAGCATCTTCTGTATAAGCCAGATGGCAGATGCCGTTTTCTGCTTCTTTTATAGTCACGTGATCTGCCACGCAAATGATCTCTACATCTGTAAACGGCTCTGTAATATCTTTTTCGATCCGCTTTTCTTCTACTTCAACTTGTTTGCTTCCTGCGGTGCTGTTTTCAATGATTTTCCGGAAGCTGAACCGATTGACGGCAAAAATCGTGATCACCGTGATCAAGCCAGCCGCCAGTATTCCAAGTCCTATAAATAAAACGATTTTTGTTCCTTTACGCATTTTTCTTTCTCCTTACAAACCAAGATTTGATCCAAAGTGCCGTTTTCTTTCCTAACTTGCCTGTCACTTTTGCCAGCTTCAGGAGTGGAATGAACAGCAGGATCGAAACACCGATCAGGCAAAGGCCGGTGCCGATGACAAGGACCGGCGCTGCCGGTTCCAGCTGAGCCAGACTTATCACGCCAACAACGATTGCCGCTAATCCGGATGCGAACAGGGCAAGGTCAACTACAAAGAATGAAATAACGATGACCCAGATCACAATGTACCAGACAAAGATCAGGACAATAGCGGTGATCAGCAGCGGGACCCAGATTGGAGATCCAAGGATCAGACAAATGATCTCCCACGCGCGAAGTTTTCCTTCCGGTTTCATTTTTGCCTTGATGACCTTTGTCAGCGGGATATCTTTCAGAATATCCGCGACAGCTTCATCTACCGTACCGATATCTGCGACGGCCTCTTCTTCACTCATCCCGTCTTCCATCCGATCCTCGATCATCTCGAGAAAATATTCTTTTGATCTTTCTATTTCTTCCGGCGGAAAGCCTTCCAGCCTCCGTCCGATTTCTGTTAAGAATTCCTGTTTATTCATCTGCGTCACTCTCCCTCATAATAAAACTGTATACGGACATGATCTCTTTCCACTCTGCGGTGAAGTCGGATAGTCGTTTCTGTCCCTTCTCCGTGATGCGGTAGTATTTTCGAAGCCGCCCGTTGTGTTCTACCGAATAGACCGTCAGCATCTTCCCTTCTTCCAGGCGCCTTAAGATC
This sequence comes from Lachnospiraceae bacterium, assembly GCA_017511185.1. Lineage (GTDB taxonomy): Bacteria > Bacillota > Clostridia > Lachnospirales > Lachnospiraceae > RGIG5612. The sequence goes on along the minus strand of JAFWLF010000144.1, from coordinate 57,307 downwards.
GGATAAAGAGTTGATTCCGAGATCTGCATATAGGGTTTCATGTCTTTGATGATCTGATATCCATATGAGTCTTTGTATTTGATCGCTGCGAGTACACAGACATCTAACAGACCACGTTTTATTTGAACTTCCATAATTACCTCCTGTCGTATAATACTATACGCCGCATAGTATTATGTGTCAAGGGGTATTTTTAAGAAAATTTACCAAGTAATCAAAAAAAGGGCTGGCTGCCTTTTCCGGCCGTCAACCCTTGTAAATCGTATGGTTGGATCAGATCACTCTGTTTCCTCTATCCAATATCCCTCTTCATCAAATGAATAGTCCACGTTATTAATCTTAATGGTTTCATCTTTTGCATACCAACCGGAAGTATCTCCAAACCACCAGCCTCTTTGATTCTTTTTCCAGGAACCTTTCGGTTCATATTTCCATGCACCGCTTTTGCTGACCCAATAGTATCCTTCTACCCATTCTTCCGCGGCCATTGATCCGTCCGCCTTCATATAATACCAGTTTCCATTAATAAACTGCCAGCCGGTCAGCTTTTTCCCTTCCGATCCCAGATAATACCAATTGTCGTTTTCATAAAGCCAGCCAACCCCGGTCAGCTCTGTGTGGGCTGCATCCAGATCACGAACAAATGCCTGAAGTTTCCCGTCATCTGTTCCGGAACGTCCATTAGATAAAATGGCTAAAATATATGGTGCTCCTGCTTTCATCACTATGCCGCCATCATTGAAGACGACATGATGAGATGTCGGTCCCCATTCCCATCCTGCCTTGGAATAGACGATATGTCGATATCCAATCGATGCATCCATATAAGAATTTTTGGTATGCCGAAAGTATGGCCGCACCCAGCTTACATTTGCTTCCCCCTGACAAAAAAATTCATAATTTCTCACCCAGAGTTTTGCAAGATCTTTTACTCTTTCATCCGTATAGTTTTCAGATGGCGATACGCCTGAAACGCCTGCTTCGAACATATAGCTGCTCATGGCACCAGATCCAAACGTATTGCGAAGTGAGATATACGCTTCATTGTTCGACTGGGAAATCGTCGACCAGATCAAATCTTTATAATCCGCTGCCCTGTACGGATCCTTTAAAGCAATCGCACAGGCATAAGGCCCTTTTAGAGTTGATGCACTGTAAAAATACTTATTTGGATTCCCGGTTATGACTGTCCCGGAATAAATATCCAGCAGCAGGAATCCTACGTCAAACCCTGCATTCCACATTGCCAGCATGTCGTCATTCAGTTTTTTTATCATTGTGTCGGAAAGCGATCCATTGGTCACGGACACATTCCAGCCTGCATTCGCTGTGGCTGTATCTATCGCAGAAGTCAGGGTCCAAAGTTCTGCATTTTGATTCCAGCTTCCGCCTTTAAAAAAACAATAGTTTTTCCCATTGATCGTATACCAGCCGCCACTGGCCATTGCTCCGCTTCCGGGAAACAGATAATACCAGTTATTATTCCATTTCAGCCATCCTTCTTTCATGGCCCCGGATACCGGATTCAGATAGTACCATCTTTGATCAAGATACTTCCAGCCGGTAGCCATTTTTCCATCCTCTTCCAGAAAATACCATGCACTTGCCGGTTTGATCCACCCGGAGCAACGGGATCCGTCCTCATCAAACCAGAACCAGTTTTCATCTATGAACAACCAGCCCCGAGCATAGGTTCCATCTTCCTTACGGTACTTTACTTTCCCGGAGTCTTCATCGGTCTCCCAGCCTGCATCTATACTTGTTTCTACTTCAGGATTTGTCTCATCTGCAATAACCAGTTCAGACGGAAATGCAGTAAAAACAGCAAGAAAAATCAATATAGAACATACCAGCCGTTTGCTTCTCATCTTGTTATTCTTAATTATTATCTATGTCCTTTGAAGGTAAACTCTCTGTTCACTTTGGTTAAGCTATTATATTTTATTATAATTACCATTCTGGGTAAAGATTGCTTTCCTCAAAAAAGCAGTGTCCGGCAAACGCCGGACACCACTTACTACTTTAAAAACTATTTCTTTAATGTGATCACACTTCGTACCGGAAAAATCCTATTTCCAATATCCGTTTGCATCAAAGGTGTAGTCAACACCATCTATCTTCTGCGTTGTGCTCTTTGCATACCAGCCTGAGGTATCTCCAAACCACCAGCCAACGCTGTTCTTCTTCCAGGATCCGATCGGCTGATAGGTCCAGCTTCCGTTTGCGTTCAGCCAGTAACCTCCGCACCACTCGCTAGCTGCCATGGCACCGGAGTTTTTCAGATAATACCAGGTATTGCCAATCTTCTGCCAGCCCGTCTGCATTGCACCGGATGCATTCATGTAATACCAGGTTCCTTCATCATCCACCCATCCGGTCTTCATGATGCCGGTCACCTTGTCCAGGAAGTACCATTTTCCACCGTCTTTCAGCCAGCCTTTGACCTGATGATAAGACTCATCATAGAATACCCAGTTATCTCCGTCTTTATTCCAGCCTGGTTTGACTGTAAGCTGTTCTTTCAGTTCATCAAGCTGCTTCTGCAGTTCATCAATAGCTTGCTGGATCTCATCCATTTCATTGACGAGCAATTTGTTCTTTGCAGGGATAGCAAGGTAATACTGAGCGGATGTCGTTCCTCCGTCTGTTTTCTTGATCGGTGCGATCGGATGTGCATAGCCGCAGTAATCTGTACTCAAAACCAGATCGATAGTTCCGTCTTCATTCAAAGCCACGTCTTTTGTGAGTTCTTCATTCGTTCCGCCCCAATGCATCCAGCCGTATGTCGTGATGTTTTTCGGTACGATATGGATCAGGACATTGTCTCCATCAAGTTTTACTGTAGTGCCCTCTTGAATTCTCCACATTCCGAATTCATCTGCATCTGCCAAAGAAGATTTAACAAAGAATACTTTGTCGCCGTAGTACGGAATGGTAGCCACTTTCAAAGCAGCAATTGCTTCTTCAATTGCTTCTGCCATTGCATCAACTTCTGCCTGATGTGATCCATCCAGATCTTCAACAACAGCTGAAAGAGCCTCTTCTACAGCCTGCCAGGTCTCTTCGGTATAAAGATCCGGATCCAGTGCATCGGCTTTTTTCTGTGCAGCGATCACTGCTGCATAATCAGCTACTTCAACGATTCTTCCTGCCGGAGCAATCGTGTTAGGATAGAACGTATAATCTTTACCCTCTTCATGTGTTGCAAGATAATCGTGGAATAATACTTTTACCTCATCAATGCTTTTCGCGATCAGTTCATCCTCTGAGCCATCCCATGCGCTGTCATTCGGATGAAGGTTTCTTAAACCGAGTACACTCCAGTCATCATCCACCTGAAGTCCACCTTCATTTGCATCGTAGATCAAAGTGTCACCAACTTTGATCTGAACTGGCGTACCAGTCGTTTTTCCTTCAGCAGTTTTGGCAGTGTATTTTACACTGATGCCGGAAAACTGCATGAATTTTGCTCCAAAGGAAGGATTTACAGATGACACAGAATCTGTCACCAGATTCACAATTTCCTGTGCGGAATAAACTTTCGGTCCAAGTCTGAAAGGCATTCCGAAAATAGAAGCAATCTCGATATTTGTAATATCAGAACTTTCTTCAACCGAAGAACGAACGCAGTATCCCGGAATGAAGGAAAAAGCAAATTCTACACCTGCTTTTTCAGATGCTGCTGCACGGAGGACGTCAGTAATAAAATCGCCCATATTCGTCTCATTGCCGCGAACATGACCTCCCACATTCGTAATGTCTGTGCCTCCGTTTAAGTAATAAGGAGCTGTTGCTACCGGCTCACCTGCGATTGCAAACAGTCTTTCAAACGCAGCATCTACAATCGCCTGTACTGCAGGATCCGGTGTAATAGCTGAAACTGCTTCATCTCTGAGTAGTTCTGCCTTTTTATCTACAACTTTGCCTTCTTTCAGGTAAATGTACATGATACCAATGCATTTACCAAAACAGGAAGCCTGATTGACCAAAACTTTATTATCTCCTACATAGCAGCCATTACCATCATTAATAATGGAATGTGTGTGGGAATCGATCAAAGCATCCATGTCCTGCACTTCATTTGCTACGACCCAGGAGTTGGTGTCATTAACCTGAGATGGGTCTGTTGAGCCTTCGCCCATCCAGCCAGTGTGTGCTATGCCAACGATTGCATCTGCGCCATCCTCTTTCAAAGAAGCAACGCTTTCTTTTGCTGCATTAACGGTTCCCTGCGTTTGTCCAATGTAGGTGCAGGTAAGGCCAAACAATCCCAGTTTGGTTCCCTTTGGTGTTTCGATGATCAAAGTCTCCTGCCATGGAGAATTGCCAGCAGCAATTGTTCCAAGGCCTAATTCCGAAAAATCCAGCGAGCCGTCTTCGCTGCTCAGGCTGACGCCATCATACATAGCTGCAAAGTCTTCTTTTCCAATCTTAGGACTGTATGCTGCTGCAAATGCTGCCATATCCGTGTCTTCTTTGACTTGGATGTTTGCACATATGGTTTTCGTATGTGTATACAGAGCAGATAGAAGAACGTTGCTCGGAATACCCGAAGGGAAATCATTATTACCAGGGACGATCACGTCATAGACCTGATCTTCAATAGCCGGAATCAATTCTCCATTATAGTAGCCAGCTACGGCATGTCCTCCAGTGTAAACATCACCTGCAGAAACTGTCAGAACCAGAGAATAATCTCCGGATGCCTTCATCTGATCTGCAAGTCCTTTGACATATGGCTCCACTTCGATGTGTCCATGCACATCATTCGTATGAATGATCGCAATCACTTCATCATAATCTTCTGTCGTTTCCGGTGTAGCTGCAAACGCTGCAACCGCTGAGGAAAGAGCAAAAATAACGATGAGGATCCCTGCGAGCATTCTTTTCCAATACTTCTTCATCCCCAAATACTTCTCCTTTCTAAATATCAACTGATTAATTCAATTGTAGAATAATTATATTATAGAAGAGAAAAGGCCTGCAACAAAAAAAAGCGTCCGCTCTATAGCGGACGCTTTTTACATGAAAAGTCCAGAATATTACAATATCTTTTTTACCCCGGGGATCAGCTTGAGCAAAGCCGTGATCCCGTAAGAAACGATCAGAATAGCAAGAACCAGTCCAGCAAAAACAAGGATGGTCACGTTCGAGGTATAAGGGTTCAATCGCCAGTACCGCAGAACAAGACGGACGAAGATCATATGAATCAGGTAAATCCCAAAGGAACACCGGTCAATTTCCAGAAAAACCTTACCTATTATTCCAGGTTTTTTCGGTGCAGGTATTCCAGTTTCCTCTGCTCCAACTGTTTTCTGCTCTATGACGTCTGTCAGCCCAAAGAAATTCTTAACGAATGAGAAGACGCCCACTGCCAGCAGCAGAACAAAAATGGAAGAATAGCCTAATAAATTACCGTTAGAGATTCTGGCATCTTTTGCATTCAGAATAGTAAAACCAACAATCCCGATAATACCGATCAGCATCAGTATAATACTAATGCCCTTTTTGATCTTCAGTTTACTTTCCGCAATCGCATAGCCCGCGAACAGGTAGAACGGATAGATCGTAGATACATGAATATAAAAACCAACTTTTGCATTCCACATATTTAACAGGGGAAGCAAAGAAAGGAATACCGCATAAACGATCAGAAGAAAACGGTATTCTGAATCCGAGACATGGTTTGCAACCGCACGATAAAAGATCAAAAGCAGATAAAGCCCGATCAGCAGATACAAATACCACATGTGTGCCCAGCCATTTCCGGTCAATGCATTCAAAAAACCTTTCGCCAGGAACGCTGCTCCAAAACCGTCTTTATTCATCAGCATGTCAAACAAGGCAAAGATAAGGGAAAAAGCTATAAGCGCGATGAGTATCCGCAGAATATACTTGCGGAAAACATCCTTGATCGTTACGGTCCGATTCTTGTTAAGAAGAAGCGTGCCTGTAACCATAACAAAACACGGCACTGCCCACATCATACAATGAACAACGGAGAGAGAAGCAATTCTCTCCCCGTTTGTTATTTGATCCTGATATAAAATGACAGCGACATCGACCGTATGCAAAATAATGATAGAAATACATGCAACGGCCCGTAAATAAGATAAATAAAGAATCTTTTTCATATCACCATACTAAACTCGGGTCGCCCACACATCCGGCATCATTATTCTGTGCTGGAGCAACGTATTGCTGCTGTTGCTGTTGCTGTGCTGCCCACTGCTGCTGTTGTGCCCATTGCTCCTGCTGCGCTGCATAGGCTGCAGCCTGATCTGCAGCGTTCGCATCTGCTTCATGCTGACGTGTGATAATATCTTCTCCCGTCAAAGGATTCTCATACTCCAGAAATCCAGTCCAGTTCTGGAACAGAATCCTTCCCTTTTCCAACTCATTAAATGGGAAATCATGCAAGGTGATCGTTGAGCCATCTGCAAGAACGATCTGAACATTGTATGTCAGGTATAGATTCTTACTTTTTTCTTCTGGTGTCTGTGCAGCCTGCGCATCTAACGCAGGTCCCATATCGTAATAAACGTCCCTTGATTCATCCATGGCAAACACATCGCCTGCCTCCAGCATATTGGCGCCAAACTGCTGTTCCAGGGAATGTTTGATCGAAAAGCTGACGATATTCTGTCCGGTCAGATTTACAAGCGTTACCTTTTTTGTCGTAGATTCTTTTCCCATTTTTCCAATCGTCTTTCTCACGATTGCCGGCTCTACAGCTGCAAATCCAGATGATGCAGATGAGGAAACAAAACCAGATGCGGATGAAGAAGGAATAAATGCTGCTGACCCCGCAGAACCAATTGATCCTGCAGGTGCTTTGCTTGGGCTTGATGATTCACTGCAGGCGGTGACTCCAAGAAGACAAACTATGATGCCAAGCGCTAAAACGATTCCTGTTAATCTGTTTTTCAATGAGGTACTCCTCCAAATAAACGTTTTTTTAATTATACAGAAAATCAAATCTCTGCGAAAGAGGAAAATAGTTTTTTTTGAATGTTTAAAGAATTTCCAGACGCTTTTGGTCATAGAAATAACGATACTGCCGATTCCCGCAGTCAAAAGTAAATCCGATCGCTTCCGCCGTATTATCTTTCAGGGTGCAAAGATGAACAAGGCATTCCTCTCCTACGCCCAATTCAGATGCAATGCTCTTCAAGATCGAAGATCTGGTGTTTGTCCGGTAGCTTTTGTCAAACCCCCTCAATTCATCCAGGGTGTCAAACTCAAAGATCCTGTCTGCATCATACTTTCGTATTTTAAGCTTCAGATCAGCTATATGTTCGATATAGATTGTTTCCCATAGTTTCACTGCAGTGTCTGGGTCCTGATACTCCTTTTGCAAAATATCCAAAAACTTCCTGCTGAATGTTTCGTCCCAAAAAGACTGTCCCAGCATGACCCAGGAATCATTTCCGCCAACGACTACGGAATCCACAAATCCTTCTTCATCTTCATGCATACACCATTCATCCGTTTGTCCGGATACATACACAGCGGCATAATATGCATGATCCACTTCTGGTTCAAAAGGATTTTCCGTAAAATAATTATCCGCAGAGCAAATATAAGTGTTCCGCAGAATATCTTTTGCAGCCCAGATAGAGCTGTTATTATTCCGGGTCAGATACTCATAGTTCTGAATCAGATGTACGCCATATTTTCCGGTCAGATACTCAAATTGCTCTGCCTTATATCCCACTGCAATGTAGATATCCGAAATACCTGCAGCAAGCAATTGACGTATCTGACGTTCGATCAGGATCTCTCCCCTTACGTCAATCAATGCCTTTGGTTTTTCATATGAAAGCGGCGCAAAGCGGCTGGAAGCCCCAGCCGCCATAATAAGAGCATTATCTACCTTCATGTCAGTTACTCATCCTGTAAGCATCTGTATATCTCCAGGTGCCTTTATCTCCATAATTGATCTGGAATCCGTTTCCTCCCTGGTCCACTACAAAATCAGGATCAAACACATAAAACTTTCCATTTACCTTTACTTCTGTCCAGGAATGGATATATGTACTCGCGATATATCCAGAGATCTGATAAGCTTCAAAGCCTAATTGTCTTGCCATGACGACAAATGTTGCTGCCATGACATAACAATTGCCGTAGTGATGATCCAACCCATAATCTGCATAATACGCGGTTCCATATCCTCCGCCTGTCGTATAAACGGAATAAGTCATAACACACCAGTTGAATGCGTCCCACAGATTTTTGATCTTATTATCTTCTATTATTTTTTGGACTCTTTTTATGATAGCATCTGAAGGCTGTACCAATCCCCCCGGTGTTCTTCCATTAACAACATCTAATTCCTGGCTCAGACCCGGGATAGTGGCCTTTCCATTATAGGTTGGGTCATATACGCCTTCTGCTACATAATAATAATCTCCATACCAAGGCGCTAAACCGGTAAAACACAAACCATTAGACGTCAGATAATACCATGTGCTTCCCGACTTCAGCCATCCGGTAAACAAGGAGCCATTACTGTTTAAAAAATACCAGACATCATCGACCAGGATCCATCCGGTCTGCATGCCGCCATTTTCCGGATCCAGGTAGTACCACTTGCCGCTAACTTTCTGCCAGCCGGTCTGCATCGCTCCGCTGCTGCTGAGCAAAAACCAGTTATTGCCCAGTTTCAACCAGCCGGTCTGCATCGCTCCGGAGGCGTTCATGTAATACCAGGTATCATCAATAAGCTGCCATTCTGTCTGCATGATCCTGGTTTCCGGATCCAGATAATACCAGGTCTTACCGGACTTATACCACCCTGTTTCCGCAGCTCCTGAACTGGATAACAGATACCACTGGCCATCCAGTTTCTGCCAGCCAGTCAACATTGCTCCGGAAGCGTTCATGTAATACCATTTATCATCAATATACTGCCAGCCGGTCTGCATGACCCCGGTTTCCGGGTCCAGATAATACCAGGTCGTTCCGGACTTATACCAACCTGTTTCCGCAGCCCCTGAGCCGGAGAATAAATACCACTGGCTATCCAGCTTCTGCCAGCCGGTCTGCATGATCCCGGCATCGTTCAAATAGTACAAGGACTCATTAACCGTCACAAAGCCTGTCTGCATCGCACCTGTTTCCGGATCCAGGTAGTACCAGGAACGAATATAATAAAGCCAGCCGGTCACCATCTGTGAAGAGGAATCTGCATAATACCAATTATCATCAATCATTTGCCAACCCGGTTTTAACGAAATCGGCTGCGGGTCTGAGGACTGATCCCCTTCTTCCAGAATTGCTTCCTGCTCTAAGTTATCCTCCGCAAATACAGTAGTCTTTCCAAACGCCAAAAAGACAAATATCATAAGAAGACCAATTCCTAAGACGAATATTTTTTTTATGTTTCTATTTATTCCAGCCACTATTATTCCCCTTAAATCATTAAATGTTAACAAAGGAAATTATACCGTCATCTGGAAAAGGTTTCAATCTTTACTCTTTTTAGCTGAAAGGAAAATATCCTCTTTCATATACTTTCTGGCATCCTTGAAGAAAGCCCAGATCATTAGGATCATGATGATGCCGATCGGGAAGGCTGAAATAATACTGACTGACTGAATATTATTCATGGAGCTTTCCGAGAATACCAATGCGATCGGAAGAACGATCAGCAGGATGCACCAAAGCAGACAGATCAATTTTCCAGGTTTTTCGTTTTCCCCAATCTTTTTATAACTGTATGAAGCTGCCGTATAAGCAATCGAGTCAAAAGATGTTGCATAAAAAGCAATCATTGTGAGCAGAACCAGAACCAGGATGACCGGTGCGATCGGCATCGTATCTATAATATTCATGATCAGCCCATACAGATCTCCGCTGGCCTGATACTGTGCGATAAAGTCTGCTGCTCCAGTCGTCTGCAGTCCCAGGGAATAGTTGCCAAGGATGATAAAACTGACGATCGTGGATCCAACACCAAAGATATATCCACCCAGCACTGTCTGCCTGATCGTCCGTCCACGGGAAATATTACCGATAAAGAACGGCGCTGCAATACACCATACCATCCAGTAAGCCCAATAATAAATCGTCCAATCCTGCGGGAAGTTAGATGTCCGCAGCGGATCCGCAAACGTTGATAGGCCTACAAAATTCTGAAACATCGTTCCCAAAGACTGAAAACCGTTTTCAATGATGAATCTTCCCTGGCCTCCAATGACCAACACAAGGATCAACAGTCCGAAGAACATATAAATACAAACCTTTGCCAGAATACTGATTCCTTTAAACCCATGCAGAACGGCATAGGTATATACTGCACAGGTGATCAGCAGAATGATGATCGTAACGGCAGTTCTGCTTAAAGCAATACCGAAAAGTTTGACAATAATACTTGCCATCAAAGGCGTCGCAACACTAAATGTCGTTGCCGTACCTGCAAGCAATGCAAACAATGCAAACAGATCTATGATCCGGCCTAATAACCCGTCGGCATGTTTTCCAATGACCGGCCGGCATGCCTCGGAATATCTCTGTTTATTCCGTTTTCTGACATGGAGCATAAAACCGAAGGCAACTGCCAGTACCAGATAAAAGGCCCATGGGATAAAGCTCCAATGGAACAGAGGGAAAACGCCTGCCCATTCTTCAATGGATCCCAGTTCTGTGATATGCGGGCTGTCTGCATACATGACCCACTCAGAGAAGGAATAAAACAGGATATCTGCAGCCAGACCGCAGGTAAACATCATGGCGCCCCATGCAAAAAAGGAGTATCTTGGCTTTTCATCCGGGGCTCCCAAAACAATGGAACCATATTTAGACAGGGCAAGAAACAATGAAACAATAAGAATGCCTACACCTATGATCAAATAGTAAATTCCTACCGTATCTCCGAAGAAAAAGCGTACCTTACTGATCACACGATTTGAGCCGTCCGGAAAAATAAACATCAGAACAGCCAGTCCCATGATCAAAATAAACGGAACCAACGTCAGCATCCAGTCGATTCTTTTTTTCTCTGTTGGCTTCATAATTTCTTATACCTCTTTTCGTTTTTCTATCTCGCACATTGCGTATTTATAATAGTCTTTGGCATAGCGGTACTGGCGCAGGGAATACTCTCCGAATTCGATTCCCATTGTTTTTTTATATTCACACCAGTTGCTCCATAAAAGCCCGCAAGCCGCAACATAACAATAGATTTTGATACGGACCAATGGATCACAGCCTTCTTCATAATATGTATCAATCAGAGCGTCCATTTGTTCTTTGTTATAAAGGGAATATATTCCAAACATGGCTATGTCCACGTCACTATCCTGCATTCCTGCATACTCCCAATCGATCAAGCGGATCTTTTCTTCATCATTCTCATCAAGATAGATCAGGAAATTATCCGGGACGGCATCAATATGTGTCAGCACAAATGGCTTTTTGTGCTGATCTATATAAGATTGAAGCGACAGGACTTTTTCCTTGGTTGCTTTATAATCCCGGTACATAGATGGAGCATCGCCCCATAAACTTTCATAAAAGCTGATCAGCCGGAATATATCGAAAGTGTGGTTCACCTGTAATTTCATATCGTGAAAACCCCGCAGCCTCTTCATACATTTCTTCACCTGCTTCGGGTCAAAAGGATCACAAACATTTGCACGGTCTATATATTCCGTGATCTTATATCCGTTCTCCGGATTAATATAAATGATCCGATCACAGATATCTTTATCCAGGATCACCTGATAAACAGCCGCTTCTTCTTTCCGGTTGATCAACTGATCTGTTCCCTCACCCGGGATCCGCATGATGTATTGTTTTCCAAAACAACGGAAAAGGAAAGAGCGGTTGGTCATTCCCTTTTTCAATACCTGAATGTCTATAATATCTTCCGGCTGTGCATGCAATGCATTGGCAGCAATCTGAATGGCATCGGATTTCAAATGATTCGAGTCACTGTCAAACTCCCTCAATTGTTCAAATGTATCGATCATGATGACTTCATCTTCATCAAAGATTCGGCTCTCTGCTATCATACGGTCGTTCTCATACAGTGCTTCCTCCCAGAAGGCATCATCATAAGCCGGATCTTTTGCATAATGATGCAGATTATTTAACAGTTTGTCCGTTATTTTGCCTGTCAGGTAGGCAATTCCGATCATTTCATTGCCGGTTTCTTTACTTCCCCTTTTTACCAGCTCCAGCTTCCGGTTCACACGGACATCACTGGACGGATCTTCTTTTCTGCTGACTGCATACCAGGAGTACAGTTCCCTTTTCCGGAACGGATTCACTCTGCACCAGATATCACAAGGAAGGATATAGGTGTTGCGAATCTTATCCGAAACAAGCTGCAGAGAATGCAGGTTATTGCAAGTGGCATAGTCCGGGTTCACAACCAGGTTTACATCAAATTCATCAATCAGGTATTCAAACTGTTCTTTCAGAAAACCTATGACGATGGTAATATCGCGAATGCCTGCTTCATGGAGCTGCCGTATCAGCCTTTCGATCAACAGTTCCCCTTTCACCTCAAGAAACGCCTTGGAAACCTCCCGGTTGATCGGCACCATGCGCATGCCAAAGCCTGCAGCAAGAATGATGGCATTTTGAGGCGCATGTTCTGCCTCAATAGTTCTTGCTTTTTTGGTACACCGCAGCTTGTCATTTACCAGGCCTTCTGCACGCAGATTCGCGATCGAACGGTTGACGATTCCTAAGGAATGACCTGTCATTTCAGCAATATCCCTCTGTGTCACCGTTTCATTGTCACTCAGTATGTTCAATACATCGGCATCTTGTTTGTTCATGTACATCTCCAAGTTTATTTTCGTGAACAAATTATGAAATAAAATCCTTATATTGTCAAGAGTGTATCCTTTTTGAAAAGCATCCGGACTCCTCTTCCTTTTTCCCTGTTATTATTGTAAACTATCATTAAATAATTATGATTGGAGGGTAAAAATGATAAAGCGCATCTCAAAAATTACAGTAGTTCTTTTGACCTTGCTCCTTATATTTGGCAGTGTCCCTGTTCATGCAGCTGCTCCTTTTGACATTGCAGAAGACCTGCAGCCTGTATTAAGAGGAACGTCATACCTGCTTACCGTTTCCTATGCATCTGACAGTGTGAAAGAAGATATCGTCTGGACATCAGATGACCCATCAATTGCCACTGTGTCTTCAAATGGTCAGGTGCTGACCAAAAAAGACGGCCTCGTAACAATTACTGCAAATTATAAAAATGGTGTTCATATTGATACCGTTCAGATCAATGTTTTATCCACAGTGAATAAAGCCTGGGGTAAGAAATACGGATACTGGTATTTATATAACGGCACCTATACTTTGAAAGGCTGGCAGAAAGTCGGTAATTATTGGTACTACATGAATGAAGAAGGCATAATGCAGACCGGTTGGCTGAAATATAAAGATAACTGGTATCTTTTAGGCCCTTCCGGAGGCATGATGACCGGGTGGCAGTATGTCGAAGATGCTAAAAGCTGGTATTACATGAACGAATCCGGTGTGATGCTAACCGGTTGGCTTTCTTATAAAGACAGATGGTATTATCTGAAAGCTTCCGGTGCAATGGCAACTGGCTGGGAAAAAGTCAAAGATATCTGGTACTTGATGGATGATAACGGAGTCATGCTGACCGGATGGCAGCTGGCAGACGGAGAATGGTATCTGTTAAATGATTCCGGCGCGATGCTCACCGGATGGCAGAAAGTTAAAGGATACTGGTATTACATGAATCCTTCAGGGAAGATGCTGACCGGATGGCAGCAGATCAACGGTTCCTGGTATTACCTGAATCCTGCTTCCGGTGCAATGCTGACCGGATGGCAGTATATTGGTGACAGATGGTACTATATGAGCAGTTCAGGCGCCAGAATGACGGGTTGGCAGTTCATTAATGGATACTGGTATCTGTTCGGTGATAACGGATGGATGCTGACCGGATGGCAGAGTTTTGGTGACAAATGGTATTACATGGAACCAGTTTCCGGAAGAATGGCAACGGAAACCTGCTACGTTGAGGGTTATCCACAAGTCTTCAAAACAAACGGCGTTTGGATCAGTACCGGTGCAATGGATCAAAAAGCCAATTACGGCACCGACGGCAGCGGTTACAAAAGTAATACGGAATATCTGATACTTGTCAATCTAACTGATAAAGTCACAAAGATTTACAAGAAAGCCGGTTCCCAGTGGGCTGTTGAAAAGGCATGGCTCTGTACGGTCGGCGATTCCTCCAAAGGATGGGACACGGTTACTGGAGAATTCTATATCGGACAGCACACAGGAGGCTACAGTTATACAAGAGGTCCTTCCTTCAATGACTCAGAGGGTCATACCTTGTATTACTGGACAAGGTTCTACAATGACTTCCTGTTCCATTCTATCCTTTACGATGGAGGAACCTATAATATCAGTACCGAAGGAAATGCTCTGGGTGAGGAGTTATCACACGGATGTGTCAGACTCAGAATAGAAAATGCACAGTGGATCTATGATAATATCCCGGACGGAACCAAAGTCGTCGTTTACTATTATTAAAACGAATGAAAGTTCATTAAAAAAAGCCCCTGTTAAAACAGGGGCTTTTTGATACCTTCATTATTCCCGGACATATAATAATTCTACCAGCAGGTCCATCAATGCAGGCTCATCAACATAAAACTCTGCATGAATCTCCCCTGCCCTGTTTTCTCCCGGGACACTGTAACGTTCTTCAGAAATATCATAAGAAGCAATTCTTTTGATCGTCTCAAGCCCCGCATTGGTCGTAATATGAGTCTTTGCTACATCCAGGATATCCGAAAGCATCGAAAGGATGCCCCTGTTTTTCAGTTCTGCAACAGCTGTTTCCAACAGCATGGTCTGTCTTTCCATCCGATCATCATTACTTTCCAATTGACTTTTATCCCGATAGCGCAGGAGCCACTCCACTTCCCAGCTGTTCAAGGTCAATGCTGCCCCTTTCGTATATCTCGGATCAATATAGGAATAGTCTGCCGGCATAGTGATCGTCAGACCCCCCAGCATATCAATGACTGCTCCGATCGCCTCCAGGTTAACAGACAGATAGGCATCAAAATCAAGACCATATAGTAATTCAGAGATCGTTTTTTCCGCTAAAAGACTGCTGTTTTTATCGCTGTTCCCATAAGCATACTGCATTGTCACCTGCATCACACCAGAGTAATAGTATTCTCCTTCCGGGTTGTATACATCCACTTCTGTCATGGCATCTCTGGAAATAGAAAGCAGCGTATTCGTTTTTTCTTTTTTATTCAGAAGAAAAACATAGATTGTATCCGAACGGCCGCCTCTTCCCATGTAGATGGCATCATCCAGTCCGTCTGCATGATCGACCCCCAGAAACAGCACCGGAGAAATATCCTTATTCCGATGATAACGGTTCCCTTTGTAAATGATCTTCTGATGCCACTTGGAAAAACTGTCTGCATCTGCAACACTATAGTACTTACTGTTCGGAATAAAAATAATAAGAAGCGCAGCAATGACCCCTGCCAGGATCACTGCTGCACAGATAAGCAGATTCTTTTTTGTCATTAATTTTTTGCCCAATTACCAGACTACCCTTACGCAAGCCGATGGCATTTCATATACATATGCATATACAGTACCGGATTCCGGTGTCGCACAATGAACCATTTTTCCGTCCCCGGCGTAGATTCCGACATGGCTCCCATAGCCAAATACAACGATATCTCCCGGGATCATCATCTCATACGGGATACGAATTCCAACATCATACTGATAAGAAAGAGAAGATACCGGCAGATCATATCCAAACTCTTCAAAGATCAAATGAACAAATCCGGAACAATCTGTCCCCTCTGTCAGAGAGTTTGTCATCTTAGTACCATCCCATCTCAGATAAGCAGGAACATACGGCGTAACTCCGACCCACTGCATCGCAAAATCAACGATCTCCTGCCCCAGTTCCGGGTTGGAAGGAACATCCATTGCTTCCAGTGCTCCGGAATCATTAAAATAATATGTAACTCCATCTATTACCTGCTCGCCTGTTACCATTGCTCCAGAGGAGGACAGATAATATGTTTTGTCATTCCATTCCAGCCAACCAGTTGCCATTGCCCCGGAAGACTCAAGATAATACCAATCTTTGCCATCATAGAGCCAACCAGTCTGCATCACACCATCTTCATCCATGAAGTACCAGACACCTTTGACCCACGTCCAGCCGGTCTGCATCACACCATCGGAATCAAAATAATACCAACAGTCATTCTGCATCCCCCAGCCTGTCAGCATGGATCCACCATCATTTAAATAATAGCGGTTCCCTTCATAGTCAAGCCATCCCGTCTGCATCACACCGGTTTCATCTAAATAGTAGCGGCAAGTACCACTTGTTACCCAACCAGTGAGCATTTCACCGGTCTCATCCAGATAATACCATTTGTCTTCAAATTTCAACCAACCGGTCTGCATCTCACCGGTCTCATCAAAGTAATACCAGTTTCCGTTGATCTCCTGCCAGCCAGTCTGCATAACTCCATCTGCATTGAGGTAATAACGAACATCATCCAGATCAAGCCATCCGATATGCATTGATCCGGTTTTCTGGTCTAAATAGAACCGTTTATTATCCTGTTCGATCCAGCCGGTCTGCCTGATTCCATCTTCGTTCAATAAGAACTTTTCTTCATCGACCACGATCCAGCCAGTCTGCATTGCCCCCGATGGATCAAAATAATACCAGTTCTGATCGATCTCCTGCCAGCCAGTCACCATCGCACCGGAGGAGGACATATAATAACGAGCATCTTTAACATTCTGCCAGCCGGTTACCATCGCACCGGAGGCATTCATATAATACCAGAGGCCATTTACTTTTACCCAGCCCGTGGCCATTGCTCCTGACGGATACATGTAATACCAGACATCCTTTACTTTCACCCAACCGGTAGCCATTGCTCCCCACGGATAAAAATAATACCAGTAGTCACCGTCTTTCCCCCAGCCGGTCAACATAAAACCGGACGGGGTCAAATAATACCATACACCATCTACTTTCTGCCATCCGGTCAGCATGGCTCCCGATGGATGCATATAATACCAGAGTCCATTGACTTTCTGCCATCCGGTAGTCATGACGCCATATTCATTCATGTAATACCAATGGTCATTAATATAATTCCATCCTGTCACATTTTCCCCGTCTTCATTCTCATAAAACCAATATCCATAATACTGGTACCAGTCTGCCTGAACGGTGACAGTAGAAAAAAAAGTGCAAAGCACTAAAACAAACATAATAACAAAAGGAAGGATTCTTTTTTTCTTTAGACTATTCATATTAATTAGTATAACAGAAACGATTATTATTGTCGAAGGACCTGCAAGTTTTCTTTATCCTGTTTTTTCCTCTCTGAAAGCTGGATGATGGTTCGGAAGAAATATACCCCCAGAAACAGCAAAAACGGATTTGTCCCCAGATTCATAAGCCACTGTTCCACAAGGCTGTATACAGCCAGAAAAGAAAGAGCCCAGGTTAAATATCTTTTATTATTCCTAAATGCAATAATACTGACTACAGTCCACATGGCTATAATGAAAAGCCATACGATTAGACCGTTTTCAAGCAGGAGTTTAAGATAAGAGGTATCGACAAAATTGTAAACATCCGTCAGCGCTGTTCTGGTATGTCCCAAACCGCCATATCCGATCCATTCTATCTTCTGTCCGAACAGATGGACACCATACTTCAGCATAGAATAATTGCTGTAATAAAACCGCCATGACAACCATTGATCGATCTTTGCCAGGATACCAGTTCCTGTATAAACCATAGTAACAACGTAGATCAGGATTGCACAAACCGGGAAAGACCATTGCTGCAGCCACCCAAGGATCGTTTTACGAAACTCTTTTTTGCGGAATTTGAGCAGGTAGAAAATGATCGGTATCGCAGCACACAGCATCAGCCCGGCACGGGAATCTGTTTTGAAGAAGAACCAGATATTGATCAGTTCAAGAACCGCAACATGTATCATGGTCAGATGCTCTTTCTGAATATAGCAAAACACCAGAACTGCCATAAACAGAACACTTGAAGTATGTGTAGGATATGTGTACCCCAGGCTCCATCTGGTCACCCGCTCTGCGCTTTCCGGATAATCCCAGTTTTCAATGACTCCAATCAAACTAAGCAGTACGATCAATAGGAACAAAACAATATAAATATATCCTAAAATGCGGAATACTTTTTCCACATCAATGTCTTTCGCACCATAAAGGTAGATCAGCGTTAACATAATAGCATTTCCTGCAAAGTAGCTTCCAACTGCAGTAATAGCAGCAAGGATCATGATCCGCACTAATTCCATGGTAGAAATCTTAGGGGTCAGCAAGAAAGAAACAACTACCAGGGCATAGCTAGTATAAGTCAATACTTTAAAAACCAAAGCGCTAAAATCCGAACCCATCATATACGGTATTACTGTGAGTCCGAGTATATCCACGACCATTTTAAGAAAAACGGCAATAATAAATAATATTTCCCGTCCGGTCAGTTCCAGGTTTGTATTCAGTTGTCTTTCTGTGTTCGTAAATGCCATTTGAGTGTTCTCAATACTTTTGTATAACTTTATTATTTTAGCAACAATATAAAATATACGCAATATATCAGCAGTATCCGTTAATGGGAAAATTGTTGAAGAGCCAGGAAAGTCGATTTATAATTGATTAACATCCAAAACGGCTGAAGCAGTAAGGAGACAATATGAAAAAAATATTAACCGTGTTTGGTACGCGTCCAGAAGCGATAAAGATGTGCCCTCTGATTCTGGAAATGAAAAAGAGAAAGGGACTGGATGTTATCGTCTGCGTCACCGCGCAGCACAGACAGATGCTGGACCAAGTCCTGGATACTTTCCAGATCGTTCCGGATTATGACCTGAACATCATGAAAGACAGGCAGGATCTTTTTGATATCACGACCAATATTTTAAACTCCATCCGCCAGATTCTGGAAGAAATACGTCCAGATGTTGTTTTAGTACACGGAGATACTTCGACTACCTTTGTCACAGCTCTTGCCTGCTTCTATCTTCAGATTCCTGTTGGTCATGTAGAAGCAGGACTTCGCACCTACAATCTCTACAGCCCATATCCGGAAGAATTCAACCGGGAAGCCGTTGGAATTATTTCACAATACAATTTTGCCCCGACACCGCTTAGTCAGAAGAATCTGCTGAGAGAAGGGAAAGATCCTTCGACCATTTTTGTAACTGGCAATACAGTCATTGATGCAATGCGTTATACCGTTACGGATCATTATTCTCATCCGGAGCTGGATTGGATAAATGACAGCAAATTTATCTTTATCACTGCCCACCGCAGGGAAAATCTGGGAAAACCAATGCACCAAATGTTCCGTGCGATCCGCCGCGTATTACAGGAACACCCGGAATGCAAGGCGATCTATCCTATTCATATGAACCCGCTTGTCCGGCAGGCTGCAGAAGAGGAACTGAAAGACTGTGAACAGATTCATTTGATCGAACCAGTCGATGTGATTGACTGTCATAATTTTGAAGCCCGCTGCCATTTGTGCCTGACAGATTCCGGAGGCATTCAGGAAGAATGCCCAACCTATGGAAAACCAGTTCTGGTCATGCGTAACACAACGGAACGTCCGGAAGGCGTGGAAGCAGGAACTCTCCGTCTTGTTGGGACAGAGGAAGAATCGATTTACCGTAATTTTAAAGAACTTTTGGAAAACCAAAATGCCTACGACGCCATGTCACATGCAAGTAATCCATATGGTGATGGACATGCAAGTGAACGGATCGCAGACATCTTAGAAAAAAATACATATACTCCTTGGAATCCGCTTCAAAACCATTAGTCATCCATACTGATGGTTTTTTTGCCTTCTCCCAATGACCCTTTTACTGCATCGATAACAAAACTCGTTCCGTCGCCAAAATCCAGATAAATAAAGTTAATATGATAACGCTGTCCCTCTGGCGGAAACTGCATATAGTCCCCGTCTTGTCCGTCATACCAAAGATGCAAAAGCTTATCCCAGGCATTTGGAGCAGGGATTTGCATATCTTCAAATTCCAGCGTCACCGTTGGAAAGAAATCTTTATAATCATAATACCAGATATTCTCGACAGCATTGTATGCCGAACCGCTGAATCCAGTAGTGGCAAAACAGCCAATTTTAGTTCCGCCATTATATTTTTCGACCAAAGCATTATACTTGTCATAATAAAACTTCCATGGTTTCTTATGGATCAATCGCAAAGTCCGTCCGAGGATCTGTTTCATAAAGACTTTGCATTTCTCTTTTGGATTATGGCTGTTCGTGATCGGTTTGATTTTTGAAATCAGATATCTCTTCGCAAATTTCTCATGTATTGTCTGATATACTTTTGTCCTTTCCGCTGCGTTTTCCGGCACATAATCAAAGACGAAAATATCCAGCATCAAAGAAGTACTCCAAGTACTGTTATCCTTATAATTACGCCAGCCTTCGACATCCTGATAACTTTGAATATGTGATTTTTTCAGATACAGGCGGGCAAATAATTTATCATGTCTCACATCATCTGTATCTGGAGCCAAAAGTAAATAATCATCACCCCATTCTTCTTCCGGGACTTTACATAACTTCTTAAAATCCTCTCTCATAATGCCAATATCTATATCATCGTCCCAAGGGATAAAGCCATGATGACGGACCGCTCCCAGAACAGTACCGAAAGCGCAAAAATACTGAATGTCATGTTTTTTACAAACTGCATCAAATTGCTTTAACATATCCAATTGACGCTTTTGTTCCAGTCTGATAATCTCTTCTCTTTTCACTGTTGTCGTTCCCTTCTTATTGTTTCAATCATTTTTGATTATCTTAACAGTATGTGAAAATCCTTCTTCTACTGAAAAAGTATCCTGATAGCCTAACTCTAAAAGCTTTTCAATATTCAAAGCTGCATTGTTCATCGGATTAAATGCTTTTAATTCCTCTTTTGTAGGTTCTGCAGCAGAAAGTGAAACGCCGCCTGCTTTAGCATATGATTCTGCCATTTCTCTTATCGTCGTAATTGTCTGTGAACCGACATTATAAGCTTCGCCCGATTTTCCTTTCATGAGCACTGTGATGATCGCCTTCGCACAATCAGGCGCATACATGTACGACCGGTTCTGAAGTCCTGAACTTTTTAAGATAAGATCTTCGCCCTTTGCTGCCTGATATGCAAAAGATGAAGAAACCCGATTGTCATTTTTACCGGCACTAGGTCCAAATATATGTCCCGGCCTTACTATTACAACATCTACACCATATTCACTATGAAAAGAACGGCATAATACCTCGGCTGCCCGCTTTGATTCAGGATATGATGACCTTATTAAATCAATATTTACAAACCCATAATCCTCTTCTAAATAAGATTCCGCAGATGTTTTTGCACCATATACCTCGCTCGAGGAAATAAAGACAATTCTCTTGACCGAATTTGATCTGGAATACTCAAGCAGCTCATATATTCCATTAATATTAGTCATCATCGTCTCAACAGGGGAATCAATATACCTATCCGGACTTGCTACCCCCGCCCCATGAATAATATAGTCGATTTCAGTCGGAAAGTGATTCTCTTTTAAGGCATTGTATTCAATAAATTCTACACATGGGATGTTTCCATATTTTTCCTCAAAAGCTGCTCTGTTCCGCGCTGCAACAAAAATGCGTATATTCTTTTTCTTTTTTAATTCATAATCTGCCAAAAGATCAACGATGGAAGAACAAATAAGGCCAAGTCCTCCCGTTATCAGAATCGAACTGTTTGAGAAATAATCCAGGTCTATTGTTTTTTCAATTCGGTCAAGATCCTCTATATATAGTTTTGATTCCAATAAATTCATCGTTCTATAACCTACTTAAGCCAGTTATCGTTTTTCGCATTTAATAATGCTTTGAAAATTTCAAGATCTTCAACGGTTGTGATCTTAAGATTCTTTTCTGAGCCTTTGGAAAAATAAGTCTTTTTCCCCAATGCTTCCATCAATGCACAAGATGCAGCCATATTAGTGATTCCTTTTTCTTTCGCCTGCATATGTGCATCCCACAGATCACCTAAAGTATAAGCATGCGGCGTTTGTGTTCTCTGGAGATTTTCACGAGGAATTGAAGTCATGGAATCTGTTTTGTTTTCAGATACAAAAACGACCTCCGTACAAGGGATGCTTGCGACCGCTGATCCAAACTGCTTTTGTTTAACAAGACAATCCGTTATTAAATCTCCGCTAACCATTGGTCTGTTTCCATCATGAACAATGACGATATCATCATCTGCATGATCCTCTCTTACTGCAGCCAAGCCATTGAAGATGGATTCCTGCCCGGTAGCTCCGCCGGTTACTACATATTTTAATTTTGAAATATTAAACTGCTTTGCATAAGCCCAGAGGATCTGATCCCACCCCTCCAGGATTGCTACACATATTTCATCAATATTTGGATGTTGCTGAAAAGCTTCCAGCGTATAAATGATAATAGGCTTATTTTCAACACTTAAGAACTGCTTTGGTATATCCTGATGCATTCTGGTTGCAGTTCCTCCAGCTGTTAATATTGCGATACATGACATGTTAAGTATTCCTCCTGTTTACCTATTATAACTACAATATCTTTATATTTTACGCTAGTCAACTAAAAGAAGACAGTTTTTTATTTGTATTCTCCCGGCTGGTGCTGTGCTCCTTAGTAAAATAGACAAAAACCATCTCAAATGGTAAAATACATGCTAACTGGAATTTCGTTCATTTTAAAATGGAGGCTTCTTCATGGATAAACTCCTGACAGTTTCAATCGCATCATATAACGTGGAGGCGTTTTTAGAAAAAACGTTGGACTCCTGTATTATCCCTGAAATTCTGGATGATCTTGAAATCATAATTGAAGACGATGGCTCTACAGATGGCACAGCTGCTTTAGCGCAAAAATATGTGGATAAATTCCCGAATACCTTTCGTTTGATCCGAAAACAAAATGGCGGCTATGGCAGTACTGTTAACCGCAGTATAAAAGAAGCTACCGGGAAATACTTTAAACTTCTTGACGGTGACGACTGGTTCGATCATGACGGGCTTATAGAACTGATCGATCAGCTTAAAACGACAGATTCCGACTTGTATCTGAACCGTTACTACTCGGTGATAGATGGAACATGGGAGTCTGCTTTATGTGAATCGACCTGGGACTCCTATGAAGGAGGCACTTTTTCAATTGATCAAATAAAATGTGAGCTTCCAATCGGGATATGGAATACGACTGTCCGCACAGAAGCCATTCGCAAAAGTACTTATCAGCTTCCGGAACATATGTTTTATACAGATCAGTTGTTTGTGATACGTTTTATGCCTTTTATAAAAACGATCACCTTTTCCAAAACACCTGTCTACTGCTATCGGATCGGCAGAGACGGCCAGACTGTTTCGAAAGAAAGCCGGATCAAAAATTATAAAAACTTCCTGTTTGTATTCCGGGAAGGCTTAAATCTCTATAAAAATACAGTTGCTATCTCTCCTGATAACAGACACATGATGTGTTCCAGAAACAGCACTTACTTTTACCGCGCACTTTGTTCCATTCTTTTAATGGGACCGTCAAAAGAACGCTATAAGGAAATGCTTGAGCTGAAAAATCATTGCAGAAACCTTGCTCCAGACGTATATCAACATGCTGTCAAAATCAGTAAAAAAGTGAAAATGTTACACTATACCGCTTTTTTGGCATATTGGTTTTTAGCCGGGAAACAAGAAAACTGGTAGAAAAAACACGGGGGCTATGTTTTGAAAAAAGACTGTTTAATCATAAGTATGTTTCCAAAAGACGAAACTGTCTTTGCGCAATACTATATTAAACAACTGGAAGAAAATAATAAAACGTTCGATATCATCTATTTTGAACGCTATGATATGGATGCCGTTGCTGCAGAAAACGAGATCCTTTTTAAACGATACTGTCCAACAGGCGGCAAAAAGAGTTCCAAGCTTTTGATCATGGCTCAATATGCCCGTTTTATCCGGAAATATTTAAAATCAGGCAACTATTCATCTGCCATTATCCTTACTACAGTTCCTGGCGTCATGTGCGCTGATATTTTGAAAAGACGTTTTGCCGGGAAATTTATTTTTGATATCCGGGATTATACGCATGAATCCAATTCCATTTATTACAAAACCGTAAAATCCCTGATTGACCATTCCATCTTTACCACAATCAGTTCAAAGGGGTTTCTTTCGTTTCTTCCGGAATCTGGAAAATACAAGTTGGTGCATAACATTAATATAGATTGTGTAAAAAAAGACCATTACCAGACATCAGATTCCGGGATGACAACAATCGGATTTGTTGGTTCTGTCAGATACTACAATGAGAATGCTGAATTGATCCGCCAGTTTGCAAACTGTAACAATTACCAGCTAGTCTATTATGGAAATATCACCAATGACTGTGACCTGCCGGGCTACTGCCAAAAAAACAGCATTTCAAATGTGTCATTTAAAGGACATTTTAATAACTCAAAAAAGGATGAAATATATCAGGAAATAAACATCATTAATTCTATCTACGGTTTATCCTCTGGTCTTGAGACCAAAACAGCAATGCCGAACAGGTTTTATGATGCTGCAATCTATAAAATTCCAATCCTTGTTTCTAAAGATACTTTTTTGGAAAAAGAAGTTGAACATTATAAAATAGGCTTTGCAGTTGATATTTTCAAAGACGATGTTAAAGATCTTCTTGAAGCATATCTGAAGGACTTTAACCAGGAGGAATTTGAAGCAGGATGCGATCGTCTATTGTCGGATGTTAATAACGACATGGAAGCCTTCAAAACGGCAATCATTCATTTTGTTTCGGAAATATGAGGATGACATGAAAAAACTTTCTTCAGATGAAATAAAAGAAACCATTTTCCAGATTCTGTCTGAATTTGCTGATTATTGTGATGAAAACAATTTACGTTACTTTTTGGCAGGAGGAACGCTTTTAGGTGCAGTCCGTCATAAAGGTTTTATTCCTTGGGATGATGATATCGACGTCTTTATGCCACGACCGGATTATGAAAGGCTACATCAAGTATTCAAAGAATCTCCTCCTGTTTCTTCACGGCTTTTTTTAAGAAGCTATGAAAACAAGAAGGCTGACTTTCCTTTTGCTAAAATTGAAGATTTAAATACAGAGATCAAAGAAGACTACACTACTGGTGATCACCATCTTTGGATAGATGTTTTCCCAATTGACGGGCTGCCTGATGATCCTAATGAAAGTGCCCGCATTCTTAATAAAGCACATCATCTCCGCGTTCTTTACTCTCGTTCCATTGCCCGTTGGGGAAATGGCAGGACTAAGTTCCGCGCATTGGCAAAGACCCTTCTGTTGATCATCCCAAAACTGCGCGGCTGTAAATATTACGGTAAAAAAATGCATCATTTAATCACACAGCTTGATTTTAACGACTGTGATTATGTTGCATCCATCGCCTGGAGTATCAGTCCTGGTGAGCGTATGAAAAAAACAGAACTCCTTCAGTCAATTGAAGTGGAGTTCTGCGGGAAACAATTTCACGCGCCAGGCTGTACGGAGTCCTATCTAACCGGCCTTTATGGGAATTATATGGAGCTTCCTCCGGAAAACAAGCGTATCAATCATAGTTTTGACGCTTACATTCTGGAAGAAGGTTAATGATTTTTTCCTAAGAGCTATTCTGGAACTATCTTTTTTATAACAGGTATTTTTCTTAGAACAAAGGTGATTCCTATACACAATACTATAACTACGATCGGACATAACAACCGGTACCAAAGGTTTGTATTGTCCATGTGAAGTAGTCTGACCGCCCCCTGAATAAAGAAATAGTGAATCAGGTAAATACTGAATGTGTATCGTTTCAGGAACATGACTATTTTGTCCAGCCATGTCGTCTTATCCGATTGTTTTTTTTGAACTAAGTTTTTAACCAGAACAAATAATCCTAACGTATATAGAATGCAAGGAAGATTGTTATATCCCTTATACGTGCGGATCAATTCGTTTGCCTCCATGGAGGAGAAATATGTCCCTAATATATGTGTTAAAAGACCCAGAACAGAAAGAATATAGATGATTACCCTTGTCCCGGCATTTAAGTCATATTCATTCAACAGATAGCCTGTCAGTACATAAAATAAATAACCCGCTCCCACACCAATATAATATGGGTAATCAGCTGTTGGGAGATCGAATACGTAAATAAAAAACGGGATTAGGATATTAAGGACAAAACACACGACTGCAATATAGGAAAAAACTGCTTTCCTTTTTTCTTTTGCAACCGCTGCAAAAAGAGGAATACAAAGATAGACACAGAATAATGCAGGGAAGAACCAATACACATCTATGATTCTGCCGCTGACCAGTCCTTTTATTACTTCTCTAAAGGAAGGCAGTGCATCGCCTTTTATTAGTGATTCTATGATGATCAGAATTAACGCAATAATACTCCAGGCAAGAAATGGAATAAGCGTTTTTACTGCTCTTTTTTTAAAAAAAGTCTTTGTATCATATCTTTCAGAATAATTAAGTAAAGTGGCTCCGGAAATCATAAAAAAGATTGGAACAGCAAAATAAAATAAAGACTCAATAATATTCGCTGACTTCCAATAAGGGTCCGTACTGAATGACCAAAAACATCCATTCGCATGCAAGTATACGACTGCTATGCTGCCTATAACGGAAAGATAGGAAATGTATTTTGTTTTGTTATTCATTATTCCAGAATTCTTTTTATCTTCCAGTTCTTAATAGAAGATTAAAAACTCCCCTCATATTTCTTTCCGATAAATTTTGCTTTCAGAAAAGCTGTGCCTTTCTTCCACCAATTTATATCATCCATGTGGATCACCGGAATTTCTTTGACTTCGTTTTTCCGGACAACACTGGTTTCCAGCTGTTTTTCCAGCCATACATTGAAAATGATCTCACTGATCCGCCCGTAAAAACGGCTTTGGAAAACCGAAAGGTTCTGCATTTTTTCGTTGTTTTTCATGCGTTCCTGCAATTCAAAGAGGATCGTAAACAGCCATTGGCAGTACTGATCCAGTAGTTCCTTTTGCATGATCATCATATTGAACATATAGCCATAAGTACGCTTTACAACTTTATCAAAGCAGCTGGTATAGTCCGGATATAATTTCTCAATGATTGCCCGCGTTTCATCTAACTGCTCAATATAATGCGTATGTTTATAGTGATCATATAGAGATTCAATATAATACTTACGCTTGTTCGGCGTAAAGATTTTAACTTTACCCAGATATGGTTTGATCTGTTCGTATGACAGGACACTTTCGAACAGATCTTTCGACTTTTTATAGCCAAAATGCCTTCTGTAGTGTGCCAGGCCAATATAGTCGGCATCCAGATTTTTCCATGCCCAATAAAGGCCCGTCAACTCACAGAAACTTGGATTCAGGATCGATATATTATCACCTGTATTATCTTTCACATACCCAAGATCCAGATCATTTCCATCTGCATCCTTTTTCCCTTCCGCACCAACATGCAACGGAAGATACATTGGATCCTCCGGCATCTGATAGGATTTATGGGCAGCTATTATAATTACAATCTCTGGTTTTTTCTGATGATTGTCCATAATGTATATACTCTTCTCCATGAATACGCATGTCAACTGTATTGGGTGAAAATATTATACCACATTCCCTTGCAGAAGTCCCCCTTCTTTCCCCTAAGTTCCATCGAAAAATATTTGGCTTTTTTATAATAAGGTAGTAAAATATAAAAGTTAATACAGCTCGATAGAAAAGGGATTTTTCATTGTATCCACTGATTAGTATAATTATACCATTTTATAATACTGAAAAATATCTGAGACGATGTGTTTCGAGCATGACTTCACAAACATATCAAAACCTTGAGATTATTCTGATGGATGATGGATCTACAGATCAATCCTCCTTGATTGCAGATGATCTTTCTGCCGAAGACTCCAGAATTCGGGTGTTCCATACTGCAAACAGCGGTGTAGCTGCAGCCAGAAACAATGGGTTGAAAAATGCACGGGGAACATTTGTCATGTTTGTCGACAGCGATGACTGGATGGATCCTACAATCATTCAGGATATGTGGGAACGGATGGAACAGACAAAGGCAGATCTGGTTACCTGTGATATCGCCCATTCTGTAGAAAAGCCAACTCCGCCGCAGCCTAACGAGCATCCCGCTTTCCATTTATATTCAAACAAGGATTATCTTCGGCTGTTTTTCAAGATTGATTCCAATGAATGGGTCCATTATCCGGTCGCGAAATTATACCAGCGCGACCTGCTCCCGCAGCCACTGTATCCGGAAGATATCAGAGTTGGGGAAGATGTTTTTGGCACGTATCTGGCAATTGCGAATGCACAAACAATTGCGAAAGTGGAAAAAGTCGGATACTTTTATTATTTCAATCCGGAAAGCGCGACTGCCAATTTTACCGAAAAAGACTTTGATCTGCTCAAAGTCTGGGACAGAATGTTGGAAGTGACAGAAGGAAAAGACCCGGATCATGCTTATGCAGAGGTGAACCGGAACCGTATTAATTTTACCCTTCTTCTCAGACTTCTGACAGAGGTCCCTGCAAAAACAAGGAAGAGTGCTTTTAAAGAACAGCAAGAGCAGCTTCGTTCAGATCTTAAAAAGTGCGAAGCATCTCTTCTGCATTCCCCGATCGTACGTTCCCGAAAAATCATGATTTATTTACTTTGCCACTGTTTTCCACTGATGGAACTTGGCGGAAGTTTGTTCATGCTCCTCCGGAAGCTTTCCGGAAATAAAATTGCCGATGCTCAAAGGAGGTCTCTGTCTTGACCAAATTATCACTGGCAGAAATACAAAAGGCTGAACTGGATATTATGGTCGTCTTTGACCAGGTAGCCCGAGAAAATAATCTGAAATATTCCCTCTGTGCCGGCACCTTATTAGGTGCTGTTCGGCATAAAGGATTTATCCCATGGGATGATGATATAGATGTCACTATGCCCCGTCCGGATTACGAAAAACTGCTTCAATTAAACCGGGAAAAGACCTTGTGGCCGCAGTCTCTTGAGCTTTGCAGTTTTGAAGACGGGACATTAAGTGCTCCTTACATGAAACTATTTGACAAGAACACGAAAATCGTGGAAGAAAACTATTCACAGGTAGACGTGCAGTCTTTATGGATCGATATTTTCCCAGTAGATGGTGTTCCTTCCGATCGAAAGGAACGCGTGCGCCATTACCGGAAAGCTTTGAATTTATGCAGACTAAATGTGGCATCGGTCGTAAAAAACGGATACGGTTCCAGCACCATCATCATCGTTCTGAAAGATCTGTTTCTGAAACCCCTTGCCAAGATCATCGGGAGAAAGAAAATCGCAGAAATGCAGAAAAAATTTGCTCTTAAGTATCCGTATGAACAGTCTGCTCTTTGCGGGATGGTGACATGGGCATATGATGGACCTGATCAGGCGTTAACCAGAGAAGAATATGAAGATCTGGTTGAATTGCCTTTTGAGGATCATCTTTTTTATGCAACTTCAGCATGGGATAAAAACCTGAGCGGCATTTTCGGAGATTATATGCAGCTTCCTCCGGAATCAGAGAGGATCACACATGATCTGGAGGCTTACCGCTTATGAGCAGACAGGAATTACTCGTCAGTATTATCCTCCCGATAAAAAACGGCGATCCGGTGTTATTAGATCAGGCCATCTCCAGTGTTTTGGCCCAGTCCTACACCAATTTCGAATTATTACTGATCGATGACGGAAGTGAATCTGACTATGCCTCTTCCTTGGAGATACAGGCAAAACAGGACGACCGAATCAGACTGTTTCATATTGCCCCATCCGGTGTTTCTGTTGCTCGCAATTATGCAATCGATCACGCCACAGGAGATATCCTGACATTCCTTGATTCCGATGATTCTTTAAATCCTTATTGTCTGGAAGAAGCCGTTTCTCTGCTCAGGGATTCTGATTTAGATGCTTTATGGGGCGGTACTTTTTATGGAAGAGCGGAAGATATTAAAAAACTGCAGCAAACAGTAATTGGCCCAATCCCGACCGAGGAATTGATGGCACAGAGGATCGATCTCACTGCGGATCGGATGCATTTGACGAAAGCGGAATGTATCGGAGAGCCATACCGGTTCGGAGAGCATGGCTATATTAACCGTGGAATAGCAGCACGTTTTCTGAAAAAAGAGTGTTTTGCCACAGACCAAAACCGATTCCCGATAGGAATCAAAATGTATGAAGATGCAATCTGGAATCTGAAAATGCTTTCCAGTTTGAAGATCTCTTATATTCCGACTATATGGTATTATTATTTAGAAAATGAAGAATCCGTTTCTAACGTTTTCCATACAGATATCTTAGAACGGATGGAAAATCCTTTTCAGCACCTTACATCAATATTAGATCTGAACGATCCGACAGAATACGCCGCTTACACACGGCTGCTGATGGATTCCCTGCGATATGTCTATAAATGTCTGTATGGCAATCCACTGTGGACAGCAGCAAAAGCAGAGAAAAAAGATCTTCTGGATCATTTATATAAGAGTATGCCATGGAAGGAAATCGCCAGCGATAAATTCTGGCATGCCGCTAATGCACGAGACCGAAAAAAAGCATTTCTGTTTCGTTATAGATTACTCTTTGCGTATTGGAAACTGACATGGAACAAAATGTAACAACAACCAACAGGACAGCAGGCAGGAAACGAATCATTCTTTTTGTTCTGCTTTCACTTCCTTTTTTTCAAATTGATTATTTCGTAGCAACTGTCAGCTGGGCAGGAAAGGTCTATACCCTCAGCCAGTTGATTGTCGGGGTCATTATTCTATTTCTGTTTGTAAAAGAACGTTTATGGAAGAAAACATCTCCACTTTTTATTTTGTTTGCAGCACTTCTAGGTCTGATGTGTCTGGCCTCTGCTTTAAATGGCGCCGGGCTTAAACGAGCTTTGGAATATGCTTTTGCAACACTTCTTTTTGGTTTACTGACGGAGTATGGAATTTTAACTGATCTGCGGCGTTATCTTCAGGCAGAAATGGGATTTTTCGGAGCACTTCTTATCCTGAACCTCCTATCTGTTCTCATTTTCAAAAACGGTATGTATAATTACCTCCAGTTTTCTGCTTGCTGGCTGCTCGGGTATAAAAGCGGACATATTCCTTACCAACTGGCATTTCTTATTTTTGCAGTCATATATACTACTGTTTGCGACAAAAAGAGGACCTATCTGGTTTATATTGGATTGGCCTTGACTCTTGTATCTGCTTTTCTGGTCAGAAACATGACGGCCATTTTAGTGCTTGTCCCAATCACGATCATCATAGTGATTCCTAAGATACTGAATCTGACCAAAGTTATGAATATTCTGACGTATACCGGAATTGGGCTTGTATTGAATCTGGTCCTGGTTGTCTTTCGGAGGCTGGACCTTTTTTACTGGCTGATCGTTGATATCCTGCATAAACGGCCTGATCTTTCCTATCGTCTTATAATCTGGGATGGTGCTGTCAAGGCTATAAAAGAACATCCAATCCTTGGTCACGGATATCAGACCTATGCGTATCCGGGAATTGGCGAAACAACCCATAACCAATACATGGAAATGCTGTATAAAGCCGGTATCATCGGCCTTATCATCTTCCTGGCGATTCTGGTGTTTGTCATCATCCGGCTTTTCCAGGAACGCAAGACGCAGGTTGCCAAATGGATCGCGCTCTTCACTGGTGCATTTTTCTTCATGTTTGTGGTGGAGCAATATGCATTTTCCTTCTTCTTTTACCTGTTCCTCTTTGCATATCACTGCAAAGATCTGCAATCCTTCGCTGATCTGCAACGAAAACGGGATCTGGAAGCCGCATGCCAAAGCAGGGAAAAAAGCAGAACGGAAAAATCGGCCCGTAATTTTATCTTTACTATTTTTGCCAGTGTAACTGCCATTCTGATCGGACTGCTCGCACAGAAATTATTTATCAATATTCTTGGACTGGAATACGCCGGATTGAACGGTCTTTTTACTAATGTCATTGCACTGCTTGCTATAGCAGATCTTGGCATTGGGGAGGCGGTCATTTATAACCTTTACAAGCCTCTAAAAGAAAATGATCAGGAAACGATCCGTTCCCTCATGCGCTTTTATCGAAAAGCCTTTCATATTATCGCCTTAGTCATCGCAGTTGTCGGTGCCTGCATGATCCCGCTGCTGCCATATATTGCCAAGCCGACCGAGGCGAACGTTAATATAACCTGGATCTATCTGTTTTTCCTTGCAGATGTAGTATTCTCCTACTTCCTGAGTTATAAACGGGCAATTCTTTATGCGGACCAGAAAAACTTCTATATCAGTATCATTCATATGCTGTATCTGATCGGTATGAATTCAGGACAGCTCCTGATGCTGTATTTTACACACAATTATTATCTGTACCTGTTGACCAAACTGATATTCCGTATTTTGGAAAACGTAGCGATCACACTTCTGGTAAACAGACAATACGCTTTTCTGAAAGTAAAACCAGTCCAGCCTTTGGAAAAAGAGATCCGGGCGGATATCCGGAAAAAGACTGGTGCACTTGTTTTCCATAAAATTGGCTCTTTTGTGGTAGGGGGAACCGACAATATCCTGATTTCCGTTTTCTTCTCTCTCACGGCTGCAGGTCTATACAGCAATTATTATCTGGTCATCGATGCGCTGACAAAACTGTTTAATCCCGCACTTGCGGCATTAACCCCAAGTGTTGGCAACATGCTGGTATCTGATGACAAAGAGCATGTTTTCCTGGTGTTCCGCCGAATTCGTTTTATGAATTTCTGGATCTCCACTTTTGCTGCCTCTGCCCTTTTGATCCTGATCCAGCCATTTATCAGCTGGTGGTTCGGCGGTCAGTATCTCCTTTCCTATGCGGTTGTGATCACATTGACCATACAGTTCTTCCAAATGTTAATGCGTGGATCCTATAATGCTTTTCAGGATGCAGCAGGCATCTTTTATGAGAATCGTTTTGTCCCGTTGCTGGAATCCGCTGTCAATTTGGTTGCTTCCATTATTTTGCTGAAGATCTTTGGTTTAGCCGGCGTGTTTATGGGAACGATCGTCAGTTCTCTCTCTCTATGGTGCTTCAGCTATCCAAAATTTGTTTATAAAAAACTGTTTTTGCGCAGTTATAAGAATTATGCTATGGAAACAGCCGGGTATTTAGGCGTTTTCCTTTGTGTCAGCTCTTTTTCCGCTTTCATCGTATGGTGGATCAATAAGCTGATCACCGCAGATGGTTTTCTCTTACTGATTACAGACGCTGTTATTTGTTTCCTTCTTATCAATGGCGTCCTGCTTCTCATTTTCCTTAAGAATGACTGTCTGAAATACTTTGTATCATTATTAAAAGAATCCTATCTGAAAAACGGAAAGCAGGTTAATAACGTATGAAACTATTTACAGTTGGCCCGGTGCAAATGTATCCGGAAACATTGCAGATTGAGGGAACGCAGCTTCCATATTTCCGGACGCAGGAATTTGGCGATCTTATGAAAGATTGCGAAAAATGGTTCCTGCAGTCCGTATACGCACCGGAAGGAACCGGTTTTGCTGCCTTGACCTGCAGCGGAACAGGGGCGATGGATGCTGCTGTAGCTAATACGCTGACGCAAAAAGATAAAGCGCTTATTATCAATGGTGGCAGTTTCGGAAAACGGTTTGCAGAAATCTGCGAACTATATAAGATTCCATATGATACCTATGATATTGCTTTTCAAGAAGTTTTTTCAAAAAAAGAATTCCGCTCTTACGCAGGGAAGGGCTATACTGCTCTTTTAGTAAATGCCTGTGACACCAGTACCGGACAGAAATATGATCTGGATTTCTTAGGGGCATTCTGCCGGGAAAATGATATGCTGTTTATTGTGGATGCCGTCAGTGCATATCTGGCTGACCCGATCAATATGGAAAAGCAGGGAATTGATGTCCTTTTTACTGCCAGTCAGAAAGCCCTTTCGCTTTCTCCAGGGGCAGCTCTTGTTGCTTTGTCAAAAAAAGCACAGCTTCGCGCAGAACAGAATGCATCTACTTATTATTTCAATTTTCATTCCTATCTGGAAAACCAGAAACGGGGGCAGCCTCCATTTACCTCAGCAATCGGAACAATGCTGGCACTGCACCAGAGGCTTGCTTCTATCTCCGAAAAAGGGGTGGAAGAAGAGATTGCATTGCATGCAGAACGGGCAAAGTATTTCCGTGAAAAGATTTCCGTTCTTCCTTTGCAGATTCCGGATATTCCGTTATCCAACTGCTGTACTCCTGTTTTATTCCCGGAAAAAAATGCTACCGCAGTTTATGAAAGTTTAAAGGAAAACTATGAAATATTCCTGACACCATCCGGCGGAGACTGGAAGGACTTACAGCTGCGAGTAGGACATATGGGAAATTTAAAATTAGAAGATTTTGATCTATTGGTTGATTTACTTGGAAAGGAACTACAGAAATGAAAGCCATTTTATTAGCGGCAGGTGTTGGGAGCCGTATCGTCAAGGATATCGGTCAAATGCCGAAAAGCCTTGTAGAAGTGAATGGAAAACCGCTGTTGCTGCATACACTCGACCTGCTGAAGAAAAACGGCATGGAGATTGTCATCATAACCGGTTTTCAGCATAAGAGAATAGAAGAAGCAATCAAAGATTATTCTGTGACTGTTTATTACAATCCATTTTACAAAGTCACAAACAGCATTGGCAGTCTCTGGTATGCTGCCCGCGAATTCAATACACAAGAGCTCTTTATCGCAAATGCAGATGTCTATTACACACAGGAAATGTTGGATCTTGCGTTTGCTGCTCCATATGATAATTTTTTCCTTTCCGATTATTCCAGAGCTGATGAAGGGGATTACTTCTTTTACAGTAAAGATCATGTCCTTCAAAAATATGGAAAAGAACTGCTTCGTGAGGAACGAAACTGCGAATACGTTGGAATTGCCGTATTAAAGAATCAATGGATAAAGAAATTTCATGACCGCCTGTGGGAGCTTATTGAAAATGGGAATTATGACCTCTGGTGGGAAAATGTCCTCTACTCTTATGTTGGCGAAGAAGACATACACACGGTTGATGTTAACGGGTGTTTCTGGTCTGAAGTGGATACGATTGAAGATTATCAACGAGTACTGAAGTATTGTGCTGCCAATCCTGATAAGTAATCAAGAGGAATTTGAATTATGGAAGATTTGTTTGCAAAAGAATACGGAGAAAGCGACAACAGTTTTTATGACGCAGAGACAAACAGTATCCAATGGATCGATATCGACAGTTGGAAAAGGAAACGGCTCTTCTACAATTATCTGGGAACAGATTTTCCATACATCGTGATCACGGCAAATGTGGATGTGACAAAGCCACTTGCATTTGCACATAAACACGGCATTTCTTTCAATCTCGTCATGGTCTACCTATGTAATCAAACAGTTGATTCTATTGAGAATTACCGTTATCGCTTTATTGATGGAAAGCCGTTTGTGATCGATCATACCCGTCCAACTGTCAATCATATTAAAAAAGGCGAAGAGATCTTTGTCATCGGAGAAGGCCCTTGGCCTTGTGCAGATATTATAGAATTCTGTAAGAAAACCCATGAGAATCAGGAAGCTGCAACGCCGGAAGATATGCAGGGACGCGTCCGCCACAAGCTGGACATCATAAACTACACCAGTGTTCCGTGGGTTGAATATACCGGGTTCATTCGGACCATCATTCACAATGGGGTGGATAATGCCCCGAAAATGAGTTTTGGAAAGTACTTTGAAAGAGACGGAAAGATTTGGATGCCGCTGTCCAGCCAGACACATCATGGCCTGATGGATGGTTACCATGTTGGTCTCTTCTACGAACGGCTGCAGAAAGCCTGCGACGAACTGAACTGACGTATCTGCTTAATCCATTTTTTTAAGCAAGGCTTTCTGATAAGCCGTCACATCCCCGATATCCAGCATTTCCCCATCTGTCAGGAATGCGATCATGCCTTCTTTTTCGCGAACCTTGTCTAAGGCTCCGGTCAATTGGAATTCGCCTTTTTCGAGGATCCCGGCAGCAATGTTTTCCCTCAATTGGCGGAAAACAGCCGGTGTCAGAATATATTCTCCAAATACAGCAAAGTATTTTTTCTCGCCGCCGGAATTAGTGAACAAGTATTCCTCCGCATAAGAGGCTTCCGGCTTTTCTACCATCCGGTCAACCACAAAGAAATCATCATGATTCTCAATCTTTCCGGTCAGAATGCCATACCGGGAAACCTCCCCAATTGGCACCGGAATGACAGATATCATCAGCTTGCTGTCTTTTGAATAGCTGTCTAAAAGCTGTCTGGTGCAGCTTAAATAGCTTGTTGTTTTATAAAGCTGATCGCCCAGAACCAGCAGCACTGGGTCTCCATCAGCAAACTCTTCGCAGAGTGAAACCGCATGTCCCAATCCCAGCTTTTCGTCCTGATAGATGTATTCAATCTTTTTACCGATACGCTGGATTTTAGATTCATATTCTAAAAGGGATGGCGACAGTTTCTGCGCGATCTCATTGCTCAATTCTTTCTCAAAGAAGTTCTCATAATCTTTTCGGTCTTCCCTGTCGATTACAATGGCAATCCGATCAATGCCTGCATCGTCCAATTCTTCCAGAAGCACCATAATAGCTGGCTTGATGATGCCGTCTTTATCAATGATTGGCAGAAAGGCTTTCCTCAGGATCTTGGAGATTGGGAACATTCGTACGCCATTGCCCGCAGCCGGAATGATTGCCTTGGTGATCGGCTTGGTCTGATTCAGCGTTAATGTATAGGCAGTCATTCGGAGATCTTCTTCCAGATACTGCTTCAGTTCTGCCTGTGCTTTAGCATCTTTGACCAGGAACTGCGCTGCCCCGTCTCCACCGGACCCTACACCTTTTGCACCATAGATCAGACTCTTCACATGTGGATCCTGCAGAGTTTGATGCAGGATAGGTGCCGTCAATTCAGACGGACAAGCCGGAGCCAGGTATTCATCAAACATCTCTTGTGCACGGGTCATCAAGAGGCCAAGGCCTTCTGCATTTCCCTGTCGGATCAGCTCCAGACCTTTCTCAATGTTCTCTTTATTGATCCTTCCCAGGTATTCCTGAACTTTCTGCTCTGTTTCGTTCTGTGCAAATGGATAGCAGCGGTTCAGATCTGCCAGGATCTTGATGGTATCTTTTCCAGCCTTCAGATCCGCAAACACAAAATACAGATCCGCACCTACCTCAATATTTTTTACCGAAATACGGTCACCATCAAAAGTCATCAGCACGGGCTTCTTTCCATAGGCACAGGCCTGATCCAGCTTGCCACAGCGGGAAGGCGTAGTGATCTCACCTTCATAGGCAAGATTCATCTCTCCTCTGGTATTCAGATGCAAATGATAGATCTGATTGAATGCGCGGGTGACCAGAACACAGATAGCTGCACTGGAAGAAAGGCCTTTTTTCATCGGCAGAGTCACATGATCGATCACGATCCTGACACCGCCCACATTATAGCGCTCCTTAATGGCAAAAGCAGTTCCGGCTATATAGCAAAAAAAGCCGCCTTCTTCTGCGACCTTTTGCAAGGCTTCTGCTTTCATGTCACAGGAGAAAACCAGATCGGCATCTGAAGTGTATTCTATGATCAGACGCTCATCCGGATAAGCAAAAGCATGGATGCCTTCTTCAATACCCGTAACAATAGCATAGCCCTTTTCTATTTTTTCGTTGGTATTTCTGTATTTTCCGGCCCAGTCGCTGTGTTCGCCCAGCAGGCAGAGGCGTCCGGGAACAAAAAGTTCAATTCCCTTTTCCATAGCTTTACCTGTAGTCCTGCAGCGTCGGAGTCATATCTATCGTCAGCGGAGTCTCTACACCCGGAGCCGTTGTAATTTTGTAAGTGACGGTAATTGGTTCATCCGGCACCAGGAAGAGGTTCAACATATAACCTACTTCCAGATCTTCGTATTCATCCAGCATAACATCCTGCCAGATCAATGGTTCAATCTCGAAATCACTGACTGTTCCGCCTGCAGGTGCGAAGAAATAAACATAACTCTGGATGTTTCCTCCATATCCGCCTAAAACGAACCAGGAATTAATAAAGTATTCATCTAAATACTCATTCAGATAATTATTCAGAGTGACCTTCATGGTATACTCTCTGGAACCATTCGGCAGCACTGTTGGCTCGCTTAATTCCGGAATGATCTCAACAAACATACCCAACTTCGAAGGGTCACAGACGCTGAAATAGATACCCGCTT
This sequence comes from Lachnospiraceae bacterium, assembly GCA_017511185.1. Lineage (GTDB taxonomy): Bacteria > Bacillota > Clostridia > Lachnospirales > Lachnospiraceae > RGIG5612. Next base: position 18,914 of record JAFWLF010000144.1, on the reverse strand, counting down.
TCGGGTTGTTTTTGTCATTATTCAGATTTCCGGAAGCACCAACGGCTTCTACCAGTTTTTCTTCTTTCGGATCTGCCAGCCAAAGCATGATGGTGCGGTTTTGGAAACCATGTTCAAAGAGCTTCACATATTCCGGCAGTTTTTCCAGTTTAAAATTACTGACCAAAACATCCATAGCCTGTTTTGCAGTTTCCGCAAACATGGAGTCAACGTAATCATTATTTACAAACGCATATCCTTCTACGCCCTGATAAATAATATACAATTCTCTCTGAATGATCCGTGTCGCATTTGTTCCATCCAGAACGGATCCGTCTTCCAGAGAAATAGTAGCATCAAGGAAATTCAGGATATCCTGAATGACCGCCGGTGTCAGAGAAATGATGCCATCCACGAACTCCGGATTATATTCCTCATAAGATGCTTTTGTTATCTCACCAACGCGGGCAAAATGCGGATTAAAGCAGGCATCATGTGATTGTCCTGCGTACATATATCCGAACAGCTGGATTTCCTGATCCGTGATTCCGGAATCAAATGCCTGGCCCATTGGAAGCAGATCGTAAACACTGACAAAATCGCCGATATCTAATACGCCGTCCTCGATGCGAACAGTTCCCATGGATCCCGGGAACCCTCCTGATGCACGAATCTCTGCCGAGTTCTGTGCCAGCATAATGTAAAACTTATCTTCCCCGTGTCCGCAGAAAGCTTCTACCAGAGGAATGTATTTTTTGAAATGTTCATAGGTCTCGATCAGTGATTCCAATTTATCAGTATAGTCTCCAACTGCCCCTTTTGAAATAGGTCCAAATTCTATAGAATTGATGCGGACAGCCATTTCGTCTACAACCGGAACGATCGTTTCTGCAAATTCCAGATAAGAATTGATCAATCTGACATTGAAACCACCCTCAGTTTTCAAATCTGAAAGAGGGTGTCCTTTTGCCTGTACTATAAATGGATGTACAATCAGATTGCAGGCATCATCCACAATATCCAACAGTTCATTGACTGCCTTAATATCACCTTTTAAAAACGGGAATTTTGCTACTAATGACCAGAAAGGATCATTGATTTTATCGCGAAGATATAATCTTTCATTATCCACTTCATCCATTGCATCTGACGCACCGGAAAAATCATCATCTTTAATGCAGTATACAACAGACTTCAAATCAGCCTTCATCTTTTTGGCATGAGATTTAAAGCCGTTCATCTCGCTAAGGCCAATGATGACCATAATGACCAGGAATAACAGAATGATTCCACTAATGATCGGAATCACGATATGTTTTTTCTTTTTATTCTTTTTCTGACTGGATCTTCCTTTTTGAGGCTGCGGAACCGGTCTCTTCACCTGACGAACAGGAGCAGCCACTGGTTTCTCTTCCTCTTCCCAGTCCTCTTCGTCTTCCCAGTCTTTTTCCTCTTCCGACCACTCATCAGAATCGTCTTCCCAATCTTCAGAAACAGCCGGTTCTTCCATCTCATCTTCAAACTCTTCTGAATCGATGAAATCCTCTTCCTCGTCCTCCCAGTCTTCCTCAACTACAAGTTCGTCCTGCTGTTCTATTTCTTCAGCAGGCATTTGGGCTTCTTCGGCAGGCAGTTCGATCGGTTCCGTCTGCTGCATGACAGATTCAACCGGGGTCTCGGCCGGATTAGCAGGGTTTTCATTTTCTATTGGAAGTTCATAATTTTTGATTGTTCTTTCGTTAGCCATTATTATCTAAAAGCAGAGCCCTTTTCATTATGGTCCGGGTATCTGCTCATACCTTTCCACAGTAAAAATAATGATAATAAGACATGGAAACAAAGTCAATGAATTTTCTGTGAAACTTATTTATTCCATGTCTTTTTAAACTTCGTATAAGTCTTTGAATCAAATAGTTTGTAATACAGATTTCCCGCAAATGGAACACGGCTGGCGACTCTCATAAGACGATAACGTTTTTCCGCGTATTGCTGAATGCTCGGCTCCAGCTGCATCACATATGTGCGAAGCCCTTCCGCCTCTTTCCGCCCATTTCTTTTGTCTGTGGATTTTACCAGGACAACTGCATAATAACTGACCAGTGAAATAGACAGCCTCTTAACAAAAAATCTTATGCGGTAGTCTTCCTGGGGCTTGTTGAAATGATAGTAATCCATCATTTTGGTGTAGACCTGCTTCAGGTCATTCGCCCTTTTAGCCTGATTGGAAAAATCGACGCTTTGTCCGGAGCTTCCAATCTGATAATTATACAAATAATAAGGAAGCAGAAGGACTTTCTGGACCTTTAAAAAAGGAAGAACTGCATATTCCTGATCTTCAAAGAAAACTTTTTCAGACATACGGAAATCCATACTTCGGAAGAAATCCGTTCGATAACAAAGTCCATGGAAGGAATAGGAGGTTGCCATCTGGTCGAAGATCTGTGAAAACTCTTCCATCGACAGCTCCGCACCATACGTAGATGTTTCTGGTGTTATTTTTCTCTCCGGCAGTTCAACCGGATAACTGATCATATTTCCGCTGCCGATGTTCACTGAACGATAGCCGGTTACTACGGCATCTGCATCACTTCTTTCCAGCGCATCCAGAATGGCTTTCAGGTTTCTGGTCTCCACCCAGTCGTCAGAATCCACCACTTTGTAAAAACGTCCGGCTGCGACCTCCAATGCAGCATTGATTCCGGATCCATGTCCGCCATTTTCCTTATCGATCACCCGGATCTGATCCGGATACTTCTCTGCATAAGAATTGGCTACCTCCAATGTTTTATCTTTGGAACCGTCATTAATGACAATGACCTCCAGGCGGTCATCTGCGCCTGCCATGGAATCCAGACAAATATGTAAAAACATTTCTGAATTATAAGCCGGAACTGCGATAGTAAGTTGTTTCATGTTTCTCCATCAGGAATACTTTTTGATTCCGTTATATGCATAACTGAGCATAAAAACAGCCGCACGTACAGGACCGATTCCAATCGTCCTCAAGCTGTGATAATGATCAGAAGCTGCTTTCCTCTTGTTATTAGATTTACTGCCTGTTACCATGCGGTATTTTACCAATGGCTCCCGGATTCCGATTGCCGGACCATGCTCTTTTAAGATCCGCATCCAGCAAATGTAATCCTCGCAGTATTCATCATGATCCATCGGATATGCCAACGCCAGCTCACGTTTCATCAGAACAGATGAGCATGTCACATAATTGGTTTTCAGCATTGCCTGGTAGGTGATCGTTTGAGGAACTGCTATTACTTTCTGCAGGCTTTTTCCGCTCAAGTCCATTAGTTCTCTGCCGGTAAAACAAAAGCAATACGTATCCTGTTGTCCGATCGCCTGCATTTGTTTTTCTATTTTTACGGGTACCCACCAGTCATCTGCATCCAGAAACGCAACAAAGTCTCCCTTTGCCTGACTGACGCCAAAATTACGGGTAAAAGCCACCCCTTTGTTCTCCGTGTTCTTAAAGTATTGCAGGAATCGGTTTTTCCTCAGATATACGCCTTCCTCTGCCGCAGGCGCCACTTCCTTCACTACAGATTCTGTATGATCCGCAGAAGCATCATCTACGATCAGAATCTCGATCAGCTCCGGATAAGTTTGCTCCAGAACCGATTGGATTGCCTGACGGATGTAGTTTTCTGCATGATATGCCGGTATTACGACAGAGATTTTTGGCTGCTTTTGCTCCATAATTTTGTTTCCTAAATGATCCTCAAAATTTTATCATATCGGCGGTATTTGTGTCAAAAATACTCCTTCGTAATAGTGGAATTATTTCCGGATTTCATGTAAGATATTAAAGAATAAAATTAGTCGTTTCCGAGGTCTCTTGTGAATTCAACCATCGCTGTTATCGTAACCTATAATCGATTAGAACTGCTGAAAGAAGGCATCCAGGCATTGCTTGGGCAGTCTTCTGCTTGCGATATTCTGATCGTTGATAACGCAAGTACAGATGAAACCCCTCACTGGGCACAGAACTTTGCCAAAACGCACCCTTCTGTATATTACGAGAACACCGGGGCAAATCTGGGCGGTGCAGGAGGATTCAATTATGGCATGCGCCGCGGAGTGGAAATGGGCTATGATTATGTCTGGATCATGGATGACGATGCCATTGCCCAGCCTAATGCATTAGAGGAACTTCTGGCGGAAAATGACCGTCTGCAGGATCAAAACAAACCTTACGGTTTTCTTGCCAGTGTTGTCTATTGGACAGACGGTTCCCTGTGTGAAATGAACCGGCAGCGCACTCATACGCATTATCTTCTTTTAGAAGATGTTCAAAAAGCCCTGGCGAACAACAATCTGATTCCTATCGAAACTGCAACGTTTGTATCACTTCTGATCCCGTCAGATACCATCCGAAAAGTCGGTCTTCCGATCAAAGAATTTTTCATCTGGAGTGATGATGTAGAATATACTGTCCGCATCACGATCCAGTATAAAATGCCGGCCTATATTGTTCCAAAAAGCGCTATCATCCATAAAACGAAAAACAATGCCGGCAGTGATATTGTGATGGATGACTCGGAACGTATTGACCGATACCGCTATGCGATCCGAAACGGCAATTATGCTTACCGCCATTATGGCGCCCGTCATTATTGTGCCTATCTTTACAACCTGGCAAAAAGCTGGATCATGGTCTGGCTCCGCTCCAAAGATCATAAAATAAAAAGAAGCCACGTGATCATCAGCAGCTTCTGGAAAGGGCTTTTCTTCCACCCGCAGGTAGAATACGTGGATAAAAAAGAATTTTAATTTACACCCTTGTTTCTTCTTCCGGTTTCTTATGGAAAAACCGTGTCACGATATCTATGATCTCCCATGCCATAGGTTCTTTCAATAACAGCAGAATTCCTGCATACACAGCGAAAAACAGCACAGCGGAAATCAGCAGGACGAAAATCGTCCCCATATGGAGAAACAGGACCCAGAAACTTGCCGCACTGCCTGCTGCGACTGCAACAATGATCTTCCAGTACTGAATCGGAGCAAACGCGTCTTTGATATTATCTTTTCTCAGGAAATACAACTGCACAACCAAAACCGCAGCCTCTGCTATAAGCGTGCCGATAGCAGCACCGGTTGCCGCCCATTTAGGAATCAAGAGTGCATTAATGATCAAATCGACCACAGCGCCTGCTATGACGGAATACAAAACCATTTTTTCCCTGCCCAAAGGAACAAGGATCTGAATCCCCAAAAGTCCTGTCAAACCAATAAACAACACTGTTGGCATTAAAATCTGCATTGGAAGGATCGATCCCATGAAATCAGGACCGGAAATAAGCAAAATCCCTTCTTTGGCAAAGATGATAAAATAAACGATCAGCGGAGACGCGAACAGGAAAACAAAATTGATTGCTTTCTTTGTCAGCCTGCGGAATTCTTCCATCATCCCATATTGAATGTAATAGGATACACGAGGCAAAAGGACAGCTCCCAGTGAAGTCACTATAGCAACCAGAACTTCTTTAATGCGGACCGCTGCATGGTAATAGCCTACATCTACATCCGTCTTCATGAAGCCCAGCATTACTTGGTCCAGATTTGTATAAACAGTGGTAGCTGCCGACATGGCAAAGAAGACCAGGACCGGTTTTAAATGCTGCTTCAGGTTATAGTTCCCCATCGGTTTCAGCTGAATATACTTCCTTGCCTGGATCACATTCAAAATATAACCTAAGGAACTGGCTACGATCGTAATTCCTCCGTAAATGACATAATCACTTTGTTTATGGACCAGAAGGAACATCAAGACAAGTGCAACTGCGTTAAAGATGATGGAACGAACCGTAATATAGGTATATTGTTCCATAGCCTTAAACAACCACTCCATGCCTATGGTGGTAAAAATGATCGTGGCACTGACGATGACGAGCAATGTCTTTTCTGCTCTTAATTTTGGAATAAATATGATTGCCAAAGCCAACAGAGCGTAAGCTACCAGGCTCATAATGATATTAATGATCAGAAGTTCCTGTGCTGTTTTGCTCAATTTTTCTTTATCATCCCGCACTTTCGCGCAGGCACGGATACCATAGGTATGAATACCTAGTGCTGCAATCATTCCAAAATAAGCGACAATGGAACGGGCAAATGAGACTCTTCCCGTTCCGGCAGATAGCAGGACTCGGGAAACATAAGGAAATGTAATCAGTGGGAAAATAAAGGTAGATACCGTCAGGACCGCATTCATTACAAAATTCTTTTTGACAGATATCGGTTTCTTCTCACGATCGGATGAAACGGTTTGTAGTGTTCCCATTTCTGTATGAAAGATTTGCTGCAACCAGTCCTTCTGGAATACAAGTCCCTTTTCACCCAGAACAGCAGCAGCAAGAAGCGGAATTGGGACCACCGCAAGATTTAGTAAATAAGGTTCCGTTATACTATAAAGACAAACGATGCCAAGCAGACAAACCGTCCAATAATCATTTTTTTTAACAGAACGGACCATAGCCACTGTATACAGCACCATGATTGCCACCAACAAAAGAATGCCGTACTGTATCAGGATCTGCATGTACGAACAGTCCACATAATTATAGACACCCGTTTCTTTTCCCGAACCATTTCCGATCCAGAGAATCGGCTGTCCAAAGAGCTTCACACCATATTCCCTCAACGCATTTGTTCCAAACGTATAGCGTAAAGTCAGGAAAGTATTGATCTTATTCCAAAATGGAGAAGCAGGATCAAACAGGTAATAACTTGCGACAGTAACAGCGGCAATCAGTCCAGGTGACGCAATTATCAGTCCCTTCAAATGACGGGTAAATCTCCAATGATTTTTGAAGCATGATTGCATCAGAAAGAAAACAAGGACTGCTGTTCCAATAAAAAACGGAAGTCTGGAATCCGTCTTAAAGAAAAAGAATCCGTTGACCAATTCAAGGATCAGCAGCTCCCAAAACCGGCAGCGTTCTTTGCGAAGAAAGATAAACTGTAAAATAAAGCCAAAGAACAGAGAGGCTCCTGTGCTGGCATAGATAAAGCCAAGACTCTCCCTGACTCTCGTAATCTGTCCATCCGGTGTCACCCTGTGCCAGATCTCATTCTGCGTCAATCCGATCTGACTGCAAAGCACCACTACAAAAATGAGAGCGGCGGTAATCAGTGCAGATATGGTAATGATCCTTTTCCCGCTCTGACCATATGCGGCTCCCAGGATCAGAAAGACCAGGATGAATGTCCGGTTCGCAGAAAAATAAGCGCTTACGGCAATTGCTGCTGCAAAAAGACCGTAAGCCACAATCACTTTCCAACTGTATACACGTAAAATAAAATTAATAAGAATAACCAGAAGCGCAAGCGCAGCTGACACATATTCCGTATATTGAAGGATGGTTGGGAAAACATCACTGACTGCCAGAGCATGCCATTCCGTAAGGGCAAGAAGCCTTGCTATAAGATATAAGGCCCAGGCCGCAATAAATAACCAGTCCCGCAGGATCTTTTTATCTTTCAGCTTAGCTATAACCATTCTTATTCCACAACGATGCTGCCGATCACGTTCACCTGATAGTTCCTGCACAGTGCGCAAATATTCTTCAGATCATCGTAATCAGACCGATTGGTCTGTTCAATCAGCACAATGCCATCCATTTCTGACATTCCTGCCAGATCATCCGGCTGCTCAAGGATATTACGGATCACTTTGATGGAAGGATCATCTCCCACTTTCTGGATCATTGCATCAAGGAATCCGGTATTGTCAGACATTTTTCCATCCAATGCAAGACAAATATGATGCAAGCCCTTTTTCTCTGCCTCGATCTTGATCTTTGTCGCAATCAATTCAGCCATTTCATCTGCAGAAATACGGCCTTTTTTACGGTTTCTCTTATTGCGCAGCCAGCGATCCAGTTTTGTCTTTCGATTTCTATAAAATGGGTCATTACCTTCAAATGAGCCAAGCAGCTGAAGTCCAAAATTCTCTTCTATTTCTTTGGATGTCTTAATCGTACTGGTTGCAATATATTTGATAATGATAACGATTGCAGCAAGGATCAGTCCCAGCAGGGCCCCCACTATAATATATTTTTTACTGATATGACGCTGTGTTTTTACTGTGACAGCCTGATCTGTGTTCGCCGGATCATTATTCTGTTTCAGTAAATAATCCAGGTATTGTTTTTCATCCGAATCTGTTACGAGTTTTTTGATTGTATCGATACGCTCGGAAATATCATTAATACGGTTTGCATTGGCTTCCTGCATGGCCAGGATATCCTGATCTGCATACTGAAAACTGCTTTCTCCAATCAGAGTGATCGTATGGGGACCTACCTCTCCCTGAACTTTTCCTTCTGCTGTACGCATGGCATCTTTTAATCCATTGACATCCTCTGCGTTTACTTCTTCCAGGAAGAATACCCGAAATGTTAAAATGCCTTCATTTGCATTTCCTTTATCGATCTGGATCAATTGTGGAGATTCGAAGAAATCCTTAGCTTCTAAAACACTTTCTTTTTCCACAACAGATGTTACTTTCTGTCCAAGAAAACTTTCCTGCAGCTTTGCCTGATAAGCCAGGGCGATGGCAGTTCGTTTCGAATTGCCCATTCCTTCTTCTGTAGAATCATCAATATAATAATTTATCTCGCATACAGACAAATGGAACGGATCCAGCTGCATCAGCAGTGACTCTTTATTGTACTGTCCCTGACGAATCATCTGTTGTGTAGAAGAAATGATATCAGAAGCATAGCTTTCTACCACGCCTTTCCGTTCTTCTCCAAGACGCTCCCCCAAAGCTTCGGCCTGCTGCGGCGTCGAGATGGTTTCTGTTCCGCTTTTCCACCATCCATATGCACCTAATACAATGGCCCCAATCACAAAACAAACCACAAGAGATCTCCATCTCTGGCAGATTGTAATAAATAGATCCCTAATACGAATCGTTCTTTCCTTTTCGATTTGGGTTGTGTTCATACTATTTCCTCCAAACCATGTGATTACATGGAGCCTTTACGTTTCAGCACTACAACAAACGTTTTTAAGATGATCATCAGGTCTTCCCGCAGCGACCAGTTTTTAATGTACTCCGTATCTAACCGTACGATCTCCTCAAATTCATCGATTCTATTTCTTCCGCTCACTTGCCAGAGACCTGTCAGACCCGGCCGGAAGGAAAGTCTTGCTTTATGATGAGGTTCATAACATTCGAACTCTTCTACTGTTGGAGGACGTGTTCCTACCAGACTCATATCTCCTTTGAGAATATTCCAGAACTGCGGCAGTTCATCAATGCTCCAGTCTCTGATCCTCTTACCGATCTTCGGGAGAATTCTAGGATCATCTTTGATTTTGAACATAGGTCCTTCCATCTCATTGAGATCCATCAATTCTGCTTTTCTGGCTTCTGCATCCTGATACATAGAACGAAATTTATATAACTCAAATCGTCTACCGTTTCTACCGATACGCGTCTGATGGAAGAAGACCGGACCAGGATCGATCTTTTTGATCTGTGGTGCTACAAATAAATAGGCAATTCCCGTGATCAGACATCCGATCAATCCACCAAAAATATCTGCAATACGCTTGACCATCAGCTGCCAAGGAGATGCCGCACTTAAGCTGGTCGTCAGAACGAACATATCTCCGATTTCATCCAGTCTTGCATTCGGCAAAGGTGAGTCACTGTTCATGATCGCCATATGTACAACGATACCCATTTCCAGGAAATAATTGATCAGCAAAGCACTCATTTCCGCATTATCAATACTGATCAGGACATCATCTACAATATTTGCCAAAACATATTCTTCCAGATCATTGATCCCGGCGACAATAGGGATCCCTTCAATTTCTTCCCCGACACGCGCCGGATCTGTAGTGACAATGCCGCAGAAATCATAAGTCTGATATTTTTTATTAAATATTTCCTGAATGGAAGAATCCAAGCTGGAAGCTTCCAGGATCAGAAGCATTTGCTCTCGGCCGCCGATATTATTCCGTAAAAGACGCATCCGGATCGAATGTTTCCACAATACTCGGATCGGCCAGATAAGAACGATCGCAAACACTGCAGTCAGGACAAAGACCCATCTGGAAAGGACTGCAGATTGTTTTGTGATGAACAGATACAGAAGAAGAATGACGAGTGTCAGAGCGACCTGAAAGACCGTCTGGATCAGCTCCAGCCATTTATTCCGGTGAAGCACATCTTTATAGGCATTACTGATCAGGCTGATCAAAAGATAAACGATTAAAAGAATGATGCCAAACTGAATAAATGGATTAAACAAATAGCGCGGAATGGTCCACTGGTGGCGAACCAGGAACGCTAAAACATAAGCCCCTGCTAAAAGGACCAGATCTATGATTAAAAAGTCTAAATGTTTGACAAATGAGCTGCTTGATTTTTTATACATTACGTCTCCAAAAACGCTGCATCAAATGGCTGATTAAACTAAATAATTTTACCACTTAGAAGCACGCCTGTCAAAAATCATGGCTGATTCAGAAAGTCTCTTTGTGTGTAAAGTCCCTGATTCATACGCTTTTGCGTCAGTTCTTTGGCCTTCTCAAATACCAGCCTGTTTTGAGCCGCTGCTTCTTCCCATGCTGCTGTCAGATCTTGGCCTTCTTTTGGTTCCGGCAGGAGAGCTTCGATATATTCAGCCAGGTCCCGGGTCAGTTTCTCCGCCCCGAAAATGTTGACATGTTCCGCATCATAAAAGTCTTTATTAATATCTAAGCATAAATCATTTTTGTGACCATTGTATGTGTTTGAGCAGTAATCGAGGACCTCATAATTTTCTGATCGGATCAGATCAATACCTTTCGAATATGTTTCCCCATTCATGATCTCATTTCTCCGTGGAAACCGGACAAAGAGAACATTTTCAATTCCTTCCTGCTTCAGGAAAGAAAGGAATTGTTCCAGCGCAGCAAAGCCTTCTTCGCTGAAATCATATACTTCTTCTTTTATTTCCTCCTCACAAATATCGGTATAAGCACAGAAGTTTTTCGTTACGGAATAGCCTCTTTTCTTTTGATCGGCTTTATCAGTCAAGGCCTTCCAGCATCCTTTCAATCTCCCCCAATTGGAGTGGTACTTGGTAAAAGGAGTGCGGTAACTGTCTTTTTCTTCATCCGAAACCAGTTCTTCAATGCTCTGTGTCCGATTTTCGCTTTTTGGAATGCTGTCGATCCATCTTCGCACTGCAGCACTGTCTCTCTGGTCGATATCGCAGAAACCGCTCAGGTCAACAACAAACAGTTCCGGATCCTGTGTTTGAAGGGCTTCACGAACAGCGGATGGGTACATTGCTCCACTCATTCCCCCGGTTGAAACTCCGTAACTTGTAAATCCCTGTTCTTCATACGCCTGTGGAGAATAGAAATCTGTATAAACAGGGCTAGGCCCTATCAGGATAACATCGATGCTGTTTTTATCTTCCAGATAAAACCCGTACATACCGACTGTATCTCGGGCTTCCGGCACATGCAGAAAGAACGACGCGCCTACCGTCAGACCCGCTATGATCACAGCAAATATGAGGATTTTCAACCAGTCTTTTTTCTTCATGTTTAAAACTGCATATATACAAACTCACCCGGTTTGATGCCTGGTCCGTAAACGCCTAAAATTATCACTGCCATGGTTGCTGCTACCATCAGCACCCATTCCAGCCATTTTGTTTTCTGATCGATCATACCTCGCAGGGATTTCTGTGATTTCTCCTGTATGATCGATACAACGATCATAACGATCAGTCCGGTAATGACTAGGACCAGATCCTTTCCATCCAGACCCAGATTCATAAGCATCTGGCGAAATGATCCGAGGAACGCCTTCGCAGTTCCATTTGCAAGATCCGTGACAGCACCTGCCGTCGTGTTCTTTAACATAGAAAACGCATCGCCTAATCCGTCTGCAATATCAAATACATACCCGCCCAGTACCAGCAGGAATGTTCGCAGCATCTGCCATAACCGCCATCCGAATGATTTTTCGCGGATGTGCAGTTTCTCGTTCATTTTCAGAAATACCGGTTTCAGAAGCGTAGAAATGAAAAGGATCCCGCCATTCCAGATGCCAAATCCAACATACTTCCAGTTAGCTCCATGCCAGATACCGATCACCAGAAACGTGATCAGCGTCGCGATGCATCCAGGCAGCTCTTTGCCAACATAACTTCCAAGCACTTTTTTTGCCTTTTTTCCAAGTTTGAAAAAGCCATTGCTCATGGCAATTGGATAGAACAGATAGTTCTTTAACCAGGCACCTAATGTGATATGCCATCTGCGCCAGTACTCTGCCAGGGACTTTGCAAAATATGGACGGCGGAAGTTCTCCGCCATAGTGATTCCCAGCATCTGGGCAACACCTCTGGCGATATCAATGCCGCCGGAAAAATCAGCATAGAGCTGCAGCGCATAGATCAACACTGCAAACAAGGTGGCAAAACCGCCATATTCTGCTTTGTTAGTCAGTATTTCATTCAGGATCGGAGCGGCACGGTCTGCAATGACCATCTTTTTAATAAGGCCCCACAAGACCAGCTGAAATCCGAACTTAATGTTTTCAAACTCCAGATCATGTCCGTCATACAGCTGCTTAGCCAGATCATCGTAAATAGCGATCGGCCCTTGTATGATCTGCGGGAAGAAACTGACAAATAAGGCAAACTTTGCAGGGTTGTGTTCTGCCTTTGTTTTACCGCGGTAGACATCAACCAGATAGCCTATGGATTGGAAGGTATAGAAACTGATGCCAAGCGGCAGCAGAATATGAATACTTGTCAGAAAGTCTGTGATCCCGGTATTCGGCAGTGCCATCTGCAGATAGCCTTTCAAGACAAAAAGAATACCGAAGTTCAGTACCAACGGAGCTGCAAGCAGCAGACGTTTTTGGATTTTAGTTGTTTGTTTATACTTCTTTTTTTCCTCTGCAGACCAATCCTCTTTATGATTTTTCAGCTTGGCACTTCGTTTATCCTGAATCTTCTCTTCACCGATCGCTGCAAAAAACGTTGTCAGGATCGTAAAGATAAGAAACGGCATGTATTTCAGACAAACGATACCATAAAAAGTCCCGCTGGCCAGCAGAAGGATGATCCAGCGGAATTTCTTTGGACACACGTAATAAACTACCAGTGTCGCCGCCATAAATATGAGAAATGAAAAGGAAGTAAAGGTCATAAAAATGTCAGCTGTTCAGCGTAAATACTTGCATTACGTCTCTGACCAGCGTCAGGCGATCCCCCTCTTGTAAATATACAGCCGGAAGCTCACGGCTTAAGAAGAGCGCTAATCCTTCCGTTACGGAATACGCCCCTGTTTTTTCAAATACTAATTTATCTCCAATATGCAGCGTTGGGAGCTGCACACCTCGGGCAAGGATGTCAGATGTGGTGCAAAGGCTGCCGCAAATGGTATAAGCATTTTTCTCAGCGCGGTCATCTTCTGCGTCTGCTTTCACCGCATAGATCACAGGCTGCTGCATTCCCATCGCCTGCCCCTGATATTTCACCTGGTTGATTCCGCCATCGCAGATAACGTAATTGATATCATGAACAGTCTTGCAGTCTACCACTTCTGTCACATAACTGCCGCAGCTTGCTGCAAAAAAACGGCCCATTTCCACTGTCAGCGGCCACTCCTTTGCAAATGCTTTGAGGATTGGTGACACTTCTTCTAATAGCAGTTCATCTTTTTCTTTTGGTGATGGCCCATCCTTTTCTTTGGAAGGAAGGAAATATTCCACACCCAGACCAGTTCCGTATTCTACCTGCTGAACATCAAAACCATACCTGTCACGCAGATTCTCAAGAAATGCGGATAAACTGCCTAATTCTTTTTCGATATCTGCAACTTTTTTCTTCTGCGTGCCGCTGAAGAAATGAATGCCGATAATATCCAGATTTACATACGCTTTCTGATTCTTCCAATCAGTAATGATCCCGGTCAGGTCTTCTTCGCTCATACCAAACTGACTGCCTGCAGAAAGCCTGAGCAATACTTTGGCATGTACTCCCTTGGACGCTGCTGCCTCCTGAATCAACCTCGCATGCAGCAAGCTTTCAGCCGTTAGGATCCCAACAGACAGATCTACTGCCCGCTGTACGGATTCTTTCGTTTTATTCACACCGGAAAAAATGATCTTTGCGGGATCCACACCTCTTTTTGCGCAGATCTCCAATTCCCCTGGTGAGCAGACTTCCAGATAATCAAGGATCTCCGGTGTTTTTCCCACCAAAAACGGATTGGCCTTTACAGAATAACAAAGACCGATCTCTCCCCAAGCCTGCCTGACTTTACCGATCTGTTTATGAAACTCGTTTATATCAAACAAGTAGGATGGTGTATGCATTTCTAAATACTTCGCAGAAATCATAAATTACTCTTCTTCCATGAGCTGTTCGATCAGCTCCAGAATAGCTTCCTCGCTGTTAAAGTTTTCCGGGGTCAGCTGCTCGATCCCGATCGTCACATCAAAAGCCTCTTTGATCTCGCCGACAATGGCTACGATATCCATAGATTCCAGGACACCTCCGTCAATCAGCTCTGTTTCATTATCAAAATCTACATCCGGTCGGATCTCTTCCAGTATTGCTCTTAAGTCTTCTTTCATGTTCTTCTCCGTTCTGGTCAGTTTATCTCTCGTCTGTATCTGATCTGTATCTCAGGTTTTAAAGCATGCCCTTCAGGGTCTGCATATCTACCTTGCCATTTGCCAATTCCGGCATTTGTTCCAAAAGAACAAATTTTCTTGGAACCATAAAGCCTGGAAGTGTTTTACGTAATGCAACGGCAATTTCCTTATTCGTTGCGCTGCCTGTATAAAACAGATAGATCAGCTCGCTCTCTTCCTTATACAGAGATACGCACTCACTGATCCCATCCACACGTTTGGCAGCTTCTTCTATCTCGCCCAGTTCCACGCGGTGTCCCAGATGTTTGATCTGGCGGTCTTTCCGTCCGTGGAACAGAAGATTCCCATCCTCGGCCAGGCTTCCCAGATCGCCTGTCTTATAAACGATCCCGTCTCCTCCGCGCGGATCTTTGATAAAACTTTTTGCAGTCAGTTCCGGCGCATTGATGTATCCCAGGGACAGGACCGGTCCGCCAACACAGATTTCTCCAATCTCGCCATCTTTTGTTACTGTCAGATCTTCGTTCAACAAAAAGACCTCATAATTATCATATGGTTTTCCGATCGGCAAAACATCATCGTCGGAAACGATGCCCGGGATCTCATAATACGTACAGCTGGCGGTTGCTTCTGTCGGGCCATACTGGTTCACAAATTTGGCTTCCGGCAGATTCTCCTGCCAGATGCGCAGCACTTTGCACGGCATCACGGATCCGGAAAAACAGATCTTATTCAGATACTCCGGACGTCCCTTTTCAAACACGCCCATATTTGCCGGGATGGTCAGCGCATTGACGCTCCATCCGATGGATGTGACTTTCTTTTCTGTCATATCCGCAAACAGCAGTGCAGGAGCTGTAAAGTCTTTTTTAGGAATGATATATGTGCTGGCGCCTGTTTTAAGCGGGATATAAATATCCCGGATGGCCGCGATATAATCCAGCGGAGACTGATTGCCCAGTATATCCGCTTCCGTAATGCCCATTACTTTCGTATAGGCATTTATATAATTGATCAGTGAAGCATGCCCGGTCAGAACCCCTTTTGGGACGCCGGAGGAACCGGAAGTATGGATCACATACAAAGGATCTTCCGGCTGCATAGTCTCCCGGACTGACCGGAAATATGCAAGGTCCTCATCAGTTTCTTCACTCTGCATCAGTTCTTCCAGGCTCACCGTCGGAACAGGATCATCATCCAGCAGTTCTGCTGCAAGTTCCCGAAACTCATCAGAGATGATTAAAACAGCAGGATGAAGGTTCTTAAGGATCGTTTTCAAACGCCCCGTCGGCGCTGTCGCATCCAGCGGTGCATAAAAGCATCCAGCATAAACAATCCCTAAAAATGCAATCGGGGTGTACACATTCCTTCCGGAAAGAACGGCAATGGGCAGATTCACATCTTTCAGGATTCTATGAAGTCCGGCGCCAATCTTCTGCGCCTTATCTCTAACATCCTCAAAGCGGATCTGCTCATTCCCATCATCAAAGGCTGTTTTATCCGGCAGACGCTCAGCTGTCTGCTCCAGCCATTCCAGTACGTTTTTAATGTTATTGTTCATTCAGTCTGATTACCACTGCCGATAGCTGGAGATATCCTGCTCTTCGTGAGCTTTCTTTGCCATCGCAGTATATAAACCATATTCTTTCTCTTCGCAAAGCTGTGTATAAGCCGGGTCAACATCATCGCGGCGAGGAAGCGGCACATCCTGTGCGACCAGGATATCCTGTACCTTACGGATATCAACGGTATGTGTGGTCGTTCCATCTGCTACTGCCACTGCTGCTGCCACACCGGCTGCCTGTCCGGTACCAACGCACTGCGGAATCAATGTCAGCCAGTCAATTGCTACGTCATCAGCGGAAATATGTCTACCTGGTGCCAGGAGGTTTTCCACCTGCTGTGGGAGAATTGCACGGTATGGAATCTCTACTGGACCACAGTCATTGATCTGACAGATCGTGGAATGCCAAGCGATGACATCATCCTGCTTTGGTGCGAATGCAAAGTCTTTCATGGTCATGATGTATTCGCCTTTCAGACGACGGCTGCAGCGGGTTCCCAGCTGCGGAGCGATATCGTAAAGATATGCATCACGGAATGCCACCGGCACAGCCTCTTTCAGATATGCCAGCACATCACGCATGGTATCTCTGGTCTCAATCTCTGTTTGTGTCTGATCTGCAATTACAGAGCAGTCTTTATCTGCATGCCAGTTATTGACCCAGCATTGATCATTTTGATTTGTTGGCAGCGGCATAGCACGGAAGCCGGCGATCCTGGATACATTCTCACGGATCATATTGGTTCCATCCGGACGCAGACGTTTCCACTCTTCGAAACGATCCCAGTTGATGCCGCCAATACGCCATACCAGAGCAGTCGTATTGCTTCTTGTCTGACTGTCAGCCAATGCTGCAAACGGAGCACCTGTCTGATAGAAGATATCACCATCTCCGGTCGCATCGATCACGATCTTTGCTTTGATCAATTTACGGCCTTCCTTGCTTTCAAAAATGACGCCTGTGACTGCATCACCTTCCATAACCGGACGTACACCAAATGTATGATAAACTACCCGGATAGAATCTTTTTCTTCCAGAAGCATCTTATCCATTTCAATCTTCAGCTGGTTTGGCTCAAAGTAGACCGCACGGACCAGGCAGCTAGGCTTGCATCCATCAAAGCCTCCGCGGCTGACACAGTCATGAATGGCCGACCAGGAATCGATCAGCAGCGGATCGGTAGAACCGATCTCGTCCCCACGCGGAGCTCTTACTGCATTTGGAATCTTTTCCAGACGCTGGAACCACTCCTCCTGCAGACCGCGGACGAACTGCATGTTATACCAGCTCAGATTCGGGACCATAATGACATAACCGCCCGTTACATCACCGCCGCAATATCCATAGCGTTCCATCAGGATAATATTTTTGCAGCCAGCGCGTGCTGCAGCGATAGCTGCGGAATGTCCGGCAGATCCTCCGCCGACTACCAATATGTCACATGTGTCATAGACCGGAATATCTCTGGCCTGCTCAGTATACATTTCTCCCATGATTCTTTCTCCTTTTTATCTATTTGCTAATAATTCCGCGGAATAATTTTTGACTTCCTCTTTAAACAGCTCCATTTTGTCTGCTCCCGGCATTCCCGGCAATATCATGAAGAACGCGACAGTATCCAGGTCGATATATTTTTCAACCCATTCATGCGCCGCTTTGATCACTTCACTTTCCGGCATGTCTTCCGGAAGATCCGGGTGTTCATGAACACCGAAGAAGAGACCGGATCCTTTATATTTCTGTGCCAGACCGTAGACATCATTCATCAGCTGTGGAGCCCAGAGATCTACGCCCATTTCAATGTAGACCGGTACCAGAGTCTCGTTCTTGCCGCAGGAATGCAGTTCAAAGAACATTCCCTGAGAATGCACACAGTCCGCCACTTTCTTAATATAAGGCGCAATCATTTCCCGTGCGGTATCCGGTGAGAAAAAGGTGCTGTGCTGATGTCCCCAGTCATCGTGTATCTGCACCATATCCAGATCAAAGTACTTTTTCATCTCCGTGAAATACTGGCAGTAAAAATCAGACAGCTGGTCAAACAAACGGTGCACGCCTTCCTGCTGCTCCTCATCGATCAACGCAACAGCCGCATTTTCTACATCCATCAATGACATCAGCCTTTCCCAAAAGCCGGTCATGATGACTGTTTCGGACAGGCAGTCCGGAGGGAAATACTCTTTATTCTTTTCATAGCATTCTGCAAAGTCAAACATATCGATCGTCGGAACCGATACATAATCTTCCCAGTGCGAAATATCCGGCACTTTCGGAGCACCAGGATGTACAGTGGAGCCGCCGACAGCCGGAACGTATTCCCAGTCCAGATCGAACCAATCACTCCGATAAATGTTGTCGCCATATTCATATGGCGGCTCTGCATCAAAGACAAAGTGTCTTGCGATAAAATCCTTGTTCATACGCGGCATGAGAGCCTTGGAATCCGCATTACGGACACCTGCCAATGGGATCCATTCCGCCTTTTCGCCGGACAATCTTCTCCGATAGTTTTCTTTTGCTGTGATCATCGTTATTCCCTCCCATACAATATATTCCTTCCAGTATCCTTATCCAGTAAAATTATTAAATAGTATAGCACATTCTGCTATATCTCATACAACGATTTTCACGCTGCTTTCTCCGCTTTTTTCCTTTGTAACCACGATCTGCCGGTCGATTTTTTCCTTCAGCTCATTTACATGAGAGATGATGCCGACCAGTCGGTTGCTTTC
>JAFWLF010000143.1:0-4170 GCA_017511185.1 Lachnospiraceae bacterium | reverse complement strand
CCTTGCCGCCAATATCTGCCAGCGCAAAGCTTCCTACGATTCCCCGTACATCAAGCAACTCATTAGCAACCTGCGCTGCCACGACTGTAGGGTTTTCCAATTTCAGGCTCTCCGGCGGACAGATCACGATCGCATATTTATCTTCCACCACTTCTGCGGTGCGGATCGTCTCCGCTTTTGCGATTATTTCTTCCAGGGAATCGTTGAACAGGCGGTTTACTTTTGCAACATCAACACCATTCTTCCGCAGGAAAGCGGCTGCCTCAAAGGTTCGAACACCGGTATTCTTTGTGAAATGATTTGTATCGATCAGCATGCCAGCGTACAAACTCTCTGCTTCCAGTTTTCGCAGTTTCACATCATCTGAGATATACTGCAGGATCTCTGCCACCATCTCGGAAGCGGAACTTGCTGTCGGTTCATGATACAACAGCGACAGATTATCGATCTTATCTCCACTCTGCAGATGATGGTCAATGACCACGATCGTTTTTGTTTTAAGAACCAGTTTCGGAGCTTCAAAATAATCCGGTTTGTTAACATCTACCACAACCAGGGCTGCATCATCATTTACATAAGCATCCGCCTCTTCGGCAGAGATGAACACATCCCTGTATTCCAGGTCTTCTTTAAATGCAGGCAGGACCTGCTGAACGGAATTTGAACCTTCATCCAGGACAATGTATGCCTTTTTGCCCAGTGTTTTCGATGCACGGTAAAGACCGATCGCTGCGCCAAAGCTGTCAATATCACAGTTCTTATGACCCATGATGACAACACGGTCTTTATTCATCAGAACTTCTTTTAATGCGATGGCTTTGATCCTTGCCTTAACACGGCTGTTTTTCTCAACCTGTTTGGTCTTGCCGCCGTAATAATACACACGCTCACCATCTCTTACGACAGCCTGATCTCCGCCTCGTCCTAATGCCAGCTCTAATGCCAGCCGGGCATTTTCGTTATTCTTTGTATAGTCTTCTCCAACACCAATTCCAATACTTAAAGTGACCGGAATATCGCTTCCGGTATCGATACTCTTGACCTCGTCTAAAAGATCAAACTTATCACGCTGGAAGTTTGCCAGATACTTTCTTTTAAAGTTTACATAATACCGGTCTTTTTCCGTCTTCCGGACAACGCCTCCGCAATTCTGGAAGTAGTTGCTGACGGCGCGGTCGATCATAGCAACAACGAAGGACCGTTTAACATCCGTTTCCTGCTCCAGGGTTTCATCATAGTTATCAATATAGATTGATCCAATGACCATCTGTTCGTCCACGCCTTTGCGGACCATGTTTACGATTTCTGTCTCATCAAAAAGATAGACCGTATAAACAAAAAGACCTTCCATTGGCAAAGAGACCAGTTTTTTCTCCAGCAGGTCGTTATCCACCAAAAGCTTCTTAATATGCAGTCTGTAATTCCGATTGTCATAAACGACTGCTATGTTTTTGGTGATCCCGTCAAATTTCAGATCTTCCGGTTCCACTTCCCTAAACAGGTCGCAGAGATTCTCAGAACCCGGTGCCCCGCTGTGAAGACGGCTGAAATAATCATTATAGATAATGATGTCGCCCTCCATATCCGTGATCGCATATGGAATAGGGAAATCTGCGATCATTTCCCGCTCCAGATTCTCGTAATTCCGTGCGAACTTGATCAGGTTTTCACCAAGGCGCTGATTCTGATAGCGCAGGAACAAAATGGTTGCAGCCACAAAGAGGACCAGTACGCCCAAAGAGATCAGCCCGGCTTTTGTGTCGATAAAAAATAAACCCACACTTAGACCAAGGAGACAGACTCCTAAAGCTGCCACAAAGAAAATATATCCTTTCAGGATATAACCAATCTTCAGTTTTTTTACTTTTTTCTTCGTATCCATAATTTTAACCGTCACAAAAACGCCCTCCCCCTCTTGGTTCCATCAGCCACCGGCCGGTGCAGGGAGGGATTATGGGCAATTATACTACAATTTATAATATAAGGAAATCTTTTTATTTCCGCTCATAAAGGACAAAAAAACAGCTCCCTTGTTCAGGGAGCTGCCATTGTTTGAAATTAGTCTACGGAATAAGGCATTAAAGCGATATGTCTTGCTCTCTTGATAGCAGTTGTGATCGCTCTCTGATGCTTTGCACATGTTCCGGTGATTCTTCTCGGAAGGATCTTTCCTCTCTCAGAGATGAACTTTCTTAATGTGCTGACATCTTTATAATCGATCTTCTGCGCTTTTTCTCCACAGAAAATGCAAACTTTCTTTCTTCTGCGAATGTTTGGTCTTCTTCTTGGAGCATCGCCCTTATCTTCTCTGTTATATGCCATAATTATGAACCTCCTGAATGATTTTAATTAAATGGCAAACCCTCGTCTTCTAATCCGTCAGCGATATTCATAAACCCTTCGCCTGCTGCTTCCATCGGTGATGGTGATGGAGCCGGTGCAGGTGCTGCCTGTGGCTGCTGCGGCGGAGCCTGATATCCGGAATTGGAAGAAGCATTCTTACTTTCTGCAAATTCCACATTCTCTACAACAACATCCGTTGAATATGCCTTGGATCCATCCTGTTTGGTGTAGGAATTGGTCTGGATCCGTCCTTCCAGACAGACTTTCGTTCCCTGCTTCATATACTTCTCAAAAAATTCAGCGGTCTTGCCGAATGCAACGCAGGAAATAAAATCTGCTGTCTGCTGACTGTTGTCACGTTTAAAGCGACGGTCAACAGCTAAAGTGAATCTGGCAACCGGCAATGAATTATCCTGTGCGTATCTTATTTCCGGATCCCGTGTCAGGCGTCCCATAAGTATTACTTTATTCATTGTAACTCCTTTTTTGTACGAGCGTTCCGTGCCATTGATAGTTACTCTTCGTCTTCACGAACTACCAAATATCTGATCACACCGTCCATGATCCGAAGCTGCTGTTCCATTTCGTTTGGACAATCGGTGTTCTCACTCTCGAAGTAGATGAAGTAATAGTACGCTTCGTTCATTTTCTGAATTTCGTAAGCAAGTCTTTTCTTACCCCAATCATCGACAGATGTCACATTGCCTCCAAATCTTTCAACAAGGCCTTTGATTCTTTCGATAATTGCGGCGCGTTCTTCATCTTCGAGTTTAGCACTCAGAACAACTGCTATTTCGTATTTGTTCATTTCTCGCACCTCCTTTTGGTCTCTGGCTCCCCATCTGTGTGGGAAACAAGGAATATTATCACGAGTCAGTATTTTAACACGCGCTTTTTCTTATTGCAAGCAGTTTCTTGACCGGAAACCTGTATGTTTTAAGGAGCTTTCCCCGCAGGATAAAAGTGGGTGTACCGAACCGACTATAGCGGAGGCTTCGGTACACCCCTTTTTCCTGCAATAAGGAAAGCTCCTGAATTCTACAGGATATCGGAAAACTTCTGTAAAAGGTCTTCACGTGTCAGTTTCTGTTTCTCTTCGCCAGAAACATCGTAGATGATCCTGCCTTCATTCATCATGATCAGCCGGTTTCCGTGTTCGATCGCATCTTTCATATTGTGGGTGATCATCAGCGTCGTTAACTGGTTTTCTTCTATTAAATGATCTGTCGTCTGCAGGACTTTTGCTGCTGTTGCAGGGTCAAGGGCTGCCGTATGCTCATCCAGAAGCAGCAGCTTTGGTTTCATTAAAGCTGCCATTAGAAGCGTCAGTGCCTGCCTCTGTCCTCCGGACAAAAGTCCGACTTTGGAAGTCATACGGTCTTCCAGACCAAGGCCAAGAATAGCCAGTTTTTCTTTAAACTCTTCACGTTCAGCTTTTGTCACGCCCCATTTAAGACCGCGCTTCTGCCCTCTTCTCCGGGCAAGTGCCAGATTCTCCTCAATCTGCATATCAGCCGCCGTACCCATTTTCGGATCCTGAAAAACACGGCCAATAAAAGGAGCACGTTTGTGTTCCGGAAGTCCAGTCACATTGATCCCGTCCAGGATAATGGCGCCATCATCGATTGGCCAGGTCCCGGCGATTGCATTCAGGATGGTCGATTTTCCTGCACCATTCCCGCCGATCACCGTGACAAATTCACCTGGGGCAATATGCAGCTGGGCATCGATCAAAGCTTTTCGCTCATTGATCGTTCCAGTATTAAAGGTCTTGGATACATGTTCTAACCACAGCATATTCTAGACCCCCTTCCTGAGACTGTTCTT
>JAFWLF010000142.1:0-5967 GCA_017511185.1 Lachnospiraceae bacterium | reverse complement strand
TCTCCCACCCCTGCACGTCATAAGCAAAGCTGAACTGGTAAACGACTCCGCTCTTCACGATTTCCCGTTTCTCCTGTGCCAGCGGGGTATCAAAAAAGCTCGCTGTCATCAGCGGGCCCTTTTCAGTGTCTTCGATTGAGTCGACCTTGCCGATAATCTGGTCGAGGTCGTGGTTCCAGCAAAGCGGGAACGGATGTCCGCTCTCTTCTCTGGCTTTGATGGTGTCGGTAAATGCTCCCGGTGCTATAACATCGCCATAGCTGTCCGGAATGCGGTCATATGTGGAAAAGTAGCCGGAGATCGTTCCGGTGTCTTTTTCCGTATCGTCTGCGGACTTGCGCAGAGCGAAATCTTTATATTTATGCTCCATGATTAACCCTCCGTAATGATTACTTCGGTACTACAGTTGCACCCACAACTTTCCGCAGGTGACAAGTTATCGTCTCCGGGCCATCTGGCTCCGTTGCTGAAAATGTCGTCAATGCCTACCCTCTGCCCGTTCATTGCAATGTGTGTATCCCTGGCATTCGGTCCGGTGACCCATTCCTTTTCGACCTTCCGTTCATATCCCTGACTTTGTGCCTGATGGACGGCCTCGATGGTTGCCCAGTTTGCAACGGCAGTGGCGAGCGCCTGTCCGAAGATGTCAGCGTCTTTGCCTTCACGCTTTTCGAACACCTCTGCCGGTTCGGTCTCTTCGTCCTCGAGTGCGTCCTCCAGCTTCTCGAGTGTGGAGACGTTTATTGCTTTTGCACGGCCCTCGGTGAGTTTCCGCAGATAGTTGCGGGTTATCTCTTTGCCGTAATCCGTACCAAGTACGTCAGCGGTGCTCATTCCGTGTTTGTCAGCTATCTTCTCGATGAGCGGGAGCAGGTCATCTGCCAGCTCTTTGTTCCATCGGTCTTCATCCCACCATTCAGCGGATTTTGCTCCGAGTTTCGGGAGCACTGAATTTGCCTGCCTCTTAAAGAACTTCCGCAGGACTTCCGCAACCTCTTCGTCTTCCTCGTCGTTCGACTTGCCTTTGATGCGGATGGTGTTCTCGCTGTCCTTTCGGTGTGACGGAATGATCAGTTTTACCTCAGGTTCACCTGCATTCTGGTTCATGTGGGTGTCCTGTGGGGAAGCCTGCCCGCCTTCTACGACATTGAGCGGTATGATCAGCTCATCACCACCGTCAACAGGCGGCAGGTTGTTGTCTGCACGTGCTTCGTTCCTTGTCATCCACGGGCCTCCTACGGATGCCTGGATAATGGACGCTCTTTCCTCGAATGATCCTTTCAGCTTCTCTGTCAGGTCGAATTCGACATAGGTATTTTCGTCCGCTCCGACCATCGGCAGCAGGAAGCTGTTGATCCTCTGCTGCAGCATCTGCAGCACCGGCCCCAGGCAATCTGCATACAGTGCCCTGGCATTGTCCTTGGCACTTGCATATGTCTGTGTCGTCGTGTGCCATATCAGAGATGGATTGATGTGGTAAGCCGCTGCCACGTCCTCTCTGCTCAGCTGCTTTGTTTCGGCAAACTGGCTCTCTTTCGCATTGAAGGAATATGGCTTTATCTCCATGCCGTCTTCCAGCAACGGGATTTTTCCCCGGTTTCCTCCGCCTTTTCCCCAACCTTCCCGGAATGCCGTCACGAATGCCATCCTCTGTTCGTCTGTCCACGGCTGCACGTTCGCCGGCCGTGTCAGATATGCGTTAAATCGTCCGGAGGATGACCAGATCTCCGTTCTAAACTTCCCGGCCTGGATCTGTTCGCTCAGTGTCTGCCGGAGCGCTGCGATCGGTGACTGGTATCCGCCCGGGTTCCCCGGCGAATATCTCCGGAACTGGACAAATTCCGTCCGCGGAATATTGACATATGTCCCTGTTCCGTTCGTCATTACTTTGATCGTGTCCGGCGCGTAATTTGTACTTCTTTCCGTGTCAATGATCCATTCCTTCGGGATCAGCCTCATTTGATACCCGCTTTCGCTTTCTGTATCAGGCAGTACCCAAATTGTTGATACTCCCATCAGGAAATACTCAGTCAGGACCGCATCCCAGAAGTCGTATGCTGTCTGATCGTTGTTCGGCTTATACAAGAGTTTTGCGGCTGCGCTTTCGCGGTCTCTTCTCCGCCTGAATTCTCCGTCGCGTGTGTAGACCTTGAGCGGCAGCTGTGCAATAGAGTCTGACAAAAACGACACTACTGCATATAAGTTTTCCTGCGTCGCGTACAGCTGGCGCGCGCTCAGTCCTTCCACCCACGGGTTTTCCTCCGGCGTTATGCTCACATGTACGGTCGTGCGCCCGAATAGATCGCGCAACCGCTGGGCTATCTTCGGCATTTCACGCCCTCCTCCTTAACAAAAAATCAGCGATGCACCTTGTGCGTACGCTGATTCGTAAATCTTGCTATTGTCTTTGCTTATCCTTGTTGCTGCCGAAAATGCCATTATGCAGGCAAAAAGCGGCGCTATGTCATCCGGGCTTTTTACTCGGTCCGGTACCTCCGTCCCTCCTCCCATCTGCCTGATTTGCATCGTCTTGGCCGGAGAGTCCATGACAGGCTGTGGCAAATGGAATATCCTTACTCCGCCCCTTTGCGGTTCTCCCGGTTCAGCCGGCGTGGATGCTGCTATGCCATCCCAAAACCGCCCCCATCCTGCCGGCAATTCCGGTCCTTCGATGGATATCCTTTCAATTCCGTCAATCGTGCAGATCTGTTCTGCCAGTCCACTTACAGGCGCACCCCGGCCCTGGAAGGCAAGTTTCATTTTCCCTTTCATCGCCCTCGCTCTGAACCATTCGATCGCCCATTCTGTCCCAATCCTGCGGGCAACGACCTCGATATGCCATTGGCCGTCTTCTCTCATCCCACATACACCGATCGATGTCCATCTGCGGTCACTGCTCAGATCTATCCCGAAATACAACTCCGCTTCCGGCATGATCCTTGACTCCGGATCAACTCCGCCGTCCCATGCACCATCCGGGAATGGCTGCGGAAGGATTGTTTCCACCTGTTGGCACATACATTCCGAACGGAATTTAGCCTCCGGAAATGTCTGCCGGTTCGACAACAGTGCCCTCTCTGTCAGGTACCCGTATCCGAGCGCCGGATTTGCCTGGGCCAATTGTTCCATATCGTCCGTTGCCGCTCCGTCCTCTGCAGACCATTCGAAGAGCCCCAGCGTCATCGCGTCAACGTCTCCCCCGTATTCGCCTGCTGTTGTTCCTTCGATAACTGCTATCGCCTGCTCCCGGAGCTGGCGCAGCACCACACTGTCCGGATCGCCTGCATTGGAGAAGCATACGACGAGTCCGTTCGGTTTTGCGTTGGTCGATGCTACAGACGCGGCCCATGTTTCCCAATCCCTCTGCTCACGTACTTCGTCAAGCATGACAAGATCATTTGAGTCGCCACGGCCTGCCCTTCTTGTCGGCGCACCTACCTTGTACTGCCGGAGACCTGTCAGCGCTAATTTCTTGGATCCATTTGTGCGGCCGACCCGTTTCAAATCTCTTTGCAGTGACGGGATCGTCTCCTGATCCAGTACTACCGCTTCCCACACTTCCTCTGCTTTGTCCAGGCTGAGCGATGTGCCAAAAACCGAGTCCACCATGAGGACATTGAGAAAGAACGATGCGATCACTTCCGACAGGACCGTTTTCCCATTCTGTCTTGAAATCAAAAAGAGAACCGTCCGGAAGCGGAATTTCCAACCTCCATCAAGGTCTCCTATGATTTCCAGGGCATGGATCAGCGCCCACTCCTGCCATGGGTACAGATTTTTCTTCAATACGGTTCTTGCATACTCGATGCAAGCTAACCCCAGCGACGTTTCTTCCGTCAACGGCCTGAGTGGAGGCGTGTAGATTCTCGGAACGGTTTTGCCCATCATTTTGCAACCCTGAACCTGGACCGGATGTCATCCAGTGGATCCGCCTCTGCAGCATCCTGGCTCCCGGTTAACTCCTTGTATGTCTTGATCGCTGCTGCGTAGTCTTTGACCAGCGCTCTGTATTCCTGCACGAACGGGTTCCCGCGCTGGATCACTCTCCCGTCTCCCATCTCGGCCTCATAAGTCAGTGGTGCGCTCTGGAATTCGACTCGATTTTTGTCGATTTTTCGCTTCATGGATAAAATGGCCTTCCGCAGCGTCTCCGGAGCCTTCTGGAAGCCATCTCCGCGTTTTCCTGCCATAAAATCCCTTCCTCTTTTTTATAAAAAAATCTATATCATCGGGGGGAGATCTTACTGCGCGCCGTTGGTCTCGGCCGGGCGGCCTTTCCGGAAGATTCGTTGGCCCCTCCCGTGTCCCCGGTTACCAGATCCTGCTCTGCATCCCGATGATATTTTCTCCGTTCGTTCCATCGCCTCGTGATCGATTGCACCGACGATGTGATGCTTTAATATTGTTTAAATCCAATTCTAAATCCGGCCGCTTGGCAACCGGAACAACATGGTCCGGCTCATAAGCATCATCGCAGCTTGAAGGCTGCAAGAAATAATCTATTGGCTGTCCGCAGATGTGGCACACCGCCCTGCTCTTTCGGTCTCTGTCCCATGCCAATCTTCTGACGTATGGCCAGCGTCCTGCTCGTGCCATATGATCTCCTTTGGTTTGTATGGGATGCATTCCTCTGCAGCTTCAGACCCGTGCACCCCGAATAAATTAACCAGCTTCATCCCGGATCCAACGCTGCCATTGATCGACAGTAACCTCGCATTTGTTTTTATGCGTATCCCGTCCCCGTGTTGATTCCGTCGGGGCTCCGGCCGTACCTATCCCCTCTGCAAATCCCTCTGCCCTTCCGCGCCAGACGCACCCCCGTCCCCCCTTTTTTCTGCAACACAAAAGGCAGCGAACTACTGTTGCGCTGCCTTTTACAGAAAGGAGATAACGTTATGAAGAGCATAGACAACTCATCGTTTTCTCATGCCTTGACTCTGTTGTAGCATAACATGAAAACTTTCCTGTTTCACTCCCCTACTTTTCCCATATTGCCGCAAATGCGATGAGCGCCTGTCCGTGCAGGTCGTATACCCACTTCAGCTGATAACCCATGCTCGTTGCTATCTGCTCCCATGTATCAAAGAACACATACCTCTCTGTCAGAAGCGTCTTATACCGGTCATCGCTTAACGCCTCGATCTGCCTGATGATCCTGCATTTTGTATCCTCCAGCAGTGTCATCTCTCTGACAATGTCATGCTCAATCAGATCTATCTTTGATATCAATCGCAGCATAGCATCCCCGCTCGTTGAAGTCTGTACCTTATCCGCATCCATCTTCCCTGACGGACTGCCGATGCTGTACATATCCCGCCGCAGGTCCTCACGCCTGCGCTGCAGCCGTCTGATCTTCTGGTCGATATGATATATCTGCTGCAGATACTCCTTGGTGGTTATCTTCCGCTTTCGAGCGGATGCATCTTGTGTCTTCGCCATTTTGTGAGTTATCTCCCGTCATCACCATCTAACACCCGGTCAAGATCGGATGTGTCGAACATGAGTGTCATCGAAACGCCTTTATTGCTTATCCTGATATGGATCCTGTCTCCGTGCTTTGTGATATCAATATTTACCGGTATCATCCCATCGGTCATGTTATCTTCCAGAAACGCTCTCGTCCTATTCTGCGGCATATTCATCCCTCTGCCCTTTCTATATCGCTTCTTTTGGCTGTGCTCGTGAATAATAGTAGTCAGGTACAATCTTTTTGTTGAGAGCGTATTTCAGGTTCCAATAGTTCCAAGTTCCTTCTAAACCGTTCTTGTATCTCACATGCAGGAATTTGGGATATGCTTTTATTACAGTTGCCTGCCTCTCAATCAAACCGCTGTCCATGATTCCATTCTTTCCGTCCTGCCATCCATAGATTGTGATCTTGTCTCCCGGATGGAATGTTTCCCTTGGATTTTTGAAGTTTATTCTGAATTCTGGTTTTGTTTTGTTCATATGCCTCTGCCTTTTATG
>JAFWLF010000141.1:0-9351 GCA_017511185.1 Lachnospiraceae bacterium | reverse complement strand
CTCCTGGACATGTAGACTTCAACTATGAGGTTTCCCGGTCTCTGCTGCTTGTGACGGAGCCGTTCTGGTCGTTGATGCTGCACAGGGAATCGAAGCACAGACCCTGGTGAATGTCTATATGGCTATTGATCACGATCTGGAAGTGATCCCGGTCATAAATAAGATCGATCTGCCGAGTGCAGAGCCGGAGCGTGTGATTGAAGAGATTGAAGATGTCATTGGGCTGGAGGCACATGATGCGCCGCTGATCTCAGCCAAGAATGATATCAACATTGAACAGGTCCTGGAAGCAATTGTGGAAAGGATCCCGGCTCCACAGGGTGATCCGACAGCACCTTTGCAGGCATTGATCTTTGATTCCATCTATGATTCCTATAAAGGCGTGATCGTCTTTATCCGCGTGCGGGAAGGCACGATCAAAGTTGGGACGACCGTTAAAATGATGGCAACCGGTGCTGAGGCAAACGTGGTAGAAGTCGGCTATTTTGGCGCAGGCAAGTTTATCCCTTGCGATGAACTGACCGCAGGCATGGTCGGCTACTTTACCGCATCTATTAAGAACGTCCGTGATACCATGGTCGGTGATACAGTAACGGATGCGCAGCGTCCTTGCAGCGAGCCGCTTCCGGGTTATAAGAAAGTGCAGTCGATGGTATACTGCGGCATGTATCCTGCGGATGGTGCGCATTACGAAGATCTGCGGGATGCTTTGGAAAAACTGAAATTAAATGACGCTTCGTTGAACTATGAACCGGAAACTTCAGTTGCGTTAGGATTTGGATTCCGCTGCGGTTTCTTAGGTCTTCTTCATCTGGAAATCATCGAGGAGCGCCTGGAGAGAGAGTATAATCTGGATCTGGTCACGACAGCTCCGTCCGTTATTTATAAGGTTATGAAAACAGACGGAACGATGATCGATCTGACAAATCCTACTAATCTGCCGGATCCTTCTGAGATCGAATATATGGAAGAACCGATGGTAGAGGCCGAGATCATGGTCACATCGGACTATATCGGACCGATCATGGAGCTTTGTCAGGAAAGACGAGGTGTCTATAAAGAGATTGAGTACATTGAGGCAAACCGCGCAATCCTGCGTTATGACCTTCCGCTCAACGAGATCATTTATGACTTCTTCGATGCGTTAAAATCAAGATCCAGGGGATATGCTTCACTGGATTATGAATTGAAAGGATATGAGAGGAGCAAGCTGGTCAAGCTGGACATCCTGATCAACCGGGAAGAAGTGGATGCATTGTCCTTTATTGTTCATGCGGATTCTGCTTATGAGCGCGGGCGCAAGATGTGTGAAAAACTGAAAGAGGAGATTCCGAGGCATCTGTTCGAGATCCCAATCCAGGCAGCAATCGGCAGCAAGATCATTGCCAGAGAGACCGTTAAGGCATTGCGTAAGGATGTGCTTGCAAAGTGTTACGGTGGAGATATCACCCGGAAGAGAAAACTTTTGGAAAAGCAGAAGGAAGGCAAAAAACGGATGCGGCAGATCGGCAATGTGGAGATCCCGCAGAAGGCATTTATGTCTGTGCTGAAATTGGATGACCGATAGAAATATAAATATTTTTCAAAAAGCGGAGAACTGCGGTTTCTCCGCTTTTTTATTGCAGTAAAAGCTTTTTTTGAAAATATGTATATCCCCAGGCGGGGATATGTACTTTAAAAAATACAAACAAATTGAAAAATATTACCAAAAATAAACCGTTAAAACAATACAAAAAAGGAAAGAGGTGATAAGGTACTATTGAATCGTTAAAAAAATAACAAGAAGTGTTTTTTATAAAAAGAACAGGAGGAACATAAGTTGAGTTGGGAAGGAGTCATTCCATCAGAGGAAGTCATCGCAGCAACCGAAGAACTCTTAAAAACAGCGGAAAAGGTAGGGGCCGATACCTGGCAGCAGCGCGTTAGAAATCAAACGCCGCACTGCGGGTTTGGTGAGTCCGGAACATGCTGTCGTATTTGTTCCATGGGTCCGTGCAGGATCTCCAAAAAAGCGCCGCGTGGTATCTGCGGGTGTGACGTGCACGGAATCGTTGCCAGAAACTATCTGCGTTTTACAGCAGGCGGAGCGGCTACTCATTCCGATCACGGCAGAAGCATTGCACATACCCTTTACAAATCATCTCCGGAGAGTGATTACAAAGTTAAGGATGAGGAGAAGCTCCTGCGCATTGCGAAAGAATGGGAGATTGAAACAGAAGGCAGAGATATTTATGACGTCGCCCATGATGTCGCTCTGGCAGGTCTGAATGAATATGGAAAGCCGTTTGGCACACAACGCTTTTTAAAACGTGCGCCGTTATTACGCCAGCAGATCTGGGAATCACAGGATATCTCACCGCGTGCGATCGACAGGGAAGTCTCCCAGTCTATGCACATGACACATATGGGCTGTTCTTCTGATCCGGAGGCGCTGGTCCGTCAGGCTCTGCGTGCAGGTCTTTCTGATGGATGGGGCGGTTCCATGATGGGAACGGAGTTTTCCGATATTCTTTTCGGAACGCCGAAACCGATTGATACCGAAGCAAACATCGGTGTCATGGAAGAAGATATGGTCAATATCATCGTTCATGGACACGATCCGTCGCTTTCTGAAATGATCGTTTTCTATGCGAATGATCCGGAAATGATCGCACTGGCTAAAGAGCAGGGCGCGAAGGGCATCAATATCGCGGGCGTATGCTGTACTTCCAATGAGGTAGCAATGCGTCACGGGATCCCGATGGCAGGAAACTTCCTGGCACAGGAGAATGTTGTATTGACCGGTGCATGTGAAGCCATTGTTGTAGATGTGCAGTGTATCTTCCCGGCATTGGGACCTCTTTCCAAATGTTTCCATACCAAGTTTATCACGACCTCCCATATCGCAAAGATACCGGATTCCGAGTTTATCGAGTTCGATGAGGCGAATGCGGGAGAGAATGCGAAAAAGATCATCCGTCTTGCGATCATGAACTTTAAGAACCGCAATCCGGAGCTGGTCAATATCCCGAAACAGAAATCAAAGGCAACGGTTGGTTATTCCGTGGAAGCAATCAAAAAATGCCTGGACGGTGTTACAAATTCCCATGTGGATGAACTGGGCACCATGAAACCTCTGGTTGATGCAGTGAAATCCGGCGTCATTCGCGGTGCGGTCGCCATGGTTGGCTGTAACAACCCGAAGATCAGGCCGGACTCCTTCCATGTAGATCTGATGAAACGGCTTCTGGAAAATGACATTTTAGTCGTGGTTTCCGGATGCTCGGCACAGGCAGCTGCCAAGGTCGGCTTAATGGATAAAGAAGCAGCCAAGTATTGCGGCGAAGGTTTAAAGAGAGTCTGCCGACTGGTCGATATCCCGCCGGTTCTGCATATGGGTTCCTGCGTGGATATTTCCCGTATGATGGTCCTGGCATCTGATATTGCAAAAGACTGGGGTATTGAGATCTCGGAGATCCCTCTGGTCGGATGTGCTCCTGAGTGGATGAGTGAAAAGGCAGTGTCTATCGGAAACTATGTCGTTGCTACCGGTATTGATACATTCCTGGGTGTTGATCCGTATACCAAGGGATCAGATCAGGTCAGAGGATTTTTACAGAGTGGTAT
This sequence comes from Lachnospiraceae bacterium, assembly GCA_017511185.1. Lineage (GTDB taxonomy): Bacteria > Bacillota > Clostridia > Lachnospirales > Lachnospiraceae > RGIG5612. Next base: position 5,745 of record JAFWLF010000141.1, on the reverse strand, counting down.
CAAAGACTGGGTAGGTGCGAACTTTATTGTAAATAATGATATCGATATGCTGACCACAATGATGATCGAGCATATTGAAGAGAAAAGAGAAGCATTAGGAATCTGATCATGAAAGTAGCAATTACAGGAAAAGGCGGCGTCGGGAAAACGACCCTGGCCAGCACTCTTGCAAGATTATATGCGCAGGAAGGCCGATGCGTACTGGCGGCTGATGTAGATCCGGATGCCAATCTTGGACTGGCACTTGGCTTTACGGAAGAAGAAGTGAATGCCATTACTCCGATCTCCAAAATGAGAAAACTTGTGGAAGAGAGGACGGGGGCCAGTGCGGATAATAAATTCTATAAACTGAACCCGCAAGTCTCCGATATCCCGGACACATATGCAAAAGAGATCAATGGTGTAAAACTTCTGGTCATGGGGACTGTTGAAACAGGCGGCAGCGGGTGCGTCTGTCCGGAGCATGTCATGCTCAAAGCCATTCTTTCCAGTCTTGTCCTTAGAAAAGATGATGTGGTCATCATGGACATGGAGGCAGGTCTGGAGCATCTGGGACGCGGAACCGCCAGCATCATGGATCAGTTTATCGTCGTTGTGGAACCGGGAGCCAGAAGTATTCAGACTTATGAAAAGGTAAAGCAGCTGGCAGCAGATATAGGCGTCACAAAAGTAAATGTTGTCGGAAACAAGATCCGCAGCGAAGACGACAAAGCCTTTATTGAAAGCAGGATTCCAAAAGATGTGATCCTTGGATATATCACATATAACAGTGAAGTGATAGACGCGGACAGAAGTGGTCTTTCCCCATATGATGTCAGCGCACAGGCAGTAGAAGAAATCAGACAGATCAAAGCCGAAATGGAGAAATAAAATGAAAAAATTATTTGACAGAGTTTTAGATGGTGCATCCGAAATGATGATCCGTGCGGAGCGGAGCATTGATGAGATCGAAACAAAATGCGGTCCGGATACACCGGTACAGCTGCCGGAAACAGCGTATAACTGTGCAGTTAATCTGGCTTATAAAGGAACCAGGATCTCTAAAGTATCTGATCTTAGGGATGCGCTGGAAGTGATCCAGGATATGATCAAACGCAGACAGTCCACAGATGCCATCTTCAATGCTGGTATCGCGACTGCAATGTCCGCGGAACTGATTGAAGTCTGCAAGTATGTGGAGACACCAACTCCATATGAGGGAACCAAATATCACGGTCATTTCAGCGATGCGGAAGTCCGTGAACTGGGTGTGCCGCTGGTCACCGGAGATATTCCTGGGTTTGTAGTTATTATTGATGAGGCGCCGACAGATGAGCAGGCTGCTGAGCTGATCAAGGGCTATCAGTCACGCGGTATCTTCGTATTCCTGATCGGTAAGATCATAGATCAGGCGGAACGTATGGGAATCAATATGGGATTCCCGGTCCGTGTAGTGGCAGTCGGACAGGATATCTGGACAGTTTCACACATCATATCCTTCTGCGATCGTGCAGCTATGATCTTTGGTGCGATTGAACCGGGTGATTGGGATGGATTCCAGGAGTATACCTTTGTCAGACTTCGTGCTTTTGTCAACGCTTTTAAACCAGTCAGAGATATGACCGTTGCATGCGGAGGCGGAGCAATCGCACTGGGATTCCCTGTTATCACTAATGATACAGAGAATATGTGGCGCGTTCCAAAGTCCCTGATCATTCAGGAAAATGTGGATGATTTCATCGAGACATCTCTGGAGGCAAGAGATATTAAGATTAAGGTCACAAATATTGACATTCCGCTGGCGTATTCTTCTGCATTTGAAGGAGAGATCGTTCGTAAGAAGGATATGCAGGTCGATTTTGATACCTCCAAAGTCGATGGATTCGAACTCGTTCGCAGCCGTGACCTGAGTGAAGTGGAAGACCATAAGATCGAAGTAGTCGGACCGGATATTGATGAAGTAGAAGTTGGTTCAGTTATGAATCTCGGTGTTCTGGTTGAGGTCGCCGGAAAAGGTCTGCAGGCTGATTTTGAACCGGTATTTGAGCGGAAATTCCATGAATTCATCAATAAGGCAGAAGGAATCATGCATACCGGACAGCGTGACATTATTCGTGTTCGTATCAATAAAGATGCGTTTGAAAAAGGATTCCGTATGAAGCATTACGGAGAGATCCTTTATGCAAAAGTGAAAAGTGAATATGAAAAGGTTGTAGATAAATGCCAGGTGACAATTTATACAGATCCGGAGAAGTGTAAGGAACTTCGTGCAGTTGCAAATGAGATTTATGACAAGAGAGATGAGCGTCTGGCTAACCTTACAGATGAAAGTGTTGACAAGTTCTACACCTGCATTCTCTGCCAGGCATTCTCACCGTCTCACGTCTGTATCGTCACACCAGAGCGTCTTGGTCTTTGCGGAGCTGTTTCCTGGCTGGATGCAAAGGCAACCAATGAATTGGATCCGACCGGTCCTTGCCAGATCGTAACCAAGGAACATCCGATCAACGAAAACCTTGGTGCTTATGAAGATGTTAACGAAGCTGTTCGTGAGTACTCTCATGGTGCTCTTGAACAGGTAACCTTATATTCCATTTTGGAAGACCCAATGACAAGCTGCGGCTGCTTCGAATGTATTTGTGGCATCGAACCGATGACAAGCGGGTTTGCAATCGTTAACAGGGAGCATACAGGCATGACACCTCTGGGTATGACGTTCTCTGAAATGGCTTCCATGACAGGCGGCGGCGTTCAGACACCTGGCTACATGGGACATGGCAAACACTTTATCGCATCCAAAAAATTCCTGAAAGCAGAAGGCGGCAGCGCAAGGATCGTATGGATGCCAAAGGCTTTAAAAGAAGTCGTTCGTACCAAACTGGATAAGACTGCGCAGGAATTATATGGAATTGAGAACTTCACGGATATGATCGCAGATGAGACCGTGATGAATGATCCGGGAGATCCGGGAGAGTTAATGGAATACCTTGCAGGAGTTGGTCATCCGGTACTGGAGATGGAGCCTCTTCTGTAAAGACAGAGTTTTTCCCGATAAAATATGATTGAATGATTGGCCCATACTGAAGTTTTTGCAGTATGGGCCAAAATACGGAAAATAAAGATTCAAATCTGCAGCGTGAGGTGTTATACTATCTTAGATACGGTGTTGACAGGAAAAATCGGTCCATGAAAAAACTGGAATTATATATTCATATTCCCTTTTGCGTGCAGAAATGCCGCTATTGTGATTTCGTCTCTTTTGCAAATTGTGAAGAGCAGTTCGCAAGTTATGTGGATGCTCTTTGCAGGGAAATAGAATCCTGCAGAGAGAAGTATTCGGATTATGTAATCTCTTCCGTCTATATTGGTGGAGGAACTCCTTCGATACTTCCGGCTGATCAGATCCAAAAGATCACTGATAGCCTGTTCCGGAATTTCAACATCGTTAATACAAAGGAAAGACACAAAGGACTGTTTCTGCAGAAAAAGATCAGACCGACAACGGAGTTTTCTATCGAATGTAATCCAGGGACAGTCAGCAAGGCTGATTTTTCCGCGTATAAAAAAGCCGGTATCAACCGTATCAGTTTTGGACTGCAGTCCGCGATCGACGAGGAACTTCGTACGCTCGGCAGGATCCACACATATGAAGACTTTGTCAGAAGCTTTGAAGATGCCCGCGAAGCCGGATTTGATAATATCAATGTAGACCTTATGCAGGCAATTCCAGGTCAAACCATGACTAGCTGGCAAATGACACTTGGACAGGTTGGAACCTGGCATCCGGAGCATATCAGCGCCTACTCGCTGATCATTGAAGATGGTACGGATTTTCAAAAGTGGCTGAAGAAAGGAAAGACCATTTCGGGAGAGGAAAGAGATGGGATCTTTCTGCCGGATGGATCCGTAAAGATGCTTCCTTCAGAGGAAGAAGAACGAGATATCTATTATTTTACCCGTGATATGCTGGAAAAGTCCGGTTACAAACGATATGAAATATCCAATTTTGCTGTGCCGGGTTTTGCCTGCAGCCATAATATCGGGTATTGGAAACGGGAAAACTATTTGGGGCTTGGACTTCATGCATCCAGTATGGTCGCAAATGTGCGATGGAAGAATACAGATGATCTGAACGCTTATATACAAGATCCGGAAAACGTGCATGAAGAAGAGCAGAAGCTCACTGTAAAAGAGCAGATGGAGGAATATATGTTTTTAGGACTCCGTCTGACACAAGGGATTACACGGACAGATTTTGTAAATACATTTCATAGAGATATCGACCTGGTTTACGGTCCTGTTCTGGATGATCTGTATGATCAAGGCATGATCGAATTTGCAGAAGACGCCATCAGGCTGACGCAAAAAGGGATCGATGTCAGCAACCAGGTTTTAGCAGAGTTTTTAATCGATTCAAAACAGGAATCTTAATCATATATGGAATTTGCTTCAACTAATTTTATATGGATGTTTCTTCCGGCCTGCCTGATACTTTTTTATCTGGCGAAATGGGTCTTAAGAAGCAAAGCAAGAGATATTGTCTGCAAGGTTATTCTCCTTGCGTTCAGTTTATATTTTTATTATCTGGCAGGATGGAAAGGTCTGATCGTTCTGGCCGTTCTGATCCTGATCAATTATTTTGGCGGACTCGGAATAGGTGCATTTGCATCTAGGGAACGGGTCATCGGAAGGACCGCTCTGCTGGTCGTGATGATCATCATAAATGTGGAATGGCTGGCCTTCTATAAATATTTTGGATTATTCAGCGGAAGATCCATTATCATGCCTCTGGCATTTTCCTTTGTGATCTTCCAGTCTATCTCTCATCTTGTTGATGTATCCAGGGGTAAGGTGCAGGCGGATAAAAACCTCTTAAATTACGCCCTGTTCACAACATTCTTCGGACAAATGAGTCAGGGCCCGATCCTGCGGTATGATGATTTTGGCGCACAGATCGTCGGAAAAGAGAGATCTTTTACAGAGACCATCCATGCAGCGGATTTTGCTGCAGGCCTGAAGCGCTTCTGCTACGGACTTGGAAAAAAGATCATCATAGCCAATACGGTTGCAGAGGTCTGCGACAAGATCTGGGAACAGCCGCAGGGGATTGGAACGCCGGTGGCCTGGTTTGGTCTGCTTCTTTATACCTTACAGATCTATTTTGATTTTTCCGGCTATTCGGATATGGCGGTCGGCATCGGCAAAATGTTCGGCCTGCAGATCAAAGAAAACTTTGATTATCCTTATACCAGCCTTTCTATCCGGGAATTCTGGAGAAGATGGCATATGTCTTTAGGAAGCTGGTTCCGGGATTATATTTATATTCCACTTGGAGGATCGCGCGTCAATCTGGGAAGAATCTGTTTCAACCTTTTCGTGGTCTTTCTTGTGACCGGTGTCTGGCATGGCGCCGACATCACCTTTATTATCTGGGGCCTGATTTTCGCCCTGTTCAGTATTCTGGAACGTTTGTTCCTTGGAAAATGGCTGGATAAAAACCCGGTCAAGATCCTTAACTGGATCTACTGTATGATCGTTGTCATGCTTGGCTGGGTGTTCTTCCGCGCAGCTGATCTGCCGCAGGCATTGATCTATTTTAAAGAACTGTTCAGCTTTACTTCTTCCGCGCAGCATCTGACAGTGATCGGGTATTTAAATGTGGATCTGATCTTTGCCATTGTCTGCGGAATCCTTTTCTGCGGATTCTTCCAGAGACTGTTTAAGAAACTCTATTTAAAAATACAGAATACCATTCCGTTTGTTTCT
>JAFWLF010000140.1:0-23900 GCA_017511185.1 Lachnospiraceae bacterium | reverse complement strand
GCGCAGCATCTGACAGTGATCGGGTATTTAAATGTGGATCTGATCTTTGCCATTGTCTGCGGAATCCTTTTCTGCGGATTCTTCCAGAGACTGTTTAAGAAACTCTATTTAAAAATACAGAATACCATTCCGTTTGTTTCTGTGGACTTGATCCTGCAGATCGCAGTTCTGGCGTGGTCTATTCTGATGATCCTGCAGGGATCCTATACACCATCTATTTACGGACGTTTTTAATACATGGAATTTGAAGAAAACAAAGACAACATCATAGAGAAAAACGACCTGACGGAAGAACAGTCGGAATCGGTTGAAACAGAAGAAGCGGTTGTTGCTGCAGAATTAGAGACTGCTGCAGAGGCTGCCGCTGATGATGCTGTCGAAAAAACTGCTGCAGAAGAAGCAGCCGCAGAAGAGGGTACAGCAGCAGAGGCTGTATCTGAAACCGATGCTGCTGATGAAGCAGGAGAAACCGAGTCTGCAGTGGAAGAAACAAAGTCTGCTGCAGAAGAAACACCGATTGATGAAACCGCTGAAAAGGTGGCTGAAGAAACCGCTGAAGAATCAGCAGAAGAGACTGCAGAACCGGAATCAGAAGAAACCGCTGCAGAAGAGACTGCAGAACCGGAGTCTGAAGAAGAAGTGGAACAAGAAACTGTGGAAACAGAGTCTGAAGAAGCAGTTGAAGAAGAAACCGGTGAATCAGAGTCAGAAGAGACTGCTGTTGATGAAACGGCAGAACCAGAGTCTGTGGAAGCAGAAAACACGAATGAACCGGTAGAAGAAACTACTGCAGAAATAGAATCGGAAGAACCAGAGATCGAATTTGAGCGGGTGCTCCCGGAAGTAGTCGTCTTAGAAGTGACAGAGGAGGAACTTGCGGATGCAGTGGAGCCGATTAAAGCAGAACCAGAGCAGGAAGAAGAACTGCAGCCGGAAGAACTGCTGCAGTTGGAAGAAAGCATTATAGAAGAAGAATTCCAGCCGGAAGAACCGCAGCTACAACCGGAATCTTCTCAGGAAGAAACATCTAAAGAGGAAGCATCGCAGGAAGAAACACCAACTGCTAAGGAGCCGCAAACAAAGGCGGCAGCTAAGAAAGGGAAGGGCTCTCTTGCTGTAAAAATCGTTGGAATCATTCTTCTGCTTATAGTGATCTTTGTTCCTGCAGGATATTCTCTGATCAAAGGGGATGCGTTCCAAAAGGACCTGATCAATCAGAAAAAAGTCTTGTCCAGATCCTATGAATCCATTTACCGGAAGGAAATATTCCCGAAATTATCTCAACTGTTTATCCCTGAGTGGGCAAAAAAGCCGGAAGTAAAGCCGGAACCAGAGCCGCCGACAGTGCCGCAGGGATCTGCAGGGGTCGATCCTGACGCACATATTCCGGATGCTGATAAACCAAAAGGACTGCTGGATGGAGTGCCGCAGGTACCGGAAGGACAGGATTATTATCCTTTGTATATTGAAGATCATATGATCGTATACGGCAGGGATAACTGGCTGTTTACGGCTGGAGACGGAAGCTCCAGTCTGGAATACTTTGCCGGGACCAATATTCTTGCTGAAGAAGATCTGGCATATTGTGCAGAAGTTTTGAATACCTTGTATGAGATCTGCAATGCAAAAGGTGTGGAATTAGTCATGGAAGTAGGACCAAATAAAGAGCAGGTCTATCCGGAATTCTTCCCATCAGTTACCGTTGAGAACAACCAGAAACGTCTGCTCCTTCTGGAACAGTATCTGCATGAGAACTGCAGCGCACCATTTGTCTATCCGATCCGTGAACTGGCTGCTCATAAAGATCAATATGATACTTATTGGAAATATGATACCCATTGGAATACAACCGGCTCCTATATCGGAATGAAAGCGATTTATGAAGCCCTGGGACGTCCGATCAGTGATAAGTATGCGGTGATGCGTACAGAAGAGACTAATCGAGGAGATCTGGCGGGGATCACAGGATATACGGATCCTTATACGGACTATATTACGGAATACAAGCCTAATATTTCAGTGGAAACAGAAGTCTACTGTGATTGGGAATATGATATTGATGATTACGGAAAACGGTATATCTCCTCTGCGCAAAATGAGAGAAAACTCTTCGTCTGCGGCGACTCTTTCCGTGTGTCACTGGCGGCGCATATGTGCAAAGATTATAAATATACGGATGTCGTCCACCGGGACATCGTCGGTCTGGAGATTCCGGTAGAGCGGCTCCAGGCTCTGACAGAAGGAGATACTCTGGTCCTGGTCTGCGTGGAGCGATGGGATTATTATATGTTTGGTGTCATCCCGGTCATCATTGAAGCAATGCAGTAATAAAAGTAAAAAACCCCTTGCAATAAGGCTTTGCCTATGATAAACTACCACTTGCTGTGAAACAGATGGTCCTCTGTTACCAGATGCTTTTATGGGCATCGAAGACGTATTAAGAACATCGAATTTTGATTTAGGAGGTCACACAATGAACGAGATTATTAAAAAGATCGAAGATGCTCAGCTGAAAGAAAAAGTTGATGAATTCCGCGTTGGCGATACAGTCAGAGTATCTGCAAAGATCAAAGAAGGTAACAGAGAAAGAGTTCAGGTTTTTGAAGGAATCGTTATTAAAAGACAGAATGGTGGAGCAAGAGAAACATTTACTGTCAGAAAAACATCCAATGGTATTGGCGTAGAAAAAACCTGGCCGCTGCATTCACCGGTTGTTGAGAAAATCGAAGTTATCAGAAGAGGTAAAGTCCGCAGGGCAAAACTGAACTATCTGAGAGACCGTGTTGGAAAAGCAGCAAAGGTCAAAGAAGTATTAAGATAAGTATTTCTTTCAAAGGACAAGAAAGAGCAGCCAAACCGGCTGCTCTTATTATTTAAGAAAACGGGGGTGAAAAGGTGGTACTTTCCTTCCGTTTTTGTTAAAATAATCTATTATGAATTTTCAGTGGTATCCGGGTCATATGACCAAAGCAAAACGGCAGATGGAGGCAGATATCAAGCTCATTGATCTTGTCATTGAGCTTTTAGATGCACGCATTCCATATGCATCCAGAAACCCGGATATCGATAAACTGGCAGCGAATAAAGCCCGTCTCGTCCTTCTGAACAAAGCTGATATGGCGGATCCGGAAAAAAGCAAAGAATGGATGCAGTTCTTTGAACAAAAAGGGCTCCCGGTCTGTGTTTTGGATTCCAGAAATAAAAAGGATATGAAGCAGATCACGCAGGTGGTGCAGCAAGCCTGCGCAGCAAAGTTTGAAAGAGACCGGAAACGGGGTATTAAAAACAGACCGGTCAGAGCAATGGTGGCGGGAATTCCTAATGTTGGGAAATCCACTTTCATTAATACATATGCCGGAAAAGCAGCTGCCAAGACTGGTAATAAACCTGGAGTAACAAAAGGCAAGCAATGGATACGCCTGAGTTCAACGGTGGAACTGCTGGATACACCGGGCATTCTCTGGCCAAAATTTGAAGATCAGAGAGTTGGTCTGCACCTGGCGCTGACAGGTGCGATCCGGGATGAGATCCTGAATACAGAAGAACTGGCAATGGAGCTGATCCATCTTTTGGAAGAGGACTATCCGGGAATGTTGAAAGGTTTTTATCAATGGGAAGAGGTTCCATTTGAGAAATACCCGGAAAAACCGGAGGCGGCAATTTTGGAAGCAATTGCGTCTGTCAGGGGATGTCTGGCAAAAGGTGGAGAAATAGATTTTCTGAAAACAGCAAATCTGCTGCTGGAGAATTTCCGGAACGGAAAGATAGGGAGAATTACACTGGAACGTCCTGACAGTGAAGAAGCATAACGGAGGATAGAATGGCTGGATTTTTTGCAAAACTATTTAAAAATGATCAGAAGATCGATGATGACTTTTACGAAGAAGTAGAAGAGACCCTGTATATGGGTGATATGGGCGCGGTTGCGACAGAAGAACTGGTTGAGAATCTGAAACTGAATGTTTTATTTAAAGATGTCAAAACGCAGGATCAGGCAAAAGAGCACATGATCAACAAGATAGCAGAGATCATGCAGCAGCCGGAGGATGCATATGACTTTGAACAGAGAAAGAGTGCCGTACTCCTGATAGGCGTCAATGGCGTAGGGAAAACGACGACCGTTGGGAAACTGGCAAAACGATATTCCCGTGAAGGGAAAAAAGTGATCCTGGCTGGAGCGGACACATTCCGTGCAGCAGCTGCTGACCAGCTGCAAATATGGTCTGAGCGTACAGGATGCTATATGATCTCCGGCAAGGAAGGCTCTGATCCGGGAGCTGTTGTTTTTGATGCAGCGCGTGCAGCAAAAGCCAGAGAAGCAGATATTCTGCTTTGTGATACTGCAGGAAGACTGCACAACAAAAAGAATTTGATGAACGAACTTGCCAAAATCGATAAGATCCTGGCATCGGAGTTTGATGATGCCGTCAGGAAGAACATCGTGATCCTGGATGCGGCAACCGGACAAAATGCCCTTGCTCAGGCCAGAGAGTTTAAAGATATTATGAAAGTGGACGGCGTGATCTTAACAAAAATGGATGGAACTGCGAAAGGCGGCATTGCCGTTGCCATTACGAAGGAGCTGGGTGTGCCGGTGCTTTATACCGGCGTTGGAGAAGGTGCGGATGATCTGATGAAATTTGATCCGCGTGCTTATGCAGAGGGATTATTTAATGAATGATAAGTATGAAGTATTGTTAGACCGTTATGTGGATGATCTGAGCAGTCAGGCTTATTTATTGCAGCATAAAAAAAGCGGTGCCCGTGTTTTCATCCTGTCTAATCAGGATGATAACAAAACATTTTATATCGGATTCCGTACACCTCCTTATGATGATACCGGCGTCGCTCATATCATGGAGCACTCCGTGCTTTGTGGAAGTGAGAAATACCCACTGAAGGATCCTTTTGTAGAACTGGTGAAGGGGTCTTTGAATACTTTTTTAAATGCGATGACGTATCCGGACAAAACACTTTATCCGGTTGCCAGCAGAAACGATAAGGATTTCAAAAACTTAATGGATGTATACCTGGATGCTGTTCTGCACCCGAATATTTATCATCATCCGGAGATCCTGAAACAGGAAGGCTGGAGCTATAAGATAGAAGAAGAGGACGATCCAATCGAATATAATGGTGTCGTCTATAATGAGATGAAAGGGGCTTTTTCTTCTCCGGAGGGTGTTTTGGAGAGGGAAATCGTTCATTCTTTATTCCCGGATACTCCATATGGCGTAGAATCGGGAGGCAATCCGGATTATATTCCTGATCTGACTTATGATGCTTTTCTGGATTTCCATCGTAAATACTATCATCCGTCCAATAGTTATATTTTCCTTTATGGAAATATGGATGTTGAAGAACGTCTGGCCTTTCTGGATGAAGCATATCTTGGAAAATATGAGAAGCTTTCTGTAGATTCTGCCATTCCGATGCAGAAACCGTTCTCAGAAAGAAAACGGATCCAAATGGACTATGCGATTTCTGATGAGGAAGACGAAAAAGATAATACGTATCTGTCATATAACTTGGTCTGTGGAGACAATCTGGATGCCCATATGTATTACGCGATGCAGATGATCGTCTATGCACTGGTTGATACACAGGGAGCTCCGATCCGCGACCGGCTGCTGAAGGAAGGGATTGGAAAAGATGTCCTAACTTCCTATGAAAACGGGATCCTCCAGCCATACTTCAGCATCATCGTTAAGAATGCTGAACCGGAAAAAGCAGACCGCTTCCTTACCATTATTGAAGAAGAACTGAAAAGAGCTGTGGAGGAAGGCCTTAATCAGGAGTCTTTGATCGCCAGCTTAAATTCCCTGGAGTTTCGCTATAAAGAAGCAGATTTTGGCGGTTATCCAAAAGGCCTGATCTATGGCGGGAATGCGTTAGAAAGCTGGCTCTATGATGATCAGAAACCGCTGCTGCATATTGAATGCAGCAAGACATTCCAATTCCTGAGAGAAAACCTGCAAAGCGGCTATTATGAAAAACTGGTCGAGCAGTATCTGCTGGATAATCCGCATGCATCATTGCTGATCCTGTCTCCGAAAAAAGGTCTGACTGTAGAAAAAGAAAAGGCAGTGAGCGAAAAACTGCAGGCATTCAAAGACTCTCTGTCTTCTGCAGAACTGAAAAAGCTGATCGATGAAACCAAAGCACTGGCGCAGTATCAGGAAGAAGAAGATCCGCCGGAGGCATTGGAAAGCATTCCGCTTCTGACCAGAGAAGACCTGGATCCGAGTGTGGATACATATAAAAACGAAGCATTGGATGTTGAAGGACTTCCTGTTATTTTCCATGATTATGATACAAACGGGATTGGCTATTTCAGCTTCTTCTTTAATGCCTGCTCATTGGAACCGGAAGATCTTCCTTATCTTGCATTGTTAAAATCCGTATTCAGTTTTGTCGATACGGAGCAATACAGTTATGCGAAGTTAAATAATGAGATCAATACTTATACCGGAGGGCTCTCTCTGGATACGGGCATTTATACCAACCGGAAAGAGCAGGAGCATTTTTTGATCACAGCGGACCTTTCTGCAAAAGCATTGTATGTCAATATCCCAAAAACATTTGAGATTATTGAGGAAGTTCTTTTTCACAGTAAATATGAGGATACAGAGCGTCTTTATGAGATCATCGGAGAGTTAAAGAGCCGGCTTCAGATGGTTTTAAATACAGCCGGGCATGCGTTCGCTCTCACCAGAGCAATGTCCTATTTTTCCAAACCAGATCTGGCAAAGGAATGGATGAATGGAACGGAGTTTTATTGGTTTATTGATTCTCTGGAAAAGAATTATGATGCGCGGAAAGAGGAGACCATCACGCGCATGAAGGCAGTTTTGGATAAGCTCCTTGCAGAAGATGTCCTTGTCAGTTTCACGGGAGATAAAAAAGGTCTGGAACTGGTGAAGGAAGGTATTAAGAAGATTGCAGAAAAACTCCCGAAAGAAAAGACATCGTTCAAGAGAAACTATTACATGCATATTACAGACAATATGCTTAAGCAGAAGAACGAGGCATTTAAGAGTTCCATGCAGGTGCAGTATCTGGCAAGAGCCGGCAGATATGGAAAAGGCGGCCCGGAGTTCTTTGGCGCTCTGCAGGTATTGAAGACGATCCTGAGTTTTGATTACCTGTGGTTCCATATCCGTGTTCAGGGCGGAGCATATGGCTGCATGTGTAACTTTACGAACCTTGGGATCGGAACCCTTGCTACCTATCGCGATCCTCATCTGCAGCGGTCAGATCAGGTTTTCCTGGGAATACCGGAGTATATTGAAAATTTTGATGTAGATGAAAGAGAGATGACAAAATATGTCATCGGAACCATGAGCAATGTGGATGTTCCGCTGACCCCTGCAGGGAAAGGCGGAAGAGATATGATCGCTTACCTGACGGATGCAGAAGAAGAAAACTTGCGAAAGATGAAAGAGGATATTATCCATTGTCAGAAAGAAGATATTATCCGTCTTGCTCCTTTGGTCCGTAATGTTTTGGAAAGCGGCAATATCTGCGTGGTCGGAGGGGAAAAGAAGATCACGGAAGATGCAGGACTGTTTCAGACAGTTCGGAATTTATTTGAATCATGATGGATAATAAACAGACAAAATCAGGTTATGTAGCTATTATCGGACGTCCGAATGTGGGAAAGTCTACTTTAATGAACCGGATCATCGGACAGAAGATCGCCATAACCTCCAATAAGCCGCAGACGACCAGAAACCGGATACAGACGGTTTATACAGATGAACGGGGACAGATCATTTTTCTGGATACTCCGGGGATCAATCAGGCAAAAAACAAATTAGGGGAATACATGCTGGATGCGGCGCTGGGATCGATCGGTGATGCGGACTGCATTATGTGGCTGGTGGAACCAAGCACGTTTATCGGCAAAGGAGAACAGTATATCCTGGAGGAACTGAAAAAAAGCCCGCTGCCGGTCATTTTGGTCATGAATAAGATCGACAGTGTGGAGAAAGAAGATCTTCTCGGGTTTATCGATGCCTACCGGAAAGTTTTTGATTTTGCGGAAATTGTTCCGATCTCCGCAAAGGAAGGCGATAATGTAGATGTCCTGGTGGAGCAGCTTTTCAAGTACCTTCCGTACGGACCGCTTTATTATGATGAAGATACACTGACAGATCAGCAGATGAAGCAGATCGTGGCGGAAATCATTCGGGAAAAGGCGCTGCGCTGCCTGAATGATGAGGTCCCGCACGGAATTGCGGTTGTGATCGATCAGTATCATGAAAGGGTCAAACGGACCAAAATGGGGGACGGCATCTCCTACGAACAGCCCATTGTAGATATTGAGGCAACAATTATTTGTGAAAAAGACTCCCATAAGGGAATCGTGATCGGAAAAGGCGGATCGATGCTGAAAAAGATCGGAAGCACGGCCCGAAAAGATATTGAACAGCTCACGGAAACAAAGGTCAATTTGAAACTGTGGGTCAAAGTCCGAAAAGAATGGCGTGATAATGACAACTGGCTGAAGAGCCTGGGTTATCAGAAAGAACGATAAAAGAGAAAAAGCTTGAACACAACAATGGTCAGAGGCATGGTCATTTCTTCCATGCCGATAGGAGAATATGACAGAAGACTGGAGATCCTGACGGATTCTATGGGGCGTATCTCTGCTTTTGCAAGAGGTGCCCGGAAACCATCTTCTCCGCTGGTATCCATCAGCCGGGTCTTTGCTTTTGGGGAATTCGATCTGTACGAAGGAAGAAACTCCTACAGTGTGAACGCGGCAAGGATATCGAATTATTTTGAAGAACTGACCAAGGATGTGGAATTGTCTTATTATGGCTTTTATTTTCTGGAAATAGCTGCTTATTTTACCAGAGAAGGATTGGATGCGACAGAGATCCTGAAACTGCTGTATCAATCTCTGCGGGCATTAAGTCTGGAGAGCTTAAGCCATTCGCTGGTGCGAGGTATATATGAATTAAAAATTCTGGAAGTGAATGGTATCTGTCCGGATATCGATTCAATAAAAAGAGGTTTTGAACTGAACCAGTCGGCACTTTATGCGATCGACTTTGTGAAACGGACACCAGTGGAAAAGCTATACACATTCCGTCTCACACCGGAGGTCGAAAAAGAATTTACGAATACTGCCGTCACGCTTCTTTCCCGGGTGGTGGATAAAAAGTTTCATTCTTTGGAAATGCTGGAGAGCCTTTCTTGAAAGAATAGGGAAAGTGGAGTAAGATAGACCGACTATCATTCGTCGCAAACCGATAGCAGAGGTACTGCTATAAACCAGCGGCGAAAATAAATAAAAGGAGATACTTACAATGGAAAAAACAATGGACAAGATCGTAGCACTGTGTAAAGCCAGGGGATTCATCTTCCCGGGTTCTGAAATCTACGGAGGGTTAGCCAATACCTGGGATTACGGAAACCTGGGCGTAGAACTGAAGAACAATGTCAAAAGAGCCTGGTGGCAGAAATTCGTGCAGGAAAGCCCATATAATGTCGGCGTAGACTGCGCGATCCTGATGAATCCAAAAACATGGGAAGCATCCGGCCATATCGGCGGGTTCTCTGATCCGCTGATGGACTGCAGGGAATGCCATGAGCGTTTCCGTGCGGATAAGGTCATCGAAGATTTCGCGGCAGAGCATAATCTGACCCTGGAAGGTTCTGTAGATGGCTGGAGCGATGAAAAAATGGAGCAGTTTATTGCGGACAATAAGGTTCCATGCCCAAGCTGCGGAAAGAGCGATTTTACTGCGATCCGCCATTTTAACTTAATGTTTAAAACATTCCAGGGCGTTACCGAAGACGCAAAAGACGTGGTTTATCTGCGTCCGGAAACGGCTCAGGGAATCTTTGTTAACTTTAAAAATGTGCAGAGAGCTTCAAGAAAGAAAGTTCCGTTCGGTATTTGCCAGGTTGGTAAATCATTCCGTAATGAAATTACTCCTGGTAACTTTACGTTCCGTACGCGCGAATTTGAACAGATGGAACTGGAATTCTTCTGCAAACCGGATACCGACCTGGAATGGTTTGAGTACTGGAGAAGCTTCTGCGTGAAATGGCTGAAGGATCTGGGTATCAAAGATGAAGAAATGCGTCTGCGCGACCATGATCCAGAAGAGCTTTCTTTCTATTCAAAAGCAACGACCGATATCGAATTTACATTCCCGTTTGGCTGGGGCGAGCTTTGGGGTATTGCAGATAGAACCAACTATGATCTGACCCAGCACCAGACGTTCTCCGGCGAGCCAATGGAGTACTTTGATGATGAAACAAACGAGAAATACATTCCTTACGTTGTAGAACCTTCATTAGGTGCAGACCGTGTTGTTTTGGCATTCCTCTGCAACGCTTATGATGAGGAAGAACTGGAAGGCGGCGATGTCCGTACTGTCATGCGCTTCCATCCGGCTTTAGCTCCGGTTAAGATCGCTGTACTGCCGCTGTCTAAGAAATTAAATGAACCTGCAGAAAAACTGTACGCACAGCTTTCCAAGTACTACTACTGTGATTTTGATGACAGAGGAACGATCGGAAAGAGATATCGCAGAGAAGATGAGATTGGAACACCATTCTGCATTACTTACGATTTCGATTCCGAAGAAGACGGTTGTGTGACTGTACGTGACCGTGACACCATGCAGCAGGAAAGAATTAAAATCGACGAACTGGAAGAGTACTTCAGACATAAATTTGAATTCTAAGAGGCATCTATGACACCAACACCAGAAGAAGTATCCAAAATGACAACAATCTGCGAAACCGGCTTTACGGCCTATTCCGGAATTAAGGTCGGAAGACTCGCAGAGGGCTACGCGGAAGGAGTGATCGAAGTGCAGGAACATCATCTGAATCCGCGAGGGACGATCCATGGAGGACTTCTGTATGTCTTGACAGATACGATCGGAGGACTGGCAACCAGGACAGTGAATGGAATGGATAATTTTGTTCCGTCTACAGCCAGCTCCTCGATCAGTTATCTGAAACCAACAATTGGAACAAAAAAGCTGATCGCAAAGGCAAATGTGATCAAATTCGGCCGCAGACTGAGCGTGGTGCAGACGAATGTCTATGATGAAAACGACACTCTTCTGGCCACCTCGTTGTCGAATTATGCCAATATCGAACACAAAGTGAATAAATGAAAAAAAGGAGCTTTCTTTTCCTTTTCCTGCTTTTATGTTTACTGACGGCTGCCTGCGGGCAAAGCGACAAAGGAAACGTGAAACATATCAAAAAGGTCACCGCATTATTTGAAGAACCAAAAGAAATCATCATCGATTGCTTTGGGGATTCTATTACATGGGGGCAGTTTAATTCAGAGGAACTGGAACAGCAGATTCAAAACGGAGAGATCCATCCTTCTCTTGATGACGGAGGCCAGTTGTTTGAAGATTACGGGATCTATATTTCCAGCGTCTATCAAAGTGATCCGACGTATCCGCAGAGCCTCCGGACGAATCTGAATCAGAAACTGAAAGAAGCAGGTTATGGCGCTTCTGTCCGTACCGTAAATGACGGCATCAGCGGAGACTGGCTGACAAAGGATAGTTTTCGCAGGATATCCTGTGATCCGGATATCACGGTGGTCTTATTTTGCGGGAATAATTTTTATTTTAATCAGCCATATAAGGGAACGTTGGAGAAAAATATCGATGCGCTGCAAAAGGCAGGCAGTATCGTTTATCTCCTGACATATCCGCTGTTTCCGGACAGGATCCATACGGATGATTTTGCCCGTGCAAATCAGTATATCCGGGAAGTGGCAAAAAAGAAAAACGTCAGACTGATCGACACCTATCAGATGTTTGAGGAAGCAGTTGAAACCTTTTATGACAGGGAAGCACTATTTAGCAAAGACTGCATACACCTTTCACCACTAGGCTATGATCTGCTCGGCCAGTTTGTTGCTGAGGGAATCTTTGCAGATCTTGATCAGGGATAATCATCAGAACCAGAGGAAAATATGATTGGATTAGGGACCATCATTAATACAGCAGCTGTTGTCGTTGGCGGGATCATCGGCCTTCTGTTTGGAAAGCTGATTCCGGAACGGATCCAGAAAACACTGATCATGTGCAACGGTATTTGCGTCATGTTTATTGGTGTTGCTGGTGCAATGGCAAAAATGCTGACATTAAAAGATGGTGCATTTGACACACAAAAATCTTTGCTTCTTGTCCTGGCCATGGTACTTGGGACGATTGTTGGAGAACTGGTCAATCTTGAAAAACAGATCACCCGTTTTGGCGACTGGCTGAAGAAAAAGACCAAAAGCACGCAGGATAATGGCTTTACAGATGCTTTTATCACAGCATCCTGTACCGTCTGTATCGGAGCCATGGCAATCATCGGATCGATCAACGATGCGATGTTCCATGATTATTCAATCCTAATAATGAAAGCCATTATCGACCTGGTAACCATCTGCATTATGACCTGTACGCTTGGCAAAGGGGCAGTCTTTTCGGCGATTCCGGTATTCCTTTTTCAGGGAATCGTTACGGTGCTTGCAAAACTGATCATGCCTGTCATGACCGATCTTGCTTTGGCAGATCTTTCTATGGTCGGATCTGTTCTGATCTTCTGTGTAGGTCTGAATTTGATCCGGGATAAAAAGATCCCGGTTGCAAATATGCTTCCAGCGATCCTGTTTGCGATTGGTTTTTCCTTTATTCCTGGTTTGAACTGACACGAGGGAGATCAAGATGAGGGAGATCCGTAAAATATTATTAGGCGGAGATATCGGCAGAGGAGAAGAATCCTTGCTTTTAAAACTTGCAAAGGAAATTTCCCTGCCGATTTTTGGCGTCCGCACCCTGATGTATGATGACCGGATCGATCCGGAAACCGGCGGCGCAAAGGTATACATGTATCCTGCGGCTGTTTCACCTGAGACCTATCCGGATGACGAGAATAATTATGTCGGCGCATGCACCGGAAAGACCCGTAATATCAATACAGATGTTTTTCGAAATCTGGGTATGCAGCTGCTTTCTGATATTCCTGCAGAAGCAGTTGTTGTCATAGATGAAATAGGTTTTTTTGAAGAAGATGTTCCGGAGTATACGAATCGTATCTTTGATATCTTAAAGGATGATCATCCGTTCCTTGGCGTCATCAAGACACGCTATGAGGACCCCTTTCTAAGTTCAGTCCGTCATTTTCCGACAATTTCCTATTATCAAGTTACGAAAGAAAATCGCGGCTCTCTTTTTGTACAGCTGGCACCGGTCGTACGCAGCTGGAAAACCGAGAATATTTAATGAGTGTTTACATCCTCATAATGTATGCCAATATTGAATAACAACCGAAAAAACGCTTACATTTTCAGCCACTCTTTGATATAATATGTGTGGATAAAAGGCAATTCTGAGGAAAGAGGGGTATTTGTGTTTCAGGTAGGTGACTTAATTGTTTACGGCAACACGGGAGTTTGTAGAGTAGAAAAGATAGGACGACCGGATCTGACCGGAGTGCCGGAGGGAGTTGATTACTACACGCTGTCTCCATATTACTCGCAGAATAGTAAGATTTTTACGCCTTGCGATAATGAAAAAGTAGTCATGCGTCCTGTTATTTCTAAGAAAGAAGCACGAAAATTAGTCAGAGAGATTCCGTCGATCCAGCTGTTGATCATCACGGATGAGAAAAAGAGAGAAGAATGTTATAAAGAAACCATGCGCACCTGCGACTGCAGAGAATTCGTCAGTATTATCAAGACGATCTACACCAGAAAGCAGGAACGTCTGGCAGAGGGAAAGAAAGTAACTGCCAGTGACGAAAAATATTTCAGCATGGCAGAAGATAAACTGTACGGTGAGCTGGCAATTGCTCTGGAAATGGAAAAAAACAAAGTTAAAGAGTATATCAAAGAAAAAGTAGAAAGTTGATCAGAGAATTGTGTTAGCAAATGAGGTCTGTCCTGAGTATCGGGCGGACTTTTTTGTTGGCATCAGGTTATCTACATGATAGAATTGGAAAAGTTTAAAAAGGGATAAGAGGATTTATGGGTACAGGAACAACAACTGAAAATGTGCAATACAGTAAAACAAGACTGAATCTGATCCTGGCAGCATTGGTCGTATATTCGGTCGTGCAGGGATTTGGCCTGTTCAAGCTGATTCCAATGCAGGATGCCATTATGAACTACTTCCAGATCGGTGAAGGAGCTTACGGCTATCTGACCACAGCAAATAACTGGCTACTGATCGTCGCGACTGTGCCGATGGGGTTCATTATGCGGAAATATTCCTGCCGATGGACATTTCCTATTGGATATCTTATGGCCACTGCAGGTCTTGTTATCCAGCTCTTAACCCATAATTATGTGCTCTTTGTTATTGGCCGGGTGCTCGAAGGCGGCGGTATCGGCTTTGTCACACTGGCGGCACATAGTCTGATATTAAACCTGGTCCCGGATAACCGGAAAGGCCTTTGGGCAAGTATTCTTGTCGTTGCCGCTACTCTGCCGCAGGTTGCCATCTCAAAAGGCGGAACAGCGCTGATGACTGCAACCGGTATGAGTTTCAAGACGATTTTTGCAATTATTGGCATTATGTATCTTGTTGCAATTGCCTTTTGGGTCATTGTTACGCCATCATCATTGATGGCTCATGGTACAGCAAGTGCACAGAAAGCAACCAAAGAACAGACAAGACGTGTTTATAAAAACCCGGCTGTCTGGCTGATTTCTATCGCATTTGTTTTCTACATCTTAGTCAGCACGACGTTCAGCGTCTACGTGATCCGCTTCCTGATGCTGAAAGGAATGGAGAGAGGCGCGGCAGCAACTGCTCACAGCTGGACGACAATTTTAGGCATTTTTGCTATGTTGTTTTCCGGAATCCTGGCCGATAAGCTGGGGACAAAAAGGAAGATCGTTATTGTGTCTTATCTGGCCTGTACCGCAGCGTTGATCCTTCTTCCGCTTCTGCCGGTCAACCTGATCTATATCTATGTTATCATTTACGGAACGTTTCCGAGGGCAATCGTCGGACTGACCAATGTAGCAACCGGAGAGCTGACGGAGGTGCCGTCTGATGTTCCGATCGCTCAATCCTTGAAAAATACGATCATGCAGGTTGGGACTGTTCTTGGAGGCATTGGAATGGGCTATCTGATCCAGTATACGAGCTATAGTTTCACATCCTATGTTCTTGCCGGCGGCTGTTTCCTGGGAGCCATCTGCTGGATCCTGGCTAAAAAGATCAAATAAACAAACATGAGTGCAGAAGCAATCAAAGAAAAAGAATCACAATACAGCAAAACGAGGGTTCGTCTGATTCTGGCGGCACTTGTGTTTTTTATGATCGTTTATGGATTTGGGATCTTTAAATTGATCCCGATGCAGGATGCGATCATGAATTTTTTTCACATTAACGAAGGAGCCTATGGGTACCTCTCCACTGCACAGAACTGGGTTGTTATTTTTGCAGCTGTGCCAATGGGTTTTATGATAAGAAAGTTCCCCTGCAGGTGGACTTTTCCTTTGGGATTTCTTGTTGCGGCGACTGGGGTTTCCGTACAGATCACAACCCATACATATGTGATCTTTGTCATTGGCCGGATGATCGAAGGGGCAGGAACTGGCTTGATCATGTTAGCCGGGTACAGTCTGATCCTGAATCTGGTACCAGATAACCGTAAAGGCCTATGGTCCAGTGTTCTTGTTGTTTCTGCTGTTCTTCCACAGATTGCGATCACGAAAGGCGGAACCGCCCTGATGAGTGCTACCGGGATGACGTTCCAGACAGTGTTTGGCATCCTTGGTGCCATGTATATCGTGGCGTCGATCATCTGGGTGCTGATCGTGCCTTCTTCCCTGAAAGCCTATGGTGTTGCCAGTTCGCAGAAAGCGACCAGAGAGCAGACCCTGCGTGTTTATAAAAATCCTTCCGTCTGGCTGACCTCTGTTGCACTGATCTTTTTTACACTGGTGTCAAACGTTTTCAGCGTTTATGTCGTCCGTTTCCTGATGTTGAAGGGAATGGACCGCCCTGTTGCTGCCAGTACATACAGCTGGATGACGATTCTGGGTACTGCCTCTATGCTGGTCATTGGTTTTCTGGCAGATAAACTTGGTACAAAGCGCAAGATCGCTATCGTGGGCTTTCTGGTCTGTTCACTTGCTATGTTTTTGCTGGCAAAACTCCCTGTTAATCTGATCTTTATTTATGTGATACTGTTTGGAACCTTCCCAAGAGGAACCGTTGGTCTGACAAATGCAGCAGCAAGTGATCTGGCGGAAGTTCCATCCGATGTTCCGATCGTTACCTCCTTAAAGAACACGATCCTTCAGATTGGAAACGTTTTGGGAGGGATCGCGCTCGGGTATCTGATCCAGTTTAAAGGATATGAATTTACTTCCTGTATGCTGGGCATCGGATGCATCATCGGAGGAGTGTGCTGGTTCTTTGCGAAAAAGGTCAAATAACCTTATATAATCAACAGAATGTTGAAAAGTGTCCGTTGTCAACAAGGGACGCTTTTTTATATAATTAATAAGGTATTTATTGTTTAAAGACACTTTGGAGGACTCAAATATGGCAGAAGAAGCAAGATTCATCACAAAAAAAGAAGTTTTTAAGGGTGAAGAAATTGAAGCGATCTACAGAGTTGCCAGACAGCCTGTAGATAATCAGGACGAGATCGACCTTTCCCAGTCCGCAGATCCGATGGCGCGCATGGGCCAGGGTTTCTGTCCTGCATTTAACCAGAGAACTTATGAAGCCGCACCTGGCATTATCTGCCATCAGGATGTGGAAGTAGTTATGAGAGACGGATGCAAGATCTATACCGACCTGTTCCTTCCTAAGAATCTGACTGAAAAGATTCCATGTATTGTTTCCTGGAGCTGGTTTGGTAAGAGACCTGGTGATGGAATGAGTGAATGGCAGATCATGGGTGTTCCGCCGCACACAGTATCCAAACTTGCAAAATTTGAAAGCTCTGATCCGGCTTACTGGTGCTATCAGGGCTATGCAGTGGCAAACGTTGATGTCCGTGGTGCTGGACATTCAGAGGGCGATGTCCATATGTTCACACACCAGGATCGTGAAGATGGATATGATTTCGTAGAATGGCTGGCACAGCAGGAGTGGTGTAACGGAAAGATCGGTATGACCGGTAACTCCGGTGTTGCAATGCATCAGTGGGGTATTGCAGCTGAATGTCCGCCGCATCTGACTTGTATCGCACCTTGGGAGTGCACCACAGACCTTTATGCAGATTCTCTGTTTGAGGGTGGAATCCCGGCACTTTCCTTTAATGAATTTATCGCAGCTCAGGTTACAGGCCTTGGCGGAGTTGATGATCAGGTTGCTATGGCACGTAAGTACCCATTCCGTAACGGTTACTGGAATGACAAAGTTGCTGAGTTTGATAAAGTCCGTATTCCGGTTTATCAGACAGCAGGATGGTCACATTTCCATCTGCCTGGTTCTTCCAGAGCTTATATCCGCTGCAAATCCAGGCTGAAATGGTTCCGTGCACACAGAGATTTTGAGTGGCCGGATACTTATTCACCGGAGAACCTGGAAGATCTGAAACGGTTCTATGACCGCTATCTGAAAGACATTCACAATGGATGGGAAATGACACCAAAGGTAAGAATTGATGTCATGGACGTTATGGATCATGATTTCCAGTCCAGAAGACCGGAAAACGAGTGGCCGCTGAAGAGAACAGAGTACAGAAAATATTATCTGGATGCTGCAAATCTGACAATGCAGGATGAGCCGGTCGCAGTGGAATCCAGCGTATCCTATGTTGGAGAAACTGCAGAAGATGGTTACATCGACAGAGTTGAGTTCGATATGGAATTCAAAGAAGATACCGAACTGACCGGTTATATGTGGCTGCGTCTCTGGGTAGAGGCTGATGGTCATGATGACATGGATATGTTTGTTAATATCCAGAAAGCTGACAGCCAGGGCAACTGGCTCCCATGGACTACCTTGAATGAGCCACATCCGGGCGCTTGGGGCAAGATGAGAGTTTCCCGCCGTGAGCTTTGGCCGGAAGAAATGGCAAAATATAAATTCAAAGGAAAACCATACTGGCCGGTACAGGCACAGCTGAAGGAAGAAAAACTGAAACCGGGCGAGATCGTTCCTGTTGATATTGCAATCGTTCCGTCCAGCCGTTTCTGGCACAAAGGACAGAAACTCCGTATCCAGATCGCCGGCAATTATATCCGTGAGGGATGGTTTGAGCCACTTAGCTGGGATACTGATAACCATGGAAAACATATTATCCATACTGGCGGAAAATATGACTCCTGGCTGCAGGTTCCGTTCATCCCGCCAAAATTTGAGACGGATGGACATCAGTACAGATAAGTAATCGGGCTTCGTGCCTATAGAGTATTTTAAAGGAGATTAATTATGAAAAATTTACAGGCAGATGTTGTAATCATCGGAACAGGCCCTGCAGGTCTTGCTGCTTCTGTAGAAGCATCTGAGGCTGGTTTAAAAGTTATCGCCTTTGAGAAACAGAATGTTTCCGGCGGTGCTGCAAACATGGGTATGGGACCTCTTGGTATCGGAACCAGACATCAGCAGGATCAGATGGTCGATATTGATGTAGAGAAGGCATTCAAGATGTTCATGGAGTACACCCACTGGAGAGTCGATGCAAACATGGTCAAGAAGTATTTCGAAGCTTCTGCTGGAACCATTGCATGGCTGGAAGACCTTGGCGTGGAATTCGCAGGTGCATACAAATATTTCCCGAAGTCTGAAGCAACCTGGCATATCGTAGCTGTTAATGGCGGAATCGGCCGTAACGGCGGTGCGATCATGAATAAGGCTATGCTGGACAAGGCTCAGGAGAATGGTGCTGAATTCTTCTACGAGACACCGGCAAAGAAGATCTTAAGAGACGCAGAAGGTAAGATCTGCGGAGTAGATGCAGTTGATAAAGATGGCGAAGAGATCCATGTGGACTGCAAAGTCGTTATCGTTGCAACTGGTGGTGCCGGCGACTCACCGGAATACATGAAAGAACGTATGGGTTATACTTTTGGAAAAGACCTGTTTAACATTGTTATCCCTGGCCTGAAAGGTGAAGGAATCAAGATGGCAATCGAAGCTGGTGCAGCAACAACAGAAATGACAGTAGAGAAGATCTACATTCTTCCAAGCTCTGATATGGGTGTTCAGTCTGTTCCTGTTGTTTTCATGCAGCCGAACCTTTTAGTAAACGTTCAGGGTAAACGTTTCATCAACGAGGAAATGATGCAGAATACGACCTTTACCGGAAATGCGATCCAGATTCAGAAAGGTGCGATCGGATTCTCCATCATCGACAGCAACATCATCAAGACATATAAGAAGAAAGGCCTTGATGTTGTGAACTTTGTTCATCACGTATCCGATATTGACGACTTTGAGCAGGCTTGCCAGGATATCGTAAATGATCCGGCTAACCCGGATGTTGTCATCGCTGACACACTGGAAGAACTGGCTGAGAAATGCGGTATCGAGGATGTTGATCAGTTCCTGGAGACAGTGGAAGAGTACAATGATATGTGCGAGAGCCAGGATACACTGTTCTACAAACCTTCCAAGTACATGAAGCCGATCAAGAAAGGTCCGTTCTATGCAGGCCTCTTCCGTCCATCAGGCTATGGTACATTAGGCGGAATCAAGATCAACGAAAACTGTGAAGTTCTTGATGATGACTGGAATGTCATTCCTGGATTCTATGCAGCTGGAACAGATACCTGTACGATCTACGGTGACAGCTACATGTTCCTGCTTCCTGGCAACACCATGGGTTACTGTGTTAACACTGGTCGTTTTGCAGGACAGGGTGCTGCAGAGTATTGCGAAGAAGACTGATCACGTATCAGTGATCCCTATTTGTTTGCCTAAACAGATATAAAAGAATGCAAGGCCGGTCTTGAGATAAGGCTGGCCTTGTGTCAAAATAAAAAACGTAACAGTCAAACAAGAAAGAAAAGATGAGGAAACAATATGGCTGAAGTGAGATTAACAATTGACGGCCGCCAGATCACCTGTGACGAGAATAAGACAGTGCTTGAGGCGGCGCTGGATAACGGGATCTATATCCCGCATCTTTGTTACTATGAAGATCTTCATCCAAACGGAGGGTGCCGGCTTTGCGTTGTGAAACAGGAAGGTGTTGATGGGGTCATTACATCCTGTTCCACAAAAGTCAAGGAAGGGATGGTCATTCAAACAAAAGATGAGCTTGCGGAGAAAATCCGGAAGCTGTCCTGTGATTTTATGTTTAAGACACATCCAAGCGAGTGTACGGGCTGCCCGAAATACGGAAAATGTCAGTTGGCATCTATTTCCCAATATGTTGGAGATACCGGCAGAAATCTCAGGGAAATGAAGATCCGTGCTTCGGCAGATGAATCTAATCCGCTGATGCTCCATGAAATGTACCGCTGTATCCTTTGCGGCCGCTGTGTCCGTGCGTGCGGCGAACTGAGGGGCGTTAGCGCATTGAAGTTTGCAAAAGTAGATGGAAGAATGAGAGTTGTCATTGACGGAGAATCTCTTGCTAAAGCAGACTGCCGTTTCTGCGGTGCCTGCGTAGAGGTTTGCCCGACGGGTTCAATCCGTGACAAAGTCGGCGTATTCCGTGATGATCTTCCGAGAGATCTTTCACTGGTCCCTTGCCGCGGAGAATGTCCGGCTCATATCGATATCCCTGCATATCTGCGTGCAGTCAATGAGGGAGATTGTGATAAAGCCGTTGCTATCATTCGAGAGAAAGTTCCATTCCCGCATGCGTTAGGTCTTGTCTGCAATAATCGCTGTGAAGACGGATGCAAGCATAAAGACTTGAACAGTCCTGTTTCTATTCGTAATATCAAACGTTTTGCTGCAGAGCATGATGAGACACAGAGCTGGAAAGAGAAATATTTGAAAGTAGCTGACCGTACAGGCAAGAAAGTTGCTGTGATCGGCGGCGGTGCCTGCGGCCTGACAGCGGCATATTATCTGAATAAAAAAGGTCACGATGTGACTGTCTTCGAATCCAAAAATATTCCGGGCGGTCATATGACCAGCGGTATGCCGGAATACCGGATCCCGACCAAAGCGGTTTTGGATGAGATCAAAGTGATTGAAGATTCCGGTGTTCAGATCATCTGTGATCATCCGATCGATAATGCTGCAGATCTGAAAAAAGAGTATGATGCTGTTTTGGTAGCAATTGGAACAAGCGTTGGAAAGAAATTGACTTATCTTCCAGGATCAGACCTTCCGCAGGTTTATTCCGCTCTTGAGATCCTGCAGGCACAAAGATTGAATAAAGAAATCGATCTTGGTGATACCGTAAATATCATCGGCGGCGGCAATGTTGCTTTTGATGTAGCTGGTACTGCGATCCGTATGGGCAAGACAGTCAATGTGATCTGTCTGGAAAAAGATGCCAGCCAGGCATCACCGGAAGAGAGAGACGCTGCATTAGAAGAAGGAACCAATCTGTTTGATTCTCATTCTAATGAGGCAATTCTGGGAGACGGAAAAGTCACCGGACTTCAGGTCCATAAGATCTCCAGTTTCCATTTTGATCCGGAAACCAGAGCCCTGGTTGAAGAACCAATTCCGGACAGCACTTATGTGATCCCTTGCGATTCCATCGTATTTGCTGCAGGACAGGTGACAGGACTGACTGAGGACTTTGGCATTGAATTAAACAAGTTTGGTTATCCGATTGACCCGGCAACCGGTGCAAGCGGATATAAGACCAGCGTGGATGGTGTTTTCTCTGCCGGCGATGTGATCACAGGAACCCGGTTCCTGATCGACGCGATCGCAGGAGGACGTGACGTGGCTTCCCTGATGGATCTGTATCTGGGTGGAGACGGTATGATCGATGAAACATTGACCGAGCGCTGTGCAAATCCATATATTGGCAGAATTGATGGTTTTGCAGAGATAGAAAGAAATGAAATGACAGAAAGAGATGCAGCTGCACGCAAGATGGATTTTGCTCCGGTATCAGAAGGATTTACCTGTGATGAGGCTCTCTGTGAGACCGGACGCTGCCTGCAGTGTGATCTGAGACTCCAGCTGGCACCTCAGAAATTCTGGAATGACTATGTAGCTGTCGGAGAAGGAGGTGAACAGTAATGGAAAAACTGTTAGTTGTCAGTGCATTGAAAGATGACTGCTATCAAAAAAACGCTGCTCATTTTCTGGAGAAACATCTGGAAGATGTTAAGAGCGGGGCAGAAAAATTCGCACAAATGAGCGGTGCGAAGATCCTGTTCCTTCTTCCGGAAGGTGCAAAGGCAGAAGGCCTGGACAATGTCCGTTATGGCATCTGTACTCCGACAGGGGATAATCCATATTCCTGTGCTCAGCAGCTGAAGGGAAATCTTCCTAGACCAATGATCCAGGATGATTACATTGCTGAGTACGACGGAAATGAAGTGAATGTCATTACCGTGGAAAGTGCATACTGGCTGGCAAAAGGGACGGATATCAAGCATGTCACCATCAATGGAGAAGTGAAAGAGATCGCCATGGGAACCAAACTGAACGAGGTTGTGGATGCAGCCGACGCAAAGGCAGTTCTTGTAGGCGGTCTGAAAGGCAGACTTGTTCTTCCGGAACAGCTGGGAGAGTATGAAGTCAGTACGGATTTCCTTTATGACAGTGTAGATGTGATCCCGAAGAGCGCATGTATCGTAGATACGATGATCAAACATCTGGGTAATACATGGAATTATTCCTGCGGAAAATGTGTGGTCTGCAGAGAAGGAACCCTGCAGTTTAAGACAATCTGCGAAGAAATGGTTGCAGGAAAAGCAAAACCTGCGGACATTGATCTTCTGAAAGAAGTCGGCGAATTGATCAAGGATGGTTCTTATTGTCCATATGGCCAGAACTGGCCGCAGGCAGTGATCGATGCCATAACGCTGTTTGCTGATGAGTTTGATGCTCATATTAAGAGAAAGACCTGTCCGGCAAACGTCTGCTTCCAGAAGGGTGCAACATATGTGATCCTTCCGGATAAATGTACCGGCTGTACCGATTGTATTGACGAATGTGATGAAATGGCCATCGAAGGAAAGAAAGGCTTCATTCACATGATCGATCAGGACATGTGCGAGAGCTGCGGAAAATGTGTGGAGGCATGTGACGAAGAAGCAATTGTTATTGTGGAAGGCAAGATGCCAAAACTTCCGAAGAAACTGACGAGAGTCGGAAAATTCTAAGTAGTTTGTGACAGACGCAGACAAATATGTTATTCTCAAGAGGCCGGTTCATTCCGGCCTCTTACGAAATCATCATGAACCAGACAGAGCAGGAGAAAATTGAAGAAAAAGAGGTAGCGCAGGTCCGGGAGCAGAATAAGATCCAGGACCAGAGCGACGAGCAGCCGTTTGGAAAGGAACGTATGAAGAAGGTTGGTATTGACCTTCTTGCATTTTTGCGGAGCCTTGCCATGGCTGTTCTTCTGGGTATTGGCGTTGGTGTCTATTCCTGTGCCTTTGCTATGCTGATCAATTTTCTGGCAGGTGTTCGGATGCAGAATCCGTGGCTTCTTTACCTGCTTCCAGTCGGAGGTCTTGCCATCGTTGGCTTTTATCATCTTCTGAAGGCAGACGATCCAAAAGGTACCAACAGAGTCCTGGAGTCAATCTCCTCTGAAGATGAGACACTCCCAATCAAGATGACGCCGCTGATCACAGTTGGCACATCGATCACACATTTGTTTGGCGGCAGTGCCGGCAGGGAAGGAGCAGCACTGCAGATCGGAGGCAGTATAGGCGCGACATTTGCGAGAGCATTGAAGCTTGGCAAGACAGAAGTGATGATCATGACGATGTGTGGTATGAGCGCAGCCTTTTCTGCCATGTTCGGAACGCCGCTGACCGCAACCATTTTTGCAATGGAAGTCGTCAG
>JAFWLF010000139.1:0-3534 GCA_017511185.1 Lachnospiraceae bacterium | reverse complement strand
GGCGATAAGGCTGACCAGGCAGAGGCGCCGAAAGTGAAGCATAAGAAGGAAAAAGACTGGGAGAGATGATCCCGAATAAGAGACAGGACGGGCTGCCATAACAGGCAGCCCGGAAATATGGAAGGAGAAAAAGCATATGTTCAATATAAAATACTGCGAGTGCTGCGGGCAGCCGTTCCATGTTGAAGAAAGCAGCATATATTGCGAAGAGTGTGAAACTGCCATTGAGTATGAGAAAAAAGATAATCCGTTTTTCTTAAGGGACTATCTGAAGAAATACTGTTTCGGAAAAGAGAATGCGGTGTTCAGCCGTGAGCTCGAAAAGAGATTCCTTATTTCAGGGCGCGATGTCAGAAGAATCGTCAAAAGTCTCAGGGAACAGGGGGTTCCGATATGCAGTGACTGCCACTGCGGATATTACTACGCGACTAACCGCGATGATATCAATAAGACACTGAGAGGCCTTAATGAGCATGTGAACGGAGTCGCCGGAACGATCGCAGATTTGCGAAACGCAGAATTGAAGAAAGCGTCCGGAGCGCCTATCATCAGGAAGATCATAATCGTGGTCAGCCCGGAGGATGATCCGGAAGAAGAGCTGGTCATGGAACTTGTATAGGAGGTAGCTATGGCAAAAGAGATCATTTTTATCGACACGGAAACTGTAACAGAAGAGGAAATGGATGAAATGCTGAAGGAGGATGCGGATGGCGAGACCAAAGGATAAAGAGGAATACCGCAAGGAGATAGCGGAGAGCTTCGCGAACATCCTGGAAGAAAAGGGACTGGAATGGAAAAAGGAATGGCATGGCTCCGGCATCGGCACGCCGCAGAACGGTGTGACGAAATCCGCCTACCGTGGATGTAATGCCTTCTGGCTTTCACTCGTGACTATGATGAAAGGCTACAATGACCCACGCTGGGTCACCATGCACCAGATCCAGGATTTCAAGAAGACTTACCATCCGGACCAGAAATGGCATCTGAAGAAAGGATCGAAGGCCACATGGGTGGAATACTGGTACCCGTATGATACCAGGGAGAAAAAGGCACTCAAGTGGGATGCTTACAGACAGATGCTTAAGGATGGAAGGAAGCCGGAAGAGTTCCGGTTCTCCGCGAGATATACAGCGGTCTTCAACGCATCTGAGGTCGAAGGAATGCCGGCACTGGAAACAGCGCCGGTTTTTTCAAACCCTGATGTATCTGAAGATGAGCTGATCCGCCTTCTTTCAGAGGGCATGGGCGTGGAGATCCTAAACGACGGAGGAGATAAGGCTTATTATTCGCCTGTGCAGGATAAGATCCACCTGCCGCTTGCAGAGAGCTTTACCAGTGAGTATGCCTATAACGCAACTACACTGCATGAGCTTGCGCACGCGTCAGGCCATCCGACAAGGCTGAACCGTCCACAGAACGCGTTCTTCGGAACAGGCCAGTACGCTTATGAGGAGCTTGTGGCAGAGATGTGTTCCTGCTTCATGTCTTCAGAGCTGAAGACGGAGCTGACACCGGAACACATGGAAAATCATAAAGCTTATGTGCAGAGCTGGATCCAGGCAATCCGGGAGAAGCCGGAGACGTTGGTCAGGGCGATCCGTGACGCACAGGCTGCCGCCAATTACATGGATTATAAGGCAGGACTGATCCCGGAGAAGGAATATGAGAAGACCCGCGATTCCGTCATGGAGATAAAGCCGAAGGAGAAGGAGCGCGAGAGATAACGCACAATTTTATTTTCCGATGGTAATCCCTATACTTATGCCTACCAAACAGGAGGCATTTTTTATGAGGATGACATTGCGGGAAAAGGATCCGGAGCTTGCGGCGGAATGGTCAGAGAAAAATCTTCCGCTGACTCCGGACGATGTTAGCTTCGGATCGAATAAGAAAGTCTGGTGGAAAGGAAAGTGCGGTCATGAATGGGACGCCGTCATCAAGAACCGTGTGAACGGCGCCGGCTGTCCGATCTGCAGCCATAACCGTGTCTTCAAGGGGATCAACGACCTGAAAACAACAAGGCCGGAAATAGCTGCGCAGTGGTCGGACCGTAATAAGGACATATCTCCGGATAAGGTCTCCGCCTATTCCAACAGGCGGGTCTGGTGGCGCTGCGAGAAAGGCCATGAATGGCTGGCGAGGGTCGCAGACCGATCGGAAGGCCATGGCTGTCCGTACTGCTGTGGCAATAGTTTTGCAGAAGGCATCAATGACCTGGAAACGCTGAGACCGGAGATCGCTGCTGAATGGTCGGATAAAAACGGTTTTCTGAAGCCATCCATGGAAAGCCCGAAGTCAAGGGATGTGGTCTGGTGGAAAGCGGACTGCGGTCATGAATGGCAGGACAGTATCAGCAACCGGACAGTAAAGAAGAAAGGCTGTCCAAACTGTGAGAGAAAGTTCCGTACTGATCTCCCCAGACTGCTGGTGACATTCTATGCAAAGCAATATGGGATGAAGGCCGTGTTTGACAGCTGCAGGGAAACAGGACTCAGCCTGGATGCTTATATTCCTGAAGCTTCCCTTGCCATCAATTTCCACAGGGTACGTAACGGCCCGAGATGGAGATCCGAAGATGTCCGCAGTTATGCATGTGCACTGAAAGGGATTTCTTTTTTCATCATTGCCAACTGGAAAACAGACAGGGAACTGGCAGAGCGGGTGAGAGAGGCATTCCGAAGATGCAACATCCACATCACATCTGATGCGGATGTTGATCTGGTAATGATAAGGGACCAGTACATGGCGTGGCTCAAAAGATGAGATAACTGAAGAAAGTTATGGGAAATGGGAACTTGTAGGCGGAGAAATTAATCTCCGCCTGGCTTATTTTTCTAATTCCATTGCAGCTTCCAATTGATTTGCGATAATCTCGATCGAATCTGAAAGAAAGCCATACATATGCTCCTCGTTTTTATCAAGATCGTCACTTGATGCAAGTTTTGACAGAAGAAAGCTGAGCCCCCGAAGACTTCTGACATTTTCCTCAATTACAGTGTTCTTGTCCATTAATGTGTTCATAATCATAAACCTCCTGATTTTTATGGATACTACCATCTTAATGATATTGGGTTAACCGATTTATGTACATAAACTGTTTTCATAGATCTACTGGAATATACGCTGATAGCATAGTTCTGATCGACCAGACAGTTTTAAAAGCCGAATGCCATTGCCACCTGGTAATAGATAGTGTTAGAATCTGAAATACAGGTATGGGTTGGACAGCGAAAGGCTGATAAACTCCCCGAAGCAAGAGGCAGGCTGATAACCTGCAACTCTTCCCCATACTGACCGGGGCTGGGGCAGGCAGGACCTGGGACGCCACCGGTGGCACTCCGGAAAAGGTACCAACGGAGCGGCGCAGGAAGAGGGACAAGCTGCGCAAATCGGGATTTGTGAGGAACAGATATGAAAACAATATATCTGATCGGCGGTACAATGGGCGTCGGTAAAACGACGGTAAGTCAGCAGCTGAAAAAGGAGTTGCCGAACAGTGTTTTTCTTGACGGCGATTGGTGTTGGGATGCCGAT
>JAFWLF010000138.1:0-35697 GCA_017511185.1 Lachnospiraceae bacterium | reverse complement strand
TAAATGACTTTGTTTTCAGGATATCCGTGGACATCCTTGAGTCTGATTCGCTCAAGCCTTTGCTTGGCTAATCATCCGTTTTTTTACTGTTCTCGTTTTGAAACGATCGCATCTTGAAATTTTAAGAAATTTCAGGGATGGTCTATACTGTTCAGTTATCATGGTGCGCATCTGCCGTAAGGACAAACCCTTATGGCCTGCCACAAGGAGGGACCCAACGCAGTTGGGAGGAACCCTTATGGCCATGCCCTTTTCCAGGGCATTCTGTCCCTGTTTTTTGTGGGACAGCTTGGATATAATACCACCCGCTTTCCCTATTGTCAATAACATTTTTTTAAGTTTTTTTTAAATCTTAAATGAATTGTTTTGCGTGCCGAAAACTTGTGTTTTCTGCGTTTTTATGCCACTATATCTTGTGGTGTGAAGCACTTAAAGTTTCTGCCCGTATGACAAAAGCGGAGGATCCGTATGACAAAAAAAACAGATTATTTCAATATCGATGACTTCCATGCTGCACTGGATCAGAAGAATGCAGATGAACTTTGCCAGATGCTGCGCGGTGGTGCTTTATATTATATAGAAGAATCAGATTCCATTTCCGTATTAAGAAAACTTCTTCTGGTCCGGGATATGAAGGTCATGAATGAAGCCAGCCGGCACATCAACTACTTTCCGACGGAGATGTTGGAAGAGATCGATCTGACTAATTTTAAATCCAGAGAATTTATAGGCCGCTTTCTATCCCGCTATATCAATAAGTTTTCTTATGACGAAAAAGATCATGCAGAAACTCTGTTTGCGAAAGCGTGCATATGCGAGAGCATTGACACAATTCGCTTTTTAATGAAAAAGGGACTGGCCGAAAGCCAGTACCCTCTCATCATTTCATCTACGGAAAAAGTACGCCGCCTTCTTTCCGAAGTCAAGATCTCTGCCCTTTCAAATGACACGATCTCCACATTCTTCCTGGAGGCGGCTCTTACTGATTTTCCGGAAGATCGTATCTATGATCTTCTGAAATATAATTTTGATATTCTTGTTATCAATTCCGACGGCTTAAATGTTGTGGATGCCTTTCGCAAAGGAATCGAAAACTATTCTTATCCGAAAAGCAAACAAGGCACGTTGGAACGACAGCATGATGAAGGCGGTTTGAAAGTTTTAGAAAAAATCTATACTCCTATCGCTGCGTCCAACAATCACTGATCCTCCGTTTTTGCGCGTGGTGTTGTTTTTGCCTGCTTATCCCACTCTTCTCCTGTTTCCATTCCCCATGCTTCAAAGATGACATTGTAGAAGTACGGACGTGCAAAATCCTCTTTCATTGTCATATAGAAGGAATTCCGATCCTGTCCTCGTTTAGCTTGTACCTCCAAACCTTTCAGGAATTCTTCCTGACGCTGTGCAGGAACGCTTAAAATAATATCATCGTCCGGAGTTAAAGCACGCTCATACTCACCCGGATCAGGAAGTGTAATACGGTAATTCTCTTCTTTTATCGCATTGATCACCGCATAGGTGCAGGAGTCTAAAGGTGTAAAGCTGCTTTCTATCATCTTATGGATCTGTGAATCAATCGCCATCATAAGCACTCGCAGCTGATCATTCTTACAGTAAATCATGGTGACATCCGGCAGAAAATCCACCTGATCTAACGGTGCGATCACTGTTCCCTTAAACTCTCCGTAAGGAAGGCTTGGAAAACTGTCTACATATGCATCTGCCGATTCCATGCTGGTTCCCATGATCTTATGCATCGCACGGAAACCTTTCTTGGCAGTCTCATTATCAATCAGTCCATAAGTAATGATCGGATTCCAGCACCAGTGATCCTCCAACTCCATGTAAAGGACCTTCCTCTGACGGCGTGCAAAAGCAAATGCCTGACACAATGCAATATGATGGCCCATATCTTTGAGCGGACGCACAGCATCTTCCGGGATTTCTGAATCCTCCCGGATCATCTTAACTGCAACAGCCGGATACCGCAGCCCGACCACTTTTTCCATCAGTTCCTGAATCTTCTTGTTCTGTTCTAACATGTTGTATCCCCCTTTAGTTTTATGTCTTTTGTTACATCTGCTTTCTTACGGTTTTATACTCGTCTCCGTCCCGCCAGAACGGGCATTCCTGATGCTGCATCATCCGGGCGTAGTCATCCTCGTCCATATCGACGCTGCAGTAATAATCATCGTATTCTTCGTCGTATTCATAAAAAAGACAGGTATCGCAGTTCATCGTTTATCCTATAAATTTCTGAATATATTTAACCAGTTCTTTTGCCATACGGTTATGGGTCTTTTGAGATGGATGTCCCCCGCCGCCATGACCCTCAAACATTACATTGATCGGGACAAACTCAAAGGCGCGAATCCTTTCATCACCTGTTTCTGCACGGAACTCATCCACTGCTTCTTTGATAAGAAAATAGAGATAATAATCCATGGAGCCCAAGCCAAAGAGGATCCAGGTATCCGGTCCGTTCAGATCTCTTACCATCTTGATAAAACGTCTGCAGCCTTCATGAAACCACTTTTCGTTTTCTTCAATCGTTGCAAACTCTTTATAAAACCGGATGGCATTTCCATCGTTGGTGCCCAGGTTAATGACAACAATATCCTGCGGGTTCGCTTTGAAATCCCAAAGAGCAGGCTTTTCCCCGCGGCGGCTGTCATAAGGTTCATCCGTATATTGATAAATCTCATCCATGGCATGCTGGTCGAACATCGGATACTTTGGACGTGTTACACAGATGCCTGATTCCGAAATAATGCTGAATTCATAACCAAGTTCCCGTGCTGCCATTGCTCCGTAGGAGGTCCACCCGTTTTCTTCCATTGTCTTAAATACCATGGAGTTATCCGGCGCTTCATTACCAAAGCCACAGGAGATAGAATCGCCAATGATCTCGATCTTTTTCAGATTCTTTTCTTCTGGTTTGTAAAACTCTCCATCGGTCTCAACTTCTAATACGCCCAGCTTGCCTTTGGAGTTTTCTGATAATTTCACAAAACGGATCTCCTGGCGTTTCTTTTCTGCGCCTTCCCAAAGGGTGACCCATTCCGCCTCCTCGTTGCGGCATTCCGTTCGACCGACTAATTCACCATCCACCACGGCGCCAATGCAAGGCCAGTCAGGTGGCGCTGGCGGGAAGTTTGGCATTTCCGGCATCAGGTCATACATTGCCACTACTTTTACTTTTAAATAGGATCCTTCTACACCCACTGTGAAACCGGAGCATGTCCAGTTGCAGAACAGCGCTTCTTTCTTATCATCATAGATCGTGCGCCCATGTATCTGAAGCATAGGCATCAGTTCCTGAATCTTCATTGCTACAACACCCCCTTTTTGTTATTATACATTATAACTAGTTAATAGGATAAAAGGAATCATAGAATGACAGATATTCATGCAGAATGGCAGCGAGCAAGATATCAGCTCGTAGAAGAAATAAAAAAGCTGGGCTTTCCGGAGGAACTTGGCGATGCGGCAGCCAGGAATCTTGGGAGTCCAAAGGCTATGTACCGAATGATCAGCTATCTGCAAAATGTGAAGCCAAAAAAAGCGGAGCTTATTGTGGATGAAATGCTGGCGATCTGCAGTGAGATTGAAGAATGGAAAAAGAAAAAAGAAAGCCAGGCGGCAAACGCGAAATATAATGAATACCTCAATTCGTAGTTAGGAGGAAAAGCAATGATTGATAGAATGCAGATCCCGTATTTAAGCATGACAGATATGTTCCGGGAGATCAGTGAACAGCTGGGTGGGAAAATAATCGATCACGAAGGGCGCTATATTACATATGCCTCTCCAAGTTTTCTTTACGCCCGTAATTTTATTCTGGACGCAAAGGAAAGTGAGATCGGTCCGATCCTGAAAGAAATACACGATAATCTTTCCAAAGGGCTTCCGGGCGGAGTCAGCTTTATCAAAGAGCTTGCCCCGGAAAACATTGCAGAACTATTTGCCCAAAATGGCTTTGCGCCATTCATCAGCCAAACCGGCATGATCTTTGATCTGGCAAATGGGTTTTCTGATGAAGTCGATCAGAATATCGCTTACATGACTGACGAGCAAATGGGTAAATGGAGTGTCGCTGTTTCAGAAGGCTTTCCAAAACCGATGGAAGATGCTCCGTTTATCGCATTAAATAAGTGTGATAATGTCCTCACTTACGGATATATGGATGGCGACGAAATTGGTTCTACCGGTATGCTGTTAATGCACCCGGAGTATTCCGGCATCCACGAAATTTCTACCGTGCCTCCTTACCGCAACAAAGGACAGGCGACAGCAATCATTATACGCATGCTGCAGGATCTGAAACAGCGAGGATTTTCTTCCGTTTCTCTTCAGGCCTCAGACGCGGGACGCGATTATGTGTATGCCCCGCTTGGTTTCGAGTCAGTGTGCACAATTCCAACCTTTATTCCTGCATAACAAAAAACCTTTTTTTCATACTAGAAAAAGCCTGCATCAAGCAGGCCTTTTCTATAAAAGGAAAAAGTATGAAAAGTGAAAGGTTTATTATTGTGCAGCTACTTTGGGTGCGGCACCACTGACTTTCTTTGCCGCATTGATTGCTGCTCTTGTCTGCAATGTATCTAAAGTTACGGCTGCCAGAAGGACTACACCAAGAGCCACATACTGCCAGTATTGGTTAATATTCAGGAAGTTCATTCCCTGGTTCAGTACTGCAATGATAAGAACACCGACAACCATATTGCTCATCTTTCCGCCGCCGCCGCCCATCTTGACACCGCCTAACATAGCTCCTGCCATGACAGTAAATTCTGCGCCGATACCCATTGAGTTTGCGGCAGAACCAATTTTACCGATGTTGACGATCTGTGCGATTCCAAAGAAGAGACCTGCGAGGGCAAAAACTGCAATTCGCATTTTCGCAACTGAAACGCCCGAAAGAGCAACTGCATCCGGATTGGAACCTAATGCATATACATTTCGTCCAAAATGGGTCTTATTCAGGATCAGCGATCCGATAACGACCATAACGATCATTACAATAACGCCGGATTTCAGATAACTGTTTCCAAAGAATGGGATATTCGCTCCACCAAAAAACTTAAACATGCTGGAAAGTCCTTTGTATGTGTGTGAAACGCCGCCGGAAAGCAGATATGTAGCACCATTTAAAATGTACTGCGTTGCAAGTGTTATGACAAACGGGAACACCTGCAGCCATGCGTACATAACACCGTTAAAGCCAGAAAGAACAACTGCCAGCGCGATTCCAACTAACGCGGTCAGGATAAACAATGTGCTTCCCCCACCGGAATCGCCCCCATCAACAAGCGCCATTACAATACCTACTGTAGATAACAGATATCCGGTAGATAAATCCATGGCTCCACCCAGCATAATAAAGGTGATGCCAATACCTGTAATAACCAGGTACGCATTTTGTCCCAGGATATTCATGAGATTAGCCATGCTCAAAAACTGCCGTCCCGTTACGATCGGGCAGATAACGCCGAAGGCAATCAGAAGCACGATGAGAACGATCAACATGATATATTCCTGAATATAATCTGATATTTTCTTCTTTTGCATTTCTCTTCTCCTTTTAGTTTTCAGCAGCACCACCGGTCGATGCCATATCCAGAATCTTTTCCTGCGAGAACTCTTCTTTTGTCAATTCTCCAGCCAGACAACGTTCCCCGAACACGACAATACGGTCTGACATTCCAAGAAGCTCTTCCATATCCGATGTCACCATGATCACACACTTGCCTTCTTCACACATCTGGTTCATCAGCTCGTATATTTCATACTTGGCTCCGACGTCGATGCCTCTGGTCGGTTCATCAAAGATGATGATATCTGCTTTTGTAGCCAGGGCCTTTCCGACAACGACCTTCTGCTGATTTCCGCCGGACAGGGTCATGACTTTTGTCCGTTCAAGCGAAGGAGCTTTGATACGCATGGCATCTCCATAAAAACTCGCAATTTCCTTTTCCTTCTTTTTATTGACAAAGCCGCCTTTTGAAATATCTCCAAGAACGTTATAAACAAGATTCCAGGAAATCGTTTCCATCAAAAAGCATCCTTCCCGTTTCCGGTCCTCTGGTATCAGGCAGATTCCGTATTTATGCAGAGCGTCCTTTGGTGAGCGGATATTGACTTCCTTCCCATTTACCAGAACGCTCCCCCACTGTTTCTTTTCTGCGCCGTATACGACCTTCATGATTTCGGTTCGTCCTGCGCCGACAAGTCCGGCAATCCCTAATACTTCCCCTTTGTGTGCTTTAAAAGAAATGTTCTTTACTTTATTTCCTGTGAGGTTTTTCAGTTCCAGCGCAGTCTCACCGATCTGCGCGTTCCGCGGCGGGAACGTTGCTGTCATTTCCCGGCCGACCATATATTTGATCAACTCCGCACGATTTGTTTCTTTTGTCATTACCGTCGTAATATATACACCATCTCGAAGGATCGAAACTCTGTCTGAAAGCTCAAAGATCTCATCCAGACGATGTGAAATAAAGATGATTGCAACTCCTTCGCTGCGAAGCTTATTTACGATTTTGAATAAGATTTCTACCTCTGCGATAGAAAGTGGTGCAGTCGGCTCATCCAGAATGAGCACTCTGCATTTTTTAGAAACTGCTTTGGCAATTTCCACGATCTGCATATGTCCCGGTGTCAGATCCCTTACAAGTGTTCTCGGATTGATATCCACACCGAAATCATCAAAGATTTCTTTCGCGATCTTGTTCATCTGTTTCTGATTAACAAATCTTCCGAGTTTTTCTCCATAACAGATGTTTTCTGCTGCGCTTAATACATCGATCAGATTGAATTCCTGATAAATACATTCAATACCATGTTTCCTGGAAAGTGCAGGCGTCATGGCCGAATAAGTTTCTCCATCGATCGTGATCGTTCCGCCGTCAGGCGCATGTGCTCCGGTGATCGTCTTTATAAAAGTCGATTTGCCAGCTCCGTTTTCCCCAATCAAAGCATGGACTTCGCCCGGATAAAAATCGATTGATACATTATCTAATGCCACAACACCCGGGAATATCTTTCTGATCCCCTTAAGAGATAATGCCGGTTTTTTCTCCTCTGCCATAATCTGCAAACCCTTTCCTTACTGCCTGTTTCTGTGTCCGGTTTTCCCGGAGGCGGCTAAAAGCACGCCCCCGGGAATGATCATTGATTAATATAAGAAGTTCGGTACTTCGTACTTCTCACATGGATTGGCTTCGCCCTGCTGCCAAAGCTTTTCCAGTCCGTATACGTTTGTAGCTGAGATATCATCAAAGTAAGCCTCGCCATAGTTCCACTTATAGGAACCTTCGCCGCAGACACCAAGAAGGATCTTTGCCAGTTTTTCGCCTGTCGGTGAGTAAGCATGTGCTCCTGACGGATCATATTTCTGCTGTTCTTCTTCTGTTGCAGTTGCGCCGTAGCTGGAGTAACCCTTAATTGCGTTTGCAGAATGATCTGCTGCAACCTCTGCATACATAGCCTGGAATGTCGGGTCCTCTGAATAGCATGGGAATACTGCGAAGTCAGCAAGGTCTAATCCCTTCTGTGCTGCAAAGTCAGCGATTGCAGATGCTGCGCCGATTGCTTCATCCGGTTCATAAGCGATAAAGATACGGCAGTCCGGATGTGCTGCAAGAACAGCCTGTGCATTGTTGTATGCATCCTGCTGTGCAGAGTTGCCATAAGCCTGTGTCGTGGAAACGCATTCTAATACGTCTGATTCAGCAAGTGTGCCAACGATTGCGTTAGAACGATAGATACCATCTGTGATATCCAGATAATAATCGACTGCGACTTCATATTTTCCGTTTGCGTTCTTCGGAATATTACCGCCTTCTGCTACTCTCTTTTCTACCCAGTCTGCAGCTGCTTCCACAGCAAACATACCTGTGATCGAGTATTTTGTTGCAATGTATCCAGCGATTTCGTAATCCGGAGCAGCACCTAAAAAGTCAACTGCGATACCAGCTTTTCTTGCCTGCTCACAGACATCCTCCAGCATCGGAGTGTCCATAGCTGCGATCATAAGTGCGCCAACGTTTCCTGCTGCAATTGCATCTTCAACAAAGGTTACCTGGTTAGCCGGATTTCCTTCTGCATCCTTAGCCACATATTTCCAGCCTTCCTGTTCCATGACCCATCCCATGGAATCAGCATGCATCATCAGTCCAGGGACACCAGTTGTAGGCAGGATTGCCCAAACTTCCTTCTGTCCGTTCCATGTGAATGCGCTGTCTGTTGGTGCCGAAGCAGAACCTGATCCTGCTGGTGCCGGAGTATCTCCGCCAGATTTTCCGCAGGCTGCAAGTGCAAATACCATTGCTGCTGCCAATGCGATTGCCAAAATTTTCTTGATTTTCATATTTCCCTCCTGTTCATTCTCTGATAAATGATGTTTCAATCATTTTTGATAACTTTTTTATTCCGGCTTCTGAATCAATTCGATCAAAACGCCGTTGCAATCATGGATAAACATGACTCTGTCATCACCCATGTTGACTTCATGAACAATTTCTACGCCTTCTTTTTGGAATCTTTCCTTGATATCGTCAAAGCTGTCGATTGCAAAACAAACATGCTTTGTTCCTACCGTTTGCAGATCCGTATTTGGCAGAAGCCTGTCTTCCGGAATCTTTTTCGGCTCATCATATTCGAAAAGCTCGATCTGATACCCGTTCCATTCAATGAAAGCAAGCTTTGCCTTCAGCGGCGGAGCGTAGAAAGGTCCTTCCACCAGTTCAAACCCCAGTTCTTTTCTGTACCATTCAATCGATTCCTCGATGTTGTAAGTACTGATACCGGTGTGTAAAACCTTTGTCAGTTTTCCTCCCATTATTTCTCCTTTCCGGCAGAGAGCTGCCTCATTTTTTATTGTTGATTATCAATCCAGTCCGGCTTCTTTGATCAGGCCGTCTGCAACAAACTGTCCCAGAATCTGATACCCATCCTCGCTCAGATGCATTCCATCTTTTTGAAACAGCTCTTCTTCTACTGAACCAGACTCGATCAAATGATTGAAATAGGTTTCCGCGTCCAGAAGAAGGATCTTTTTTTCTTTAGCGACCTTGGCTATATTAAGATTTGCCAGTCGAATGGATTGTGTATCTTCCGCAAAGGAGGCAGATGGATAATTGACCAGAAACACCAGGCTTCCCTGATTGGCGACCCCGTCAACATTAGCCTCCAGGATCCCTTCTGCATCTTCTCCGCTCTGATAGTTTTCTAACGTCAAACGGATGATCACGATATCTCCTTTTACATCCATTCTTTTATAGGAAGTATTTTGAGAGATTCCGTTCTCCTCATAGTCCCGAAGCTGAATATCTGCCTGAGTCCTCTCCTCCAGAGCTTTTTCCAATGCTTTGGCATATGTATTCTCTCCAGTGTTGTAATCTCCGAGGAGATTGACAATCACCTTATCCGTTCCTCCAAGAACGTTGCCGATGCTTTCCGCCTTATTGGTTCCAATTCCTGTCACTGCCAGAATGATAATCAGCGCCAGCACCACAATGACTACACCTACGAGAACAAAGGATCTCTGTCTGGCAAATTTCTTTTTTGTCTCTTCGTCCAGCTGATTGTACAGATGCTTATACTCATCATTCGGGCGTTTTTTATAATCGGTTTTGAAATCGTTATTTTTAAAGAAATTACCCATCTCGTTTTTATTACCAGATGATCAGTCCGCCCGTAATATCAGAACTTGGCTTCGGGAAAACATATTCATCATATGCCTGCGGGATCTGTTCATAGGTAAAAGAATGGCTGATCAGCGGAGTGATGTTCAGTCTTCCGTACTTGACCATATCCAGGTACACCCGAATATCATCGTCGCTCGTCCAGCTGTCTTTGTTTTTATATGCTTTCAGCGTTCTGTTCATGACCGGCGGCCAAATACCAATAATCTCAAGATCTGCTCTTTTCATCTTATAAGGTCTGGAGTTGACATAAGTACCGATCAGGCTGACGCCTTTCTGCATGATCGGGTCATCGATCGGAGGAAGTGCTTCCCCGTGAACCTGAGAGATCATGATGAGACGACCTCTTTCCGCGATCAGTTCTGCTGCCTGCATCAGTGCATTCCTGTTTCCGGTCGCTTCAAAAATAACCGGGATTTCGATGCCTAATTCTGCAATCAGTTTTTCCAAACCTTCTGGATCCGTCTTGGTATTCACCACATAATCGATACCCATTTCCTTAGACGCCGCAAGCTTTTCGTCATGATGGCCTGTAATAATGACCGGGCAGGCACCTGCCAGCTTTGCCAGCTGAGCCGTGACAGAACCGACAAATCCTTCGCCCATTACGATACAAGGCTCTCCCATCATCAGACCTGACTGACGGATCGCGTACATTCCGGTCATGGAAAGATTCCAGAATGCTGCCTGTTTCATATCTATATCTTTCGGAGCTAAAGTAA
The DNA here is from genome assembly GCA_017511185.1 of Lachnospiraceae bacterium. Lineage (GTDB taxonomy): Bacteria > Bacillota > Clostridia > Lachnospirales > Lachnospiraceae > RGIG5612. The sequence continues at coordinate 25,268 of JAFWLF010000138.1, read as the reverse complement.
CGTTCAGTTCAGAAGTAATAATGTACTGTGCATGCTCTACGGTAGAAACGACTTTATCTCCCACTTTAAATTCTGTTACACCTTCGCCTATCTCAATAACTTCACCAGCCATGGCGTATCCGATATTCGTCGGCAGTGGTACGATTGCCTCGTGCAAAAGTCCACATTCAGTTCCTGGGCTCATTGCACTGTACTCTGCTTTGATCAGGACTTCTCCCGGACCCGGATGTCCCAATTCTTTTTCTGCAAGTACGACTTTTCCCGGATGTGCCTGTGCATAAACTGTTTTCATATGTGCCCCTTTCTGTATCAGAAGGCTGCCTTTAGATGTCTTCTGTTTTTTTCTGCCTGCACCTTATCACAGAAATATTTGCCAGCGTTAACACAAATAAGCTTGTGAGGACACAACTTATTTTTTGATTTTTAAACCTGAACTTGATAAAATGTATAAGAAAGTTATTTCATTTATTGCCCGTTATCCTGCAGCTTTTTTACAGTGGAGGCCTTATGAATCAGCTTGATATATATTGCTTTACCTCTATAGCCAGAACGAAAAGCTTTTCAATCACTGCACGGGAACTCATGATCTCCCAGCAGGCAGTCAGCAATCATATAAAAACATTAGAAGAAGAGGTGGGTTATACTCTGTTTTTCCGTTACGGACAGGCTGCGGTCCTTACAAAAGCAGGAGAGATCATGTTGGATTTCTTCATTAAAAGAGACCGGCTTACTGCAGAGTTTTTCCGTGAACACAAAGTAAAAGACGAGTCAACCCCATTTTTGATCGCCTGGACCCAGTGGGCAGGATGTCCAACGATTGCACAAGAGATCCTGGAAGGTTTTCGAAAGCAGTATCCGAACGACGTTTTTCTGGTAGCAGATATGCCGGCAGAAAAAGTGCGCGAGGATTTACAGAACAAAAAGATCGATGTTCTTTTTACTTCCCGTTATTCCGCAGAGTATATGTCAATGTCCTGGGAGCATACGTTTATCTGTTCGCAGGAAATCGCACTTGTCCGAAGCAACCGCATCACCTATACCGAAGAAGAACTTGAAAAATATCCGTTTTTCACAGTTCCTGCCGGTGAACGTAATGATCACATTACGATCCAACGTGCGAAAGATACCTGCGCAAGAATGGGATTTGTTCCCCGAAACGTCTCTATCTGCAGTGATCTTGGTTCTGCATATTTGAATGTCATAACTATGAACGGTATGTCATTTGGTACAGAACACACTGCGCTACTCCCGGACAGCAACTATGTCCTGACAAAGACCGGGGTCTATTCTGATTACATTATGTGCTGCCCATTCTATCCATCAAACCCTTCCGTCATCCGATTCAGGGATTATGTAAAAGATGCTATCCGTAAACTCCCTCATCGTTCCATTAAGGAGGCAGGTCAATGAACCAGATCCAACTAGATTGTTTTATGTCAGCTGCTTTAAACGGTTCTTTATCGACTGCGGCAAAGAGTTTATTTCTATCTACACAAGTCGTCAGCCAGCACATCCAGAAACTGGAGACTGAGCTGGGAACGCCTCTTTTTACCCGCACAAAAACTGGCGTGACTTTAACAGAATATGGACAGAGCTTCTTTAATCTTGCCAGCGAATGGTCTGTTTTATATAAAGATGCGTGCCGCAATATAGAAGAGGCTTATAGCGAAATGGCCGCTTCTTTAAACATCGGCATCTCGGAATACATCGACTACCTTGGTGAGATCAGCGGACCTCTTCTGGCTTTCTCTGATTCTCATGATAATGTCATCATCAAAGGTAACCATTACAAAAGCAGTGACCTGCTGAAAAGTATTGATCACGGAGACATTGACGTCGCCATCATTCCTGACAGTCAGATCGTATCCAGCGGCGATTATGAAATCGCTCCGTTCGCAAAGGAAGACCTGCATCTATTTATCTCCGGTGAGATCAAGAACAAAAAGAAGCTTGTGATCGGAAACCCGGAACTGAATGCCGTCTGCACAGCCAGACCACAGTTAACAACAAGCTACGGTGTATGGACAGACGAGGAATGGAAAGAGATTTCTGCGCGCATGAGCAGTTCACAAAATTATACGCCAAATAAAGTATATGAGCTTCCTAATTTCCGGTCAGTCGTCATGTCCCTGCACTATACTCCGGCAATCGCAGTCTGTGATATGCGCTTTGGATATAAAATAGACGAATCTATTTATCGTACGCCGCTAAACACAACCACCTGGATCTGCTGTGTCTGGCACAAACGAAATGAAAACCGCCTGATTCAGGAGTTTGCAGATCATATGGTCCATTATTATCAAAACGATCAGGACGCTTAAAGGAACAGGGCTTATACTGCCCTTTTCTTTTTATTCTAAAATATCATTTTTTATCCTGTTTTTATCATTTTTTATCATGGCTCTCTATATTTCATTGTGTCATAATCTGCCCAGAAGCAAATAGAAACCCCTTTTATTCCGGAGGAACGATATGAAAAAATTAGAGATTTACAATACCAAGGTCATTAACGATTACACAACCACCGCCATTGCTTCCACCGTAATAGCAGCCGAGATTGCCATTGACGGTGTAAAAGAAGAAGTCACGGCGAAAGAAGGGCAAGTCCTGGTCCTGATCGTGGATAATGCACAGCGCGATCTGATCCCAGGTGCTTCCTATGAAGTTGAAAACGAATATAAAATCGTCCCGGTTACGATATACCGGAAAGGCGGCCCAAGCGCAGCTCCATGGATCGGTGCAAAAGAAGAAGAAAAAGCCTCTTATTATTTCCGCCAGGGACTTTTCGTTGACCATGGCGCTATCGTTGAAGACGCCTCTGTGAAAGACATTCTGGTTGGCGGCTCCTTTGATGCAAAGAAGGCAGACGGCATCACATTGAAAGCTCTTGGAACCCATTTCAACGGAATCCTGATTGACGGAGGATCCGACTATTCCATCAAGGATTCTAATTTCTACGCATACGGAGATGGAGGCGATGATCTGGCCGGCTGGGGCGCAACCATCATGGCAGACAATAAATCAAAATTATCCATCGAAGATTCTTACATAGAAAACACCGGCGCGATCCGCTGTGCTCTTTATGTTGACAATACTTCCATTGCAAATGTGAAAGACACAGTCATCTATACCAAAGAAACTCCTGATACATATGAGCAGTTTCAAAATCTGACGCCAGGCATGATGAAGCGAGTTCCGTTCGCACTCGGCATGGAAGGAACGATTCGTTCACTGAATGTAATGGCAGATGGTCAAGGAAAATTTAAAAACTGTATCGTCGTCTCTACCGGATGGGGAGCTCTCTCTACGGATTCTGGTACGGCTTATGATATTTGTGGAACATATGCTTTGGAAGCAGAAGACACTCTGGGTGGAATCGGAACCCTTGAACCTGCGCAGGAAGGAAAAGAATATACCGCGGTAAAGGAAGTGAATGGTGTGAAATACGGATTCACGGTCGGCGGTTCCGGCTATGTGACTTATGCGGACTCCGGAATCCATAATCTGTTCAAGCATGTGGAATTCTATTCTCCGGATTACATTCAGGTTATGGGCTCGGGTCGTTCCGGATCCTCTTATATTGATTCCTACCTGCTTTCCGGACATACGGCTTTTATGACCCAGCAGACTGGCGGTGGGACATTTGAACTGACAAATACAACGCTGGATACAGTTGATGCACTGATTCAGATGAAATCAGGAGCAGCTAACACCGGTTTCAGCAATATCATCGTTGACAACTGCAAAATCAATTTCAGTGGCGCCTCCACAAGAGATGCTGACGGCATCCTGGCAGAACTCATCGAGTCCGATGATGCAGGTAATCCGGGAATCACAACCTATACGATCAATGACACTCCGGAAGAAGCAGTTCTTACAAAAAGCTCGGTTGCGGATTCCTCGGCTGTATTTAAAAACGGAACCTACAAGGGAAATATATACAACAGCATTTATAATTATCGTCAGGCATTGAATGTAGTGTTCGAGAACGCTTCCTATACTGGAATGATTTCCTCTACAACCGCTGTTCATGTGGATCTTGCAGGAGCTCTTGTCCCAAACGGAACTGTCCTGAATGCATTTATGGGATCAAAAGAATATGATCACTGTAACTATGCAGCAGACAAAGGGGGCATGCGTGATGATGCTAAAATGATCGGACGTTTTAAACACACTGCATCTCCAATGAAAAACAACCTGATCAATGTCACCTTAACCAATTCCAAATGGAACGTTACCAGCGACGGTTATCTGAATTCCCTGACGATTGACGCCCTGACAGATCTGGCCGCAGATCATCCGGTTACCATTTGTACCAAGGCATTTTGTGTAGAAGGCAAGGCGTATGAAAGTGGAAATTATCACAACGGAAATGTAACGGTTTCTGTCGATACCAGCGAGATTGAAATCCCGGACAATGGCGTGGTGGATGCTGGACAAACTTATGGAAATGTAGTTTACACCCTGATCGCAGTCAAAGAAGATGGCAGCTTTGATTCTGAGGCTGTTACTGTCAAACGCCAGAACTATGTAGATGGAAAACTCTACTTCACTCTGACTCCTTGCGAAGGATATGAGATCTCCTCCCTGGCTTCGGAAGGCGGCGAGATCACAGAAAACACCGAGGGCGGTGAACTTGCTATCTACGAAAAAGTACTTGCTCCTTTTGACGGTGCAAAAGAAATGAGTATCACAATTACAGTAAAATAATTTTACCAACAATAAAGTTTTTGAAACTGCCGTACCGATCTGCCTTTCCGGTGCGGCAGTTTCTCTTGAAGCGTCCTTTCCTACAATGCTACAATACTGTTGATGGCTGAGAAAAAAACACGAAAAAAGCAGATTGATTTTTCCCTTAATTTTGCTGTGGCAATATGTCTGCGCGCGGACCCCAAGGATACCGCTTTTTTGGAGAGTAACGATTACACCACCTACGTTACCAAAAAGTTATCCCTTTTTGATTCGATCGCAGCTTCTTTCCGGCAAAAAAAGATTGGGCAGGAATATGACCGGGATGCAGATAATATCCGGCTTTTATGTGTATTTCCTCTTCCTTTAAGAGAAAGTTTTATCGACAAGAAATTACTTCCGCTAATACAAAAAATCGAGACAGCAACTGACTGCCGTCTGCTCTGCGGGATCGGACAGATTTCTGCAAATCAGCTTCATCTGAACGAATCCCTGCAAACCGCACGGGAAGCTTGTGATCTATCTTTCTTTGAGCAGGGCTCCATTTTTGATTATCGTAAAAAAAACCGACGCGCGGATTTTTCTTTAGAAGATTATGAGATATATTCAGAAAAGGCTTTCAAGGCAATCCTGATCAAATCTCCGGATGCCTTGAGTCAAATCGATGATTGCCTGGATCTGATCAAAAAGATCCACTACGGAAACCGGCAGGCGGTCATCATGCGTGCGATGAATTTTACCGGGGAAATGGCTTACCGCCTTCACCGCTATAATCTGCTGGACTCGGATTTTTATTCTATGCAGGATCGTCTGCAGGAAGCAGTTCTCTCTGCGAAGACATTTGAAGAAGTTAAGAGTGCGATTCACGAATATTATCAGTCCCTGCTTTCTGAAATCAATCAGAAAAGCAGGACCGGACGAAAAACTCTGACCGAGCAAGTGAAATCTTATATTCGTGAAAATTATATGGAAGATATTTCTGTGAAGGATCTGGCAGCAATCGCCTGTGTCAGTACCGGCTATTTCAGTCATATGTTTAAAAATGAAACCGGAATGAATTATAAATCTTATCTTACCGGAATCCGGCTGGAAGAAGCAGCAGAACTTCTCCTCTCTTCCGACTTACGCCTTTATGAAATCAGTGACCGGGTGGGCTATAAAAACGTTCGGAACTTCACAGAAGCTTTCCGGAAACAATACGGTGTTTCTCCTTCGCTCTATCGAAAAAAGATGCAGAAAATCTAAGCATCTTTCTTCTCTAAATATATAACTCCTGCGATACGTTCTTACCTTTTGATTGTCTCATTAATGGTATGAGAGCTGCGGCGCACACGAAAATGGAATAAAAGCTCGATCAGGCTTTTTGTGTATGGAACAAACTGGTCCTCATCTATCAGCTGCAGGATCTCGTCCATCTCTGCCCAACGAACAGCCTGTACTTCTTCCGGCTGAAGATGCAAAGAATCCAGATCTACGTTTTGCGTTAAAACGTAATAGTCATCAAATCCATTTTCCCAGTGCACGGTAATGATAGGCCGCACATTTGAAAGATCAAGTTCCAGGCCAAGTTCTTCGCGGGTCTCACGTTCTGCCGCCATCCGGCTGGTATCACCCGCCACGGCACTTCCTCCCACGCTGATATCCCATTTATTCGGCCAGCCCTCTTTAAACGGCTGACGCTGCTGGATCAGCAGCTGCCCTTTGTCATTAAATATACAGACATGGACAACCAGTCTGTAGCAGCCTGCAGGAGTTTCCTCTCCACGCACCATTGTCTTTCCGGTTTTTTCCCGGTCCGCTGTATATAAATCAAGTATTTCCATTTTTCGAACTTCCTTTTTTATAATGTGGTAATTGTATCACTGACTAACTCCTCCCTGCAAGCGAGACAGACGCTTAACTGACTGAAGGTGTGCCGAAATTGCGTTCTGGGTTCGTTTTTTCGAGCCGTTAAACTTGAGATTGCGTTCTGGGTTCGTTTTTTTCAGTGGGTTCTGATCAAAAACGAATTTATTCAACACTTCGTATGAATAATTCCCAGGGTTTTACGGTCTGAACGCCAAAAAAGCACAGTTAGCTTGAGCTAAGCGAACCCGGAACGCAGTTTTGAGCAAATCCATAATATAAAACCGAACTCAAAACGCAATTTCAGTCAACCATACGTCATATAAGCGTGCACAACTCGCTTTTTCTTCCGCACATAAAAAATCCGGCCCGGTTTTCTTTAAAAAACCGGGCCGTTTCTATTTTAAAGCTGTTTGTCTCCCTCCGAGAAAGGAAGAATTGCTATCTCCAGATTCCCGTTCTTTGTACGCAGCTCATCGATAAATGCCTTCTCATCCTGCGGATCTTTCATTTGTATTTTATAGGACAATCTGAACATGGAGCCCATGCCTGTTGTCTTAACACCAATGGATTCTGCTTTGTGAAGGTAACGTCCAAAGATCTCGTCAAATGTTCCGTTATATTCCAGTGACTCCGGAATAGTGATCCGAAGCATCTGATCTACTGCCAGCTTTCTGTGCTCAAATATCCCAAGGGATGCGACAAGTAAATAAAGCAGTGCAAGTCCCAGAAGAATGATTACACCATATCCTACATAGCCCATTCCGAAAGCAATGCCGGATCCCATGGAAAACAGGATTGCTGCAATCTCATCGGCACTTCCCGGTGCACTCCTGAAACGGATCAGCCCGAATGCACCGCCTACTGCAACGCCGGCTCCGATACTGCCGTTTACAAAAGTGATAACCGCTCCAACGATAAAAGGAAGCACTGCCACTACTACAAAAAACCGTTTGGTGGATTTGATCCGAAAACTCATCAGCCACGCATAAATTAATCCTGTTATGATAGCTGCCCCTGCCATGATGAAGAACTGGACAGGTGTTATTGCTGCTGAATATATTGAACTGAACATTTTAATGCCTCCTTTATCTGATAGAACTTTGTAATCTCTCTTTTATAAGCCTCACCGTATTTTGAAAAACTGGTCTTAAATATTTTTCCTTTGTCCAGGATGTCCGCAAGCCAGATCGGCATCGCATCCTGTATTTTTATTTCCAGAATGGTCCATCCTTTTGGAAGAAGTAACTCCCCGCTTAAGGACGATGTCAGATCCAGATCATGCATGCGATAACGCGGATTCTCGTCAATTGTCAGACGCAGATTTCCTCCCGGCTCATAATACGCAACTCTGTCATAAATGATCAGACAGGCCGGCTGCAGATTCTGATAATAATCCCGGAAAGCAGCTATTTCTTTGCTGATCTGTCCTTCCGGAAAGGCGTTTTCTTTTCCTTCAAAGAACTGCTCTGCTGCACCAACTGTGCCTTGGATACGCCTTTTATACACTACATGCTCTGCCTTACGTTTCAGTTCCAGGAAGACCGGGGAATCCTGTGTCGCAAGTCCATAGGAGCGCAGTCTGATCTTTTCTTTAAAAGCAGGCTGTTCCAGGCTGTATCGGATCAGGCGGTAATCCGGTGTATCATAGTATAATGACTGGATCGAGGTTTTGCCGAATTCATCCACCTTCATATGGCCTTCCAGCCTTTTTCTGATGTATGCAGTCTGTTCTGCGTTCAGGAGATATTTCATCTCGCGGCGCTTCATAACAGTAATTGGATTTTCTACACAACAAGTTTTCATCTTTATCGACCTCCGCTATTTATGGTCTTCCGTGACCACCGGCCATAGGACCGCCGCCCATAGGGCCGCCATTACCTTCCTGGCCAAATCCCATTGGGCCGCCCATCATCTGATTGGAAAGAGTGTCAACCTGGGTACCATTAACATAAATGGTTCCGCCATTGTACTCTCCGATGCCGTCGTAATCGAATGCCGACTGTGCGTTGATGGAGACCGTTCCTCCGTTAATATAGAGATTTCCGTTTGAATCGAGTGCATCTGTATCGCCCTGTCCCATATCAACTGAAACTTCTCCGCCATTGATCTCTAAGCAGACCGTGTAGGCAGTTGATTTATGGCTAGCGTTGATGCCATCATCCGTTGCTGTTAAATCAAGGCTGCCGCCATTGATCTGGACCCACGTTCCCTCAACAGCTTCTGCAGCATTAACCGTCAGTTTTCCGTCATCGATCTGGCAGATTGTTGTGGCATGAATACCATCGTCTCCCGCATTGATCGTGATCGTTCCTCCGCAGATGTAAATATATCCAACTGAATCATCGTCATCGTTTTCCGCATGCAGACCATCACTATCTGACTCAATGTTGATCACGCCGTCCGCGATTGCTATGGAATCATTTGCCTCTAATGCCGCATCTGCGCATTCGATTTGGATCGTTCCGCCGGTCACTTTTAAGTCATCCTTGCAGGAAATACCATTGTCACTGGAAACAACTTTCAGTGTTCCAAGACCGTTCAGCACCAGATCATCTTTGGAAAAAATGACGGCATCTGTGTTAGTGGTTCCGTCAGTTGTAAACGTTCCGGTTACTGACAGACTGTTTGTGGTTCCTTCTGCTGTTGTTACAAATACTTTGTCCGCATTCTTAACATAAATACACGGAAAGTCTGTGTTGGAAATTGTTACGCCATCCAGTACAAGCTGAACCTTTGCTTCATCATCCGCTTCTATAACAATGGTTGTCTCTGATGAAGAACCAGAGATCACGTATACACCTGCTTCCGTGATCGTAATGTCTTTACCGTCTTCAACTGTAATTTGTGCTGCCCCACTGAGGTCTGCATTTTGCACCATATCACGCTCTGTGAATAAGTCCGTCGCATCGATTGCTCCGCCAGAGGTTACATTGGCATTTGTCCTGGATTCCGAATACTCGCTGGAAGTTGTCACAACTGCTTCGACTGTTTCTACCTGAGTATCCGTATTATTTGTATTTGCCGCACCGCAGGCAGCCAATGATACTGTCAGCAAAACTGCTGCTGCGATTGGAAGTCCTTTCTTTTTCATAATGATGTCTCCTTTTCTATTGTTTCTTGAGCGAATATTTTCGCTGTCTTTTGTTTTGATCATGTCAGGAGTATAAAGGACTTTTCTTAAACGAACCTTAAACAATAAAAAAAGTTTTTAAAAAAAGCAGCTGCTGTGAAGCGGCTGCTTTTGGTGTACAAAAAGAACGGTTCGGTGCTGGTTGTTTTTGTCCAGCTGTACAGAAAATCCAGTTTGGTACAGTTTTTCAGTGTCCTTAGCGAAGGAAAGAAAAACGGTTCAATCAAAAAAGGTTGATTTTAAAGGATTCTTTCATTTGGCCTTTTTCAGGAGCAGGTTGGTTGCGATTAAAAAATGACACCCAACCCCATTTTCTGTACATCACGGTATCTAAAAAGCTTTATTTTATTGTGGAAGAACGGCTGTTATACAGAAGTCTGATCCGCCAGAAGTGGATGCTGTTATTTTGCCTCCGTGATTTTCTGTAATTGCCTTAGCAATGGAAAGTCCGATCCCGTGCCCGCCTGTTTCAGAGTTCCTGGATGCGTCGGTCCGATAAAACCGTTCAAACAGACGTGACAGATCCTGCTGTGCCATTGGTTCAAAAGTCGTATTAAAGACTGAGAGCACGATGTTTTTCTTTTGCATCTCCAGATCCACTTTTACACTTCCACCTTCCGGAGAATACTTCATCGCATTCTCTATCAATATAGAAGTAAGCCTTCTTATCTCGTCTGGAGCACCATTCATGGTAAGTGAAGGCTGCACATTGATCTGATATTCTTTTTTCTGTGCCTGTGCCACAGCTGCGAAGGAAGCAGCGGTTTCCGAGACAAGATCCGAAACCGGGAAATCCACTTTCACCAACTGTCTGTCCGGCTCTTCCATCTTGGAAAGGAAAACCAGATCTTTTGTCAGTTCTGACAAGCGCTCGGTCTGGTCAGCAATGTCATCAATGCTTTCATTTTCACCGATATCTTCTTTTAAAAGATCCACATTGGCGGCAATGATCGTCAACGGAGTCTTGATCTCATGTCCGGCATCGGTAATAAAACGTTTTTGTTTCTCATAGCTTTCTGCAATCGGACGGATAATACGTCCTGCTGCAAATAAGAATACCAGGAAGACGATGATACATCCTGCAACTCCGATCAGAATGCTGATCAGCATGAATCTGTGAAATGCTGCCAGTCTTCTCCCGCAGTCCAGGAAGATGATCTTCATTCCTCCACTGTCTCCGCTGTCTGTTTTGACAAACCGAAAATCTCCGATAAATCCTTTTTCTTTACTGCTGCCAAGCGCCTTTTGAATGTATTCCTCTGCATCGTCGCTGTCTACCGCTATGATCCGTGATGTATCCAGACGAACGACTTGCCCGTCAGCAGAAATCTCCGCCTCAAAAAAGCGTGCTTCGTACTGAGCTTCAGGGGATAAGCCGAACATACCTCCCTGTCCTCTCATGTCGTCGTCCCAGTCTTTTTCGTCCCAGTCTCTTTCTTCCCCGTCTTTTCTTGGTCCGTCAGGAGGGAATCCGCCATCCATTCGCTCAGAGGTTTCTTTCAGAATATTGAGCACCTTATCACTTTCCACCACGACCGTTCTGTAGTTGACCAGGTTCATCACCAGTATGAGAACCGTCATGAGCACAAGCATGGATACTGTAGCAAGAATGATGAATTTCTTTTTCAGTTTTTTAATCATTTGCATCCTCCAGAGAGTAGCCTGCATTCCTTGATGCTTTAATCTGGACATTTGCCTTTAAAGCTGTCAGTTTCTTGCGCAGATAAGAAATGTATACCCACACCACATTGATTTCTGCGTCACTGTCATAGCCCCAGATCTTTTCCATAAATCTGTCTGCGGAAATAAGATGGTGCGGATTGGATAAAAAGAGTTCCATCATCTGATACTCTTTATTTGCAAGTTTGAATTTGCCCGTCGGAGAAGAAAGCTCATAGGATGCCCTATCCAGCGTGATATTCCCCATCGTCAGCTTGGAGTCCACCTCTGCTCTGGTTCTGGTGATGCTGCGGACGCGCGCCAGGAGTTCCCTGGAATCAAAAGGCTTAGCAAGATAATCATTTGCCCCGCTGTCCAGTCCGAGGACCTTATCATCTATCTCGGCTTTGGCCGTAAGCATCAGGATCGGAATCTGATTGCCGGCTTCTCTGACTTTTTTGAGCACCGTGATCCCATCCAGCTTAGGCATCATGATATCCAAAACCGCTGCATCATAATTGCCGGCTTCGATATAATCCAGTGCGTCTTCTCCATTGTAGACAACATCCACCGAATAATTATTCTTTTCAAAAATTTTAGCGACAGCTCTTGCCAGCGCCTTTTCATCTTCTGCCAGTAAAATACGCATATTCTCAGTCCTCTTTCATTTTATTCAACCCGATGATATCGTCTGAACATTAAATGAAGTTTAAAATTTGATGTTGTTATTATAACATACCAAAACCCCGCGCTGCAGTTTTACAACGCGGGGTCTGAATATGATCGCTAAATCTGATATGTGTTATCTTGTCTGGCTGATCTTTCCTGTCTCTTTGTTTCTCCATCTCGGTTTCAGAGGCAGAGGCCAGTTGAACTGCAGAGCACCAGGTGTCGGGCAGTCCAGATGGCAGCATCCACAATACCAGCACTCATCCGGATGGAGGATGATAGGCGGTTTACCCTTTTCCGGGTTCGGCATAAATACGTCGATCTGACAAGTATTGACGCAGGTGTTGCAGCCGATACATTTTTCCGGATCGATCTTAACCGGTGTGCTCGGTGTAGCGATATTTGGCATTGCATAAACCTTATTGCTCATCGTTTACTCCTCCTTTCCATAATCATAAACTCCGGTGTAATCCTGGTTATGAGCTTCATATCCCTCTTTCAGATCACCCCAGTAACGGGTCGGAATACGCTCAAAGTGGAGTTCTCCATCTTTCAGATACTGTGCAAGATAGTGTTTCTCTTCTTCCGGATCATTGTTCGGATAGTCAGTACGCTCAATACGCAGTTTCGGAGAAGTGAGGCGACGCTCTTTCATAGCGTTCATAACGATCTTTGCAGAATCCAGAATGAAGAGGTCTTCCAGTGTACGCATCAGTTTGTGCGGGTCAGTTGCACTCAGCTGTGGAACTGCGTTCTTCTCGATACGATCGATCTCTTCTAATCCCATGTTCAGCAATGTTTCATTCTTGAACTCACTTGCGAAATACTGCATAACACGGTTAATACCAAAGTTCATTTCTTTCCAGTCAATACCGGTTTCGTTTTTGGTCGGAGCCAGGCAACGTGCCTTCTCTGCATCAACCTGCGCACGGCAGATCTCGCCAGGAGTCGTCTTCTTAGCGAAAGCAGCTGCTTTACGTCCTGCATAACGTCCGGTTGCTGCACAGTAGCTGTGGTCCTGAGGTGAGAACATACTGCCGCCTGCAGCATAGAGACCTTCAACGTTGCTCATCAGATCCCAGTCGGTCATGATACCACCGCCGCTTCCGGCATCGCGGTACTGCTGGCTTGGCTGCATCTCGATGAATGTGTAGTTAAGGATCTGGTCTTTATGTTTATCGAAACCATCCTGCTCCATGGTATCTACCATGACTTTTGTGGTGGATTCTTCTGTCAGCATCAGATCCCAGGTTGCATGAGCTTCTTCCGGTTTTGTTCCGGCAAAGTCAGCAAAGAATGGCAGTTTATATTTGCCTGCCTTAATGCCTTCACGAAGATCTGCGATAACCTTTGCGTTAGGGGAGAACATAACGCCGCCGTCTTCCCAGCTCTGTTTCGGTGCTGGAAGAACATTGTTATCTGCATCAACGAGTGGGATATTTTCATAGCTAGCATCTGCACCGCCGGTGTACCATTTATGTTTCAGACCACCAGAGAAACGGCTCGGTGAAGAACCTTCCATCATCGTGATCTTTGCGCCGGCTTTCCAAGCCATAACAGTAGCGTCACCACACTCATTACGGGAATGCATTGTAGAAATGCCGCCGTGCTCAGTATCCAGAGTATAAAGGAATCCTAAGCCTGCAGCGGAAATGATAACTGTAGGAGCTTTAACGATAACGAACTCGCCGGTACGGACATTGATACCTGTAGCACCAACAACGCGGCCACCCTGTTTGCCGCCCTCATTCAGAACGCTGGTAGCCATCGTACGGTCAAGGATAATAACGCCAAGTTTCTGGCATTCTTTTTTCAGTGCCGGTTTGAACGTTGTTCCCCAAACACGGATAACGGTGTTTTTACGCTGATCCGGTGGGTTATAGCCTGGTACGCCCCAGCCTTCTGCAGGTGCAAGGCGTCCATCAACGCTGTAACGTGGGGAGAACATAAACTTGGTGTCATCATAACGTCCCTCAACACCAAGGAAATCGTCATCTGTGTCACGGATCTTGCCGCCCATCTGCTCCATCTCAAGCAGTGTGTCAAAGTCCTCGCGGCACTGGATCTCGATACCGATACCGTTAGAGAAATCGCCAAGGGTGTTCATCTCATCGTTTGCCCATTCATCCGGATTTACACGGCTGTGCGGATTTGCCGGAACATTGCACCAATGGTCGCAGCCCGGTCCGCCGGAACCGCTTCGGCGGATATCACCCTTATCCATAATAGCAACTTTTGCGCCGTTCCGTGCTGCGGTGATTGCTGCCCAGCATCCGGCAATGCCGCCGCCTAAGACAACAACATCCACATCATATTCGGTTTCCTCACCGAATTTGACCGGATACGGCCACTCCGGGGGTGTCCCCTCTTTTTGTAGGAATTCATTCCATGTTCCCATAAATTACCCTCCTTCTATATTAGTTAAGAACAACTAATGAAAATTCTTGCTCTTTTATCATATCACACGCTCATTTCGGATTCAATTTCTTTCAGGCTCTTATGCAAAAGGAAACTTATTTCGTTCTCCACAGACTTCTCAAACAAATTCTTGTTTTCCTTTGCATACTGCCCGTATATCTCATAAAGATTTTTCAGCGTTTCCAGACTGTAAGTAGATAATTCACCTGCACAGTACGTTTGCGCGGAAGTGATTCCTGGCGCTCCAGGGAGTGGACGCGCAGGACGCCCGCGGCGGCCCAGGTTCGGATATTGAGCTGCAAACTCTTCGCACCAGGATGCGGTCATTTCTGCCATACGGTCAATAAGCAAACGCTTCTCTTCGCTTATTTCCGGGAGCCTGTCTTTTAATAACGCATACTCTTCCGGAGAAGTTGTTTCCATCATATAGGCATATTTCAATGTGACCGGATTCTGCCCGGTGCTTTCTGCCTCCTGAAGGTCATGCAAATAGGACTGCAGTGTTTTTTCATCCCAGATTTCAAACTGTGCCCTGCGGTTTGCGTCAAACTGTACTTTGTCATCCTGACACCAGGCACGTCCTCCGACATTCTGCGTTTTCTGAAACATCTCCCATTCCGTTGCAATGATCTGATTGATTAATTCGTTTTTCATGATTTTCTCTCTTTTTTCAAATAACTAGTGAAATACCATTTTCCAATAGTGACCCATCCTCTATGTTTGATAACAGATCCGGCAGATGGTCCATTAGAAAATCACTGGTCTTTTCTGTCAGCTGCTGCCTTCGCATTTCTTCAATCAGTTTTTGACACATTTCCTCTATGTCCTCTTCCGCGCCATCCCACGGGCAATTCAATAAAGCGCTTATTCTGTCATACATTTCTCTGCCCAGGATCGGAAGGGCGGACAGCGCCTGATAGGCCCATTTGTAATACGGCCGGTAGGTCCGGTTTAAAAGGAAGACGGCGCGGGTAAAATGGTCAATAAACGCCGCGCGGATCATGCTGGCTGTAACAAAGTCTTTTCTTTTCACAGCACGGATATAGTTATACTGTCCGGTCTGCGCGCATACAGCACTCTCCCTTGCCAGCTTAAACAAGAACACGTCCTGCGGATAATACTCCAGAAGTTTGTTACGTATTTTTGTAAAGGCGCCGTACGTATCCAGAAATACTTCTCCGTTCACGGCAGCTGCAAGGCTGGTCTCATCAATCTCCAGCCACGCTTTGTTGGATGCCGGACGATCGGGAACGCGGATCAGCTGCTCGTAAAACCGTCCGATCTCGAACACCCCGCTTCTCCATCCTTGAAGAAGAGACGTCCTTCCTGAAAGTTCCATAGACAAGTTTTCAAGGATTCGGCGCAGGAGTCCTTCGTATTGGAAAAAATGTTCCTCATCCAGCCAAAGGCAGATCCTGGTTTCTGAATCATGGTCCAGGCTGATCTCATCATCATACCCAAAGCATTCTGAACCTTCGCCAACCAGGCCAACTGCCAAAAGAGGAATTACCTCCGGTAATTCCTCCCGAATCTTTGGCATCACATGATCTTCGAATAAAGCTCTTGATCGATCTAATCCCTTCATGATTTCTTCAGTATCTCTTTCAGCTGTGTAAATGCTCTGTATTCCGCTGTGTTTTCCAGACCACCGCTCAGATACAGTTCTTCTGCTATCCGCATCTTTTCATCGACCAGATCGGTTTCCCCGCATTTGTAATAAGCGATCGCCATATTTGCATTCGCGGTTGCTTTTTCAAAATAGCAGTCCGGGATATCCTTCATGGCATCATAGGCTGCCTGCAGCATTTCCGCCGCATCTTTAAATCTTCCTGTGTCAAGATAGACCAGCGCAAGATTATTATAGGCGCTGCTGGAAAGTTCTTTCGGCGTTTCCGGATGTGCTTTATACAACTCGATTGCCTCTTCAAAGAGTTCCGTCGCCTCGCTGAATTTCCCCATCATGCGGTAATTTCCTGCCAGGTTATTTATGATCGTTGCGTAATTAGCATCTTTTTCTGATGTCTCCCAAAGCTCTTTCGCTTTCAGAAAGGCTTCCTCGCCTTTTTCAAGCATATCCCGATGCTTATAGAAACTGCCCAGTTCGTTATACATTGTGCTGAGCACTCTCTGCTCCTGTGTGCCTTCCGGATTTGCCATCTCACATTGGGAGATCAGCCATGCCTCCCGCTCCGCATCACTGGCGGTCTTTTGAAGAGCATCATATTCAGAAAAGAATTCTGCTGCTGATATCATTTTTCTTCATCCTTCTCAATGTTTTCCTGACGTGGGAAGCACTTTCCGCAGACGATGCAGATCTTATCTTCATTGAACTTGCAGCGGCGGACGTTATCTCCCATATAATCATATGCCCACTTCCGGCTGAAATATGGTTTGTTCTTGACTTCTTCCGAAGCCTCAGAACGGGTGATCGTACCCCAGACGCCGTCCTGGAAAGCTGCCTGGAAAAGCACCGGCTTTTTCATCTTCCGGAACTTGATCGGGCAGTGCCACTTGTTTGCCGGGAACCGGATCACGCATGGGCGGTCGATTATATAAGACTCCATGTTATCCGGATCATCACCGATGAATATTTCAATCTGTGCGTCAAAGTCGAACATATTCATTGGATCTGCGCCCATGAAGAACAGATACTCATCCTTGCCCTGATGGAAATGTGCTTCTTCCATGTTAAGCGCACCGGATAAGATCTGCCAGCCGATATGATACTGGCAATCCTCCATATAAGTCTGGCCACGCAGATAAGTCTTTGGATTCTGCATCCAGGTGCCCCAATCGGTGATCTCTTTTGGCATTGCTAAAACGCTCTTTGCGATGTCGCGGGAAAGTGCTGGTTTCTCATGCAAAAGCGTGGTTGCATCTGAATAAGAAATCTGAGTATACCCCGGAACAAGCACACAGTCCTCCCAGAATGGTGCCTTTGATTCATCATAAGCTCCCTGGTCTGTGTATCTTTCAATTCCATCTTCATTGATCACGTTCCATGCTACGCTGGCACGTTCTCCTTCTCTAGGCTTACGATGCGTCTCGCCTTCGATAAATTCCATCATCTCGCCTTCAGAAGTCTGGACTTTTTTAACAAATCCCGGATTACCGGTAAACTGTGCTGCCTGGAACAGAACAGGCTTGTCTACGCGGACAAATTTCAGCGGGCAATGCCAGTAGTCCTTTGGTACACGTACAGCCGTCGGCTCGGTAATAACGATCTTTTCCATTTTATCCAGTGACGGTCCCATGTACAGATGGACCTCTGCATCCCAGGATGAAAAAACATCCGGAAGCTTGGCGCCAAAGAAAAACAGCGTTTCTTCTTCACGGTGGAAGATCGGTTCATCATCCATGACCACAGGGGCCGTAATAACCTGGTATCCTGCCGTCAGATTGCATCCAGGAATATCTTTTTCCCCATGCAAAAACGGCTGCGGGCTGTGGCTCCATGGTCCGAAATCCGCATCTTCTGGTGTAAAGTAATGAATCATGCTCTCATATTTTCCTGCCATATCTAAACCCCCTTCTCTTTATCTCTCCCAAGATTCCTGCAGACATTTTCCACAGGTGTCACATTTTTTATTCGCATCATATTTGCATGGCACCGGACCATTGTAGTACATCTCCTGTGTTGTGCCGTCTGGCATATCATAGATGCCGCCAAACATCGGTGTAAAGAGTGTAGCCAGGAATAATACCGGTTTGTTGATCTCTTTAAAGTTCAGCGGGCAGTGATACACGCCTGCAGGGATCCGGACGATGGTCGGTTTCGTAATGATATAAGTCTCTGCCTCTTCTCCTTTGCCGATCGTCAGCTCAATGTGTGCGTCAAAGTCAAAGACATTTGGAAAACTTGCGCCAAGAAAGACCAGAAACTCATCCTTCACATGCCTGTGCTGCACACGGTCCAGGAAAAATGGTTTTACAAAGATCTGATAGCTCTGATTGAATTCCGATCCCGGAATCTGGCTGGCACCGCGGAAATAAGCCTGCGGTTTTACGATATAGTCTACCGGGTCACCTTCTGCTACGATCTCATTACGTTCCTGCGGAAATTCAAAAACAAGTTTGCCAAATTTTGCAGTTTCTTTTTCTTCAGCTGAAATATAATGCTTTGGCACATCTGCTTCCTGAAGTTTCCGTAAATCAAATTTTTTCTCTGCCATTATTTCTTCCCCCAATACAATCTTTTATATCTCCTGCAGCATCAGCTCATGATCGTCTCTGCCGCAATATATCCCCAAGTCAGGGCACGACCATGGCTGTTGCCGAGAATCGTTGTTACATATTCGTGACCGTACATACCACCGGTCGTGTCTCCAATTGCATAAAGGCCTTCGATCGGTGTCCGGTCTTTCTTCATGACCTGCATTTTTGTGTTGATCTCCAGACCTCCTACAACCTCCAGCAGGACGGTACCGATGCGCAGTGCAATGTATGGACCCTGATCCATCGGATAAAGCAATTCCGGACGTTTGCCAAACTGCTTATCATCTTTCTCGTGGCAGTAACCGTTGTACTCATTAAACGTTTTAATGAACTGCTCTTTATCAACATCGATCATATCTGCAAGTTCTTCAATCGTATCTGCCTGCCATGCGTTGCCTTCCTTAAAGGCTAAGTTCACAAAGTGCTGGCAGCCTTCTTCTACATCGATATCGATGCCGTATTCATGGCGCGGAATGCCCCAGAACAGACCTCCGCCGTACTGCATGCTCTCTTCCACATGCTTCATATAATCACCCGGCAGAATGCTGTAGATCACGCCGTCCCGCTGCCGCATAAAGCTTGTTGCACGGCCCTGTACATAGGTGTCCTCATTCATAAAACGTTTGCCGTCTTTGTTAACAAAAAGATAAAAGAGGTTCTGCCATGCATAGTGCTGCGGATGCATCATCAGCGGGAACACTTCCTCTGCCATAACGCCGCCTGCCCAGAGACCCATCTTATGACCGTCACCGGTATTGCATCCAGCCGGCACATACTGACTTGCCAGTGTACGCAGTGCATCCGGTGCATAAGCGCGGCACATCTCCGGATCACCGCCGATGTCACCGGTTGCAAGTACAACACCCTTCTTTACATTGAATCGAATGCAGCCGGCTTCGCCCTTTGCGTAGATACCGGTTACTTTGCCGGTATCATCCTGGATCAGCAGCTGGCCTGCTGTATTGAAGCGCACCTGTACGCCTTTTCTCAAAGAATCCTCATACAGGGAACGAGTCACGTGATTGCCACGCAGCGCGTTTTCCGGCATGAATGCATGTGAGCCGTAGTACTCATGATATGGATCTGCCTTATAAGCACAGTCGATCAGTTTTGGACGAAGGCCAGCTTCAACAGTCTTTGGAATCAGCCAGTCCATTGCCTCTCTGCCGCGCTTTAAGAACAGCCAGATCAGTTCTTCATCTACGTTGTTGCCGCTCATCAGGATCCACTGACGTGCAACTTCTTTCAGATCATTGCGAACGCCTTTCTCTTCCATCAGGGAGGAATCGGCAACGCCAAAATGACCGCCTCGTCCGGAATAGTTACCGCTTTTTTCAATCAGGATCACATCTGCGCCAAGCTCTCTGAGCCGGCATGCTGCAGAAAAGCCACCGATTCCGCCGCCAACTACGACTACGTCACATTCAACGGTTTCCACGATATCTTTTTCAGCCGGCGCCTGCGGCGGTATCTGAAAACTCCATTTTGCTTTGTCAGGGGTTGTTGCTTCGTACATAGATTTCTCCTCCTATTATTACCTCATAAAATACACCATTTCTATTTTATTTCTCCGCGCGGTTGATTTCAACTATTTCGTATTACCAGGTCCCCTTTTGTTCCTGGTACAAAGACGGCAGGATCGTATTCAAATTTGAAAACTCTTTCAGGCTGTGGACGATCAGTCCATTCGCGATCATCGTCCATTCTTCTTCCGGCAGGATCTGCGTCACAGGTACCAGACACTTTGCTTTGCCATCAATATAGTTATAGCCGATCCAGAATCTCGCCATGAATGTTTTAACACCATCAATCTCTTTCATTCCTTCATCCATAATGGCTGCAACTTTTCCTCCCAGCAGTCCATTTGCTGTGATCAAAGACTCGCAGTCTTTTGTGCCAATGAAGGAAGGATCAAAACCGTTTTTCTTTGGATCCGTAAAGTGAATGATGATCTCCTGAGGCGGCCCGCCGATCGACTCCATCACCGTATGCGTGGCGCCCCATGTTTTCTCTTCCATCGGAACGGTCGGATCAAGTGATCTTTTGCGGCCCTCTTCATTGATCTGTACATCATAGTGATCCTCCGGATCCCAGATCGCATAGCGGAATGGATCCAGTCCATGCCATGCGAACCACCAGTACAACATCTCGGCAGTTACATCCGGCATTGGGATATTGGCTGCGCAGAGCAGGCCGCCTTCTTCCAATGGATAAAATCCTATTTCTGCAGGAAACGATCCACCCTCGATCAGTTTGTGTCTCTCATGCACAGAAATAAGTCCTTTCTCGTGCCCGCTCGCTGCAACCATCTTTAGCTGCTCTTCGGATGGGGATGGAATTCCCTGTTCATAATACTTGTAATAAGGTTTTGCTTTATCTTCTTCGCGAATCGGTACCAGTGTCATCTTGTGCTCCTTTCTAGAAATAAGTTGATTCACCTTTGAATGAAATTTTGTTTTCGTAGTATACACAGTGTGATCAGAATGACTGCCACATAATAAACTGCCAATACAATGTGACTCATATATGCATTTGTTTTCGGGAATGCCGTCTTTACAGCCAGCATGGCATCGCTGATGGTAAAAAGAATATAGCCGATGGAAAGCAGCCGTCCTTTATTAAAGGAGGACAGCATTGCAGCAAACAGCAGGAGCATGTAGCACACAATCGGTACAACAAGGCCTTTTGGAACACGCGCTCTGAAAATGATCAGCCCAACTAAGATGATTACAGCTAATACCGCGCAGATCAGGATTTGCCATAGCTTCAGATGGTGGTTGCTGCGCAAACTCCCGATAAGAAATACGATATGTCCCACTGCAAACAATGCCATAGCTGCCGGAAAATAGATGTTGATGATTGCATCCGCCAGGCAGTAGAGGATCACCGTTATCATGATAAACAAGCCGAAATTGGTTTTCTTTTGCAGATAAAACAAGACAGCAAAAAGAATGATCTCTATCGAGATTAATATTTTCCCCGCAACAAGAATGCCGTTATACTCCGGCCAGATCAGAACCCCCAGCCTTCCGATAACAAAGAGGACTGCTGTCAGTATGATAAATAAGAGTTCCTGTTTTTCAAGTTTTTTCATTCTTCCCTTTCCATTCTATCAAGCAAGCACACTGTTGCTTTGTAGCAGTTTTCCAACCCTTCTTCATTCAGATTATCATAAGTATCTTTTCGTGTGTGATAATAATCTTCCAGCACATGATTCAGGCCTGTGATGGTTACTGCACGGAACCCTTCCTGCAGGAAAGCTGTAGCATCTGTCGATCCTCCAAATAGCGGAACAACACCAGTTTTACAAGGAACTCCCGCCTCCTTTGCTGCATTCCGAAACCATTCGCAAAGCTCGCGGTCAGCACGGATCGTACTGTTCAGGTCGCGCATGTTTACCATCAGATGTTTCGGGTCATGAATCGTATCAAAACCAATGATGTAAGTTGGAACATCCTGATAGTCATCTTTATGCTTCTTAGCCCAGGCTTTTGCACCACGAAGACCTGCCTCCTCTGATCCGGTCAAAAGGACACCTATCTCCGTATGTTCCGGGATGATACCGCGCTGTTCCATTTCCTTTAACAGGGCGATTCCAATATAGCACCCGGACAGGTTATCGTTTGCCCCATCCACCACTCTTTTTGGATTATAGGTAAAAGCCAGCAGCAGGAAGAATGGCACAAATATGAGTCCGCAAAGGCCTGCGGTATAGGCCCATTTTCCTGCTCCAGAGAGGATGCATATACCAATAGCAATATAGTAGAAAGCACCTAGCGTCGCCATTGCGCCGGGAATCTCAAATACGACGCCGCCAAAATAATAATTCAGTGGGAACTCCCATGCCGCGTCGGTGTGTCCGTTTAGAAACACGCGCTGCCGCACTTCCTTGCTGCACGGTCTGACCGCGGTCACATTTATGCTCTCTTTCTTTGGGAATAACGGGTCGAGAATCTTTTTATACAGAACGAAATGGAGCAGGAACAAGATCACGGACAAGCATCCGAGCGCAACACAAAGCCACGGGAGAAAAAAGAAGCAGACTGCGCTAAGGATATTCAATGCCGCGGAGATATAGAAATAACCATAGAAAGAACTCGGATGCTCTTCAAAGGTCTCAACCTTAACATCTGTGCAGCTGCAGGTTTCCCTCAGCACATCAGCCATATATCCGGCCGCTTCCCGTTCGCCTTCACTTCCAGGCTCACGCGATTTCATATCTTTGCAGATATGTGTGATCTCACGCACCATATATCGGACGGCTTCTTTGCTTCCTGTATTCAATTCTCTGATCGAACCTGCCATATCTATTTGTCTGTTTTCCTGTCTTATTATTCATTTTAGCATATCACCCGCAGAAAAAAAGGACCGCCTTTTCAGCGGTCCTTTTTGCGTATATCACGTTTTATCTTAATCCACTTTATATTCGCTGTAAGATTTTTCAATCGTGCTGAGCGGTGCTCCTCCGTAAACATCACTGCTGTAGTAAATAACAAACGCAGTACCAACTATTTCAGCCCGGTCAACGCCTTGCCAATCCTCAGGATTATTTTCATATTTATCCTGGAATGCATGGTATGCAGCTTCTGCGTTTAAAGCATCATCATACTTAATATACGTATAATATCCAGTGATCGTATCCCCTTCATGTTCGAACACATGATAAGCAGGCTCTAACAAAAATACGTAATGCGTGTCATCCGTCTTTTCAGCAAGTTCAACGGTTCCTGCCTGTTTTTCTGTCGGTTTTTCAACCGGATCCGTCTGTTCAGCCTGCTGCGTCTGCGGAACATCACTGCCCTTTTCCTCTTTTTTTCCACCACATGCGGCAAGTAATGCACACATGACGAGTGTTAAAAGAATTGCGATTATTTTTTTCATAATGCTTCCTCTCTGAATAATGCTTTTCTTCGTTTATCAGTTTCTGGAATTTCTGTTGCCAAGGATCGTAAGCAGGATCCGCAGGATCTTGAAATAGATGTAAAGGATGGTATATGCAAGGCCCCATGCTGCCATCCATTCATATTTCTCATCTACCTGATTAGTGACGCAGCGCTCGATGGTGTCAAAATCCACCAGCATGAAAAGTGCTGCAAGGATCACATAAACAATTCCAATGATCACACTAACGATCGGATTTCCAAAAGCCGTAGAAATGCCAGTGAACAAACCGGAATTACGAACTGCAGGGATCAGAGACAGCAGAAAATAAATAATACCGCTCACGATGATCCCAAAGAAGATTGCTGTGATCACGCCACGGAAACGAGCTGTAACTTTAATGATCCGCTTTGCATAAACAAGCAGCATTCCTCCGACCAATGCAAGCGTCAGAAGCATGGCGAACAATGAGATATACTTATATTCCTGTGCCAAAGCGATGGTGATATATCCGATCAGCATTCCCTGCGCCAGGCTGTATAAAGAGCCCACAATAGGGATTGCCGGGCGAACCAGCCATGCTATAAACGGTGTTATGATACTGATTGCCAGAACTACGACCATGATCACAAGTTCTCCGCCAGCGACTGTCAGATCATAAATACCATTCTTGGAATCCGCAACATGAGCCAGCGTTGCGGTCGGGCTGCTTATCATCAGATTGTGCAGAACTAAACTGAGAGCAACACCAATGATTGTGATGGCAAGAAAAAAAATGGTTTTAATGACAATTCCCTTGTATGTAGCTGCATTGCTGGATGCATATTCCCCGTTTTTTTCCAACTTGCGCAAGACAGGATTCGCCAGGTTGCTGAAAAAACCATTTTTCTTTGGCTGCTCCATTGTTGTATTTGGATTTGACATTCTTGTTACTCCATAAAAAGCTAAATATTCTTTGTCATTCTACCATAAATGCGACAGATGTCTATGAAAACAGAATATCTAAACAGCGTTGATAAATGCCCTGAATAACGCTTTACTTGCATCATCTGTTTTATGCGAAGACTCCGGATGCCACTGCACACCCCAGAGAAAACCATAGTCCGCCAGACAAACTGCTTCTATCAGACCATCCTCTGATACAGCCATTACCTCAAGGCCATCTCCCAGTTTCCGGATCGCCTGATGGTGGCGGCTGGTCACTTGCAGTTCATCTTTCCCCAGCAGCTTTTGCAGCGGACTGCCTTCTGTCAATGTTACATTGTGTGCTGGCATATCAAAAGGCGGTTTCTGGGCGTGGCAAGTTTCTGAAGGGAGCTGCGTCGGCAGATCCTGATAGAGTGTCCCGCCATGGTAGACATTGATCACCTGCACCCCTCTGCATATTCCAAGGATCGGCTTCCCACTTTTTTCTGCCGCTTCCAGCATTGCCATCTCCAACTCATCCCGTGGCGGGAAGACAACGACCGATTGGTTGATGGAAGTCTCGCCATAACGTTCCGGTGCAATATCAGGTCCTCCTGTAAACAGGAACCCTTCACAAATATCTGCGCATTTCCGAATGGTTTCCTCATCACTCAATAATGGCAGCATGATCGGGATCCCGCCTGCTTCCTTAATTGCTTCAAAATAATCGGGAAACATCCTAAGAAATTCTCTTTTCTCATCGATCTGCGGCAAAACGCCTATTAAGGGTTTCATATATTTAACCTGCTTTTCCTTTTTTATTACATACTTTTCTGTCACCAGAGTTTTTCTT
>JAFWLF010000137.1:0-6955 GCA_017511185.1 Lachnospiraceae bacterium | reverse complement strand
ACTTTGCCGTAATTCAAACTGGTAAGTGCACCATCCTGCATCGTCCATGCATGACAGATGCCTGTCTTTCCTTCTTGTATATCACAATGATGCGGACAGATCTCACATTTCATCTGCAATGCCTTTCCACAGTAAACCTTTCAATTTGATACGGTTCTCCTTCACGAATACCTGCCTTTTGCAGAGAAATAAAGATCTGCTCTGCCGGTGTATCTACGCCTTCCAGATTAGGAAGCAAAAGTCCTCTTTTATGGCCGCTTGTCACGATCACTCCATAGCGTTTAGCATCCAGATCTTTCATAGCTGCCGGCTCAGCCTGTGAGAGCACATCCACACTATATTCCAGATCTGCCAGTTCCTTCTCAGAAACCGGCATAAAGCGCGGATCACGGGTACCTGCCTCAATGGCAAGTGCAATGATCTCGTTTGCCACATTTTCTGTACAAGCAGAGATGGTACCGATGCAGCCTCTTAATTCTCCGTTTTTATGAAGGGAAACAAATACTCCTGCCCGCTCTTTTGTCATCCAGACAGGAAGATCATCCGGCACCTTTATTTTTCTCCGGTCTTTCACATAAGCTTCCAGTGACATCTGTGCCAGACGCGGGCAATAGTCTTCTACATCATAATCACAGATGGCATAGCCCACACCAAACGGTCCCTCATAGGAGTGAAAATGCGGTATCACCTTATCATTTTCCAGTGCACCGGAAAGAATGATAAATCCCGGAAGACCGCACTCAGCAGCCTTATCCAGAAACCGCTCGTCGTATTCCAGGAATTTACCAAAATCTGCATCTTTCATCTGCTGCGTGATCATCTGGTCAAACTCCGGTCCTTCTTTTGCAAATCCATATGGTCCGTCAACTGTCAGTTTATGAGATAGGTCACCACTTGCCAGAATGGATGCTTTTCTGCCTGTATGCGCAATGGCTCTCTCCAATACTCTTCCCATTTTCAGCAGGTCCTCATTCGGGAGGAAAGAAGGAGAAAGGCGCACAACCTGGTAATCCTTATACTGTTCATCGATAAACAAAAGTGGTACACAAGTTCCATGATCCGGCTCCTTTTCATAAAGTGGATCCTGACTGACCGGCAGATCTTCCTCCTGACATAAGTGAAGGATCTCATCGATCAGTTCCATATCATATGGATGACTCACGCGTTCCTGCGGAAATCCAAACATCACCAGACTGTCTGTATAAACATCACCTGGTGAGATATAGAACGCATCGCGGTACATAATGTTATGCGGAGAGATGATAATGATCGTCTCCGGTTTTTCCTGCGCAATTTTACTGGAAACACTGCGATAGGAATCCAGTGTTTTTTGAATCTTCTTTTCTTCACCGCGTCCTACTGCCGGCCGGGCAATCGGTGCATGCGGCATAATATAAGCAGAAAGCATCTTCAGAACCTCCTATACTGATGAGAAAAGCTGTCTCTACGATGAATTATACATTTCCTGCAGGACAGATTCAAATCAGCCCGGAATAAAAAACTGCCGCACCATAAAGTGCGGCAGTCTGCGGTATCACTGATTTTTTTTTGATTATTTGTCTTTTTCTGTAATATCGCTCATATGCTCAGATGCTTCGTTCATCAGAGCAGCACCCTTAGACAGTGTCCAGTGACGATATGTACCTGCAGCATCTTTTGCAGCGATTGCTTTCTGCGCTGCTGGTGTATACAGACCATACTCATGCTCGATCAGATTCTCAGTGTAGCTCTTGTCGGTATGCTCATTTCTCGGCAGCGGCACGTTCTGCTCGCCAGCCAGGATATCCTGCACCTTCTTGATGTCTACCGAATGAGCGGTCGTTCCGTCTGCTACTGCAACTGCTGCTGCAACACCAGCTGCCTGGCCTGTACCAACACACTGCGGAACCAGGTTGACACAGTCGATAGCGATCTTGTCAGCGGAAATATGACGCCCAGGTGCAAGAAGGTTATCAACCTTCTGCGGAAGGATAGAACGATAAGGAATCTCGATCGGTGCGTTGTCATTCAGGCTTTCTACTGTGCAGTGCCATGCGATAACATCCTCATGCTCTTTCGGGAATGCCCAGTCGTCAGAGGAGATAATATGCTCGCCGACGATTCTATGGGATCCGCGGACACCGGTCTGCGGTGCAATATCATAAAGGTATGCATCTTTCAATACCGGACTTGCTTTTCTCATAAAGTCAATGACTTCACGTAATTTCAGTCTTGTGCCCATCTCGGTTGCGGTCAGGTCTACGATCTTGGAGCAGTCGCGGTGCGGCTGCCAGTTATTGACCCAGCTGACCTCATCAGTCGGGCCATCGATCATAGCTGCCATGAATCCATGGATTTTGGCAAGACCCTGCATGAATTCTTTTGCCCCATCTCTGTCGGTGTGGAACCACTCGTTAAAAGCTGCACGGGAGAATCCGCCAACTCTGTAAACCAGCGCAGAAGAACCGCAGCGGCACTCATCATCGATTGAATTAGAAGTTGGCGCTCCGGAAAGTCTGCAGATATCAGCATCGCCGGTTGCATCGATCACGACTTTTGCCATGACGGCTTTACGGCCCTCTTTCGATTCAAAGAACACGCCCTTGCAGACATTGCCTTCCATAATAGGTTTGCAGCCCCAGCTGTGATACAGGACGCGGATGCGGTCTTTTTCCTCATCCAGCATCTTGTCCATTTCAATTTTCATTTCGGTCGGATCTACGGTGAAACCATGCATAACTCTCGGATCCGGTCCCATAGTAGCGCCTCCGACACCGGCAAACTTTTTGATGATCTCCGGATCTTTGCTTCCTGCAAGTTCCATTGGAGGTCCTGCAACGGCACGAGGGATCTTCTCCAGTCTGGTGAACCACTCTTCCTGAATGCCCTGTACATAGGTCTTGCCATAGAAAGAAAGTGCCGGAACAAGAAGGACGTAACCGCCTGTTACATCGCCGCCACAATAGCCATAGCGCTCCATCAGGATAACATTTTTGCAGCCTGCTCTTGCTGCTGCGATTGCTGCGGAATGACCAGCGGATCCGCCGCCAACTACGAGAACGTCACATTCGTCATAAATTGGCACCTGTGATTCCGGTTCAAGAATAGATTTAATGCTCATAATTACTCTTCTCCTTTATTAATTATTCCCATAATAGATGACATTATTATATCGTATCTGTTTTGTTTTTCAATCAATCTGATGTTTCATTTTTGAATGACATCTGCTCCTTACTGAATCGGTGTAAATCCTGCATAATCCAGAGCTTCTTCAATATGTGCATCCCAGAAATCCCAATTGTGGATGCCCGGATAACCGACAAATTTATAACGGAATGGATTCCCCTCGAATCCCATAAAGAAATCTCTCATGGCATACGCAGAATTCAGGGAGTCCTCCGATTCCTGTTCACCAATGGAATGGAAAATAGACGGAAGTTCTTTCCCCTGCGCCAGTGCATCTTTTGCCAGCTGATAGAAATCAAACTTTGTACCTTCAAAGTTCGGAAGGGTATCCCCGTAGATTGCCCGCATCATCTTGACCCAATTCGGCCAAGGCGGATTCTTAAATTGTTTTGGAAAGACCTCCACCGGGAAGTTGGATGCAGAAAGGCAGATCAGAGATTTATACAAATCTGGTCTTGCAAGGCCGATCGTCATACTGCCGACACCGCCCATAGAAAGACCACCGATCACATTGTCCTCACGGCGCACAGAAGTGTTAAAATGTGCCGCGCAGAACGCACGCAGATCTTCTGTAATAAACGTCTTATAATCCTCCCCGTAAGTCATGTCATTGTAGAAGGACAGCCCGCCTTCCGGCATGATCACGGCAATCCCTCTTTTTTCTGCATAACGTTCAATAGAAGAATAACGCACCCACTCCAGATTGCTGCCGCCTGCACCATGCAGAAGCATCAGCGTTTTCCATCCATGTTCCGGAACATCATTCGTTTCCGGCAGGATAACAGAAACATTCGTAGCATGCATAGACAGACTGCGAGTATTAAAATTAACTGTTAAAAAAGCCATAAGCCCTCTCCTTTCCCCCTAATCAAGATAGAAATCTATAGACATGAATATTTTATCATCTTTTGCTGCAATATGATATAGTAAACAGACAAAGGAGCGAACAGGACTATGAAAAAAATACTGAAATCCTTCATTGCTATTATTTTATCCGCTGCCCTTCTGATGCAGCTTTCCGGCTGCGGACTGATCCCGCTTGCAATCCTGCTGATTGGAAACAACAGCGAGCAGACGATTGAAGATCCGACTACCATACCGATCGATATTCCGACAGATATATCTTACGACAGAGAAGATATTCCTTTCTCTTCTCTATCCTATTCACGGCCGGACACAGATGCGATCCGCAGTTCTATTGAATCGCTGAAAAAGGAAATCAGCTCCGGTGCTTACGTGCAAAAGATACTGGCAGACTATGCCGATATCCTGGCTGCCTATAATCATTTGGATACCATGGCATCGCTTGCCTATATCCTTTATTCAAAGGATGTTACAGAAGAATATTATGATAACGAATATACCTACCTGGTCGCAGAAGCAGATGACCTGGATCTTCTTCTGACGGATCTAACTATCCAGATGTATGAAACAGAAGGGATCGGGGATGCTCTCCTGGATGCGTATGGGCCGACATTCGAAGTAAATGCTTATAAATCAAAAGAGCGCAACAGCGAAGAGATTTTAGATAACCTGAATCGTTTCACGGAGATCTCCAGTGAATATGACACCATGCTCTCCACGTTCCGGATGGTATATAACGGTAAAGAATACTCGGAAGATGATCTGGTCAATTCTTATGATGGAAACTATGACGAGTACATGCGAAAAGTCAATGCCTTCTACAGCCAGATGAATGAAAAGATCGGGCCTTTGTTTTTAGAGTTGGTTCAAAACAATAAACAGATTGCCCAAAAGCTTGGCTATGCCACTTTTACAGAATATCAGTACGAAGGTTATGAAAGAGATTATTCCCCGGAAGATGCCAAAAAGATCCATCAGGCAGTAAAAGACTATCTGGTGCCGCTTTATACAGACATCTATGATGATGTCTATTACTATTCCGGGGCTGCGGATTATGAGGACTCTATCAGTATCACTTATTCCGATTTTCTGGATAAATTTACTGCAGCTATCTATGATCTTTCTCCGGAAATGACAGAACCTCTGGCCTATCTGCAAAAGAATGATTTGATCGATCTGGAAAAAAACAATAATAAAATGATGACAAACTACACGATCTACTTAGCAGACCCTCATCTTCCGTTCATTTTCATGCAGTGGGAAAACTCCTTTGATAACTGTGCTACGCTCACTCACGAGTTTGGACACTTTGCCCACTATTTCCTGAACCCAAATTACGGGTGGAACGTATCGGATCCACTGGACATTGACGAGGTCGACTCGCAGGGTCTGGAACTTCTCATGATGAAAAACTATGACATCTTTTATGGCAGCCGCAAAGCTGACGCTCTTAGGGGAAGTCAGTTAATGGAAGCAATCTATGTCATTATTTCCGGTTGTATGGAAGATGAGTTCCAGCAAACCGTCTATGAGAGTCCTGACATGACACTGGAAGAGATCAACCAGCTTTATGGCAGGTTGGCAGAAGAATATGGTCTTGCTGATCTGTTTTCTTACGTCGGAGAAGAATGGATAGCGATCCCTCATACATTCCAGTCACCTCTTTACTATTTCAGTTACGCAGCCAGCATGATCGTTGCTGTTGAACTCTGGATATTGGGACAAGATAACGTGAATGCAGCGGAGGACGCATATCTGACTATCCAGAGCCGGCCGGAAGAAGCCAGACTGCGTTCACTGGCACAGGATTGTCATCTTTCGGATCCGATCGATCCGGAAACGATCCATGAAATTACGTCCGCACTTCAATCCTGGATGAACGGACACTTTTAGTATGATATAATACGATTTGCATTAAGAAACTTATTGAATTGGGGGAAACATTATGGCATACACAGCAAAAACTTTTATTGGCCTGACAGGCCAGGAGATCACAGATTTCATACTGGACTGGAACGGTGATGCACCTGCAGTAGAAAGTATTCGTCTGGAGGGACCGGCAGTCGAAACTGACCACAACGCATTTTTAAAAGAAACGCGCGGTCATGCACCGGGCGATGTCACAGAGGTTAAATTGGAAAATGGCATTCTGACGATCAGCGTGGAACCATCCACCAACCGCTATGATTGGACACTCGTTATTGGTGACAGAAAGATCCCACGGGCAGAGTTTGATGTTCAGACTCGCACCGCAGATGATAAATTCGAACGGATCGAAGAAGGCCGTGTGATGTACCGGCTGTATACACCAGAGGCTTCCGGGCCACGCCCGATGATCCTCTTTTTACATGGCGGCGGAAACGGAGGTCATGAAGGGGAACGGGATAACAACAAATCAATCATTACTGATTACGGCCCTGTCAACTTTGCAGAAGACTATCCGGACATTTATGTTATGGCACCAATGGCTGTTGAGCAGAAAATGGATCCGAGCAAGATGAATGTAAATGCAAAATTCGCCGGCACCAGCCTTGGAACGGATCCTCGTTACGGCTGGTCCCGTGACTATCTGGGCAAAGTCTGCGACATCATCCGCAGAATGATCAAAGAAGGGAAAGTGGATCCACAGAGGATTTATGTGACTGGTATGTCTATGGGTGGCGGCGGAACGATCCGCGCAATGTCTGTTGGTTCAGATTTGTTTGCAGCAGCGGTTCCTGTCTGCCCGACGATGACACCGGAGACCTTCTCCATTTTAAAATCCATCAGACGCCCGATCTGGGTTACCAGTGCGTACATTGACCATACATTGTATCGCCACAAATATCTGGTGGATGCTGTAATGGCCATGCGGGATGCTGGAAACAACGATGCACACCTGACACTGTTCTCTCCGGAAGATCTGGAGAAATATGATATTTCCATT
>JAFWLF010000012.1:0-4605 GCA_017511185.1 Lachnospiraceae bacterium | reverse complement strand
TAGTTGCCGTTTTCCATTGCAAAGACATCTTTGGTTTTTCCAGAATACACTAATTTCTTTTCCATTTTTGTTCTCCTTTTTTATAACTCTCCCGCGCCCTAACCGCGGTTATTAACATTATTTGTTCAGCTGTTCTTTCAGATTTGCGTCCTTTTCCAGGACCTTCTGTGCGTCCGCTGTTCTGCGGGCATTCAGCTTAATAGCTACTTCTTCATCCTCCACGGAAATAATCTCTGCTGCCAGCAGTGCTGCATTTACGGCACCATTTAAAGCGACTGTCGCGACCGGAATGCCAGACGGCATCATAACGGTGGATAACAGTGCATCCAGACCATCCATTGCGCCTCCCTTGCACGGGATGCCGATGACCGGAAGTGTAGTGTTGGCTGCCAGCGCACCGGCCAGATGAGCTGCCATGCCGGCTGCTGCGATCAGGCAGGCAAAATCATTCGCTCTTGCATTCAGTGCAAACTCTCTTGCTTCTTCCGGTGTACGATGTGCGGAAAAAATATGTGCCTCAAACGGGATCCCCAGTTCATCCAGGGTATCCATTGCTTTTGCTACGATCGGGAGATCCGAATCACTCCCCATCACGATTCCGACTTTTTTCATTCTCTATCTCCGTTTCTTACTTGATCGGGTTGTTGTCCTTCTGGATGACATCGTGAGCGCCGCCTTCCACAATACTGGTTGCAGAAACGAGCGTCAGTTTTGCTTTCTGCTGCAGTTCAGCAATAGTCAGCGCGCCGCAGTTGCACATGGTCGATCTGACTTTGCTGAGGGAAAGAGCCACATTGTCTTTCAGGCTGCCGGCATATGGAACGTAGGAATCCACACCTTCTTCAAAGGAAAGCTTTGCTGCGCCACCCATGTCATAACGCTGCCAGTTTCTGGCTCTTGCGCTGCCTTCTCCCCAATACTCTTTATAGTAAGTGCCGTTGATGCTGACTTTGTTGGTCGGGCTCTCGTCGAACCGGGCAAAATAACGGCCCAGCATCAGGAAGTCTGCCCCCATAGCCAGTGCCAGAGTCATATGATGATCGTAAACAATACCGCCGTCGGAGCAGACCGGAACATAAACACCAGTCTCTTCAAAGTAACGGTTTCTCTCTGCACAGACATCCATCAGTGCCGTTGCCTGTCCGCGTCCAATGCCTTTGGTCTCACGGGTGATGCAAATGCTGCCGCCGCCGATACCGACTTTGATAAAGTCTGCGCCGCAGTCAGCCAGGAAACGGAATCCGTCTGCGTCTACCACATTGCCGGCTCCAACTTTTACGGAATCACCGTAGGTATCACGGATCCACTGGATGGTGAACTTCTGCCAGTCAGAGAAGCCCTCAGAAGAATCGATACAAAGGACATCTGCACCGGCTTCGACCAGCGCAGGAACACGTTCTTTGTAATCTCTGGTATTGATACCGGCTCCGACCATATAGCGTTTGGAGTCGTCTAATAATTCGTTTGGATTTTGTTTATGGGAATCATAGTCTTTCCGAAAGACGATATAGCAAAGTTTCTGATCCTCAGAAACGATCGGAAGAGCGTTGAGTTTGTGATCCCAGATGATATCATTTGCCTCTTTCAGGCTGGTGCCTTCTGGTGCGGTGATCAGCTTTTCCCATGGTGTCATAAAAGTATGCACCGGGGTATCCATTTCCATACGGCTGATCCGGTAGTCACGGCTGGTGACCAGACCGACCAGTTTGCCTTCCGGGGTGCCATCATCGGTCACAGGCATGGTGGAATGTCCCGTCTTTTCTTTCAGGGCTACCACATCTGCCAGGGTATCATCCGGTTTCAGGTTGGAATCGCTCTCCACAAATCCTGCTTTGTAGGATTTTGCCTTTTTGACCATAGCGGCTTCCTGTTCGATCGTCTGAGACCCGTAAATAAAAGAAATGCCGCCTTCTTTTGCGAGGGCGACTGCAAGCGCATCGCCGGAAACGGACTGCATGATGGCGGACACCATCGGAATATTCAGTGACATTTCCGGTTCACTGCCTTTTTTGTATTTTACAAGCGGGGTTTTCAGACTGACATTGTCCGGGATACATTCCGCGCTGGAATAGCCTGGGATGAGGAGATACTCATTAAATGTGTGTGCCGGTTCATTGATAAAGGTTGCCATTTCGTCCTCCTTAATAAGATGAAAAAAAATGATCTTTCCTAACTATCATTTGAAGATGCAACTAGTTTACCATAGGGTTTTTTTCGGAGCAACGGACAAGGTTCACAAAGATTTTTCAAAAATCGCCTTGAACTATAAAAAAGTACCAAAAGCTCTGAAAGGATTGCTTTTAAACCCGTTTTATACTATGTTTTATGAGAGAATTTTAAGCGATTTCAGACAGCAGAAGGAGGGTCTGCCATGTTTTTGGCTGCCAACTGGAAAGAATATGAAGTAATCGACGCTTCGGCGGGCGAAAAGCTGGAAAGATGGGGGGATTTTATCCTTCTTCGGCCGGATCCGCAGGTCATCTGGACCACTCCGAAGCATGCTTCGGCATGGAAAAAGCTGAATGCCCACTATCACCGCTCTTCCAAAGGCGGCGGAGAATGGGAATTTTTTGACCTTCCTAAGCAGTGGCAGATCCATTATGACCTGAAAGCGCTGGATAAGAACGCCTGCCGGCTGACATTTAACCTGAAACCGTTCAGTTTCAAACATACCGGGCTCTTCCCGGAACAGGCAGTCAACTGGGAATGGTGTGCCGGAAAAATCCGGGCTGCCCTGCAGAAAGATCCAAACCGCCAGATCCGTGTATTAAACCTTTTCGCCTACACCGGCGGCGCCACCTGTGCCTGTGCCAAGGCTGGCGCTCATGTGACCCATGTGGATGCATCTAAAGGCATGGTCCAGTGGGCAAAAGAAAATGCAAAGGACTCCGGTATAGAAGAGTCCTCGACCCGCTGGCTGGTGGATGACTGTCTGAAATTTGTAGAAAGGGAAATCCGCCGCGGCAATCACTATGATGCCATTATCATGGATCCGCCTTCCTACGGACGCGGCCCGAAAGGCGAAACCTGGAAGATCGAGGATCAGATTTATGATCTGATCAGCCGCTGCCGGGAGATCCTCTCGGAAGATGCGATCTTCTTCCTGTTAAATTCTTATACGACCGGTCTTCAGCCGGCTGTCCTGACATATTTGCTCTCTTCTATCCTGGTTCCGCATCTTGGTGGCAAAGTAAGCGCGGACGAAGTCGGTCTTCCGGTCTCGGAAACCAATTTGATCCTTCCAGCGGGTGCCGCCGGAAGATGGGAAAAATAAGAGGTGAAAAACCTATGTTCCCAGACCTTGAACGAATAAAAAAGCATGATCCGCTCCTGATCGGAGAAAAAGAGGCCCTGAAAGCAGCCGTCTGCATCGCATTGATCGAAAATGGCGATGACTATGATGTGCTGTTTGAAGTCCGCTCTTCCAGCATCCCCCGCCAGCCGGGAGAAGTATGTCTCCCTGGCGGTGTTGTGGAAGAAGGGGAAACATATGAAGAGACAGCTGTTCGCGAGACCTGCGAGGAATTGCTGATCCTGCCGGAACAGATTCAGATCATTGGGGCCTCTGATATTATGTTTGGCCGGAACCGGCTGGTCTACCCATATGTCGGCATTTTGAAAGACTATCAGGGAACATTCAGTGAAAGAGAAGTTGCAAAGACTTTCCGCGTTCCTCTGCGTTACTTGAAAGAAACGCCTCCGGAGACGTACGCTGTAGAAACTTCCACTCAGTATGATGACCGTTTCCCGGATGAACAGATCTGGGGCAACAAATCGTTCAAAGGTTATTCCCAAAAATCAGAAGAAATCTATTATCTATACGAAGGCCATGTGATCTGGGGCATGACGGCCCGCATCATCACTGCCTTTCTGAAACTGATCTGATCAATTTATGGATCATCCTGTAATAAACCGGCAGGATCATGATCAGCATTAAAAGAAAGCTCACCGCATAACTCAGATAAACCACCCGCATCGTCGGATGCGAAGGGATCAGTATCCAGCACCAGAAGACCCGGAAGATACTGTAGCAGATCAGCGTGCAGACCATTGGATAGAAGGTGCTTCCAAGCCCTTTCACTGCTCCCAGATATACCTGGTTAACTGCATAAATAACGTAAACCGGAAATGTGAACAGTATCGCTTCACGGGCATTTTGAAGAATAGCCGGATCTGCCGTAAATACTTTCAGAATGTATGGTGAGCAGAAAAGAAGCAGCAGACTTAATGGCAGGATCACAGCAAACATGACCAGAATGCTGATGCGCGTTGCTTTCCGTATCCGGTCATATTGGCCGGCGCCGTAATTCTGTCCGACAAACCCTGTCAATGCGATGCCATAAGCAAAAGCCGGAAAATACAGCGCTCCTTCAACTTTTGCAAATACAGTCATTCCCGCAACAGCAGCTGACCCGAACGCATTGATAAAAACCTGAATAAGCAAAGATGAGATGCTCATGAATGAAGCCTGCAGTCCGGCAGGAAGTCCCATCTTAAGAATCTGAGCAATATC
The DNA here is from genome assembly GCA_017511185.1 of Lachnospiraceae bacterium. Taxonomy (GTDB): domain Bacteria; phylum Bacillota; class Clostridia; order Lachnospirales; family Lachnospiraceae; genus RGIG5612. Next base: position 92 of record JAFWLF010000012.1, on the reverse strand, counting down.
TGCCCTGTCTAAATGATTGCCTCGCAGTGCCAGGGAATAAGACGGGTCAAGCCGGATCAGTCTGATCAGCAGCGCCGCTGCCAAAAGCCATT
>JAFWLF010000136.1:0-3231 GCA_017511185.1 Lachnospiraceae bacterium | reverse complement strand
TAATCGCGGATATCTATGATGGATAATTCAAGAAGACCTGCATCGACCGCACGCGCGATCAACGGGGTTCTTTGAAAGTCTCCGAATTGTTCCGGACAGATAGTAAGGATCGTAATTTTCATAATAACTTTGTAAGACCGTGCATTTAATTCTGCTTCACAGAAATTGAAACCAAAAAAACCGGGCACTGCAGCTGCTGCCACAGTGCCCGTCATGTTAAAGATTAAATATGTAAGCTTGCCTGGAAGGCTTCGTTGACTGCTTCAAAGATCTGTGCCGCACGTTTCGCATCACCGATCACACGAACATCGGTCTCTGGTGCGCAGTGACGCAGCGTCTCTGCCTCTTCGGTCTTTGCCTTCATACCAAGTGCCAGAAGAACCGTATCTGCTTCGAAAGTCACCTTTTCGCCTGTCTCGACATTTTCTGCGATAACAGCTGTCGGTGTGATCTCAACCAGCTTCATGCCATAATGCAGACCGTAGCCTTTTTCGTTGGCAATGTTCAGCATTTCTCCACCAGCAGCTCCTGCACTTCTGCGCAGAACCATCATGCTCTGGGATGCCGGAGCCATTTCGATCAGATCGACCTGTTTGCCCTGCTCGCCGAATTCAAGCAGCGCTTCCATACCGACAGAACCGCCGCCAACGATCACCACTTTATTTCCGACAGCAATCTTTCCTTCCTCTGCATCCGGTGCCCATGCCACATGCGGCAGGTCAATACCCGGAATGTTTTTAGGAATGATCGGATCTGCACCGATGGCGATGATCACAGCGTCATAGTTCTCAATATCCAGCATGTCCTTGGTTGCCTTTGTATTCATAAGGATCTTAGCGCCATATTTTTCTGCATATTTACCAGCCTGGACACGCAGATATTTCAGATAGTCTGCCACATCCTGTTTGAACGGCGGGTAAGCAGCCTTGATCACCTGACCGCCAAGTTCATCCGTTGCTTCATATAAGGTAACATCGTGGCCGCGCTCACATAGTGTCATCAGTGCCTGGATTCCGCCAGGGCCTCCTCCTACAACAGCTACTTTCTTCTTCTCTACAGCTTTTGGTACCACGCCATCACGAAGAACGCTTGTCATACCGGACATCGGGTTGACCGTACATGCGATCGGCTTAGGCACCATCAGATGTCTCATACAGCCAGAGCAGCGAAGGCATGGTCTGTGATCTTCCGGATGATTATGCGCATATTTGTTTGGCATATCAGGATCAGCCATCAGCGGACGGCACATAGCCACAAAGTCAGCCCAGCCATTGGCGATGATCTCTTCAGCCATATCGATGCTGGTAATAGAACCAACAGTCGTGACATAAAGATCCGGGTATGCTTTTTTCACTTCAGCTGCATAATGGACATTGAAACCTCTGTCCATCATGAAGTTCTGCAGCCAGTTGCGCATGTATTTTCCGCTGAAGTCGCTGTGAAGACCAGCCGATACATGAATGATATCGATATGATCTTTCAAGAGGCCGATCAGCTTTAAGGTTTCATCAAAGTGCATTCCTTCTTCTGCAATCTCATCAGCAGAGATACGGAATTCAATAACAAAGTCTTCTCCGGCTTTTTCCCGGATGCTGTCACAAACTTCAATCGCAAAGCGTGCGCGGTTTTCCAGAGATCCGCCGTATTCATCGGTCCGCTTATTATAAAGAGGGCTTGTGAACTGGCTGATCAGATTGCCGTGTCCGCCGTGTACCAGCACCACGTCCATACCGGCACGTTTCATTCTTGCTGCCGCGTTGCCAAACTTTTCAACCGTTTCTTTGATCTTCTCATGTGACATCTCGATGGATGCGATCGGCTCACGTCCCAGACGTTTTGCCCGGTTGATCTCCGTAGAAGAGATAAAGGATGAAGAAGAAAACGGTGCATGGCCGACTGTCTCAAATGCTGTGTTTTCTCCGTTATGATTGATCTCCAGAGAAGCATGGCAGTCATATTCTTTGCACATATCGGCAAAACGGGCCAGGTTCAGGATGCATGCATCATTGTTCAGATTCAGCTGATACGCTTCATCTTTGCTCTCCGTGATATCAATGGAAGAGTTTCCAACATACAAAGTACAAACGCCGCCTCTGGCAAACATACGGAACCAGTCAATAAACTCTGGTGTACACTGTCCGTCAGGGCTTGCAAGGTTCGGGGATGGCGGTGCCAGTACGATCCTGTTTTTAAAATCAACGCCCCGGATCTTGACCGGTGAAAATACATGGGAATATTTAGAACTCATTTTTACCTCCTCTTGCACCTTTTAAATTCTGCCGATGTCAAGCGCGATGGTCTCGCCCATCTTGTTCGCATCTGCAATATTGTTTGGGACCATGCAGTCGCCAAGTGGATAGAACCTTCCGGCACAGTCATAAAGTGCCATCGCTTCATCTGCCAGTGCTTCCTGTCCGACTGCATAGATCACAGTATCTGCCGGGAAGTATTTCTCCCCGTCCTTTGTCTCGGCATAAACGCCGCCTTCATCGATCTTTGTTGCTTTTGTATTGAACTGGATCTCCATGCCGTTCTCTTTGAACTGGACTCCAATTGCTCCAACGCCAAGCGCGTTGTCGCCCGGATTCATTTTATCTGCCATCTCAATCACGGTTGCGTTTTTCCCAAGAGACTTCAGATAAAGTGCCAGCTCCGTGCCCACAAGGCCGGCGCCTAAAATAACAGCATTCTCTTTTACAAGATCCGGATTAACATAAACTTCTTCTGCGCCGTAAACGTTTGCGCCGTCGATTCCCGGAAGAGCCGGTTTCACCGGACGGGATCCTAAAGCGGCGATCAGAACATCCGCGCCAATTCCTTTCGCATATTCCGGAGTGACTTCCGTATTCAGGCGTACATCGATGCCTAAATCCGTGATCTTCTTTTCCTGCTGATCCAGGTATTCTTTTAAGTGTTTCTTGAACGGGACTTTATCCTCACAGCGGATATGGCCGCCCAGACGGCCGCTCTTTTCGCAGAGGATGACATCATGTCCGTTCTCTTTTGCTGTAATAGCTGCCCGCATGCCGCCGATACCGCCGCCAACGATCAGCACTTTCTTTGGTACGGCAATAGTCTGTGCCTTCTTCAGGGACAGCTCACGGTTGGTATCCGGATTCAATGCGCACCAGAACGCATCTCTGTTGATGCCGCTGGAGAAGCAGTAGAAGCAGCGCATGCAGTGAGTGATCTCATCATCTCTTCCATCTCTTGCCTTATTTGGAAGTTCCG
>JAFWLF010000135.1:0-4179 GCA_017511185.1 Lachnospiraceae bacterium | reverse complement strand
TAAAAGTGGGTGTACCGAACCGACTATAGCGGAGGCTTCGGTACACCCCTTTTTCCTGCAATAAGGAAAGCTCCTGAATTCTACAGGATATCGGAAAACTTCTGTAAAAGGGCTTTGCGTGTCAGTTTCTGTTTCTCTTCGCCAGAAACATCGTAGATGATCCTGCCTTCATTCATCATGATCAGCCGGTTTCCGTGTTCGATCGCATCTTTCATATTGTGGGTGATCATCAACGTCGTTAACTGGTTTTCTTCTATTAAATGATCTGTCGTCTGCAGGACTTTTGCTGCTGTTGCAGGGTCAAGGGCTGCCGTATGCTCATCCAGGAGCAGCAGCTTTGGTTTCATCAAAGCTGCCATTAGAAGAGTCAGTGCCTGCCTCTGTCCTCCGGACAAAAGGCCGACTTTGGAAGTCATACGATCTTCCAGGCCAAGGCCAAGAATGGCCAGTTTTTCTTTAAACTCTTCACGTTCGGCTTTTGTCACGCCCCATTTAAGACCGCGCTTCTGCCCTCTTCTCCGGGCAAGTGCCAGATTCTCCTCAATCTGCATATCAGCCGCCGTACCCATTTTCGGATCCTGAAAAACACGACCGATAAAAGGAGCACGCTTGTGTTCCGGAAGTCCAGTCACATTGATCCCGTCCAGTATAATGGCGCCATCATCGATTGGCCAGGTCCCGGCGATTGCATTCAGGATGGTCGATTTTCCTGCACCATTCCCGCCGATCACTGTGACAAATTCACCTGGGGCAATATGCAGCTGAGCATCGATCAAAGCTTTTCGCTCATTGATCGTTCCAGTATTAAAGGTCTTGGATACATGTTCTAACCACAGCATATTCTAGACCCCCTTCCTGAGACTGTTCTTAATTGCTTCCACATACGGAAGGCTTCGCTTGCCTGCCCAGCCGAAGGAATTCTTCGATTTTCCCCGCAAATATGGAATTGCAAGAAACGCTGCAACAATGATCGCGGTGAAGAGCTTCAGGTCATTCGGATCCAGCCGCAGCCAGAGAATAATGACCATGACGATATAGTAAATAATGCCGCCCACCACAACAAAGGCCAGACGAATCGCAAAATTACAGCCTTTTTTAAAGATAGCGTCGCATAAGATCTCGCCGATAATGATTGCAGCAAGACCGATCACGATCGCGCCGCGTCCCATATTGACGTCGGAGAATCCCTGATACTGTGCCATAAGAGCACCTGCTAATGCGACCAGGCCGTTCGAAAGAATAAGGCCTAAGATCTTCATATTGGAAGTATTGATACCCAAGGCAAGGCTCATCTCATTATTTGTGCCGGTAGCACGGATCGCCGAGCCCTGTTCCGTTCCGAAATACCAGTACAGGATCGCAATGATCACAGCTGAAATAATCACACCGGTCAGGATCGCCATCGGAATATTCCGCATAGTGATCACCATTTTATACCGGTTCGGGTTCAGGGATTGGTTGGAAGACATTCCCATGATCCGCAGGTTGATGGAATAGAGGGCAAATTGGGTCAGGATTCCGGCCAGGATCGCCGGGATACCGAGTTTCGCATGAAGGAGTCCTGTGATCAAGCCGGCAACTAAGCCTGCGCACAAAGCAATCAATGTTGCTGCCCATGCCGGAACGCCGGCAATCATCAGCATAACTGCCACAGCTCCACCCGTGGCAAAGGACCCGTCTACCGACAGGTCCGCCACATCCAGAATTCGAAAAGTAATAAATACGCCCAGAGCCATCAGCCCCCAGACCAATCCCTGGGAGATACCTCCGGGAAGCCTGGTGACCAGGTTCCCGAAGCTGATTGCACATAAGTAACTTGTCATTTGATCATCCTATTTCTACGTAATCTTCCGGAATTGTTACATTGTAAAGGTCAGCTAATTCTTTATTATATTTCTTGACCGGATTCGGGAAGTACTGAATCTGCATTGTGCTGATATCTTCTTCACCAAGAAGGATCTTAACAGCCATCTTTCCAGTCACTCTGCCAAGCTCATAGTAGTCGATCGTCAGTGTTGCGATACCGCATTTTGCACAAAGTCCTTCTTCACCAGCAATGATCGGAGTTTTTGCGGCTCTGCAAACGGCATCAATAGCATCTGCATTGTCTGCTGCTTTATTATCTGTTGGAATGAAGATAACATCGCAGTCATCACATGCAGTCTGTGTAACCAGGGAAACATCGTTGGAGTCCGCGAAAGAATATGCCTTTGCTTCAAATCCAAGAGCGGCCAGTTCTTTCTCCATGACTTCTTTCTGATATACAGAGTTTGCTTCGCTGGAGCTGTAAAGAATACCTACCACCTTTGCATTCGGGAACAGATCTTTTACCATCTGTGCCTGCTGATCCAGCGGTGCAAGGTCAGAAGTTCCGGAAACATTACCGCCGCAAACACCATTGAAATTCGGAATATCCAGAGCTGCGCCGTATTCAGTTACAGAAGTACCCAGTACCGGGATCTTGTCTGTAGATGCGACAGCTGCCTGAAGGGCCGGTGTTGCATTTGCCATGATCAAGTCAACATTGCTTGCTGCGAATCCGTTGCAGATGGTAGCGCAGGTTGCGCTGTCACCGGAAGCGTTCTGCTTATCGAACACCACACTGTTTCCAAGTTCTTCTGTGATGGCGTCCATAAATCCGTTTGTTGCTGCATCCAGAGCGTCATGCTGAACCAGCTGGCAGATACCGACAGTGAATTTCTGCCCTGCGACGGACTGCGCTTCTTTTTCTGCACTCCCATTGTTCTGGCTGCCGCCATTGGAACCGCAAGCAGTCAGAGCTGCTACAAGAGTAAGCCCTAAAATAATAGCTACTACTCTGCTTCTTTTCTTCATGATAATTCCTCCTGAAAAATCTTTTTTGGCTGCAGGTCTGTCAGCCGGTCTGTAATAAAAAAACCGCACGTTGTTTGTGCAGCCCTTCTCCTTTCAGATCATTTTACGTACCTCACAAACAACTATTTCCCCCGATGATAGCTGTAATAATAGCGGTATCCGTAAAAAGCCTTGTTTCCGTTTAACATTTCTGCCTCCGTTATTGCGTGCATTTTAACGCTTTAAAGCGTTGATGTCAACCCCTATTTTACTTTGTTTCTTTCTACCATCCCTTAACATCGTATGCTATAATTGTTTCAATTATGGAAAACAGATATTCACGAAACATTCCGTCTATTACAGAGGCGGAGCAGGAACTCCTGAAAAAGAAGAAAGTCGCTATCCTGGGCTGCGGAGGTCTGGGCGGCTATCTTTGTGAATTTTGCGCTCGTTTAGGGATTGGATCGATCATCGTTTGTGACGGAGATGTTTTTGAGGAATCAAATCTGAACCGGCAGATCCTTTCTACGGAAGGTAATCTGGGAACACTGAAAGCGGAGGCAGCAAAGGCTTATATAGAATGCACCAATCCTGACTGCCATGTCGAAATGATATGTCAGCCGTTTTCAGCAGAAAATGCTTCTTTTCTGAAAGACTGCGATGTGATATTGGATGCATTGGATTCCGCTCCTTTCCGCCTGCTTTTAGAGGATGCGGCAGAAGAGTATTCCATTCCTCTGGTTCACGGAGCAGTAAACGGATGGAGCGGCCAAGTCTGCCTTGTCCTTCCAGGGAATCGTACACTGCATCGGATCTACCAGAATGCAGCTCTTCCAAACAACAAAACCGTGCTCCCGTTTACAGCAGCCGCCTGTGCATGTATGGAGATGTCTCTTGCATTGAAGGTCCTGACCGGAAAGACCGAGTCGGAAGATGAAGCACTGAGTATCTTTGATCTGTTTTCCGGACAGCTGGAGAAAATATATTTGGAAGAATAATCAGCTGTAGTCATGCAGCGGCAAGGAGGTTTTTATGTATTATAACGATTTCAAAGAATTGAAATTATCAGGCCTCGGCATGGGCAATATGCGCCTTCCTGTTCTGGACAACGACAGTTCCGAGATCAATGAAGACCTGGCCGGAAAGATGCTTGCATTTTGCCTTGAGAACGGCATTAATTATTTCGACACTGCATATGGCTACCATGGAGGAAACTCCGAGATTGTAGTTGGAAAATTATTAAAGCAATATCCGCGCGATTCTTTTTATCTGGCAACAAAATTCCCAAGCTATGATGCTTCTCTTTTCACCCGCATGCCGGAGATCTTTGAAGAGCAGCTCTCCAAGCTGCAGGTGGAATATTTC
>JAFWLF010000134.1:0-3703 GCA_017511185.1 Lachnospiraceae bacterium | reverse complement strand
AGTGGCAGTTGTAATGGGTTGTTCTTCGGAGCAGCCCTTTTCATTTCGAAGGATGCCATGAAGCAAGAACAGCTTTCTTTTTACACGGTGAACATGAAACTAATTCGTAAGCGGTAAATAATCAGCGTCTTATGAATCGCCTCCTATTTTGATAGGATTGATCAGAAAATCTATCTTTACAGGAGGTGTTCTATGGACCCGAAAATTTTGGAACTGCGGATACAAAAATGGATTCCTCTCATCCAGGAACAGGCAAACAGTGGCCTGAACAAAAAGGAGTGGTGCAGTCTGCACGGCATCGAAAGAACTTCTTTCTTTCGATGGCAGAAACGGGTGAGGTCTTATCTTCTTGAGCAGCAAAGCCTGGGAGGCACAGAATTACCTGTATTGAAACAGGACAGGGACGATGAAAACTTTGTTGAGTTGCCGACTACGCAGGTTACTTTGGCCGGGGCTTATCATACACAAAATAATTATCCATCTGGAGGCAGCGATTATCCATCCATCCAAATCCATTACGGTGGATTCTCAATCAACTTAAGTGGTATGGTAGACGAAAGACAGCTCTCTTCTGTCCTGCGGGTAGTACGGCATGCTGACTAAAGACGGGCTCACCTTTTCAAAGATTGTACTTGCGGTCGGCAGATCCGACCTGCGCAAAGGAATCGATGGATTGTCCACTTTGGTAAGCCTGCGGTACGGTATTGACACGTTGGAAAAGGATACCTTGTTTTTATTCTGCGGAACCAGGCTGGACCGCATTAAGGGATTACTTTGGACCGGGGACAGATATGTTCTGTTATATATACGCCTTTCTGACGGCCGCTTCCAATGGCCCAGAAATGCTGCGGAAGCCCGTTGTCTCACCGGCGAGGAATTCGCGAGACTGATGGACGGGTTTTCGATCGATCCTTCGGTTGGGCCAAAGCGTATAGCGCCTGAAACGGATCCAAAGAAAAAGCGAAAAAGATAGTGATGGCACGGGAACTCCCCGTGCCTTGTTTTGCACCAAAGATAGGTATATTTTAATATAATTTATATACCTATCTATTGACTTTGCCATAGGTATGTGCTAAACTATATCTATGAAAGGAGGACTGGCTATGTCCATCGTAAAACTGAAAGATAAGAGAACTGGAACAACCTATGTTTATGAGTCCGAATCGTACTGGGACAAAGAGAAAAAGCAGCCACGTTCCCGCAGAAAACTGATCGGAAAGCTGGACGAAAAGACTGGTGAGATCGTCCCGACCGGAAAAAGCGGAAGAAAGAAGGGTTCGGCAGGGACTGCTGATACAGCCACTGCTTCGGAGCCGATCACGGAATACATCCGGGTGATTGAAGAGAAAGAGGCCCTGATCCGTGAACTGAAAGCGGAAAACAAGGTGCTGAAGAAGGCAAAACAGGAAATCCTGCAGTCGCTTGAAGCGTTGTGCCACAGAATAGCTGAATGATTCTTTGATGGGAGAAATCCAATGAAGGCGGACAGGGAAGCGTTCATAGAACAGACCCGTTTACTGGGAAGGGAAGCTCTTCTTGAGCTTGCCGTCTCTTTGTACGACGAGCTGGAGGACGTCCGCTTGAAACAGCTAGAGAATGACAGGGTCCGGACAGAAGCGCATATCCAGTATTCCGAACTGAGCAGGAAGTATGCCGCCGCCATTGCTGAAAATGCAGATCTGAAAGCACTCCTGCAAAAAGAAATCGAGAAAAACAGCCTGAAGACAAAATCCACTTTTGGAAGGAAAACCGAAGGCTTTCTCTCCATAGTAGATGCTGCTGACAATCCGGAAGAAGAACCTGTTGATGAAAGCGAAACGGAAGATGAGGGAGCTGTGGGAACGCGCAAAGTACGCGTAATTGATTTTGCCGGGCATAAAGAAAAGAAAGCGGAAGGTAAGAAAGCGTCCACGTCAAAACGGAGCCACAGCCTGTCCGACTCCCTGGACAAACTGCCTCAGCAGCTCATATATGACCTGAATGTGGGGGAGATGAATGAACAGTACGGGGAAGGCAACTGGAGGATCGCTTTCTGGCACCGACACAGGGAACTGATGAAGCTGGACACGCCCTACTATACGCAGGTGACCTATACTCCCGTTGTATCCGTTGGACTGGAACACGATCTTATTACTGTCCCGTATATGAGTCTTCTGCTTGATAAAAGCTGTGTGTCCTACACAATCATAGCGGACATCCTTTACAGGAAGTTTGTCCTTGGCCTGCCGTTCCATCGCCAGGCTGCGGATTACATGATGCAGAACATCGATCTCTCAAAACAGACCATCATTAACTGGGTGAACACCCTGGTTCCGGAAGTCTGTGAAGAGATGTATGAGTACATGACCCGGTTGCTGATAGGATACAGATACACACAAAGTGACGAAACATTCATCCAGGTCAACAAAGATGGGTATGGCCCCGGCCATAAGGGATATTTATGGGTGCACACGATCAGTGAACTGCTGGACTGCCCGCCGGTTATTGTTTTCTGCTATGAGGCCACGCGGAATACAGATCATCTGCGCAGGCTTTTCACGGAATTCCTCGGATACATTACCTGTGATGCCTATGTCTCCTACCATGTACTGGAGGATGAAAGCGAGGGCAGGATCCAGACAACCGGCTGCCTGATGCACTGCAGACGATACTTCGCGGAAGCATTCTTTATCCGGAATGTTGCCGAAATGAATGATGAGGAATTAAAGAAGCTGCCGGAAACAATTGCGCTTCTTCTGATCCGTGAAATCTATCAGGAAGAGAACAAACTGAAAGATCTCACCGCTGCTGAACGTACCACCGCCCGGAAAGAACTGGTAAAACCAAAGGTAGACGCGTTCTTCGCTTATGTTCATTCCCTTGAAGAATCGGACGAGATGTATTCTGACAGGCTGAAGAAAGCGATTCGGTATGCCGTGAATCAGGAGGATCATCTCCGCCGTTTCCTCGCAGACGGAAACATTCCTTGCGATAATGGCCATGTAGAGAGGATTATCCGCAGCTACTCCATCGGAAGGGCCAACTGGTTGTTTGCCGATACCATCAACGGAGCGAAGGTAACTGCTATCATGTATTCTATCGTGGAGACGGCCAGGGCGAACAATGTGAATGTCTTATACTATCTGCAGTATCTGTTCGAGCAGATCCCCCTGCGGCGTCAAAGAGGAGAAAAAGAGTTCATGGCTGATATGATGCCGTGGTCGGAGGCATACAAGGAGTATGAAAGGCACAAACAGAAGCAACGACAATCGATGTTTGACCAGATGTTTCCGCTACCGGATCGTCCAAGGGCTCCCAGAAAAAAGAAGCGAATGATGACCCCGGCGGGAACAGAACCTGAGAAGATAGCATAGACAGACCACAGGCAGAAGCCTGAGGGCATAAAACTGACACTGTAGTTTCAAAAGCGACAAAAGTCCCATTTCTGCTGAGACTTTTGTCGCTTTACGCTTATCAAGATGCAGAATTATTAAACTACCACATCCAGTGCAACTATAATAGACGCCGATTATTTACCGCTTACGTTTTCTTCTCAATGCCGTTTCCTCCTTCTAATCTTGACTGTCGTCATAAGTGTCCTAAAGTATCAGGAAAATTGAATGAATTGAAGACTTTTCATGCCCAGGCAGTACTCTGAAGCTGGTTCCAGGCAGGAAATTGGGAATGATTGATGATTTTTCCATGCCTCAAGTTGCACTCTGGT
>JAFWLF010000133.1:0-5741 GCA_017511185.1 Lachnospiraceae bacterium | reverse complement strand
AGAAGCAAGAGAGTTTGCACTGAATGCAAGAGCGAATGATTTTGCCTGCCTGATCGCAGCAGCCGGCATGGCAGCTCATCTGGCCGGTGCGCTGGCAGCCAACACCACACTTCCTGTCATCGGCATCCCATGCAAGGGAGGCGCAATGGATGGTCTGGATGCACTGTTATCCACCGTTATGATGCCGTCCGGCATTCCGGTTGCAACAGTCGCTTTAAATGGTGCTGTCAATGCAGCACTGCTGGCAGCAGAGATCATCTCCGTGGAAGATGAAGAAGTAGCTATTAAGCTGAATGCCCGCAGAACAGCGGATGCACAGAAGGTCCTGGAAAAGGATGCAAATCTGAAAGAACAGCTGAATAAATAATGATAATAACCGCGGTTAGGGCGCGGGAGAGTAATAAAAAAGGAGAACAAAAATGGAAAAGAAATTAGTGTATTCTGGAAAAACCAAAGATGTCTTTGCAATGGAAAACGGCAACTACCTGCTGAAGTTCAAAGATGACTGCACCGGAAAAGACGGCGTGTTTGATCCGGGCGAAAACTCCGTTGGTCTGACAATTGAAGGCGTTGGCGATGTCAACCTTCGTATGTCCATTTATTTCTTTGAAAAAATCAATGCAGCCGGATTAAAGACACACTATGTCAGCGCAGATCTTGAGAATACCACCATGGAAGTTCTTCCTGCAAAAGTGTTCGGTCATGGTCTGGAAGTTATCTGCCGCAACAAGGCAGTCGGCAGCTTCTACAAGAGATACTGTGATTACGTAGAAGAAGGCGCAGATCTTCCATCCTATGTTGAGACCACTTTCAAGGATGACGCAAAGGGCGATCCGCTGGTTACCAAAGATGGTCTGATCGTTTTAGGCGTTATGACTGCAGAGCAGTATGAAGCATTAAAAGAAGAGACTCAGAAGATCACCAAGATCGTTGCTGATGATCTGCTGGAAAAAGGCCTTGTCCTTTATGATATTAAATTCGAGTTCGGATACGATGCAAACGGCGATGTCATGCTGATCGACGAGATCGCATCCGGAAACATGAGAGTCTATAAAGACGGCAAATATATTGATCCGATGACACTTTCCGAGTTGTTCTTTGCATAGGAGGGTTTCATGGGAGGATTTTTTGGTATCGTTTCCGACAGGGACTGTCTGGAGGATGTGTATTTCGGTACGGACTACCATTCTCATCTCGGAGCAAAACGCGCGGGCATCGCAGCGTATGATCCGGAGTACGGTCTGCAGCGGAAGATCCACAGTATTGAAGACTCTCCGTTTCGAACCAAGTTCGCGGAAATCTTTCATGAGATCAAAGGTACGACAGCACTTGGCTGCATCAGCGATTTTGAGCCGCAGCCACTGCTGATCCGGACGAAGTTCGGTACCTTTGCCATCAGCGTGATCGGCAAGATCACCAATAATGAAGAACTGATCGAACGATTCTTCACAGAGATCAACGGACATTTCGACGCCAAGACGGGTGGTGAGATCAATACCACCGAGCTGGTAGCTGCTCTGATCAATCAGAAGGGCTGCTTTGTTGAAGGCATCCAGCACGTACAGAATCTGATCAACGGCGCGGCCGGCATCCTGATCATTAAGGATGACGGAAGTATTATTGCTGCGCGCGATAAAATGGGCAGACTTCCGGTGCTGATCGGAAAGCGGGAGGATGGATTTGCCATTTCTTTCGAATCGTTTGTTCATGAAAAGCTTGGTTTTGAACCGTACAAGGAACTGGGTCCGGGCGAGATCGTGGAGATCACTCCGAAAGAAGTAAAAGTCCTTGCGGAAGCAGGTAAGGAAATGAAGATCTGTTCTTTCCTTTGGGCTTATTATGGATATCCGACATCCTGCTACGAGGGCATCAATGTCGAAGTCATGCGTTATCGGAACGGAAAGATCATGGCAAGAGACGAGGCCGCAGAGGGGAGACTTCCGGATATCGATTACGTTGGCGGAGTGCCGGATTCCGGAACACCTCATGCGATCGGTTATGCAAACGAAAGCGGCAAGACATTTGCCAGAGCGTTCATCAAGTATACGCCGACCTGGTCCCGCAGCTTTATTCCGGGCAATCAGATCTCCAGAGATGAGATCGCTAAAATGAAAATGCTTCCGGTCAAGGAGCTGATCAAAGATAAAAAACTACTGTTCGTGGATGACTCCATCGTCCGCGGAACACAGCTGAAAGAGACGGTCGATTTCTTATATGAGAACGGGGCAAAAGAAGTGCATATGCGTTCTGCCTGCCCGCCGATCATGTATAACTGCAAATATCTGGATTTCTCCAGAGGCAGAAGTGAGATGGAACTGATCGCCAGAAGAGTGATCGTGGAACTGGAGGGTGAAGAAGGTCTGAACCATATGGAAGAGTATGCAGACAGCAAGACTGAGCGTGGACAGAATCTGCGCAATGCGATCTGCGAGAAATTCCACTTTGCTTCTTTGGAATTCCAGTCACTGGACGGACTGATCGAGGCAATCGGAATGGAACCGTGCAAACTCTGCACATACTGCTGGAATGGAAAAGAATAGAAAAGACAGGAGAGAATCATGGAATCAAGATCGGATGTTTACGCCAGTGCAGGAGTAGATATCACAGCCGGATACCGGTCTGTGGAGCTGATGAAAGAACATATTAAACGGACAATGACCAAAGGGGTCGTCTCGGATGTGGGCGGCTTTGGCGGACTGTTCGAGCTGGATCTGGAAGGCATTAAAAAGCCGGTCCTGGTTTCTGGCACAGACGGCGTCGGCACCAAGTTAAAGATTGCATTTTTAATGGATAAACATGACACGGTCGGCATTGACTGTGTGGCTATGTGTGTGAATGACATCATCTGCTGCGGCGCAAAACCGCTGTTTTTCCTGGACTATATTGCCTGCGGAAAGAACGTGCCGGAGAGGATCGCAGATATCGTAAAAGGTGTCAGCGATGGATGCGTCATGGCAGGTGCTGCACTGATCGGTGGAGAAACGGCTGAGATGCCGGGCTTCTATCCGGTCGATGAATACGATCTTGCAGGTTATTCCACTGGTGTTGTCGATAAAGACAAGATCATCAACAATGCCACGATGCAGGAAGGGGATGCGGTCATCGCCTTAGCTTCCAGCGGCGTGCATTCCAACGGATTCTCTCTGGTCCGTAAAGTTTTTGACGTAGAAAACAAAGATATGAAGACACCGGTGGACGAGCTGGGCGGCAAGTCCATCGGTGAATGTCTGCTGACACCGACAAAGATTTATGTGAAGCCTGTGCTGGCTTTGCTGGAAAAAGCAAACGTGAAAGCTATCTCCCATATCACCGGCGGCGGCTTTTACGAGAACATCCCGCGGAGTATTCCGGATGGATTTGGTGCGCAGATCGAGCGGTCCAAGGTTAAGGTCCTGCCGATTTTCGATATGATCGCCAAAGCCGGAAATATTGAAGAGAGGGATATGTTCAATACCTTTAATATGGGCGTTGGCATGAGCATCATCGTAGATAAGAACGATGCAGATCTTGCCGTTCAGGTCTTAAAAGATGCTGGAGAAGATGCTTATATCATGGGCGAAGTTGTGAAGTCTGAAGAAAAAGTTTCAATCCGCTAAAGACAGGAGGCTGATGTTTATGGGAGCTAAAAAACGAATCGCTGTCCTGGTTTCCGGAGGCGGAACCAATCTGCAGGCTATCATTGATGCACAGAAGAGCGGCATCATAAAAAGCGGCGAAGTTGTGCTGGTCCTTTCCAATAATGAAAAAGCATATGCACTGGAACGCGCTAAGAATGCCGGCATCAAGACCATGACCGTAAAGCGGAGCGCTTACACAGAGGCACAGATCTTCAAAGCGATGCAGGATGAGAAGATCGACCTGATCGTTCTGGCCGGATTCATGACAGTGCTGAGTGAAGAATTTACACGGGAATTCCCGCGCCGCATCCTGAACGTGCATCCATCACTGATCCCGTCATTCTGCGGCAAAGGCTACTATGGATTAAAGGTGCATGAGGAAGCTTTGAAGAAGGGTGTCAAAGTAACCGGCGCAACCGTGCATTTTGTCAATGAGATCCCTGACGGCGGAGAAATCATTTTCCAGAAAGCCGTGGATGTGGCAGATGACGATACACCAGAGACTCTGCAGAGAAAGGTCATGGAACAGGCAGAATGGATTCTGCTTCCTAGAGCGATCGAAAAAGTCTGCAGCGAAATGAGGTAATGATGAATATTTACGAGATTAAATCAGTTGAAGAATTAGTAGATAATCCATATCCGGGACGCGGCATCATCGTCGGAAAGACCCCGGATGGGAAAAAAGCAGTGGCTGCTTACTTTATTATGGGCAGAAGTGAAAACAGCAGAAACCGGATTTTTGTCAGCAGAGATCAGGGTATTTATACAGAGGCTTTTGATCCTTCCAAACTGGAAGATCCGAGCCTCATTATTTATGCAGCCGTCCGTACATTTGAAAATAAACTGATCGTGACGAACGGCGATCAGACGGACACTATTTATGAAGGACTGGAAGCGGGAAAGAGCTTTTATGATGCATTGACATCCCGCTGCTTTGAGCCGGACCCGCCAAACTTTACACCACGGATCAGCGCGATGTTAACATTTGCGGAAAATGATTTTTCCTATGACATGAGCATTTTAAAGAGCGCAGATCAGGAAGGCAATGCATGCAACCGTTTTGGTTATGCATATGCTGCAACCGCAGGGCTGGGTCATTTCATCCATACCTATGTTACGGACGGAAACCCGATCCCTACATTCCAGGGAGAGCCGGAACGGATGGCAATGGATGATGACATGGAGCGCTTTACGGAGAAACTCTGGAACGGGCTGAATGAAGCAAACAAGATTTCCCTCTACGTCCGTTACACGGATCTGGAAACAGGAACGTTCCAGGAAAAGATCATCAACAAACATAATTAAAAGGTGATAAACATGAATGAATTTGAATTAAAGTACGGATGCAATCCGAATCAGAAACCAGCAAAGATCTTTATGGAAGACGGGTCTGATCTTCCAATCCAGATCTTAAATGGACGTCCGGGATATATCAATTTTCTGGATGCTTTGAATTCCTGGCAGCTGGTCAGAGAACTGAAGAATATCCTGAAAGTTCCGGCTGCTGCTTCTTTTAAGCATGTCAGCCCGGCAGGCGCAGCCATTGGCCTTCCTCTTTCGGAAGAATTAAAGAAAGCCTGTTTCGTAGATGATATCGAAGGACTGGATGATTCCCCGATCGCCTGCGCGTTCGCACGTGCAAGAGGTGTGGACCGGATGTGCAGCTTTGGCGACTGGATCGCACTGTCAGATCCGTGTGATGTGGTGACCGCTACTATGATCAAACGGGAAGTTTCCGACGGCATCATCGCACCGGGATATGATCCGGAAGCATTAGAGATTTTAAAGAGCAAACGCAATGGAAACTATAACATTGTTCAGATCGATGAAGCATATGTTCCTGCTGAGCAGGAAAAGAAGCAGGTCTTTGGTGTGACCTTCCAGCAGGGCAGAAATAATTTCAGGATCGATGAGGAACTGTTAGGCAAGATCGTAACAGAAAATAAAGAACTGCCGGATGCAGCAAAGAGAGATCTGATCATTGCGCTGATCACACTGAAATATACACAGTCCAATTCGGTAGCATTTGCCTATGACGGAACAGCTATCGGCGTTGGTGCCGGCCAGCAGTCCCGTGTGCACTGTACACGTCTGGCAGGCGGCAAGGCAGATACCTGGTTCCTT
>JAFWLF010000132.1:0-3802 GCA_017511185.1 Lachnospiraceae bacterium | reverse complement strand
CGAAACAGCCCACCCGGACCAGATGATGATTTCGATCTGATCCGGACGGGCTGTACCGCCCGAAAAGGTGTGTGCTGTTAGCTCTCGCTTAGCACAGCCTCACAACTGAATACTTTTTGGCTAATCGTTCTTGGCTGAGATTCTCTCTTTTTGCTCTGGATGCCGCCGGAAAACACTTTGTGTAATACAGAATATCCTGCGTTTTTGACAGGATCTGCTCATTTCAGCACAGATCTGCTGTGATTCACCGTGTTTCCCTGCGTTGGACTGTCCTGATCATCCAGAGTGACAGCTTCTCTTAGCGGAAGGCTCTTTTTGAAAGACTTAGCTATGGCGCTTTTTTGTTAGCTGTTTTTTGGGCTTCTGGCTAAGAATCTTTGCCGCCATCTCATTCCCGCACGAGAATCCCAGGGGTCTTCGCAAAGGTCTCCGATATAGAAGAAGCGGGATGAAAATCACTGTTTATGTGACATTTCATCCCGCTTTTTCACGTACCTGAGCGAGCAACATGCGAACACCAAAAAGACGATCACACACGAAATGTTCGCATGGATCGTCTTGACGTTCCTGGCGGGATTCGAACCCACGACCTTCCGCTTAGGAGCTCAGAAGAGTTCTACTCATCCTCGTCAGGCAAAGCTATAAATTGTCAGGAATTGTAAGGCTTAGAAACGACTCCGCTGTCTTTTTGAGTTCGTCTCAGATCGTCTCTGTAAGCCCTGGATTTGCCCTTCTGATTAGCTGGCGATTAGCACAGCTAATTTTAGGGTTCAGTCTCCGTGAAACTTACTGATCATAAACATTGGCCACCATTGCCGGTTTCATGCGGAAATGACAGACAATATTCTATTGACCAGATATATGATTATCATACACCGCTAGGGTGCAGAAGTCTAATACTTTTGGCTTATTTTCTCCGTTTTTACAGGCATTTTGAGCAGAACCCTGAATGACTCCGGTTTGCCTGAACGCTATAATAAAATACACGAGATAATCGCACGCGTGCGTTTTCGTGCGTTTATATCACTTCATAATGTGCTGCTCTCCCGCTTCCTGCGAGGGTAAGTTTTCCCTTTTCGGTGAGTTTTTTAAGTATTCTATATGCCTGCGACGGGTTAATTCCCAATAGATCAACAACATTCTCGCGGGTTACAGACCCATTCTGGGTGACTGCCAGTTTCATAATCAGTTCTTCGTATTTTATTATATCGATGCCTGTCTGCCTGACGTAGCCAACCATATTATCCTGCTCACGATAGACTTTGGAACTTAAAATGTATGTCCTGGCAGTTGTGTTGCCTATTGCTTCTACAAGACCTGCCTCAACCAGCTTCTCAACATTTGCTTTTGTCCGAACTTCGCTAACGTGAATTTTATCTGCCAGTTCATGTAGCGACGCTCTCCGAACAGACTGAAGAGCAGAGAGGATCAGCAATGAGTTTATAGGAAGTGATCTCCCCAACCTGTTCTCTTCATTTGAGATCATTCTCGCAAACGGCAGATCAGGTTCGGCTCGCTGGATGAAGAGCTTTACGTTATTCCCGGTTGTTTCTGAATAGTCCGGCAAAGGCCTCCCATAAATAATAGAGCCTTCATAGATGCGATCAATACCACGTCCGGTTTTTTCCGCCAGACCGATACGTTTCAATGCATCAGCGAGAACCGGGTTTCTGCTGCGAGGCTCTACCGTCAATAAATTCTCTAAAGTAATGCCTTCTATAAATCCACCCGGACTGCTAATGGTCAATCCTTCGTCTTCAATGGCTACACGGACTGCCTGCAGCACAGTATAATCTCTGTGGCAGAAAGCATTTACCAATCCTTCTCGAAAGGCTGCTTCAGAGAACTCCGGGATTGGAATCCGAAAGAGTCCATACTCCATTTCGCGCTCCGGATTCCAGGCTTTCATATATCCCTCAAATAATTCAAATGTGGCCAGCAGAGGTTTGGAATATTCCTCATTTACCCTGACTTTTGTACCTTCCAGGACCTGAAAGGCTTCTTTGGCAGTGGGGATATATTCTCTGATTTTCTCTTCTTTTCCAATCAGAAGAAGTCCGGTGATCGTTGGTTTTAAAGCACCATGATCTTCTTTAATCAGCTGCAGTGCCTTATCCAGTTCTTCATCAGATAAGTCTGTCAAGGTACTGTCACCTTTTCGGTATTTAATAATATTTCTTAATCTGATTCGCTCATTCGGATCCAGATCATCTATACTTGACTCTTCAATAACCTGAGCAGAGTAGTCCAATAGATTCAATTCCGAGAGTCTGCCCGGAATCTCAAAAGGATAGAGTGGTACATTTTCAGGTGTTCCGTCAAGCTTTAATCTTCTTTTTAATATCTTTCCATCTGTTGTTGCAATGATCGTTCTGCACATAGGTATTTCTATTTTCAGAACGGATAGGCCTTCTTCCTCTATGATTTCCGCCCTGACGGACACAGATGGAATTGTTTTATTTGCGATCAGTGCCATAGCACCAACCGGATCCTGCCTCTTTTTGCCTACACCTGTGATTTCACCATCGTCCTCGACACCCAGATATAAATCACCACCCTGTGTGTTTGCCATTCCAACTATTTCATCAACCAGATCCGCATCGCTGTATCCGGAGCGATCGCTCTTAAACTCAATAGTCAGTGTCTCCTTTTCGGGAATCGTTCTCATAGCATGCACCTCCAAACACACAATAACACATTTCGTGCGTTTAATCAATAAAGAAACGCACGCGTGCGTTTCTTTTGTGTTTGTTGATACATTTGAAAATCTCTTCAGGTTCAGACATTTGATCATCCGTTTTATCAGATAATATTATTGGCTCTTTGATTTGACCCGGGTGAGATCACGCAGGACAGGGATATATGCAGCCATTTTCCGCCTCCTTTCCGCATGATCAATGGGCTGACATTATCCAGTTCCAGTTCGTCGTAGGCCGTCGAAGTTCTGTTCCTCCACCGGCGCTTCGTAGTGGATATAGCCGATCAGGGCGCAGTAGAGCAGTGTCTCCGCCTTGGTCCAAAACTCGTCATCGGATTTACCGTCACCTTTGGTGTTGGCGATCAGCGTGGTGACGAGCTTCAGGATGTCCTTTTCACTGTGGATATAAGCAAAGGGATTGTAGTGCATCTCTTTGATTAATGAACTTCGTGCCACCACCTGTTCTACGATTAATAATATCTATTACAATATCTAACATCCCCCCATGAAACCTTTTTGAAGAATACACAGTCTAATATGTGTAATATGTGTAAGACGAGAGCAGGGACGCCTGTAATCGTCTGAAACTAATGCGCATTGGAGAAACATATGTTTGGTGACCATACAATACACTTGATCTACAAAGCAAAAAACAAAGACCCTGATGCATTCGTCAAGCTGATGACGATGTACCAAAAGGACATGTTCCGAACAGCGATGGCAATTCTCAAAAATGAAGAGGATTCTGCCGATGCCATACAGGACACTATTCTCTCTTGTTGGAGCAGCATGGATTCATTGCGTAACATTAAATATTTCAAAACCTGGATGACAAGGATCCTGATTAATCATTGCTATGACATCAGGAAACGGTATGTTGAAAGCATTGAAGTCCAGGATTATGAGATCCCCGTAACATATAATGAATCTAATCTCGAATTGTACGAAGCACTTGGCAAGCTGGATGAAAAATACCGTGTGCCCGTTGTTTTGTATTACGGAAATGAATACAAAATCAGAGAAATCTCTGATATCATGGGGCTTCCTTTAAGTACTGTAAAAACACGATTGGCTCGCGGGAGGAAGCAGCTTGCCGCATACTAT
>JAFWLF010000131.1:0-10457 GCA_017511185.1 Lachnospiraceae bacterium | reverse complement strand
TGATTCAATGTAATATTGAGTTGAGCCATTGTGTTCTTCCTCCCCGGTATTATGTTGTTTTGTGGTAGAAATACATTATACCTAAAGGTCGAGCCGGTGGCTCTTACAATATTCAATTTACACCATTATATGGACGTGACCAAGTCAGAAGAAAAGTCAAAGCTTGTTTTGACAGACCGAGGGAAGTACTTCGAAAAAAGGGGTACAAAAACGAAAAAAACAGGACATTTTTGAAAACGTTATTATTCAAATCTCTGATTCAAACAAATATTTACTGGTTTTTCCCCAAAATCATACTATAATAATGTAAGTGGCTACTATTTCTTTGGGTAAGTGCTGGTTCTAAGCATTTCATTCTCCTACTGCAAAACATGATCATACCAATTATTAATTATTCCGCGCTTGAATTCTGGCTTGACGGAACAGACAAAAATGATTTTTTGTTGGGGAAAGAAGCGGTGGACTTATCTGCGGATTTCTCGTTTTCAATAAGCAAGCGTCAATCAGAAAAACTTGCCAGAGAATACCATCTCACAATGCCTCTAAGTCTAATGGTTCCTCGCAAGAAAAAACGAAAGGAAAATGAATCCTACCATCTTTTTTCTTATCCTGCTTCTTTACCTTCAAACAGCTTCGTAGAGCTTACTGATTATTTTGGTGAAACGGTATTGGTGAGCAGTCCTGAATACTGTTTTTTGTTCGCAGCCTCCGTTCTTCCATTTTACGAAGTCGTCCGGATTGGGTGTATGCTTTGTGCTATTTACGTTTTTGATAAAACAAACGCAATGCAACAGCGTTCCCGAATCCCTGTTACATCCACAAAGAAAATTCAACGATTCCTACAATCAGCAGGGGGGATGCGTGGAGTAAAAACTGCAAATACCGCACTTCACTATATCGTTGACAACTGCAATTCTCCTATGGAAGTCTCTCTTGCGGTTTTGTCCAGCCTTCCTTTGTACCGGGGTGGTTACGCATTAGAAAAACCGGCAATGAATAAAAAACTCCGGCTCTCATCAACTGTTTCCAAGCAGATGAATATCCGGCAAATACGAGGGGATATGGTTTGGGAGAACCAAAAAGTTGTGGTCGAATATGACAGCAATCTTTCACATTTGCAGAAGGAACAGCATGAATATGATAAAAGAAGAGCCACTGCTATTACCATGTCCGGATATCAACTGGTCAACTTGACTGCAGGCCAGCTGGCATCCTTCCGCGCTGTTGAGGAAACATTTATCATGCTGCGTCATTTCCTGGGAATGAAAAAAAAGAGTTCAGAAATGGAAAAAAATGAAGAACAGAGATGGGAAACAGTACATGAAATTCTGTTAAAAAAGAAAACCTTGCAGCAGATCTTGTTTGATCCACGTTGGTATTAATAGCTATATCTTTTTTCGCTTTTCAACTTACTCATGAAGGATCCTGCACAATGGGTCCCTTAGGCTTCCTTGCGCTGATTATATTGTAGATCAGAATAGCTGCGATTACGATCACAGCGCCAACCAGCGCCAATGGTTTTAACATCTCTCCCCAGAAGATCATGACCAGAACAGAATTCAGGATCGGTTCAATGCCGGCGATAATAGATGCCATGACCGGAGCGGTATATTTTGTCCCCAGATTAAAGAAGACATAACCCAATCCCACCTGGAAAAGTCCAAGGCAGATCACCGTAACAACAGGAACTACAGAAAAGTCACTCTCCCGGAAAACCAAAGGCGACATTAAGATGCCAGTTCCTATTTGGCCGATAAAAAGCGAAGACAATGCATCCGCATCTGGCAGGGAATTCAAAAGAAACAGACCGGAATAAAACAGACCGGCGCCAAGACCTGCAATATTTCCCCAGGTCGTTCCGGAACCAATGCCGTCCAGGAAGAAAAACACGATACCGATCAAAACGATCACGATGGTGATGACGTCTTTCACGAGCGGCTTTTTCTTTAAAAGAATTGCTGAAAGCAGGATCAGCCAGATCGGTGCTGAATACTGCAGAACGATGGCATTGGCTGCGGTTGTCAGCTTGTTTGCCACGATAAACAGCGTGGTCACTCCGCCCATACAGACAGCACCAATAAAGATTTTGAAATTAAAACGAAGCCTGTGGTGAGTTGCAAGCAGATAGATTCCGATCAGGCAGCCGCCAAGAAGATTACGCACGCCATTGATGGCAAGCGGCGACCAGGGGATCAGTTTGCAGAGGATCCCCCCAGTGGAAAACAAGATACATGCGATCAGCATCATCAGCGGACCGTAAAAAGCCGGCTTTGTTTTTTCCTGCATAAATACTCCAAACAAGAATTTGATTCATCTTATCACAGAATCCTCTCCTTCGGGACTTTTTCTCAGCCGGAAAGAGTATTTACAAATAAAGGAAAACATATTACAATACGTCCGCTACAGAAGGTGTCACCTTGATCAACCACCTTCTAAAATATTAAAACAAGGAAGTGTCTATTAATGAACAAAGTAAAAAGCCTCCTAAAAGAGGCAGTGCTTCTGGAGCGAAGCGTACCCAGTGTTGTATCGGCTCTTTTTATCCTCTCCATCGTTGCGATGAATCTTCTGGCCAATAAGAGTATTACTCTGCCTTTTGACTGGCTGGCATTGGACTGCGGGATCATTTTTTCCTGGCTGGTCTTTCTGCTGATGGATATGGTCACAAAGCATTTCGGGCCGCGCGCAGCTACCACCCTTTCCATCATCGCGTTGATCGTAAATCTTTTTATGGCGCTGATGTTTCTGCTGGGCAGTCTGATCCCTGGCGTTTGGGGCGAATCGTATGTTGACGGAAGTGAACAGATCATTAACTTTGCCCTGGATCATACGTTCCGCGGAACATGGTATGTGCTGCTGGGATCATCTGTAGCTTTTATTGTTTCATCTATCGTCAACAACGAGCTGAACTGGCTGGTGGGAAAACTGGCCAAAGGGAAAAACAATTTCGGCGTGTTTGCACTGCGTTCTTATGTATCCACTTTTATTGCACAGTTCATCGATAATCTGGTCTTCGCACTGATCGTGTCCCACAACTTTTTCGGATGGACGATGACACAGTGCGTAATGTGTGCATTAACCGGTGCCGTGGTAGAACTTTTGTGTGAAGTCATCTTTTCACCAATCGGTTACAAAGTAGCGAATCGCTGGAAGAAAAAAGAAGTTGGAAAACCATACCTGACTTATATCAGAGAAATAGGAGGCCGTATATGAAGATATTAGTAACTGGCGCATCCGGTGGTATCGGCAGGGCAATCTGTAAAAAGTTTCTGGCCAACGGGCACGAGGTGATCGGAATGGATCTCGCCCCAGCTGCTATTTCACAGGAAAGTTATACACATATTATCCACGATATCCGTCAGGAACCATACCCGGAGATCGACGGCATTCAGGTGCTCGTCAACAGTGCCGGCATCCAAAGTCAGACAGCAGAAGATATAGCGGTGAATCTGACCGCCACGATCGGGGTGACGGAACATTACGCATTTCAAAAAAATATTCACGCAGTCGTGCACATTGCCTCTGCTTCCGGCTTAACAGGTTCAGAATTCCCGCATTATGCAGCTTCCAAAGGGGGGCTGGTTGCTTACACTAAAAATGTTGCTCTCCGTCTTGCAGAATACGGCGCAACTGCAAACAGTCTTTGCCCGGGCGGCGTAATATCGGATATGAACCGTCATATATTAGAAAGCGATACGTTGTATAAGGCCGTGTTAGAGGAAGCGCTTCTGCACCGCTGGGCAGATACAGATGAAATAGCCGAATGGGCATATTTCCTTGCCTGTGTAAACCGGTCCATGACAGGAGAAAACCTCCTGATCGATAACGGAGAAGCCTTAAAAGCAAACTTTATCTGGTAAATCCGCTTTTACGAAAAGAGCTTTCCTTTCTGGAAAGCTCTTTTTTTATATCAAAGTCTCTAACAATGCTCTGCAGCCACGGCTGACATCATCATATGTCGTATCAAAATCTCCCGTATACCAGGGATCTGCAACATCACGGTCTTCCCCCGTATACTCCAGCAGCATATGGATCTTGTTTTCCGGATCATCACGAATAATACGGCGGATCCCCCAAAGATTTTCCGCATCCATAATGATCAGCAGGTCATAGTGATCATAATCCTGCTTTGTGACCTGTCTTGCTCTGTGCGGGAGGATCGGGATCCCGACTTCCTGCATTTTCCTTATTGTTCCTCTATGCGGACCATTTCCAATTTCTTCCCGGCTTGTTGCTGCAGACTCAATTTCAAACTGGTCTGAAAGATCAGCCTCGTTGACCATATGTTGAAAGACAAACTGAGCCATTGTCGAGCGGCAAATATTGCCGTGGCAGATAAACAGGATCTTTGTCATATCGTAAATTCACCTCGAATATCGTGGTTTTTCTTGATTTCCCAAGGCTTTCCGGGCTTTTGGCCTCTCCCGGTATTTCGGCTTATCGTGGCCTTTCGGAGCCTATCGTAACCGCCAAGAGTAGTAAAACTGGTAGTAAAAACCTTGCGTTTACTACCGGCCCTTTTCAGTGCTCCGCGACCCGGCTCAGTTCTTCCTTTGCGTCTTCAAAGCGTCCATGCGGCACCCTCCGTGTACTTGATAAAAGATAATTTGAGTTTATTTCAAGCACATGTTAGAATGTGCAAAGTGTACTTAAATTAAGTACATATGTCGCCTGGAAACTGAAGGGAAAGATCAACGCATTTCCTGTGCTAAAGTATATCACTTACGCAGCCATTCTTGTTGTGCTCCTTCTTAGCGGAGCAAGAGCACAGTTCTTTGGATGAACAATTGCAGGAGGAAAATCATGTTCAATCATCACGATATTAGGCGGGACAGCTTCATGCTGCACGGCCCCTTGGCGCATCACGGATACGATTGGTGGTGGCATTCCTTCACTGCCCAGGATGCTGAAACCGGGGAGGGCAAGCCTTTTTTCATTGAGTTTTTTGTTTGCAACCCCGCGCTGGCGGAGGAGATGCCTGTCCTGGGACAGCTTCCGGAGAACCAGGCCGTAGGAAAGAAACCTTCCTATCTTATGGTAAAGGCAGGCACCTGGGGTGAGGACGCCTGTCAGATGCACCGCTTCTTCGCCTGGAAAGACGTCCGTTTGCACCCGGACGCTCCGTATCGGATTGAGGCCGCGGACTGCCTGGCCTGTGAGACAGCGCTGAAAGGCAGCGTGGACATCACGGCGGAGGATGCGGCCGCCCATCCGGAGTGGATGTGTGATGCAGGGAAAATGACCTGGGATCTGACGATAGACAAGCAGATCGCTTTTAACGTCGGGTACGGGGCCAGCAAACCCTTGCGGGATGCGGAAGCCTTCGCCATGTACTGGCACGCCGAGGGAATGAAAAGCGCCTACAGCGGAACCGTTTTTTACAACGGCCGGCAGTACACCGTCACACCGGAGCGTTGCTATGGCTACGCCGATAAGAACTGGGGCCGGGATTTCACCACACCTTGGGTCTGGCTGTCCTCCAACTGCCTGATCAGCAGGAAGACCGGAAAACAGTTGTTGAACAGCGTCTTCGACATTGGCGGCGGCAGGCCAAAGATTTACTTTGTCCCCTTGGATCGTCGGCTGTTGGGTGTGTTCTACTATGAGGGCAGGGAATACGATTTCAATTTTTCAAAACTTCACTTGATGGTGAAAACCACTTTTTCGTTTGAAGAGTTGGATGAGGAGGTCGTCTGGCATGTGCGTCAGGAGAATATCCATGCCGCTATGGAAACGGAGGTGCACTGCCTGAAGAAAGACATGCTGCTGATCAACTATGAAGCGCCGGACGGCAGCAGGCATCATAACCGTCTTTGGAATGGCGGCAACGGCTGGGGCACGATAAAGCTCTATGACCGGAAGGAAGGACAGCTTATTCTGATAGATGAAATAGAAGCCTCCCATATTGGCTGTGAGTATGGAGAATACGATCACGGCGAAGCATACTAAGGTATAAATTCGGAACACAGAGGAGTTTGAAAAATGCCGATGGAAAGCCTGATAAACCTGATATTGCTTTTTTTCGCCTACGCTTTCCTCGGCTGGTGCATCGAGGTCACACTGAAATATTTTCAGTTTCACCGCTTCATCAACCGCGGTTTTCTGACCGGCCCGTGGCTTCCGATCTACGGCTTCGGAGCGGCATTGATCACCGTTGTGATAAAAGGACTTTCCCCTCTGGAATTTTCCGTCGGCACGACCTTTGCGGTGTCGTTCCTTCTGTGCGGCTTCCTGGAATATATGACGAGCTATGTACTGGAGAAACGCTTCCATGCCCGTTGGTGGGATTATAGCCAGAAGCCCATGAACCTGCACGGCAGGGTCTGGATCGGAAACCTGATCCTCTTCGGGCTGGGCGGCGTGGTGATTGTGGATCTGATCAATCCGCTGTTGCTTCGCCTTTCCGAACATATGAGCTTTCCTCTCCGGGAGATTATGGCGCTCTTTCTGTCAGTGGTTTTTGTCGCGGACTACGTGATGTCCCACTTTGTGCTGAAGCTTGTCAAGACAAGCGTTGAGCTCAGTGAGGCAGACGACACCGAGGCAATCAGCAAGGAAGTGCGGCTGCTCCTCAGCGACCGCTCCGTCTTCCACCGCCGGTTTGCGGAAGCATATCCGGAGGTCATCTATAAGACAGAGCGCATTGCCAGGCGTATGGAGGAAATCCGCCTTGAGACAGAGAGGCTGCGGCAGGAAGCGGAAGAACATGTTGCCCAGATGCGGCAAGAGGTTGCGGAAAACCTTGAACCCACAAGAAGCGTAAAGAACGAGATTATCGAAAAACAGGACGCACTGATCCAGCTGCTCTATCGGGAAGAAGACGCCAGCCCTGAAATCAGGGAATTGAAGCAGGAAGTCGAATCGAAAAAGGCCGTGCTGCAGAAGCGTCGTGCACGGTTTCCCAAGCTATAAAAGGCGTAGCAGAGTAGTGATGAGGAAATAGGAGCAGTGATATTTACTGTAGCAGATTGAGTAAAACAAGATGTCAGCCAGAATCTCGGAGCAATTCTTATAATATAAGAATGTTCACGAATTGTTCACGTGAGAATTAGCACTCTCGGCTTGACAGTGCTAATAATAGTGCTATAATCATAATCGAACAGAGGAACGAAGATCGAATAGATGACCTCCATCCCCCTTGCTCAGGTAATATGAAATGCGATGCATATCAAAGGAGGTATGACTTATGTTGCCGAGTATTTTTGGAGAGAGTTTGTTTGATGACTGGATGGGCTTCCCGTTCAGAGGCTTTGAATCCGACGTGGATCGCAAGCTGTATGGCAAACATGCGGCGCATGTGATGAAGACGGATCTGAAGGAACACGAGGAAGGCTATGAGCTGAAAGTGGACCTGCCGGGCTTCAAGAAGGATCAGATCGAATTGCAGCTGCAGAATGGCTACCTGACGATCACCGCTTCCAAAGGCCTCGAAGAAGAGGGTAAGGATAAGAAGGGCAAGATCGTCCATCAGGAACGCTACGAAGGCTCCAGGACCAGAAGCTTCTACATCGGCGAGAATGTCAAGGAAGAAGATGTTCAGGCCAAGTTTGAGGATGGCGTCCTGACGCTTGATTTCCCGAAAGAGAAGCCGGTGGCGCTTCCGGAGCGTAAGACCATTCAGATCCAAGGCTAATTATGACTACTCCAGCGCCCTGCCAAACGCGGGGCGCTTTCTATTTCAGAGGAGATGATTGAAATGAAAGAGAATTTGATTCTTGTGAACTACAAAGTTGAGAGCGAGGCTTATCAGGCGCTGTCAGAGTTGAAGCGCGAGACAATCAATGCCAATTACACTCTCTCACAGGCGGCCATCGTGAAGAAAGAAAACGGCACACTCAATATCATGGACGGTTTTGTCAACGGCGCCACAACCAGTGACGATACGTGGACAGGCAGCCTGATCGGCAGTATGGTCGGTATCCTCGGCGGCCCGCTTGGCGTATTGCTGGGCGGCAGTATGGGTATGCTGATCGGAGGCGCGGTGGATGCCAATGACATGGCGGAAAACGCATCGCTGCTGGAAAAGGCCGGGGACAGCATTCTCGATGGCGAGACGGCAATCATCCTGCTGGCCCAGGAGGAATATGAAACCGCGCTGACAGCAAAGCTCAATAACTTCGACGTGTCGATCACCAGATTTGATGCTGCGGAGGTCGCGGCGGAAGTCGAGCATGCCCGCGAGATCGAGAAGCAGATGGCAAAAGAAGCTCGGGAGAAAATGCGGGAAGAAAGGACCGAAGAGTTTAAAGAAACGGTATCAAAAAAGAGCGAAGAACTTAAGAATTGGTTCTCGCACTTTGGCAAGAAAGAATAATACTCCCTGTTTCAAGTCCAATTCTCACAATACTATTTCTGCAATTTCCCAAAATCGGTATTATCCCGGTTTTGGGGAATTGTTTCTTTAGCCGGTTCCAGAAAATACCAAGTCCGTTTTTTAGGACACCTTATGTGAGATAATGACAGCATCCAGCAACAATGATAAGGGGGTGCTGCACATGGCAGACAAATAGGATTTTTATCATAACATGTTGGTAAAATAGACCCTGATTTTTCATTTTAACCAAGAGAAGAAAGTATCATTTTCTCCAAAATCTTCTCAGAACGACAAACTTGAATTGTAAAGCTGCTTGCATGACCGTTCACGTAATTCCTCCCTTTTGCATCCACCTCACGGCTGGCATCTACCTCACGGCAAAAAAGTCGGGTCTAAAACGCCTCTTCGCTTTCTGGATCCAAATTTCCATTTTTCCATTGGGTCTGTGGAGAGATATCTGCTCCTGGATCCAACTTTCCCTGCAATCTATGGATTCCAAATTCAAGGTATGGCATTTTGGATCCAATGCTCTTTTGCATTTTGGAGTCTATTTTACCAGTTGCTTTCCTGGGCCCGAATTTGGCTGGCGTTCCATGGAATAATATCATCAAACAGCGAATGAATCAAATGCCGCCGGATATTCCGGTGGCTTTAAACGTCCGGCAGTGTTAAAATGAAATTGTTATCTTAGAAATTGAACAGGAGGAAAAAGTATGAATATTTGTGTTTACGGCGCTGCAAGCAGCGAGATCGATCAGTACTATATTGACATCGTAGAAAAATTGTGCAAGAAGCTTGGAGAGAAAGGTCACATTCTTGTTTTCGGAGCTGGTGGAAGCGGCCTGATGGGCGCTGCTGCCAGAGGCTTTCGCGCAGGCGGCGGAAGAACCTGTGGTGTGGTACCACTCTTCTTTAAAGAGCAGAAAATCGAAAAGCTCTATTCCGAATCGGACAATACGATCTATACCCGCGACATGGGCACGCGTAAACAGATCATGGAAGAAAACGCAGATGCTTTTATCGTGACACCTGGCGGGATTGGAACTTTTGATGAGTTTTTCCAGGTACTGACACTCAAACAGCTGCGTCAGCACAATAAGCCGATCGCTCTGTTTAATATCAACGGATACTATTACTCCATCCAGGCACTGATGCATAACGGCGCACAGGAACGTTTCCTTCGTGAGGACTGCCTGGAGCTGTACCGCTGCTTTGATGAAAATGAAATCGACGATATGATCGAATACATCGAAAATCCGCCTGAGGAAGAGGAAAAGACCGTTGCTCAGCTGAAGTACAGCTAAAAGCCTTTCTTTAAAAATTTCGATGAAACCGGAAATTCAAAATAGGTCTCCGGGTACGGTTCCTGCTCCAAAGTAAAATGCCACCATTCACAGTCAATCGGTGCAAATCCGTTCCGAACCATGATCTTCTGCAGGATCATCCGATTATCAAACTGCTCCTGCGTAATCCCCTTATAATCCGGATGCGAAGCCTCACTGAAGAAATCAAAAGGGCTTCCCATATCTACTTCTTTTCCGGTTTCCATATCTAATAATGTCAGATCTACAGTGCTTCCTCGGCTGTGGCTGGAACGGCTTGCAATATATCCTTTTGCAAACAGTTCCTGTTTCTGCAGATCAGGATAGAAAAACGGCTTCATGCGAAGATCCTGATCTTCTATCCCCCAAAGGACAAAATGCTTGACTGCTTTGACCGGACGGTAGGCATCAAACACCTTGAGGCGGTATCCCTGCACATTCGCCTCATTGCTGACCTCCTTCAAGGCACGTGCCGCTTCAACGGTCAGGAGTGCACACGGTTCCTCATATCCATCGATCCGGTCTCCAATGAAATTATAGGTGGAATAGTAACGGATCTCCTGAATAATGGCTGGTACATAATCTGCCAGCAGAACAAACCCGGAAGGATCCATCGTTACTTCTTTTTCAAAATCTAATGCCATTTTTCCCTCTTTTGTCACAGAAGCATTTTAAAAATAGTTTTTGTTATTTTATCACAGACTCTTTCATCTGTGTGAGTTTGTCAATGTCCCATAAAAGCTGTAGGATCGTATAACGGTCACGCAGTTCTTTTGCATACAAAATTCCGTCAGCAACATATTCCCTGCAGACTCCCACCT
>JAFWLF010000130.1:0-12876 GCA_017511185.1 Lachnospiraceae bacterium | reverse complement strand
TTATTATGACGTCTGGGACATCAATTTTCTGATTGATTGTCTCTGGTACAAAAGCTTTGGCTTCGGCATTCCTCAGATCGCCTACATGGTTTCCGACTGCTACTACGGAGATCTCGTTTCCGTGCTGGAAGAGAAGGAAACGGAGCTGATGGATTCGATCCATCGCCAGGAACTTCTGCTTAGACGTATCCGCCAGCACTGTGAACAGGTCAGCCGCGTCAAGGATATGATCGGTAAGTGCGATATTACACTCAGTCCGGAATCTGTCTGCTATCTCAATCGATTTGACACTTATTATGACAACGCACCTGAGATGCAGAAACTCGCTAAGCAGTGGCTTCAATATATGCCGTTCCTGCAGCGCTATTTTGTGATCCCTCTGGACCCGCAAAGTTCCGGCGGCCATCTGTATTCCTGGGGATTCTCTCTCGCAATGGAATATGTGGAAGAGTTTTCCGTTCCTGTAAAACCACCAGTCATCTATCAGCCAGCAGCAGAAAGCATTCATTCTGTATTTAAGAGTTCCGGCAAAAATGCCTTTTCTCCGAAACACATCGACTATCTTTTCGACTATGCTGCCCAGAATGGTTACACACCTGTCGGAAATGCTCAGGGGAACCTGGTCTGCAGCATCCTCGAAGACGGTATCAATACCGGTTACTTTGAAGTCTGGCTTCCTGTCACAAAAGACTGATCTGCTCCGGCCTTAATCGGCCGGAGCTTTTTTATAACTGATTAGCCGATTGCTGTCAGACCTCCATCCGGATAAAGGATGTTGCCTGTCAGGAAATCAGATGCTGGAGCCGCAAGGAACAGAGCGGTTCCTACGCAGTCTTCCGGATCAGACATTCTGCGGAGCGGAAGTCCTGCTGCCTGCATTTCCAGATATTTCTCAACGGTAACGCCTGCTTCATTTGCACGCATTTCGAAGATCTTGTTCATCATAGGTGTCTTCATGATGTTCGGTCCAAATCCGTTAACGGTGATGCCGTATGGGCCAAACTCAGATGCGAGCTGTTTGGTGAGCATATCAAGGGCACCTTTGCTTGCGCAGTAAGCAACGTTGCCAGGGCCTTTCGTAGCGATCTTGCCACGTACGGAAGTAACGTTTACGATCTTGCCGTATTTCTTTTCCATCATGTATTTGCCGAAGTGTTTGCAAGTCAGCATGATAGAGGTGACGTTTGCTGTCATGGTCTCTTCAAACTCTTCTACAGGGAATTCTGTAACAGGATGTTTTTTGTTGATACCCTGTGAGTTAACAAGGATCTCAACAGATCCGAAATCCTTTACGAACTGTGCTGCGCATGCTTCTACAGCATCTTCCTTTGTTGCGTCACAGACATAGTATTTAAATTCTTTGCCTGTCTCTGCTTTCAGCTCTTCACAAGCTGCCTGCAGTTTTGCTTCTGTACGGGAAGCAATTGCAACATTTGCGCCAGCCTCAGCAAATGCTTTAGCGATAAGCTGTCCAAGTCCGCCTGCACCGCCGATGATGATTGCATTCTTTCCGGTCAAATCAAAATAGTTTGCCATTTTTAACGCTCCTTTCAGGTTTTACCTTTTTTATTTAAACTTTTTTATTTGTTATTATTTGAGATCTGTTTAGTCACACATCTCGATTACCGTTGCCTGTCCCATGCCGCCGGCAATGCAGAGCGTTGCCAGACCATATTTCAGACCACGTTTTTTCATTTCGTGTACCAGGGTGACAATGATACGGCATCCGGAAGATCCAACCGGATGGCCAAGTGCAATTGCACCACCGTTCACGTTAATGATGTCCATCTTATCTTCCCATCCAAGCTGTTTGATACATCCGATCGACTGTGCTGCAAAAGCTTCGTTCAGTTCGATCAGCTGGATATCATCATCTTTCAGGCCTGCATTCTCCAGTGCTTTCGGAACAGCGGAAACAGGGCCTAATCCCATTAAGCGCGGATCATTTCCTGCGGTTCCCATGCCGATGATGCGGGCGAGCGGTTTTAAGCCAAGCTCTTTTGCCTTTTCTTCGCTCATCAAAAGCACAGCGCTTGCGCCATCGTTACGTCCGGAAGAAGATCCGGCTGTAACCGTACCGGTCAGCGCAGTGTCTCCGAAAAGACGGCCGTCTTCGCCATGTTTGATATTGAAGCACGGTTTCAGTTTTGCAAGTTTTTCCATGCTGGTATCTCTGCGTGGAAACTCATCGGTATCAAAAATGATTGGCGGGTTCTTTCTTCCCTGCGGGACCTCTACCGGAATGATCTCATCTTTGAAACGTCCGGCATCGATCGCAGCGATTGCCTTCTGCTGGGAAGCAAGTGCAAATGCATCCTGCTCTTCTCTTGTGATACCCAAAAGTTCCGCAACGTTTTCTGCTGTTGCGCCCATGTTGTAGGAACCGTAGATGTCCTGCGGCTGGGAATAGAACTGTCCTTCTGTTAAAGCATCAACAAACTGTGTCGTTCCTGTTCCGACGCCCCAACGGGCATTACGAACATAAAAGACTGCATTGGACATACTCTCTGTTCCGCCTGCTACTACAACGTCGGAAAGACCGCACATGATCTGCATTGCACCATTATGGATTGCTGTCATACCGCTTGCACACTGACGCATGACAGTATGTGCGGAAGCTGTTTCTGTAATACCAGCCTTCAGAGCAACCACGCGGGCAATGTTCGGCTCGTCCGATGTCTGACGGCACTGGCCTAAAATGACCTCATCGATCTTATTCGGATCGATCCCGGTGCGGTCCAAAAGTCCCTTGACTACAGCTGTAGCCAGGTCTGTTGCACTTAGTGGTCTTAATGCGCCTCCCATACTGCCGACTGCAGTACGGCAAGCTTCAACAATTACTGCATTTTTCATAGTCATCCTCTTTTTTACTCTCAGCGGGCAGGGGGTGAAACCCCTGCCCGGTTTTCAGTTGTTTATTTTTCCAGCGCGATCTCTCCAAAGTTCACGCTGCCTGCTGTCTTGCAGGTAAGGACTGCAGGTTTGCATCCTTCTGCTTCGATGGTTACGGTGAAAGGTTTATTGGTCGGAAGCCCCTGAACCTCAAAGTCGCCCAGGAAGTCGGTCTCTGTTACATATTCTTTTCCGCACTCATCACATTTTACAGTTACTTTTGCACCTTTAACATCTTCGCCCTCGAAGGTGACCTCACCACAGATAAACGGTTTTGGCAGGTACATATATTTGACACTTGGTTCTGCCTTGAATGCAGGCTGGAAATCCTCAAGTTCTGCTGCATGTTCTGCTGCAAATTTAGAGATCTCACTGTTCGGATCATCCAGATCTCCAAAGATCAGTGCCTGGTTCGGGCAGCACTCGGAACATCTGGTCTGTTTTTCTCCTGCGTCAAGCATATGTGCGCAGCCGTTGCACTTCTGTGCGATCTGAGCTGCCTCGTTCCACTGAACACAGCCATATGGGCATGCTTTCAGCAGAGCTTTGTCTGCACTTTTCTCCGGGTCCAGAATGACCAGTCCATCCGGACGGGCATAAAATGCATCCGGGCGTTTTGCGATACAAGGTGCATTCTTGCAGTGCTGGCATGGGATCGCAATATAGTCGACTTTTACTTTATCGTATGTGCCGTATTCGATCTCATTCACACGCATGAGGCTCATGCCTTCAGCTGTAGCAGCACCATATTTTCCATGATCGTTGCCGATCCACTCATCCTTGCAGGCAAGGAAGCAGTTGTAGCAGCCGTTGCAGCGATCAACATCTATAATAAATCCATACTTAGCCATAATAACCTTCCTTTCCTACTAGCATTCCCATTTCCTGCATTCGATCAGGCAGGAGTTAGGTGCCATACCAGGAGCATTCTTAGACAGCCAGCGTTTGTTGGTCAGAATATTGACGCATCCGCCACGGTCTGTTGCTCCGGTTTCTGTTGTGATCGGATCATATTTTGCCGAGCATCCATAGGAGTGCATTACGCCTTCCGGTACACGGTATGTAACATCTGCTGCGCAGAGTACGCTTCCGCGGTCGTTATAGAGCTCGATGATGTCTCCAGTCTTGATACCACGTTCCTTAGCATCTTTTGGATTGATACGAGCGATCCAGTATGCGTAGCCGTCAATGATCATACGGTGGCATGGGATCTCGTCAAGCCAGCTTGCATGTGTATCATAATGCGTATGGAAGCTGAAACGTGGATGCGGGGAGATGATCTGGAGCGGGTATTTCTTGTAAAGCTCTGTCTCATGTCCCTCCCAGGAAGGAATATAATGCGGAACTGCCGGACGCTCATTATCCTCTGGGGATAACTTCTTAAGGCTTTCGGAAGCAAACTCAATCTTTCCGGAGAAAGTTCCAAGCTCTTTGGAGTTTTCCGTCGGTTCCATCGTGTTCATATTGTTAACTGCTTTGATCTTTGGATTCAGATAATCCTGGGTATCGCAGTCGCGGCCTTCATAGTACCAGCGGAATGCCGGATGCTCTTCGTAATCTTCCGGAACCGGAACAATGTAATAGCCCTTCTTGTTGAACTCTTCCCAACTCATGCGTTTGCTGAGTTCGGAAATGTTCCAGTATGCTTCTGCCCAGTCATCTTCAGTCTTTCCGCCATCGGTGTACTGCTCCCAGACACCAAGCTTCTTAGCGATCTCCTGGAAGATCTCGTAGTCACTCTTGGACTCTCCCAGAGGCTCGACACATTTCTGCTCACGTACGATGACACGCCAGTTGTTACCGATCTCTGCATGGGTGGTATAGCCGCCGCCGACAGACCACTCACCAAGGTCGTTACGCTCTAAGTTGGTGCAGGCTGGAAGGATCAGATCTGCGTACTTAGCTTCTCCGCCAAACCAGCAGTCCTGGTTGATCACAGTATCAAGCTGATTTTCGCCAACGTGACGGTAAAGCTGTACATAACGGTTTGTTTCGGTCATGGTTCCCATGAAAGAACCGCCGTAACGCCATAACATCTTAACTTTACCTTCGATCGGGTATTCATGCTGTACGAACTGCTGCTCGATCGACTGACCACAGAAGCCGTCGCCGATGAACTCGCCTTTTCCATTCATTATGTCTTCCGGATAGTTGAGGCGGTACAGACGCTGTTTTACGTTTGATGCAGCATATTTGGTGTTTGCTGCACTGGATTTGCCCATCTGGGAATCCGGCTCAGCGTAGCCTGGGAACCAGGTGTAGTCAGCCGGTGCGCCCATGGTTGTTCCCCAAATGGAAACACCTGGTTTACCAAAGCCCTGCATAGCTGCAAGAGCGATGATGAAACGAGCTTCCTCAGTACCATATGCGGTACGGCATGCAGAACCTTCACCACCGCGGACACCGCCTGCGATAGCGACACGTTTGGAAGCCCACTCTTTTGCCAGCGCACGGATACGACGTGCAGGGATGCCGGTTTTTTCTGCAGCCCACTCACAAGTCTTAGGTACGCCGTCTTCTTTTCCAAGGATATAATCTTTGAATTCATCAAAACCAACAGTACGGTTTTCTACATAGAAATGATCATAAGTATCATCAATGATCCACTGATAAGCAATAGCTGCTGCCAGAGCGGTATCTGTGCCCGGACGTGGTGCGAACCAGGTGCCGTCCATAACAGCGTTGGTGTAGTTGTAGAACGGGTCGATGAATACGCACTTCATGCCCATTTCTTTCATCCATACACGCCAGATATTAGATTCCTGTCCGGAATAGATACCATGTGTGGAGTCCGGGTCATTGGACCAGAACACGATCATATCTGTATTTTTGAATGCATCCGGCAGAAGGTCGAACTGCTCTGGCTGTCCAAGACGCCAGTAGAATCCCCACATATGCGGAGCACCCCACATCCAGCCTTCCCAGGAATCCGGGTTGTCCAGGATTGGTGTGTAGTTCAGCATAGAGAAGAAACGTCCGAACGGAGCCATTTTATATCCGACAATACCCCAGTTATGGTGGGAACCGGTAAGGGCTGTGATCGCATGTCCGTCGAAGACTCCATTTTCATCACGCGGTGCAAGACGATTGATCTCTTTCGCGATGATGGTTGCAGCTTCGTCCCATGATATGCGCTCATAACCTGAAATACCGCGGTTCTGCGGATTGCGCTCTCCATCAGGATCCCAGTCAACTCTCTTCATTGGGTAAAGAATACGGTCCTCGCTGTACAGTCTGTTTTTCTCAGCCATAATGTTCTGCGCGACACGCATTGCCTTTGGAGGGGAATACTTTTTGCCATTTTTGTCTTCGACAGTCCATGGCTTCGGATAATCCTCCTCAGGTACCTGAAGCGGCCTGATCCTGGTGATCTTGCCGTCCTCGACATACACGGAGATAGGACCTCCGGTCGTCAGGTTGGTGAATACCTTTTCCATATAATCACACTCCTCATTAATTAATAAACTATATGTTACACTACATTCTGTAAAAACTGCTCGATTCTTCACTCACGGGCTCATGTAAGCAGAGCCTCAGGTCATAGTCCGAGAGCCTACATAGTTAATATAAACTATGGTATTGTTCCAATGTCAAGCTTGTTTTTTATTTATAATATGTAACATTTCCACAAAAAAGAAGAACCCGTCTGAGTTCTTCTTAATTCATTCTTTCTGAGCAAAAGACGATATTATTTACATATTCTCCGGCGAAAACCACGGCAGGTTCAGCAGCTTTGCCGCTCCGGCACAAGTGATACCGTAAAACAGCAATTCTTTGCCGCTGTTTAAGTAATGGAGGATCGTCCCATTGCAGAGTGTGCTCCCGGTCACGATGAAATATTTCCCCCAGACAAAACTGCTTTCCCGGTTCCGTTTGGCATTATTCACGACAACATGATGAAAGCGGTCCTGGGCGATATGGTCCGGATCCCGGTCCATGATCCAGATGATCAATCCTTCATCCACAAAACGTTTGACAAGATACCCGTCGTAGCCTACCAGAACGATATTATCCGGTCCGTGATTTTCGATGACATAACGATATAGCTTTTCAGCATACCGGAAATGTGCCTCCTCTTCTTCCGGGAAGACCCCTGGTGCAAGGCCCAAACAGCTCATAGCCGCATTAAGGGCAGCGATGGTCACGGCACTGATCCCTTTTTCTGAAGGCGGAATATGAAGCGCCTCTTCAAGAGTCCCTCTGAAGTCTTCCGGCGTTTCCGTATACGCCTCTCCTCTTACTCCCCGGAGTGTGGCTGTAACACAGTATTCCGGACGTGCAACCGTAGACGGCGGGTCATTTTCCGGGCGAAGCGTTTTCTCCGGCTCTTTCGCCCCGGTTACAGAGACCGTCTCGTCAAGCAGTTCCTTCGCACCTTCCAGGGCATAGAATCCGGAGAGGATCTGTTGATATAATTCCTCTATCGTCATGCTTTTCTCCTATTCATCGGCTGATCTCCGAGGTTGATGCTGTTTCCTTTTGTATCGATCTCCGAAAATTGCAGTTCATCAAAGCCGTCTGCTTTCACAGTCAGTGCAAAGAGCCCCCGCGGGAGATCCCGGAACCAGAAATCCCCGAAAGCATCCGTTTCTGTATCCCACGTTTTAGCGCCGTTTGTCAGATGACACTTTGCGCCTTTGATGACTTCCTCTTCTTCCGGATCATAAACAGTCCCCGCAATAAAACGTCCCGGAATATTTCGGTAATAGACCTTAGGCCCCAATCCCAGTTCCGGCATACGCACCGTTGCTCCGTCAATAAAGTCCGCAAAGTCTTCCTCATCTCCAAAACGGATCGCGCCGGTATGGCATACATCCACGCAGCGAGGCACTCTGCCTTCAGCAAGCAGATGGGCACATCCCGTACATTTTTGCGGAAGATTCAATTCCTCGTTCCAGTAAATATTGCCATACGGGCAGGCATCAACAATCTCTTTCTGCCCCACTGCTTTTTCCGGATCGATGATCACAAGACCGTCTTCGCGTTTATAAACGGCGCCGTTTTTGGCCGCCT
The DNA here is from genome assembly GCA_017511185.1 of Lachnospiraceae bacterium. GTDB lineage: Bacteria > Bacillota > Clostridia > Lachnospirales > Lachnospiraceae > RGIG5612. The sequence goes on along the minus strand of JAFWLF010000130.1, from coordinate 4,971 downwards.
TCAGGCAGGCAGGGTTTTTGCAGTGATTGCAAAGGACCGGAATATAATGGATCCGGACCATCGGTTTTGTGCCTTCCACATGCTCTTCAACCTTCAGCCAGAACTGACCGGTCATCGGCTGTTTGGCAGCGATCGGAAGCCACTCGTTTGTGCAGTGTTCTTCTTTGCATGCGAACTGGCAGTTGTAGCAGCCGCTGCATTTTGCAACATCGATAAAAAACGCTTTACCCATGATAATTGTCTCCGTTTTCGTAATCTTTCATCCAGCCTTCCACGCAGACACCAAAAGCGCTGTCTACATGGCGTTCAAATGCCCACGGAGCTTTTTCTTTCCACACTGCCCAGTCTTCTTCTGTCACTTTCTGGACATCACACAGGAAACTGCTGGTTGCCATACCCGTGGAGTTTTTGCCCATCGGATTGATCGGCGTGATATTATTAATAGCACCGCCGCGGTCTACTTCACCCGGAATGATCGGATCCAGTCTTGAACCATGATCCACATAGCAGGTATGTTCAATCAGCCGCTCCGTGACATAGGCGCCGCAGAGAACGGTTCCTCTCTCATTAAATACTTTCACAATATCGCCATGTTTGATGCCACGCTTATTAGCCTCTTCCGGGCTCAGCCAGCATGGCTCATAGAGATATCCGTCTTCCCCTTTGACTTTCATGGTCTCGACTTCCCGGCTCCACGGAATATCATCACACTGTGCATGAATTCTCCATCTGCCGTGGTTGGACATACAAAGGAGCGGATATTTTTCCGCACGTGCAGAAGAGAGTCTCTCGTCATGTGCCTCTCCTTTTTCCACCCAATGCGGGACCGGTGGACGTTCCGTATCATCCGGCATGTATTTTTCAATATTGGACGAGGAATATTCCAGAAGACCTGTCGGGGTCTCCAGTGGATACTCTTCCGGATCGGAAGCAAAGTCCCCCAATCCCGGTACCTCATCCTTTGCTGTTTCGCTGACCGGCACGACAAAGATCTTCTTCTCGTTCCATTCTTCAAAACTCATTTTTTCCTCGCATCCGGATGCTTTATAGAAAAACCGGACGCGTTCTTCTTCCGTCAGATCTCCGGTATATGCCTTTACATATTCCGGGCCGAACTGTTCGAGCACTTTCACGCAGACATCAAAATCTGAAACGGATTCTCCCCGTCTAGGGATACATGGTTCTTCTTTATAAACGGAAACATAGGTCCCGCTGGACATATCGTTTCCGATATCATGCATTTCATGTTTCGTACATACCGGAAGGAGAAGGTCTGCAAAATAGCAGTCATTTTCCATCCACGGGTGCTGTACCACAAACGTTTCAATTTCCGGATCCCGGTAAGCCCTCTGAAACGCAAAACCGTCGTTCCAGCAGGTAACATTACACGGTGCCGTAGACCAGATCATATGGATCCGGCTCATACCAGGTCTTGGATATTCATTCTTCTGGAACTGGTCATAGACCGTCGGGACACGGTTATTGCCTGGCCGTGGGATCCCCGCAGTAGCAAAGCAGCTCATTCCCATCCATTCTGCATGCTTATCCAGTATCGCCGTCTGCACCATACACCGCGGAATATACTGTTTTGGTCCCGGCAGCACCTCAAAAAGATCCACGATCTCCGGTGCCCTCTTCTTTTGTGCATCATTCAACGGGAACCGGCTCATTCCAATATTGGAAGGGATATCTCCCGGGACGGTGCGGATCGCATCGCAGATATGCGGCACTTCCGGAACAAAAGCCGGTGTATAAGGCAGAGGATAATTCTTTGCCCACATATTCCATTCGATCAGCTTGCACTGGTGAACACCCGGTTTTCCTAATCCCTGCATACCCAGCAGCATAACCTCCAACCGCGCCTGCTCGGTCGCATAAGGTGCGCGTATGTAGCTGCCTCCATTTCCATGGCAGATTGAAACAACCTTTTCTGCCCAATAATCCGCGAGGGCCTTGATTGTCCATGGCTTTACGCCGCATTTCTCGCTGGCCCATTTGGGAGTTTTAGGAATGCCATCTTCTTTTCCCAGTACGTAGTCTACAAATTTATCAAACCCGTAAGCATGGTTTGCAATATATTCTTTATCAAAAGTTCCGGACGTGATCCATTGATAGGCAATGGCAAGCTGCAGTGCCGGATCCGTACCCGGAAGGATCGGAATCCATTTGTCAGCATGGATTGCTGCTCCGTAATTTAAGTCCGGGCAGACATAAATGCTTTTGATCCCCAGTTCAGTGAACCAGTAGCAAAGTAGTGTCGGCATTTTCATACCGAAACCAAGCGGCGTCACCTCCGGATCACAGCCCCAGAAAAGGATCGCGTCACTGTATTTTGCCATATCCGGGATCAGGTTTGCCTGCGGCGCCATCTCTCCTACCGGCTCACATCCCCAGACATGCTTAGCGCCCCAATACCAGCCTTCCCAGGAATCCATATTCCGCATCTGCTGCGTATAGCCGCCGGTCAAAGAGAACATCCGATTTGGGCATCCATGAGAAGGGGCAACATTTTTGCCTTCCCCGTGCATATCCGACTCACAAAGGATAGCTTCCGGTGCATATGTCTTGTTGATGCGCTTGATCTCATTCGCACAGATCTTTGCGGCTTCTTCCCAGGAGATCCTCTCGTATCCGCTGATCCCGCGCGTTTCCGGATGCCGATCTCCTTCCGGATCCCAGTCAATGCGTTTCATCGGATACAGGATCCGGTTCGGCGAATAAACCCTTGTCTTATAACAAAGACCCATATGAGTAATGTTAACCCGCTTTGGCGGATCGAAGGTTTTTCCCCTCGCTTCCATGTGCCATGGATTGCAGTTGGCCTCCGTATATTCCGTGTCATACTCGTATGGATTGATCCTTACGATCTTTCCATCCTCGCACTCCACTTCACACAACGCGCCGCTCTCCGGCCCCATAAGGCTGAAGCTGACCAGTCGTTTATATTTGTTTGTTTCCTTTTGTCCCACGATGATTCCCCTATCCGATTGATAATTCGTCTTAATTGCCTGCTTCAAGGCTTTTTTTATCTGCTGTTTTCGGCTTTTTGATCAATGCCGCTGCAATGGCCCCGATCACGCAGATGGCTGCTACGCCGCATAATACAACTATATAAGCACCGGTGGTCGACATGCCGCCTCCCTCCAGACTGCTCTGCACCGCTTGTACAAGTTTTGTTCCGAACGATGCCACCAGCAGTACCAGAACCATGATCGGGAAGTTCTGCGCATAATACTTTGATCCGAAGAATTTGTTGCAGAATGCCGACTGACTGGTTGTAACGCCGCCAAAGGCAAGGCCTGTCGTGATATAGCCCAGGATCAGGAACAGAAGGCTTCCAGTCACCATGGCAAGAATGAGCAGGCCCATGGACACAATGAAAAGAATACAAATACCCAAAAGCGTAACTTTATATCCGGCCTTGTCAAACAACGCCCCAAACAGGATCCGCCCAATTCCATTAAAGATGGAAATCAGACCTACTATGATCGCAAGTACACTTGCGTTGTCATTCAGGTAAGGAACTGCTGCAACCGCGATCGGTGTTCCTAAGAACACAACAGCAAAGCCTGCAACAGTGGTGAGGGTCGCCCAGGTAAACATCAGCCAGAAGTTCGCTTTTTTTACCATCTGACCCGGCGTGACATCTTCAAAAGGCTCGGTTGAGTTTTTACTCTTTTTGCCAGACTTCGGAGACGGTGCCACAGATTCCGGGCCGGGTCTCCTTACAACCAGCGCACCGATAGCAAGAAATACAAAGCAGCCAATGCCGATACCGAGAAAACAGAAGTACCACGGAATACCGCCTTTTCCATCCATCTGATCCACACATGCCGCATACGCAAAACCGATCAGAAAAGAACTGATGCCAAACCCCATCAGAAGGATGCCGGAGATGAGGCCCTGTTTATCCGGGAACCAGGCGCCAACAGCACTTAAGATCACATTATAGGCAAGACCGGCGCCAAGCCCTCCGAGTGCTCCAAATCCGATAAAAACAAATAGAATGGATCCTGTCGCGTTTCCTAACAGTCCGGAGACCACAAACCCAGCCAGCATTAAAACAGCTCCCAGGAACAGGATCACTTTCAGACTGATGCCCCGTTTCTGCATTCTGCCGCTCACCATCCCGCCAATGCAGAAGAATGACATAACGATTGTCGATGTCCAGGTAAGAGCGCCAGGCGTCCAAATGTTTGTCAGCGGTTTAGAGAAAGTTGTCCATGCATAGACAAGACCGGCAAACAAAAGAACAAGCACCCCAAACACGGCATATATAGAACGCGGCAGCGTTTTTTTCATTATGTTCTCCCTTTATTCGTAAAATGTTTTTAAGTGATTAATTATAGCATATTGACAGGTAAGTGTCACCCGACAACAGGCTTCTTTTTACTTACAAAACAGGGAATCTTACGATTCCCTGTTCACTATTTCTTATTTCGACTGAACCAGCTCTTCTCAAGCATCTCTTTTCTTCAGATAATGATTGATATACAGCATCAGGAATACCGGGATGACTGCCGTAACAGCTCCCATGATGAAGGTGGAATTGATACCAACTGCACTCATGGTGTTCACATCCACACTGGCATGCAGGAATGTGGAAGATACCCAGTTGAAAAAGATAGAAGAAAATCCCAGCGCCAGCATTGCAACGCCGTAGTTCGTGCCGGAATTTTTCGGCCCGAAAAGGTCAGTGGACAATGCCGCATTCAGTGCAGATGGTCCGCCGTAAGCAAATGCGATAATGGCGATGGTGACAAAGTATCCCATTCCGCCAATAAAGGTCATGAGGATAGCTCCCAAAAGGGTCAGTCCGCAAAGGATGTACATGGCATTGGTACGGCCGATCTTGTCAGAAAGCCATGCCATGATGAGCCGGCCTGCAGCGTTCGTAATACCGGTGAAAGAAACACAGGCGATTGCCATTTCCGCACTCAGGCCGCGTACAATACCCAAATCCCTGATCAG
>JAFWLF010000129.1:0-15993 GCA_017511185.1 Lachnospiraceae bacterium | reverse complement strand
TGACAATCTGGGAAAAGGTGCATCGGGAGCAGCGATCCAGAATATGAATATTGCATTAGGAATCGAAGAATCAGAAGGTCTGGTTATATAAACAGAAAGGGCAGACAATGAAGGAAATAAAAGGCGGCGTATGTGCAGCAAAAGGATTTAAGGCAAGCGGTGTGCATTGCGGGATTCGGAAAAGCAAAGATAAGAGGGATCTTTCCCTGATCTTCAGCGAGAAAAAAGCATCATGCGCTGCAGTCTATACGACGAATCTTGTAAAAGGCGCACCTCTGATCGTTACGAAAAAGCATCTTGCTGACGGATATGCGCAGGCCGTTATCTGCAACAGCGGCAATGCCAACACCTGCAATGCCGACGGGATCGAGATTGCGGAAAAGATGAGTTCTCTTCTGGCACAGGAAGCTGGGATCAGTGAGAACGATGTGGTCGTGGCATCCACCGGCGTGATCGGACAGCCTCTGGATATTGCGCCGATCGCAGAAAAGATGCCGGAACTGGTTCAAACACTTTCCACAGAGGGATCAGAAGATGCAACGGAAGGCATCATGACAACGGATACCGTTCCTAAGACCCTGGCAGTGGAGTTCGAGATTGGCGGAAAAACATGTAAAATAGGCGGTATTGCAAAAGGAAGCGGCATGATTCATCCGAATATGGCAACTATGCTGGTGTTTATCACAACGGATGTGGCCATCACACCGCAGATGCTGCAGAAAGCTCTTTCTGCAGACATAACAAACACCTTTAACATGGTCAGTGTAGACGGCGACACCTCCACCAATGATATGGTAACGGTGCTGGCAAACGGCCTGGCAGAAAACGACCTGATTGAGCAGGAAGGAGAAGCCTTTGCACAGTTTATGCAGGCCCTCAATACGATTACAGTCGGCCTTTGCAGAATGATCGCGGGAGACGGCGAAGGAGCTACAAAACTTCTGGAATGCAAAGTCTTCCATGGAAAAGATGAAGCAGCAGCAAAAACTGTTGCAAAGAGTGTCATCACATCCAGCCTTCTGAAAGCAGCTATGTTTGGTGCAGATGCCAACTGGGGCCGTGTCCTGTGTGCTATTGGATACAGCGGAGCAGATGTGGATGTTGATAAGATCGATGTTGCATTTGAAAGTGCGAAGGGAAATATCCTGGTTTGCCAAAATGGAGCCGGCGTGGACTTTTCCGAAGAAAAAGCAAAAGAGATCTTATTGGAAAAAGAAATCGATATCCTGGTCGATCTCAAATCAGGTGATGCGGACGCTGTCGCCTGGGGATGCGATCTGACTTATGATTATGTAAAAATAAATGGTGATTACAGAACCTAATGAGGGAAAAGCAATGAATGAGTATTCCAATCCGGAACGGGCGGAGATCCTGACACAGGCACTTCCGTACATCCAGCGTTACACGGGAAAAGTGGTCGTCGTAAAATACGGCGGCAATGCAATGATCAATGAGGAATTGAAACAGCAAGTCATGGAAGACATTGTTCTTCTATGGCTCATTGGCGTTAAAGTGGTTTTGGTTCACGGCGGAGGCCCGGAAATCACAGACATGATGAATAAGCTGGGCAAAAAATCTGAATTCGTGGACGGGCTCCGTGTAACAGATGAAGAAACGATCGAGATCGTACAGATGGTGCTGACAGGAAAAGTGAATAAGTCACTGGTCAATCTGCTGGAACTGAAGGGCGGTAAAGCGATCGGACTTTCCGGAACAGATGCCAGACTGATCGAAGCATCGATGAAAGATGAAAGATTAGGATTCGTGGGAGATGTGACAAAGATCAATATCGATCCGGTCACGGGCCTTCTGGAAAGAGGATATATTCCGGTCATCTCGACGATAGGCTGTGATAAAGAAGGAAATGTCTATAACATCAATGGCGATACAGCCGCTGCTCACATTGCAGGAGCGCTGGAAGCGGAACGTCTGATCATGATGACAGATATAGACGGTATCCTGGAAGATATGGATGATCCGGATACGCTGATCCCGGAACTGACGATCAGTGAGGCCCAGATGCTTTACGAGAAAGGTATTATCTCCGGCGGAATGATCCCTAAGGTAGACTGCTGTATCGAGGCGATCAACAAGGGCGTGAAAAACGTCGTTATACTGGATGGACGGATCTCACATTCTATCCTGATGGAGCTGCTGACAAATGAAGGTGCCGGTACGCTGATCAAGGCAGACGAAGAAGAAATATATTAACAATACAAGGAGAAATCATGGGAATCAAAGAAATCGATCAAACCTATATTGCTAAAACATACAACCGCTTTCCGGTGGAGATTGTCAGTGGAAAGGGATCTCTGGTTTATGATGACAATGGAAAAGAATATATCGACATGGGCAGCGGCATCGGCGTGACCGCCTTTGGTATTGCTGATGAACAGTGGCAAAAAGCGGTGATCGATCAGATCGGTAAAGTACAGCATATGTCGAATCTTTACTATACGGAGCCTTGTGCCAAGCTGGCACAGCTTTTATGCCAGAAGAGCGGAATGAAAAAAGTGTTCTTCTGCAACTCGGGTGCGGAGGCAAACGAGACGGCGATCAAAGCGGCAAGAAAATATTCTGCAGAGAAAAAAGGGAATGACTGCTATACGATCATTACACTGATCAATAGTTTTCATGGCAGGACCCTGACCACGCTGGCTGCAACCGGACAGGATCATTTCCATGAACTGTTTACGCCGCTCACACCTGGATTTGTTCATGTGGCAGCAGGGGATGTTGCCGGATTAAAAGAAACGATCGCAAACAATAAGATCGCCGGCATTATGATCGAGTGCGTACAGGGTGAAGGCGGCGTGATCCCGCTGACAGAAGATTTTGTAAAAGCGATCGACCAGATAGCAAAAGAGGAAGACATCCCGTTGATCGTAGATGAAGTGCAGACTGGCAACGGAAGGACCGGTGCGTTTTATTCCTATATGCATTTCGGCCTTCAGCCGGATATTGTTTCCACGGCAAAGGGACTGGCCGGCGGGCTTCCGATCGGAGCAACACTTTTGGGCGAAAAAGTAGAAAACATTTTCGGACCTGGAGATAACGGTTCCACGTTTGGCGGCAATCCGGTATCCTGTGCTGCAGCTGTAAGTGTAGTGGAGCGGATCGATGAGGTTCTTCTGGAAGAAGTAAAAGAAAAAAGCAAATACATTTTTGAAACACTGCAGGGAGCAAAAGGGATCGAAAGCGTTTCCGGTATGGGATTAATGATCGGCATTAAAACAGAAAAACCGGCAGCGGAAGTATTGAAGGGATGTATGGAAAATGGTGTTCTTTGTCTGACAGCCAAAGATAAGGTCCGTCTGCTTCCAGCATTGAATATCCCAATGGACGTGTTGAAAAAAGCAGTGGCAGTGATCAAAGAAGAAGCCGGAAAGGAATAAAGATGGATCTGAAAAATAAGAACTTTTTAAAGCTTCTGGATTTTACGCCGGAGGAGATAGAAGGCCTTCTGGATCTGGCAGCAGAACTGAAAGCAAAAAAGAAAGCAGGTATTCCTCATCGGCTTCATGAAGGAAAAAATATAGCGCTGATCTTTGAAAAGACCAGCACCCGGACCCGCTGTGCATTTGAAGTGGCAGCAACAGATCTGGGCATGCATCCGACATACCTGGATCCGTCCGGATCTCAGATTGGAAAAAAGGAAAGCATCGCAGATACGGCTCGTGTTTTAGGGCGGATGTTCGATGGTATTGAATACCGTGGATTTGGACAGGAGATCGTGGATGCGTTAGCACAGTATGCAGGCGTTCCGGTCTGGAACGGTCTGACCAATGAGTTTCATCCGACCCAGGTACTGGCTGATTTCCTGACGATCAAAGAGCACTTTGGCGGCTTAAAAGGAAAGAAACTGGTCTTTATGGGTGATGCGCGGTACAACATGGCTAATTCACTGATGGTTGGCTGTGCCAAGATGGGAATGCAGTTTACTGCCTGCGCACCGGCAAAGTATTTTCCGAATGCCGAATTAACGGCGGCATGTCAGGAGATTGCAAAAGAAACCGGCGCAGTCATCTGTTTTGAAGAAGATCCGATGAAGGCGGTAGAAGGTGCTGACGTGATCTATACCGATGTTTGGGTATCCATGGGAGAAGCAGATGAAGTCTGGGAAGAGCGGATCAATGATCTGCTTCCTTATCAGGTGAATCAGAAATTAATGGATGCTGCAGGAGAGCAATGCCGGTTTATGCACTGCCTGCCGGCGTTTCATGATCTGAACACGACCATCGGAAAAGATATTTATGAGAAATTCGGTCTGACCTGTATGGAAGTGACCGATGAAGTATTTGAGGGCAAGGCATCCATCGTATTTGATGAGGCAGAGAACCGTATGCATACCATCAAAGCAGTTATGGCGGCAACATTATAAAAGGGGTAGGTTATGCCGAGAGATAACACAGTCAAAAAAGTAATGGTCATCGGGTCTGGGCCGATCGTGATCGGACAGGCTGCAGAGTTTGATTATGCCGGCGCACAGGCGTGCCGCGTTTTGAAAGACGAAGGCCTGGATGTTGTGCTGGTCAATTCCAATCCGGCGACCATCATGACAGATAAACATCTGGCAAGCGAGATCTATCTGGAAGCATTGAATGCAGAGATGGTTGCGCGCGTCATTGAAAAAGAGCGCCCGGACGGACTGATTGCAGGACTTGGAGGGCAGAGTGGCCTGACCATTTCTATGCAGCTGAAGGAAAACGGAACACTGGATAAATACGGTGTGAAGCTGCTGGGCACGGATGTGGAAGCAATCAATAAAGCAGAAGACCGTGAAAAATTCCGTGATGCAATGCAGGCCATCGGCCAGCCGTGTGTGCCTTCCGATATTGCGGAAGATGTGGATACGGCACTGGTAATCGCGGAAAAGATCGGTTATCCGATCATCGTGCGGCCTGCTTTTACCCTGGGCGGTACCGGAGGTGGTATCGCTGCAAATGAAGAAGAATTAAAAACAATTGCAAAGACAGGATTGGATATGTCCCCGATCACGCAGATCCTGGTTGAGAAATGTATTTCCGGATGGAAAGAGATTGAGTTTGAAACCATGCGGGATCATACGGGTTCCGCAACCATCGTCTGCTCCATGGAAAACGTGGATCCGGTTGGTATTCATACCGGAGATTCTATTGTTGTGGCACCTGCATTGACATTAACGGATCGTGAATTTTCTATGCTGCGGCAGGCGGCATTGGATATTGTTACATCTATCGGAGTGATCGGCGGATGCAACTGCCAGTTTGCATTAAAGCCGGACGGAAGCGAGTACGCGGTGATCGAGGTCAATCCGCGTGTTTCCCGTTCTTCAGCTCTGGCATCTAAGGCGACCGGATATCCGATCGCAAAGATCACGACAAAACTGGCGCTGGGTTATACATTGGCAGAGATCAAACATCCGGTCACCGGAGATTCTCTGGATGGATTCGAGCCGGCAGTGGATTACATTGTCGCGAAATTCCCAAAATGGCCGTTTGATAAATTTGCCGGATCCAGTCGGAAGCTGGGAACGCAGATGAAGGCAACAGGCGAAGTGATGTCCATCGCACCGACCTTTGAGATGGCCATGATGAAGGCCGTTCGCGGCGCGGAGATCGGGCTGGAGACTTTTAATGCCGCGCCGATCAATGACAAGCCGTTAAAAGAACGTCTCCTGGATCAGGACGACCGCCGGATCTTTACCGTTTTTGAGGCTATTAAATCCGGTATGCCGCTGGAAGAGATTTACGCGTTGACGATGATCGATCCTTACTTCCTGCAGAAGTTTAAAAATCTGGCAGACTATGAGGAGAAGCTGGCAAAAGAAGGTGCAACAAAAGAAAACATTCTGGAAGGAAAACAGCTGGGCTATACAGATTCCGCTATTCAGAAGATCAGCGGAGATCATTTCACCGGCATCTGTGATATCAAATACACAAAGGAAGGCGAACCGGAAACGGAAAGCTTTTCCTTCGGTTATAAAATTGTGAAGACTTGTTCGGCTGTGTTCGGCACGGATCATCCGTACTTTTATTCTTACGTAAGAGGAAAGGAAAGAACTCTTGAGAGTTCTTTTGAATCGCTCAAAGCCGCTGGGCTCCCTCGACCTTCGGTCGGGGGCAGCTGCGAGGCACGCAGTTTTGCACGCAGCGGCAAGGATGTGATCGTTGTCTTAGGTTCCGGCCCGATCCGGATCGGACAAGGCATCGAGTTCGATTACAGTTCTGTCCATTGTGTCTGGACACTGCAGGAACTGGGCTATGATGTTGTCATCATCAACAACAATCCGGAAACCGTTTCGACGGACTATGATACGGCAAACCGTCTGTACTTTGAGCCGCTGACACCGGAAGATGTCATGAATATCATTCATGTGGAGAAACCGGTTGGCGTCGTTGTCGCATTTGGCGGCCAGACTGCCATCAAGCTGACACAGTTTTTGGACAGTCAGGGTGTGCAGATTTTGGGAACATCTGCGGAGAGTATCGATATTGCGGAGGACCGTGCGCGGTTTGACGCACTTTTGGAGACCTTTGGCATTTCCCGCCCAAAGGGAATGGGCGTCAACACATTGGAAGAGGCGCTGCAGGCAGGCGAAACACTCGGGTATCCGGTCCTTCTGCGTCCTTCTTACGTTATAGGCGGACAGAATATGACGATCTCCCGCGGACCGCAGCAGACAGAAAGTTATATGAAGAAGATCTTATCCGGAGGCATTGACAATCCGGTGCTGATCGATAAATATATGCCGGGTATTGAACTGGAAGTAGATGTCATCTCCGACGGAGAAGACGTGCTGATCCCGGGTATCATGGAACATATTGAACGTGCGGGCGTACACAGCGGTGATTCCATTGCCGTTTACCCTCCGTATAATCTGACCGATCAGTTCCAGCAGAAGATCTGTGACATCTCCGAAAAACTGGCACTGGCGCTGAAGACAAGAGGACTGGTCAATATTCAGTACTTGATCTACGACGGCGAGCTGTATGTGATCGAAGTCAACCCAAGAGCCTCCCGGACGGTTCCTTATATCAGTAAGGTGACAGATGTTCCTATGGTAGATCTGGCGGCAAAGGTCATGCTCGGTGCAAAGCTGAAAGATCTGGGTTACGGAACAAAGTTGGTCAAAGTACCGCCTTACTTTGCCGTGAAAGTACCGGTCTTCTCCTTTGAAAAGCTGAACGATGCGAACTCTATTCTGGGTCCGGAAATGAAATCCACCGGGGAAGTGCTGGGTATTGGAAAGACTAAGGCAGAAGCGCTCTTTAAGGGCTTGAATGCAGCAGGGCTTGCTGTTCCGGCAATTTACAGCAACAAACGGATCGGCGTTCTTCTGAGTGTGGAAGAGCACGATTATGAAGAAATCCATTCCTTCGCAAGACGGTTCTATGATCTGGGCATGGACATCTATGCAACCAGTGGAACGGCTGCTTCCATCCACACGACAGGTATCCCGGTGCATTCCGTTGCCAATGCAACAGAAAGCAATGAGATCACGGACTTGATGGAAGAAGGGAAAATACAGTATATTGTTTATACCGGAGCCGTAAAGGACGCAACCATCGGTGACTACACTGTGCTGCACCGGAAAGCCATGCAGCTGGGCATCCCGTGTCTGACCGCATTGGATACGGTAACGGCTTTGGCGGATATCATGATGAGCCGGTTCACACCTGCCAACGTGGAACTGGTAGATATCAACCATATGCAGAAGGCACCGAAATAAAGAATAACGGAGAACGATATGGCAAAGATGTGGGCTGGAAGGACCAGCGGAGAAACAGATAAACTGGCAGATGATTTTAATTCCTCCATTCGGTTTGATTCCCGGATGTATCAGCAGGATATCAAAGGGAGCATGGCGCATGCAGCCATGCTTTCTGCACAGAAGATCATTTCTGCAGAAGATGCGGAAAAAATCATAGACGGACTGCAGACAATCTTAGATGATCTGCAGAGCGGGGCACTTGTTATTGATGAGAATGCAGAAGATATCCACATGTTTGTAGAGGAAGTGCTGACTGCGCGGATCGGAGATGCAGGAAAGAAGCTGCATACGGCACGTTCCAGGAATGATCAGGTGGCACTGGATCTGCGGATGTATCTGCGGGATGAAACGCAGGAGATCGAAACAAAGATCAAAGAGCTTCTGGCAGTCATTCTGGATCTTGCCGGAAAACATACAGAGACGATCATGCCAGGCTATACGCATCTGCAGCGCGCGCAGCCGATCACCTTTGCACATCATCTGATGGCCTATGCCATGATGCTGTGCCGGGATCTGGACCGGCTGGCTGACGGAAAGAAACGTATGAATGTTTCCCCGATCGGAAGCTGTGCACTGGCTGGCACGACCTATGATACTGACCGCTATCTGGAAGCGGAAAAACTGGGATTTGATGATATTACACTGAATTCTCTGGATGGAGTTTCAGACAGGGACTTCTGTGTGGAACTGCTGAGTGCTATTGCTATCCTGATGATGCATTTATCCCGTTTTTCAGAGGAGATCATCCTTTGGAGCAGCTGGGAATTTAAATTTATTGAATTGTCTTCGGAATTCACAACGGGATCTTCCATTATGCCGCAGAAGAAAAATTCGGATATGGCAGAACTGGTCCGCGGAAAGAGCGGCCGGGTCTATGGAGATCTGATGGCGCTCTTGACTATGCTGAAAGGGCTTCCGCTTGCCTATAACAAGGACATGCAGGAAGACAAGGAAGCCATTTTTGATGCTGTGGATACAGTTAAGATGTGTCTGGATATTTTTACCGGAATGATCGGTTCTGTACAGGTGCTTCCGGAAAACATGAAGAAGGCGGCGCAGGGCGGATTCATTAATGCGACAGACCTGGCGGATTATCTGGTACGAAAAGGGCTGCCGTTTCGTGATGCTTATAAGATCTCCGGGCAGATCGTCGGCGACTGTATCAGCCGACAGCTGGTCTTGGAGACTTATCCATTAGAGGATTATCAGAAACACAGCCCATTATTCGAAAAAGATGTGTATCAGGCGATCGATCTTCTGACCTGCGTGGAAACGCGGATCAGCGCAGGAGGTCCATCCAAAGACTCTCTGCAGAAACAGATCGCATTTGTGCGTGAAAAAGCACAGTTGTAAATAGTTTTTATCTTTCGCGGAGCATCTCTGCAAATGCCTGAAGGGCAGATTCTGCCTGCGCGAAGTTTTTCATCTGCTGGTCGATCTCAACCTGCAGCATTGGGATGCCTGCGGCATCTGTCATCCGTTTTACCGGAACATAATCATATTCCTCCGGATCGCAGAACTTGGTCAGGACAAAGAGGATCCCTGCTGCACCTGCTTCTTGTGCGAGTGAAACCAGTTGTTTTCCTCTGAACTTTCCAAGATCATATAGAACGCTGCAGCCTTCAATATCAGACAGACGCTGTGCCATACCAAGGATCGGATCTTCCGTCACAGGTGTCTGTGTTCTGGCACCGACCGATTCCTGTGCAATCTGATCATCTGCGATCACCATGTTGTTCTTATCGATCAGTTCCAGGAATCCCGGCATGTCTGCCAAAATTCCGGTCGTTACAATTTTCAGATAACCTTCATCGGATGCAGGAAGGGCAGAAAGCTCTTCTGTAATTTCACGGAGCATTTCTGTATGCTTTGCACGATCCATAAAGTATCCGGCTTTTAATACTGCGGAACGAGTCTGCGCACTGATTTCCTTTGGATGCGTTGCTGCGGCTTTTGAAAAGCAAAGAATAGCATCGCGGTTTTCATTATAAACAGTAACAGCCTTTGCAATAGCATCGTCCGTAATCTCATTGCCGGCAATCTCTTCTAACTGTTTGCGGATCTTACGGAACTGGGACGCAGTAAATTCTACACCGGCTTCGATCTTCCGGTTTTGAGCATAAGCTACATTGATGACAGGGACCTTATTTCCTACGCCATACTCCCAGTTGGCTCCCATTCCTTTCAGGCTGTCGCAGCAGATTGGGATCATGATGGCACTCAGATCATCCAGCTGGCCTTTGATGCCCATTTCCAGTGTTGTATGAAGAATAGAGCAGATGAATGCCGGGAAGTACCGTTTGGAATCATTTGCCTGAATGGCAGCACCCCAGAGGCCGAAAGGCAGCATGCCGGCAGCATAAACAAGTTCTTCCGGGCAGAAATACGGCATTACACCAACTACCTTTTTCCCTGATGCGATGGCTCCTTCGAAAGCGGCTCTCGGGTTTTCACTGATATTTTTTAATTCGTCTATATATTTCATGCCTGCGCTTCCTTTCTTTTATTTTCTTCCATGATCTCTACAAGGGCTTCCACACGGGTCTCATACTGTGCTTCTGAAAAGGCCCGAGGGTCTGACTGGTCTCCATCAAATACGATAGTTGGAACACCGGTCTGCTCACGGAACTGACGCTCCATCTCATACAGGTTGCCGCTCCAGTGTTTGCAGGAACGGTTCATATGGAAGATCGCGCCATCCACTTTGTTCTTCTTTGCGTCGACGACGCGCAGCTCCAGTTCTCTCTCAAAGCAGTTGGAGTTTGGTACATAAGAATAGGCAGCCATTAATTCATCCAGATTGCTGTACAGGAAAGAGAAGGCTGGTCCGTATACAGAGGCCGTCAGATTGATCCCGCGGCTCTGCAGGGTCTTATAAGTAAAGCGCAGGTTTGCCCAGCAGGCAATGCCTTCAAACAGGATCCGGTAGTTTTCGTCTCCCTTAAAGGTGCTCTTGCCTTCTGCCACCAGTGCCTCGTACTCATCGGCAAGCTGCTCGAATGCTTCTGCTGCTTCCACCGTGCCTCTTCCTACGCAGGCGACTGCCATGTTGTTGAAGATATCAAAACCAGAAAACGGGGATGGCTTAGCGGACATATAACCAACTGCGCGAAGCCATGCCTGGCTGGAGCGCTGCGATACTTCCATGACGCTCTTCAGCTTGTCGTAATCCATCTTCTTTCCTGTGATCTCTTCTAACTGCCGGATGGCATCATCAAACTGGGCACGGATATATTTGATCCGGTCCTCGTCGCATTCGTACTGATCCAGGTGCGGAATATCAATCAGGATGAGCGGGATGTCCAGCTCAAGTGCCAGGTTCTCGTACCATTTGATCATACAGTTGCAGATATTATTGCAGCAAAGAAGGAAATCCGGGAATGGAATCTCCAGTTCTTCACATTTTTTCAGATCGGCATAAGCAAAGTTAATGCGGGAATAGGAACACAGATCGCCGGAATAGCCCATGCCTTCTGCATATTCACACATTCTCTGTCCGCCGCCTTTTGCACCAACAGCTGCGCCCATGTTTTCCGGGTAGACTACAGGGATGCCCATCGCCGTTGTGATCTCCTGTGGGAAGTTGCTTGCACACCAGCCGACTTTTTCGCCGCGCTTTTTTGCTTCCCAGGCGTCATCCGCAATTTTGTCCTGAAGTTCCTTAAGGACAACCTTTGCCGGTTTTTTCTCAGTTGCTTCGCTCATCATTTATCCTCCTTAAAGTGTCTCTTTCTCTAATTGTCCCCATGCATGTACCGCTGCACCATAGGCTCCATTGAGCTGTGCCAGCGGAGATACTTTGATCGTCAGCCCAAGCTCTTCCTCCAGTGCAGATACCACGCCGCCATTTAAGGCAACACCGCCGCTCATGGCAACTGGTTCTACAACCCCGAGTCTTCTTACCAGCCCGGCGGTACGGACAGCGACTGACCGGTGGATCCCTGCGACCAGATCACAGATATCCACATTGTTCGACAGCTGTGAAATCACTTCTGATTCCGCAAAGACCGTACAGGTCGAACTGATATTGACCACGTTTTTGGCTTTTGCACTTTTCTCTTCCAGTTCACTGACATCCAGTTCCAGGACACGTGCCATGACATCCAGAAATCTTCCGGTACCGGCTGCGCATTTGTCATTCATCACAAAGCTGTCCAACCGGCCGTTTTCACTGACCCGGATCGCCTTTGCATCCTGTCCGCCGATATCGATCAGAGTCCTGACATCCGGGAATACAGCATGGATCCCGATTGCGTGGCAGCTCAATTCACTGACTACTGCATCTACGCCTTCTACGGTATTGCGTCCGTATCCGGTCGCTGTGCTGCGGCGGATATCTTCCATAGAAATCCCGGCAGCTGCAAGCGCTTCTTCCTGCGCTCTCCTTGGACCGGAGGTTCCGGTTCCGGCTGCGATAACTGCACTTCCTGCAATCTCTGTTCCGTTTTTTAAGATCAGGCATTTGGATGCAGAAGATCCGATATCAATGCCCATTGTATAAATATCAGCCATTTGCGATTCCTCTGTTTCGATTGAATTGATCAACCTTTATGAAGATGTTTTAAATCTTCCCAAGTGTTATAAACACCGGCCTCATGAAGCTTTTGCAGATCTTCCTCTGTATAGCCCAGGGAACGGATGATCTCCTCGCTGTGCTCTCCGAGCAGCGGAGCCATTTTGTAATCCGGCAGATCATCGCCAATGAAGATTGGCTGGCGGACTAAAGCGCGCGTATTGCCGGTTGGGTATTCCATGTTGTAGAAAACATCGTTTGCCCAGGCTTGTTTGTCCTCGAGAACTTCTTCCCAGGACTGTGCCACAGAATGAGGGATATCATTTTCAGTCAGGATCTGATCCCATTCTGCAGCTGTTTTCTTCTCAAACGCTTCGATCAGGATCTCAATAAATTCACGATGCAGTTTGTTCTTGGAAATATTGTCCATTGTGTAACGTTCATTTCCAACCAGGTCCTCCCGGCCGATCAGCGGCATGAACTTAGGATAGAACATATCAAATGGCGGCATGGAAATCTGCATGAATCTGCCGTCACTTGTTTTATAGGCGCAGTTGAACGGGTTGTCAGCTGTATACCGGGAGATCGGGTACTTCTGACCAATATCTGTGTATTCGGCTGCCTGAACCATAATGCCCTGGATAAAGATTGACGTATGCATAAGGCTGATGGATACTTTCTTTCCGTTGCCGGTCTTCTGTGCTTCATAAAGCGCTGCCATAACACCGGAAGCAAGCATCATACCGGTCACATGATCACCCATACCCGGGATCAGGTTGATTGGCCATTCATCTTTCTGGCGCAGGGAATCCATGATTCCGCCTCTTGCCCAGAATGCCGTAAAATCATAACCTGGAAGGTCCTTATCCGGACCTTTGTCGCCGAATCCGGTCAGAGTTCCATAGACCAGTTTCGGATATTTTTCATGCAGCATCTCATAGGTAAGACCGTTTTTTTCCAGAGCCTGCGGCCGCCAGTTGGTCAGAAAGATATCAGCATCGTCCAGCAGTTTGAATAAGATTTCTTTTCCTTCCGGAGATTTTAAATTCAGAACAATTCCTTTTTTATTAGCGTTCTCCAAATCGAACGTCGTGTTTTCGTACGGACTGTCGCTTCGTCCTTCACTCGTGCCGTTCCAGCGGACGGCATCTCCGCCCTTTGCTTCCACTTTGATCACGTCTGCGCCATTGTCAGCGAAAAACCGTGCACAGGCAGGGACCGCAATGAATGTAGACAGTTCAATCACTTTTAAGCCGGATAATGTTGTATTCATCTGTTTGACCTCCAAAATTGTTTGTATTCATTCTTTACAACACAAAGAATACGGGTATAATGAAAAAAGAAAAATTAGAATAAATATTAGAATTCATTCTACTTTTTTTATTCTACCACCAGATTTCATGATGTCAACAGACAATCCCTGGAAAAGGCGGATTTTTATGTCCAAAGTAAAAGAAAAACAGGCGAAACGCCGTTCAGAAATAATAGAATCACTGATCCCTCTGATGACATCAGAGGATTTTGATAAGATCAGTGTTTCAGAGCTTTGCCAGACCGCAGGGATATCTATCGGAACGTTCTACCATTACTTTACCAAAAAATCGGATATGCTGATCGGACTGCTGTGGATCATCGATGAGGATCTGAAAGAAAACACATTCCCGCTTCTTACCAACGAAGATGAAATGGAAAACCTCCGGATGTTTGCACGCGGCTGGGCTTCCTATATTCAATCGCATGGATTGGAACGTTCCAAGTTGATCTCTGGTGTGAATCCGGAAGGATGGGGTAATCTGGAAAAAGAGAGGGCCTCTTTTCAGAAAATTCAGGAAATCTTTGAAGCTGCCCGGAAAAAGGGACAGATCAGCAAACGGTTTACCGTTGATGAACTGACGGATTTTTTCCTCCTTATGCTTCGAAGTGTCTCTACAGACTGGTCAAGACGGGAAGGCAGCTATGATATCGTAAATAAAATGGAAGGTTTTACGGAGTTCTTTATTCAGGGCTGTCAAAGCAAAGGAAACGGTAAAACAAAATGAATCACACAATCTTTTTTGACCTGGATGGAACGTTGACTGATTCTGCTCCGGGAATCATTCATTCCGTACAGTATGCATTAAAAAAATATGGCATCGAGGCAGAGGAAAACGATCTGCACTCCTTTATTGGCCCGCCTTTGGTTCATTCATTTCAGGAGCGGTTTGGTTTTGATCATGATAAAGCATTAGAAGCGGTCACTTATTACCGGGAATACTTTACTGCAGGCGGTATGTTTGAAAACTCCGTGTATCCGGGCGTTGAAGAGATGCTGCAGAAACTGAAGGAGGACGGTTTGGTGCTGGCGGTTGCAACATCCAAGCCGGAACTTTTCTCAAAACAGATCCTGGAGCATTTTGCACTGACTCGGTATTTTGATTTTATCGGCGGAGCTGCTATGGACGAGAGCCGCGCGACGAAAGTGGAAGTGCTCTCGTATGCTCTGCAGGAACTGCAGGTGGATCCTGCTAAAGCTGTGATGATCGGTGACCGCGAGAATGATATTGAAGCGGCAAGTCTTTTAGGGACAGAGAGCATTGGTGTTCTTTACGGATACGGCAGCCAAGAAGAGCTTGCGAATGCGGGTGCGAAAGTTTTTGCTGATACGCCAATGGATATCTGCCGGATCATTTCCGGATGGGAATAGAAAAAACAGAAAAGAAAAACAATGGAAACAAACTGCCGGTTATGTCCGCGGAATTGCGGTGTAGATAGGAGCCAGAAGACAGGTTTCTGCAAAATGGGACAGAAACTGAAAGCGGCACGGGCGGCCCTTCATTTTTATGAAGAGCCTTTTTTATCTGGAGAAAGCGGAAGCGGGGCCGTCTTTTTTTCGGGCTGCTCCCTGCATTGCATTTATTGCCAGAACCGGAAGATCTCCGGCGGAGGACCGGAAGAAGGCTGCGGAGAATTGTTCGGCATTGAGATTACCAAAGACCGCCTTGCGGATATCTTTTTTGAACTGAAGGCAAAAGGAGCGCTGAATATCAATTTGGTGACCGGAACGCATTTTACTCCGCAGATCGCAGAGTCGATCCGAATTGCAAAAGAAAGAGGATTTGATCTGCCGTTTGTCTGGAACAGCTCCGGCTATGAATTCCCGGAAACACTTAAGCTTCTGGAAGGGCTGATCGATATTTATCTGCCGGATCTTAAGACACTGGACGAAGGACTTGCATCAAAATATCTGCATGCACTGGATTATCCAAAGGTTGTAAAAAAGGCCCTGGAACAAATGGTAAAATCTGCCGGGCCAATGCAGATGGACCGGTCAGAGGCGGCACTGGCAGAGTCGGAAGACGGATTGATGAAAAAAGGGGTCTGTGTCAGGCATCTGATGACACCGGGCAGTCTTAGGGATACGATCCGGGTGATCGATTATCTGGCAGATACTTACGGAGACAGGATCTGGTTTTCTCTGATGAGTCAGTATACGCCTATGGGAACGCTTCCTTTTGAAGAACTGAATCGGAAAGTTAGCAGAAAAGAATACGAGCAGGCAGTCGATCATGTGATCGCACGGGGGATTGAAAACTGCATGATCCAGGAGGGTGATGTAGCAGTGCAGAGTTTTATTCCGGCCTTCGATGGAGAAGGCGTTTTACCGGAATAAATAACGTGCAAAATGATGCTGTATATGCTATTCTAAACTCGCAAAATATGCGAATACTGTCAGATGAATTTGACGTGT
>JAFWLF010000128.1:0-8537 GCA_017511185.1 Lachnospiraceae bacterium | reverse complement strand
TAAGCCGTCTCCGGAGCACCACATGGCAGAGTATAAAGAAGGAAGTCAGTCTCCTGCAAGACTGACTTCCGGTTAACCGTTTGTAAGACTAACTTCTGGCAATGTTAACTATCAACTAGAATTTAATTTTTCAATTGAGCTGCGGCGAAGGATCGCAAATAGGGAGGATATAGTTCATGTTTAGATTGTTGAGGTACATGAGAAAGAGAGAATGGATGTTTGCGAGCGGCGTTCTCTTTTTCGTTGTCTGCAGTGTTTTTCTGACCCTCAAACTTCCAGATTACATGACAAAAGTAACCCGGTTGGTTGAAACCGGCGGAGCAATGAATGACATCTTAAAAGCAGGCGCGATCATGATCGCCTGTGCCATTGGTGATGCCTGCTGTTCCATTATGGTCAGCTTCTGCGCTTCGCAGGTTTCCTGTCGTTTTTCAACAAGAGTCAGAGATGCAGTTTACACAAAAGTTGTTGGCTTCTCGATGGAGGAGATCGGAAGATTCTCCACCGCCAGCCTGATCACCCGGTCGACCAATGATATCACGCAGGTCGTCATCCTGATCTCCCAGGGCATGCAGGCGTTTCTCCGCGCCCCGATCATTGCAATCTGGGCCTTTATCAAGATCCTCGGCAAAGGATGGCAATGGATGATCGTTGTTGCGATCGCCGTTGTTATAGTGGCTGCTACGATCGGTTCCAACATGATCCTGGTCATTCCTAAATTCCGTATGATCCAGAAATTAACGGATAACCTGAACAAAGTCGCCAGAGAGCTTCTTTCCGGTATCCGTGTCGTTCGGGCATACAATGCGGAAAGTTATCAGGAAAACAAATATGATACGGCCAATGTGGACCTTCGTGATAACCACTTATATACAGGCCGGATCATGGCGTTTATGCCGCCTACCATAAACATTGTCATGAGTGCCACGTCCCTGGCTATATACTGGGTCGGCGCACATATGATACAGGGGACACCTATGGCAGGCAGGGTAGATCTGTTCAGCCAGCTTGTCACGTTCATGGCGTACGCGGCAAACATCATTATGGCATTCATGATGGTATCCATGATCTTTATCATGCTGCCTCGTGCCATGGTTGCTGCAGGACGTCTGAATGAAGTTCTGGATACAGAGACCAAGGTCGTTGACGGAGCGGGAAATGATAATCCTTACAAAGAAGGCCGGGTCGAATTCCGCAACGTTTCGTTCCAGTATCCGGATGCTGAAGAGAAGGTTTTGGAAAATATCACGTTTACGGCAGAGCCCGGGGAGACGGTCGCCTTTATTGGGTCGACTGGTTCCGGAAAGAGTACGCTGATCAACCTTGTTCCCCGGTTCTATGATGTCACCGAGGGAGAGGTTCTGGTCGATGGCGTAAATGTGAAAGAATATACGCAGCATCAGCTGCATCACAGGATCGGTTATATCGCCCAGAAAGCTGTCCTCTTTAAGGGCACCATCAAGTCCAATATTGAATTTGGACATGATAGTGAACATGAGATGACGGATGAATGGGTCACCCGTGCGCTTACCATTGCACAGGGCAAAGATATTCTGGACAAAGAGGAGAAGGGTCTTTATACAGAAGTTGCACAGGGTGGAACCAACTTTTCCGGTGGACAGAAGCAGAGAATATCTATTGCAAGAGCAATTGCAAAAGATCCGGAGATCTATATCTTCGACGATTCTTTCTCTGCACTGGACTATAAGACAGATAAAACTCTGCGTGCTACTTTGAAGAAGGAAACGCAGAATGCAACCACATTGATCGTTGCGCAGCGTATTGGTACAGTACGCGATGCAGATAAGATCGTAGTTTTAGATGAAGGCAAAGCAGTCGGCATTGGTACCCATGACGAATTGATGCAGTCCTGTGATGTATACCGCGAAATTGCTTTCTCCCAGTTATCAGAGGAGGAATTGGCCAATGCGTAGAGGTGGTGGACGTCCAGGCGATAAAGCCGATTTAAAATACTTAGGGCCTCTGATCAGATATCTGGGAAGAAACCGTGTGCGGTTGTTCCTGGCAATTCTGTTCTCCATGCTGGGAACAGTCCTGACGATCATTGGACCAAAATATGTCAGTAAGATTGCTGACCTTATCACAGCCGGATTCACAGGGGATATCGATCTGCATGCTGTAGCACGTATCGGTCTCATGCTTGCCGGGTTCTATATTCTGGCATGGATCTTTTCCTTCCTGCAGATGCGGTTGATGAACGTTGTTACACAAAGTACTTCTTACGGATTAAGAAAAGATATTTCCAGAAAGATCAATGTTTTACCGCTGCGGTATTTTGATAATACATTGATCGGTGATATTCTTTCCCGTATCGTTAACGATGTCGACACGATCGCGATGTCATTAAACCAGAGTGTCGGCAACCTGTTCCATGCAGGTACACAGTTTATCGGCGTTATGCTCATTATGTTCTTTACGAACTGGATCATGACACTGGTTGCTGTTGGATCGGCAATTCTGGGATTCATCATCATGATCAACATCATGAAACGTTCCCAGAAATACTTCTCTCTGATGCACTCCGTTCTTGGTGAATTGAACGGACAGGTGGAGGAAATCTATTCCGGACACAATACTGTTAAGGCATACAATGCAGAAGAACAGGAGCATGCACGGTTCCATGAGACCAACATGAGATTCCGTAATACGACATGGAGAGCTCAGTTCTTCGGCGGAATTATGCCTCCTTTGATGGGATTCGTTGGTAACTTCGGATATGTTCTGGTTTGTATCACCGGTGCGCTTCTGGCGATGAAAGGGTATATCACTTTCGGAACCATCGTTGCGTTCATGATGTACATCCGTCAGTTCACAATGCCGCTGCAGCAGCTTGGCCAGGTATTTACCCAGCTGCAGAGTGCGGCTGCATCCTCCAAGCGTGTCTTCTCCTTCCTGGAAGAAGAAGAACTGGAAGATGATTCCAATAAGCCGATCCTGATCGGAGTGAATAATGCCAAGGGCGATATCGTATTCGATCATGTCCATTTTGGTTATTATGAGAATCAGACCATTATCAAGGACTTCAGTGCAGAAGCTCTTCCTGGAAAGAAGGTCGCTATTGTCGGACCAACCGGTGCCGGAAAGACGACTATGGTCAACCTGCTGATGCGCTTCTATGAAGTTAACAGCGGAAGGATCCTGATCGACGGGCACGATATCCGCGATATGCAGCGGGCGGAAGTGCATGAGTTATTCGGCATGGTTCTTCAGGATACATGGCTCTTTGAGGGAACATTTAAGGAGAATATCCGTTATAACAAAGAGGCAACGGATGAGCAGATCGTACAGGCTGCCAAGATGGCCGGGATCCATCACTTTATCATGACAATGCCGGATGGCTATGATACGGTTTTGGATGAAGAAGCAAATGTTTCCGCAGGTCAGAAGCAGCTGATCACGATCGCACGTGCGATGGTTGAGGATGCACCGTTCCTGATTTTGGATGAAGCAACGTCATCGGTTGATACCAGAACTGAGCAGTTGATCCAGGATGCTATGGACAAGCTGATGGCTGGACGTACTTCGTTCATCATCGCCCACAGACTTTCGACGATCAAGAATGCAGATCTGATCCTCGTTATGAAAGACGGCGATATCATAGAGCAGGGCAACCACGAAGAGCTGCTGGCAAAGAACGGATTCTATGCCGAACTTTACAACAGCCAGTTCGAACAGATCGACTAAGCAAAAAATGTTTTTTACTTGCGAGGGCAGTTTGGAAAAACTGCCCTTGTGTTTTCTTTATCAGTTGTGGCAGAATAGTCATATCAGAAATGTATCCATTTGTTTTGACTGTGAAGTACGCTGCGGCTTAAGTGGTGTCGCGGCAGTTCTTATCAGCTGAGGTGCATGTATGGGCAAAGTGGTCAAGGTTAAGAATTTGTATATTGGACAGGGCAAGCCGAAGATCTGTGCCATCGTACTGGGAGAGACGGTTTCGGAGATCCTGGCGATGGTGGAGCAGGCCAATCAGATCGACTGC
Source organism: Lachnospiraceae bacterium (assembly GCA_017511185.1). GTDB lineage: Bacteria > Bacillota > Clostridia > Lachnospirales > Lachnospiraceae > RGIG5612. The sequence goes on along the minus strand of JAFWLF010000128.1, from coordinate 4,534 downwards.
GATCTGATCGAGTTCCGCGCGGATTATTATGCCAATATCCTGGATCCGGAAAAAGCAAAGGATGTGGCCGCCAAGGTGCGTCATGCCTGCCGCAAACCAATCATTTTTACCTGCCGCCGGAAAGAGGAAGGCGGCAAGCAGGCAATTGGTCTGGATGCTTATAAGAAGCTTCTGAAGATGGTTTCTGATTGTTATTATGCGGAGCTGATCGATGTGGAAGCATCTGCCATTCCGGACGATAAAGAGTTTGTGGAAACGCTCAAGGACAACGGCTCGTATGTCATCATCTCCAAACATGATTTTGTTAAGACGCCGATGTTTGAGGAAATCATTCAGGATTTCTCTGACATGAAGGATATGGGCGCGGATATTGTAAAAGTCGCTTATATGCCAAACAGCAAGCGGGACGTGCTGAATCTGATCAACGCTTCTGTCAACATGGCAAACATTTATGATTTCTGCCCGATCATTGCCATCTCCATGGGACATCTTGGAACGGTCACGCGGATCATCGGCGAGTTTATGGAGAGTGCTATCACATTTGCTTCCATCACAAAGAGCAGTGCGCCGGGGCAGATTCCGATCGATGGTCTGGAGAGTGTGCTGAACGTCATTCATGAGAACTTTAAGAAGGTTTTCCTGATCGGTTTTATGGGCACCGGCAAAACGGCGGTGGCAAATGCACTGGCCAGCAATTACGGACTGAAAAAGATCGATCTGGATGCGTATATTGAAGCGAAGGAGCATACGACGATCGCGGACATCTTTGCCAACCAGTCGGAGAGTGTGTTCCGTGATAAAGAGACAAAACATCTGCGTCATGTGATCAAAGGAAATTATCAGGTCGTCTCGCTGGGCGGCGGTGTTGTACTGCGGCAGGAGAATATTGAGATGATCAAAGAGAAGGGCGTTATCGTGCTGCTGACAGCATCGGCAGAAACTATCCGCGACCGTGTAAAGAACGATCCGACCAGGCCGCTTCTGGGCGATAACTTTGATCTGGATTACGTGAAGGAACTGATGAAGAGCAGAGAAGAACTTTATAACAGTGTTGCGGATGTTGTCATCGATACTGAGAACAAAAATATCGATGAGATCTGCAAGGAAATAGTTGAAACTTTAGGTTTTTTAAATTAAAATAAATTAGTTAAAGAGATTGTAGAAAGAGTACTTTAAGGAGGATTTTTATATGGTATCAGCAGGCGATTTCAGAAACGGTCTTACGGTCGAGATTGAAGGCGAAATTTTCCAGGTTCTGGAGTTTCAGCATGTAAAACCGGGAAAAGGTGCTGCATTTGTAAGAACGAAGCTGCGCAACATTCTTCGTGACAGCGTCGTAGAAAGAACGTTCAGCCCGACAGACCGGTTTGAGAATGCGCACATCGACCGCGCAGATATGCAGTATCTGTATGATGACGGCGATATGTACAACTATATGGACAACAATACTTATGAGCAGATCCAGCTCAGCCACGAGGACGCCGGCGATTCCATGAAATTCGTTAAGGAAAACGAAACCGTCAAGGTCTGCTCCTACAAGGGCAAAGTTTTCTCCGTTGAGCCTCCGACATCTGTTGAACTGGTTGTCACAGAGACAGAGCCTGGATTCAAGGGCAACACGGCAACCGGCGCAAAGAAACCGGCTATCGTTGAGACTGGTGCGCAGGTCATGGTTCCGCTGTTTATTGAGCAGGGCGAGATCATCAAGATCGATACCCGTACAGGCGAGTATCTGTCCAGAGCTTAATTGATTTTTGTTATTTGTGAAATGATTATGAAAGCTGCCGCTGATTGCGGCAGCTTTTTTATCACTCGCAGAGTTTGCCGCCTTCCAGACGGATGGTATGGCTTGCCAGTCGCTGTGCCTGCTCCGGGGAATGGGTGATGATCAGGATGGTGCAGCCGGTGCGGCGCTGATAGTCGCAGATCATTTTTTCTGCGGTTGGAATGGAGGCCGTGTCCATCGATGCGGTCGGCTCATCCAGAATGATCATGTCATATGATTTCATGAGAAGGCGCGCGAGCGCCATTTTTTGTGTCTCCCCACCGGAAAGCTTTTTGGCATTTTTCTTTGCCATGCTTTCCAGGCCGATCTCCTTAAGGAGCTGCTGGGCGTGGGCGAGGTTTTCCTGTTTTGTCTTTTCCGGGTCTTTGTTCAGCATCAGGTTGCTGGTAATAGACATATGAAAAGCGTAGCTCTGCTGCGGAAGGTAACCGACGGACCTGGCAGCGTCAGAGGTAACGGTGCCGTCATCAGGCTTTTCTATCCCGGCGAGGATCTTTGCCAGCGTTGATTTGCCAGAGCCATTCTGACCGCAGATGGCAGTGATGCTGCCGTCCGCAATCTCCATCGATGGAATATCCAGCACAAGCTGTCCCTGATAGGTTTTCTTTAATGCAGGAAGGATCATTTCTCAAACCTCCCCTGGACTAATGCTACGATGATGTTTAAAGCAAGCGAAAGAAACAGCAGGATGATGCCAAGCGCGAGGGCAGTTTTGAAATTGCCCATGCTGGTGTAATCCATGATCGCAGTGGTCATTACGTTTGTTTTAAACATGATCGCGCCGCCGACGATCGATACCGCACCGACTTCTGCCAACGCACGCCCTAAGAGCGTCAGAAAAGTGGTTGCGATGTGATAACGGCTTTCATTCATTGTAAGCAGCAGCGTGCGGAATCTGCGGATTCCAAGGCCTTTGGTGTTTTCCCGGATCTGCGGGGCAATGTTATTGGCGTGACTTTCCATCATGCCGATCGCCATCGGGCATAGCAGCATGACCTGAGCGATGACCATGCCGGCTAATGTATAGAGCAGGCGAAGGGCACGCAAAGGACCGACGCCGGAGAAGAGCAGATAGCAAAAAAGACCGCAGACGACAGGAGGAAGTCCCATCAGTGCGCGGTCGATCACGACCAGAATCTTGCGTCCGCGGAATCGGGCACTTCCCAGCCAGGTCCCTATCGGCACTCCGATCAGGAGCGCCAATAAGGAACTGGTCAGGGTCATACGCAAGGTCACTGCGATGATCTGATATAACGTCGAATCACCGCTGAATATTAATCGAAAAGCTTCTCCGAAACTGCCGATCATTTCTTGCCACTCATCTTTTGCCGATTATTTCTCAAGAATGCCGCCGTTTGCTTTGAATGTCAGGAAGGTTGCCTTATCAGAAAGGATGTAAGCCTGACGCTCGTTTGCCATCGACAGGCAGACTGCCATGCCGGCATTTGCAGAAACATACCAATCCTGATATGCCTCGAAGGTTTCTGCTTCGACATCAATTCCCAGCTCTTCCGGCCACAGGGATAATTCTTTGGTATGTGTTCCGCTCTTGTCACCACGGGATACAAACAGGAATTTTCCATCGGCGATTGCTTTGAATGCAGCTTTGACATCAGCTGCTGCTTTTACGTTTGCAGGATCTGATTTCGGTCCGCAAAGGACAAAGTAGTTGTACATAAAGGAAAGACGCTCTGCAGCCTGTCCGTCTACGATGCGGGCGAAACCTGCGGAAACAAAATCTTCCTCCTGGGATTTTGCATGAACCAGAAGCAGGTCTGCATTGCCCATCTTTGCGTTTGCGATTGCTTTACCGGTACCTGCAGAAACGACTTCTACGGTATAACCATACTTCTGCTCGAAGATCGGAAGCAGGTAGCCAAGCAGACCGGAGTCGTTGACGGATGTTGTGGTAGAAAGACGGATCGTCTGGGTTTCCGGAGTTGCCTGCGGAATCTCAGCAGTTGCTTTCGGAGCATCGTCTTTAATATAGAACAGATACTCGCCGTATTCGTCGAATCCATATTTAGCAGCTGCATCCAGACCTTCTTCAGAAAGCATCCAGTTGATCAACGCATCAGCACCTGTTGTGTTGATGTAAACCGTCGTCGGATCAACAGAGTTTCCGTCTGCATCTACCCATGGAGCCTGTGGATTGACTGCCAGAAGAGAGTAGGTGTTGATCATGCTGTCATCTTCTTCGATCAGGATATCCAGGCCGATGCCTGCATCAGCTGCAGGTGTTACTTCTGCGGATGCGCTTCCTGCCGGAGCAGGCTCTTCTTTCTTGCTGCCGCATGCGCAGAGCATGGTCAGCATGCCTGCTACAAGCAGTACACTAATAATTGCTTTTGTAAGTTTCATTATTTTTCCTCCTATGATATTCGATTACGGAATTTTGAAATCGATAGTCGGATTGATTCTAAACAGTCAAAATAGGGATTGCAAGAAAAGCATCAAGCTTTTTTGACCAATTTTATGCCTGGATGGCATATATTTTTTCCCTATTGCCTAGAAAAACAAGTTTTCATATAATGTATACATAAAAATATATATTCCAAAACGTAATAAGGAGAAGGGGATATGAATTTAGATCAAATGCATTTTTTTACAGTTGTTGCACAGATGGAAAATGTAAGCAAAGCTGCAGATTCTCTGCATATGACGCAGTCGACGCTTTCTAAAAATATATTGAGACTGGAGGAAGAGCTTGGTGTTCCTTTATTTGACAGGCATGGGAAAAAGCTGTTT
>JAFWLF010000127.1:0-37680 GCA_017511185.1 Lachnospiraceae bacterium | reverse complement strand
GGTGCAGAATCTGCCAATATATAATTCCCTGGCTCAGATCATCGGTTATCATGATTACCAAATTTCTTTGAAAGACAATTACCGGGAACCTGTCAGCGAAGATTCCCTGTATCTGAATATCTGGCGTCCTGCCCAAAAAACTGATCAAGCTCTCCCTGTCCTGGTTTATATTCATGGTGGTTCTTTGCAGACCGGACAGCCGTGGTACCAGGATTACAGCGGTGAAGGGCTTGCCAGAAAAGGAATCATTGTTGTGAACATGGCTTACCGTCTTGGCATCTTCGGGTTTTATGCCGATCCGGCATTAGCAGAAGAATCTCCAAATCATACTACAGGCAATTACGGTCTGCTGGACCAGATCCTTGCACTGCAATGGGTGAAAGATAATATTGCTGCTTTCGGCGGGGACCCGGAGAATATCACGATATCGGGAGAATCTGCCGGCTCTGCCTGCGTCAGTGCACTTTGTACATCTCCTTTAGCAAAAGGATTATTTAAACGAGTTATCCTGGAAAGTTCTACGGTGTCCTCTCCAAAGCCGGCACACTCCTTCCGTCTTCTGGACGAAGCCTATGAAACCGCAGAACAAATGAAAGACCGTCTTCACGCACAAACACTGAAAGATCTTCGGGCATTGCCTGCAGATAAAATCGTAAGAGAAATGGCCATCCATCATCACATCACGATCGATGGTTTTGTACTGTCAGAAACCCCGTATGAATCTTATCAAAAAGGGATTTACAACGAAGAGGCTCAACTGCAGGGATTCAACCGGGAAGAAGGTGCGCCATTCATTATTTTCTCACCTGCAAATATGAAAAACTATGAACAAAAGATCCGTGCATCTTTTGAAGATCCTTATGCTGATCAGATCTTAGCTTTATTCCCGGCAAAAACGGATGCTGAGGCAAAGCGAAACTGGGCCGATATCTATACGGCAGTTCTTTTTACATATGGACATTACTGTCTGGGACGGGAAGCTGTTGCAAATGATATCCCTTGTTATATGTATCATTTCACGAAAGAAAACGGACGGCTCGGTTCCTGGCACAGCGGAGAAGAAGTCTATTTTTACCATAATATTCCTGATGGCTCTGCTCTGTACACGGAAGAGGACCGTGCCCTTTCAGATATGGTCAGCAGCTACATGATCAACTTTATTAAGAATGGCGATCCAAATGGGGACGGTCTGCCGCGCTGGAACACATTTGCCGGAACAGAACCGGTTTTAGAGCTGGGAGATAGCGTAAAAGAGACGAAGATCCCATATCTGGATCTGTATGAGATCCTAGATCAGATACAGGAATACCAATAATTGCAAAAAAGGAGCCCTTATGGCAGAGAGCAATTTAAAGGAACAACTGATAAAACGATATGGTGCAAAGGAAGGCATGCGGATCTACCTGGCGATCGTTCCGGGAATCCTTGCCGACTTCAAAAAAGTATTAAAAGAAAAGGCCCCGGATGAAACTGTCTCCGAGACCTATCATTTTGAAGATGGGGATGGGGCTGTTATAGTAACCGGTTCCAAAGATTCTTCCGGAAAACTGCAGATAACAGCTGAACTCTCCTTCCCCGGAAAAAAAGCTTAAGTACTGACTTGAACCTGTTTCTTCTCTCGTGGAAGCCTGTTCGGGAACAGCAGGATACTGCCAACAGTTAACAGGAGTGTAATTCCGTAATAAGCAAGCGCATTTCCTGTCGAATAGGATGCCAGCGGACTGACTTTATAAAACATATAAGAAAGTACGCAGGCTCCGGCAAGAAACGCCAGATAGATCACACCAATGATCTTTTTCTTTTTCGCCTGGCTGCGATATCCTCGTTCTTCTCTTCCCCTTATACAACGGAGCAGCCCCCTCAGTCCAAGCATAAAGATGCAAAAGACCGTCAATCCGGCACATGCACTTTTCATGATTCCGATCGTAACAAGGTTCAATGTCATGAACTGTGTTAACAATGCGAACAGAGCGATCAAAAGGCAATGCGGAATGATGACGTAAAGATTCGAATATGGCCGCGGCCTTTTTTTCTTTCGGATCGCATGCACAATGGCAATGATCAGATTGACAAGCCCCAGCAGACAGAGAAAGACAACGATTCCAAATGCCATTGTTAAAGAGCTCCCCAATGTAATGGATTTGGTATTCGTCAGCTCCGTTGCCATGACTACAAACGGATTATATTCATATGGGTAGGAATATGACTCCAGTATTTTGCCTTCATGTGCTGTCAGGTCTGATGGTTCAAATTTGGACGGATCAAAAGTAAGCCCATACAATCCTTTCTTCAAAGTACTCTGGTATATAATGCCATCCGGAGCAGAAAGCTGTTCATGACTTCCAAAAACCTGATAATATAACAGGCTGCCTGGTCTGTTCATATAGATCTCCAGATCGTATTTCTTATCTATAGGCAGCACGATACTCGTTTCGTTCTTACTGCGGTGAAGAAAAAGTTCAGAAACGAATAAATCCTCATTGCCTTCCCACTGGTTGACCTGTGATATCTTACCATTTCTCTCAACGCTTCCGATCAATTCCTCGTTCTGATAGACATAAACATCAATTGGTCCAACCAGGATGATCCTACGGTAAAAAGCCGGGACGCTAAACAGTTTTTCCGGTGCGTTTTCAGAAAACAGCCAGTTCACATAGGTGTACGGCATATGTTCCCGCATGTAATTGACACCAATGCTTGCATTTTTATCCCACTGGCCGCTTTCTATCAGTTCCTGATTCCCCCGAAGCTGCTGTGCTCCAAGCAAAGACAAATATTCTATAAACGTGCCGACCGCGTAAGATTCCCGTTTATCCAGATCGTCCAGCTTACCCAAGGCTAAAGCGACCATTTCGATTATCGTATCTGGATTAAATTCTTTCCATGTCTCCATCAGGATCGCCTGAAACTGTTCTGCATAATCAGCACTTGTCGGGAATAAAGCCCCAAGAAACTCCACGATCAGATGCAGCTGATAATTAATATATGGGCTGTTGATAAATGGAGACCCCTGCATGAGCCGGTTCACCCGATCAGCTCCTGCCACATATTCCACATAATCACTGTTTACTTCCTGTACAGGTGTGAAAACATCGGTACCATACCGGGCAAACCCCCATTGTTCCAAAGGAAACCACGTGACCGGATCAAATCCCCCGCAGATATTATAGATTCCCTTGTATTTGACAGGTGCTCTTGTTGTCCGCGGAACACCGAAAAGATATGCATAAACATCAGAGAACTCTCCACTTGCGATCATGTCCGCAGCAGTTAAATTAGAAACAGCTGCTGCACGGGAGAACCCGGAGATCCAGAACTTCTTTTCTCCGGTTATCTGATACTCCTCTATATAGTCTTTAATATGCCCTTCCAGGATCTGGGCTGCCTCATTGAACCCAACATGCCTCTCCTCATCTCCGACCTTTAGATTACTTGCCCATTCCTTTTTGTAGCCCTGGCCGCAAGGGGCTGCTGCGATCAGTGTAAAATCCCCGATCTTTTTCATTGCGATCACACCAGAAAGTGTATCTTCATCCGTTTCCTGATCATATCCAAAAGTGTAGATATTGGAAAACCCTGCTCTCCCCAGATAAGTTTTATTCTGGTTTTCCATTGGGAGCTCATTATTACGAAAAGCAGATATGGCCAATCCTATTGATGCCTTAGCCAATTCTGTCCGAAATTCACCGGAATCAACTGTAAAGAAAAGATCTGAATAAGGAAACTGCCATGTCAGAATGTCCTGCATCGAATAAAACGGAACCGTGATGTTCCTCTCATCCGGGTAGGACTCCTCCTGCGCAAAAGTTATATAAGAATCTGGATTATTTGAATTATATGCGACAAAATCCTGGTCCTGCTCGATGACCGAATCCTCAGCATCTTCTGCCAGAGTGATCTGCGGTTGAGAAAGCAGCAAGACGAAGGATACAAGCAGCAGAAAAACAATACAAGATTTGATCGTATGGCGTGTTGTCCCTTGATTCATGTCAATAATCCGCCTTTCCTGTTATAGAGACAGATATCGGGAAGCAGTTTTTATCCGGCCGGATTCACATGCACCATAACGTGTTTCACTGAAGCAAAGTTCAGTTCCAGAGCATTATGCACCTGCTCCGCAATTTCATGTCCTTCTTCTATTGTAAGGCTTTTGTCAACCCCAATCTCTACGTCGACATAGATCCGGTTCCCGAACATTCTGGTCTGCAGCATATCTACACAGATAACGCCTTCCTGCTGCATGACACAATCACGGATTTTCTGTTCTGTTTCTGTGCTGCAGGATTTATCTACCATTTGATCAATGGCAGAACGGAAAATATCAAATGCTGCTTTCAGGATCAAAAGGCAGATCACGATGCTGGCGATCGGTTCCAGAATTGGTGCGCCAAGACGGGCACCTGCGATACCGATCAATGCACCGACCGAAGACAAGGAATCGCTTAAATGATGCCATGCCTCTGCCTTAAGTGCTGTAGAGTTGATTCGCTTTGCATGGATCTGGGTATAAAGAAACATCGCAAATTTTGCGACAATAGAAACGATAGAAGCAATCAGTGCCAGCATACCCGGGAGCACCATTTCCCGGTAGCTTCCGTCTATAATGCTTTTCACTGCCTTAATCCCGATCGATCCTCCAACGATCACCAGGATAGCAGCCAGGATCACTGCTGCAACACATTCAAACCGTTCATGGCCGTACGGGTGATCATCATCCGCGTCCCTGCCTGAAATCTTTACGCCAACAATAACGATCAGGGAACTGATGACATCCGAAGCAGAATGAACAGCATCAGAGATCATGACCTGGGAATGTGCAAAAATGCCGGCAAAAAATTTGAACGCTGTCAAAATAATATTGCCAACCACGCTGACAAGGGATACCCTTGTCGCAATTTTCTGTGCATCTTTCGCAGAAATAGTCGTTGATGGGTTTTGATTCAAAGTCGATACCTCCAGTTTTTCACCGGATGTAAAAGAAGTTAAATAAAAACACCCGGTGAACAGTATTAACGCTGTCCCGTGGGTGTCCACTGTCAAAAGATGACCCGGCTCCAAATAGTACTTCGGCCTGTTCATTTGCGCATTTTGCGCATTTTACAATGTATAAAGCGAATTGTCAAATTGACTTTTCCCTTTAAAACGATTATGTTGTATGAAATTGTAGAAATGAGGGAGAAACATCATGACTGAGATGGATAAACTGAAAAACGGAGAAGAATTCCAGAACAGGGACGAAGAGATCTCTGCAGCTAAACTGCGGGCAAGAACTCTCGCCCAGAAATTAAATGCGGTCCCTGTAGAGGATCAGGAGCAGCTGCTTACTGCTGCAAAAGAGCTCTTCGGGTCTGTCGGAGATGATCTTTGTCTTAAACCACCGATTCAATGTGATTTTGGTTTCAACATCCATATCGGAAACAGCGTTTTGATCAATTATAACTGTGTCTTTCTGGATGCTGCCCCGATCACAATCGGTGATAACTGCTTTATCGGTCCTATGACCGGCATGTATACCGTTAGTCATCCATTCGATCCTGTCCGCCGAAACGAAGGCTTTGTATCCGGAAAGCCGATTGTTCTGAAAGAGAATGTCTGGGTAGGCGGAGGTGTCACGATCCTCTCTGGTGTAACGATCGGAAAGAACGTAATTGTAGCTGCAGGCTCTGTCGTAACAAAAGATGTCCCGGACAACGTCATCGTAGCCGGAAATCCAGCCCGCGTCATCCGGGAATTACATTTTGATTAATCAATTGATACTTTTGCAAAGCCCGTTCTAAATTGAGGAGCGGGCTTTTTGTTTTTCTGCCAGCCTTGGTGCAATGATACGGAAGATCAGACCATGGATCAGGAAGAAGATGACGCTGACAACTGCCATCAGGATCCACAGGGATGTATTCAGCGGCACCAGAGAGAACAATTTCGGGAATAGCAGAATCAACGCCAGTCCTTCCAGGATCAGACCAATGATCATACACGTTTTCCATCGATTGATCTTTCCGGAAATATTAAACGCTACCATCAGACCAACCGCAAGTGCTGTATACGTTGCCAGGGTTGATGTCTGCGCCGCACTTGCCATCAGCACATTTCCGGAATACAGGGTCACGGTAATGATGGCCAGGAACATTAAAATACCGGATGGAAGCGCGATCTGAAATACATTCCGGATAAAATTACCCTTAATTCTCTCCTTGCTTGGCTCAAGGGCAAGGAAAAAAGATGGAAGTCCGATCGAGGTGGATCCGATCAGCGTGATCTGAATATTCTCAAACGGATATTTTACCGTTGTTAAAAAGACAAAAACGATTGCCATAATAAAAGCATATACCGTCTTAGTTAAATAAAGGGAAGAAGATCTCTGCAGATTATTGATTGCTTTTCTGCCTTCTGCAAGAACCAGCGGCAGCGAAGCAAAATTGGAATCCATCAAGACCATATTGGATACATTTCTTGCCGCATCGCTTCCACTCTGCATTGCTATAGAACAATCTGCCTCTTTCAGGGCAAGCACATCATTGGCTCCATCGCCGGTCATGGCAACCGTATGCCCATGTGCTTTCAGAGCCTTAACGATCTCCAATTTCTGATAAGGCGTAACGCGTCCAAAAATGGTAGTCTCTTCCACCGCTTTTTCAATGTCTTCTGCGGAAGTCAGTTCTGTCGCATCGATATATTTTTCCGCTCCTGCCAGGCCTGCTTCCTTTGCAACGGAAGAAACGGTGACCGGATCGTCACCGGAAATAACTTTGATCGTAACATCCTGCTGACGGAAGTATTCCAGGATCTCCTTCGCATCACTACGGATCTTATCCCCTATTACGATAAAACCAAGCGGCTGTATTTCTGATGGAAGTTCTTTGCCATCCAGGGACTCTTCTCCTTCTTTCGTGCACGGCATATGAGAGCTTTTGGCAAACAGAACGACTCTCTTGGAAAGTCCAGTATATTGATTGATCTCATCCTGATACTGTTCAAATGTATCCGGAATGACAAATTCCGGCGCCCCCATAATATAGGAACCTTCATTCGGTGCATATAGAAGACTCCATTTTTTATCTGAGGAAAACGGGATCGTCACCATGGAAGGATCCGGGGAAAGCTCTTCTTTTTTCAATCCAAAATAATCCCTGACAGAATCCACCGTCGTGTTTTCATCGTCCATCGACTTTGCAAACAGTCTGACTGACTCCCGAAGTTCTTGTTCACTAACTTCTGATACCGGAATCAGGCTTTCTACCGTCATATTACCTTCCGTGATCGTACCTGTTTTATCCAGACAAAGCACATCTACTCTTGCCAGGTTCTCCACGCAATAAAGATCCTGAACCAGGGTATGATGGCGCGAAAGACGAACAACACTCACAGCCAGTGCAATACTGACCAGAAGGACCATACCTCCAGGTATCATGGCAGAGATTGCCGCAACGGTGCGGACCATAGCTTCAGTAAAACTCTGCTCTACACGGAAAAAGTTGTTCCAGACAAACAGACCTGCTAATGGGAGGATCGCGATGGCAATCGTCTTAACGATCGTTTTCACAGATTTCATGATCACCGAATTGGACTTCTTATAATACTTCGCGCCAAGTGTGATCTGATTAACGTAGTTATCAGCTCCGATATGCTCCACTTCGGCCATTACTTTACCGGAAATGACATAACTTCCGGACAGCAGGTGATCTCCGATCTTTTTGTCGATCGGAGTGCTCTCTCCGGTGATGAGGCTCTCATTCACCTGACATTCTCCATCCAGGATTACAGCATCTGCGCAGATCTGATTTCCCTGCTTCAGCTGTGTAATATCTCCCAGAAGAATATCCTTAACCTGAATATCCTGAATCTCGCCATCCCGCAGGACATGCGCCTTGGGGGCAGAAAGAAGAGATAATTTATCGATTGTTCTCTTTGCACGGATCTCCTGCACACACCCTGTCAGAAAGTTCCAGATCACAACGAGGAAAAACAGACCGTTCTTCCATGATCCTACGATTGCAATGCAGACTGCCAGAATGGTATTAACCAGATTAAAGAGAGATAACAGATTATCCTTAATAATCTGTTTATATGTCTTTGTTTTGACATTCAGATCTCCGTTTACAAGTCCCTGCTCCGTTAAAGAGCGGACTTCCTCGGAGGTAAGACCAATTTGAAGTTTTTTAGTTAAGTCCTGATTCATGAAGTGTAATATCCACCAATTTGATCACGTTTTTATCAACATCTTTTGCCGTCAATGTACAATTTCCGACCTGCACAGAGTCACCGATTTCCGGAAGCCGTTCCAGATGTTCGATCAAAAGGCCTCCGATAGAATCGTAATCTTCTGATTCAAAATCTGTTCCAATTTTTTCGTTGATATCATCCAGGCTCAAATAGCCCTGTACTTCGAACTGATGATCCGAGATCTGAACAATTTCCAGTTCTTCATCTTCATCATATTCATCCCGGATATCTCCGACCAGTTCCTCCAGAATATCTTCGATCGTCACAATACCGCTCAGATCTCCATACTCATCCAGAACAGCCATAATGCTTTCCCGTTTCTTTTTCATCTCCCGGAACAGCTCAGAAAGATGCTTGCCTTCATAAGTATAAGAGATTTCACGCAAAATATCCTGTACGCAGAAATGGTCTCTGTCCTTATCTTCCATTGAGATCAGATCTTTTACATTGATCAGGCCGGCAAAATGCTCTCCATCCTCATCATAAACCGGATACCTGGTGAACATTTCTTCCCGGAATATGGTCATAATCTCATCATAAGTGCTGGTAATATTGATTGCGACTACGTTAATACGCGGCACCATGATCTCCTTTACTGTCGTATCAGTAAAGTCGAACACATTATTAATGATTTCCTTTTCTTCACTGGTCGTGACCCCTTCCTCATGGCTGACTTCCACAATGGACCGGATCTCGTTTTCCGTGTAGGATTCCGTTTTTTTATCAGATCTGACACCAAGCAGGAAAAGGACGCCTTTTGCAAGGAAATTGATTGCAACCGTGATCGGAGTAAATACGATCATTAGAACATTGATCACCGGAGCAACTGCCAGACCCATTTTTTCTGCCCGTTTCGTTGCCATGGTTTTTGGGACGATTTCTCCGAAGATCAAAACTAATAGTGTCAGAACACCAGTGCCAATACTGACCGCTCTATTACCAAATAATTTCTGAACGACGACCGTTGCTAAGGCCGATGCTGTCAGATTCACAATGTTATTACAGATCAAAATGACACTGAGCATTTTGTCTTTTTGACCTAGTATTTTTTCCAATATTTTTGCATGAGAAACCTCCTCATCGACTAAGCTTCTCAGCCGATGAGGAGAGATCGTTGTTAATGCTGTTTCCGATGAGGAAAAAAGCGCAGATAATACGATCAGGATAACAATGATAGCGATTTGTATGGGTATCATTTTACTACGATATTAACGATTCTGCCCGGAACGTAAATTTCTTTTACAATTGTTCCATTCAGTTTATCGCCCAAAGCTTCTTTTGCTTTTTCCAGAGCAATGGTCTGATCTGCATCGACAGGAACAAGGATCGTAGCACGGACTTTACCGTTCACCTGTACACCGATTTCAATCTCATCATCCTTGCAGAGAGCTTCATCATACTCCGGCCATCCGAATTTCGGATCAAAAACACTTTCTTCATGGCCATAAGCCTGCCACATTTCTTCTGCCACATGCGGAGCAAACGGAGCCAGAAGACGGATGAAGCTTTCTATGGTCTCCCGGTCAATACCGCCTGTCGTCTTGGCCATATCATTCAGTTTATTATTGTATTCCATAAAGCCGCTGATGACTGTATTCAGGCTGAAGCTTTCCAGTCTGCGCGTAATATCACGGACCAGTTTATGACGCAACTTGATCATCTCTGGAGTCGGTGCAACATTTGCTTCCAGGCTGGTATTTGCCAGGTTATAGAAACGGCTTAAGAAACGGTAAACGCCGTCGATGCCTCTCTCATCCCACTCGCTGTCTAATTCAGGCGGACCTACAAAAAGCTCGTACATCCTGAGGGAATCACAGCCATAGTCTCTGACCAGATCGTCCGGAGACACAACATTTCCTTTGGATTTGCTCATCTTGATACCGTTCTTACCAGTGATCATGCCCTGATTGAACAATTTGGTAAATGGCTCATCGAAATCCAAAACATTGATATCCTTCAGGAACTTGGTATAGAACCTGGAATACAGAAGATGCAGGACCGCATGTTCGACACCGCCGATATACATATCGACAGGAAGATACTTGTCTGCCTTTTCTCTATCCACTAGTTTTTCTTTATTATGCGGATCTACATAACGCAGGAAATACCAGGAAGACCCTGCCCACTGCGGCATGGTATTTGTCTCTCTTCTTGCAGGTTTACCGCAGACCGGACAAGTGGTATTGACCCACTCCTCAATAGCTGCCAGCGGTGATTCACCTGTTCCAGTCGGCTCATATTTTTCCACTTCCGGCAAAAGCAGCGGAAGTTCTTCTTCCGGCACCGGAACACATCCGCAGTCCGGGCAATGTACGATCGGGATCGGCTCACCCCAGTAGCGCTGACGGGAGAAGACCCAGTCACGAAGTTTATAATTTGTCTTTTTCTTGCCAATTCCTCTCTGCTCAATCTCATCCGGTGCACTCTTTTTCAGTTCATCGGAATTTCTTCCGTTCCACTCTCCAGAATTGATCACAATACCTGTTCCGGTATATGCTTCTTCCAGATTCTCATTCTCCTTTCCATCCGGACTGATCACCTGGATGATCGGGAGGTCAAACTTCTTTGCAAATTCAAAGTCTCTGTCATCATGAGCCGGAACGCACATGATGGCGCCGGTTCCATAATCTGCTAATACATAATCTGCCAGCCAGATCGGGACCTTTTCATTGTTTAACGGGTTGATCGCATAACTGCCTGTAAAGACACCTGTCTTTTCCTTATCCTGCAGACGGTCAACCGAAGATTTCATGGATGTCTGATAGATATAATCATCTACTTCTTTCTGATGTTCCGGTGTCGCTAACTGCGATGCGCCATCGTATTCCGGTGCCAGAACCATAAAAGTGGCTCCGTAAAGGGTATCCGGTCTTGTGGTGTAAACCGTGATCTTGCGGTCGGTTCCTTCAATCGGGAATTCAATTTCCGCACCATAAGAACGGCCGATCCATTCAGTCTGCATCTTGATAACTTTCTCCGGCCAGTCCAGTGTTTTCAGGTCTTCTAAGAGTCTGTCCGCGTAAGCAGTAATCTTTAACATCCACTGTTTCAGGTTTTTCTTTGTCACCTCGGCACCGCATCTCTCGCATTTGCCGTTAACGACTTCTTCATTGGCCAGACCCGTCTTACAGTTCGGGCACCAGTTGATCGGCATCTCTTTCTCATAAGCAAGCCCGTTTTTAAACATCTGAACAAAGATCCACTGTGTCCATTTGTAGAAATCCGGATCCGTCGTATTGACTTCTCTGTCCCAGTCATAGATTGCCGCGATCTGTTTCATCTGCCGTTTGATATTAGCGATATTTTCAGCCGTTGTAATGGCTGGATGGATCCCCATTTTGATTGCATAGTTTTCAGCAGGCAGGCCGAAAGCATCCCATCCCATCGGATGGATCAGATAATAACCCTGCATCAGTTTGTAACGGCTCCAGACATCACTGATCACGTAACCTCTCCAATGTCCGACATGCAGACCGGATCCGGAAGGATATGGGAACATATCCAGGCAATAGTATTTTTCCTTTTTGCCATCATCCACGTTGACCGGGTGTTCTTCCCAAATGTCATGCCATTTCTTTTCGATTTCTTTGTGATTGTAAACTGCTTTCATTCTTATTTGCCTCTCTGCTTCTATTTTTATTTCATTAAATTGCCTAAGATACCTCTGACTAATTTATTGGCAGCTGTCTTTCCGGCGGATGTCAAAACGCTGGAAGCAGCTTTGCTGAGTTCTTTTTTCCGTTTTTCTTTTTCTTTCCTCTTGCGCTCTTCTTCTTTGAGCTTTTCTCTTTCTTCCCTGCGGATCTGAGCCAGTTCTTCTTTTGTCAGCTTCGGCTCGTCCTCTTTTTCACGCTCTTCTCTTTCACGTTCTACAAGAGTAGCTTCTGCCTGACGGGCAGCTTCTTCCGCTGCTTCCTTTTCTTCCTGGATCGACCGGATCAAAGAAGGACCATCCTGGGAAGCGCCTGAAGCACCTGCTGCCTGCGGAGCTGTTCCAGGTGCAAATCCCTGTGCACGTGGCTTTCCGCAATTCTGGCAGAAAAGTCCGGTGTTGCCCGTCTGTCCGCATGCACAGTCCCACGGTCCTTCAGACGGTGCCGGCTGCGGGGTGACCTGCGGAGCAGCTGCATGTGAACTTGCTGCAACTTTACCTGTCAGCAATTCATAAGCCGATTCTCTATCTACCGTGCGGAAATACTTTTCAAACATATCACTGGAAGCGATCAGCTCACTGAGCAGATTCGCATCAATGATGCCCATCTGGCTCTGAGGAGGAAGAATTTTAGCTCTCTGCACCATACTTGGAGCACCTTTTTCATCCAGGAAGGAAACCAGTGCCTCACCTGTTCCAAGCTGTGTGATAGCTTCTTCCGTTTTGAATTCCGGATTGACCACAAAGCTCTGTGCTGCTGCACGGACTGCTTTCTGATCCGCCGGGGTATATGCCCGGAGCGCGTGCTGGACTTTATTGCCTAACTGTGCAAGTACCTGGTTCGGGATATCCGTCGGGCTTTGACTGATGAAGTATACTCCAACACCTTTGGACCGGACCAGTTTGACTACCTGTACCACTTTATCCTGTAATTCTTTAGAATCAATGTTGAAAAGCAGATGTGCTTCGTCAAAGAAGAAAACGATCTTCGGCTTATCGGCATCTCCAACTTCCGGCAGCGTCTCATATAATTCTGATAACATCCACAGAAGGAATGCAGCATACAGATCCGGATTCTGGAAAAGATCTTCACAGTTAAGCACATTGATCATGCCTCTTCCGTTCTCATCTGTACGGATCCAGTCCATGATATCTAATGCAGGCTCTCCAAAGAACTTATCTGCTCCCTGTGACTCCAGTTTTAAAAGGCCTCTTTGAATAGCGCCGATACTGGCAGTCGTGATATTTCCGTAAGATGTTTTATAATCTGCTGCATGGTCTCCGACCGCCTGCACAACGGTACGCAGATCTTTCAGGTCCAGTATCAAAAGACCCTGATCATCCGCGATTTTAAAGATCACGCTCAGGACCGCTTCCTGCACATCAGAAAGTCCCATCAGGCGGGATAACAGCATCGGACCCATCTCTGAAATGGTTGCCCGCACTGGGATTCCCTTTTGTGCAAATACATCCCAATATGTGGTTGGATATCCTTTATATTCCCATCCGGCTTCATCCAGGCCAAATTTCTCGATACGCTTCTGCATATCTTCTGTATTGATGCCCGGCTGACTCATACCGGTCAGATCCCCTTTGATATCGGAGAGAAAGACTGATACACCTGCATCAGAAAAGCTTTCTGCCATGACTTTGACGGTGATCGTTTTTCCGGTTCCGGTGGCACCAGTGACAAGCCCGTGCCGGTTAGCCATTCTCAGCAGCAGACTGACTTTTTCTTCGTTCTTTGCCATCCAGATCTTATCATCAAAAAACATAATCTTTCCTCCTTTTTCATACTTATAAAAGGGCACAAAAAACTAATGTAAATTGTACCACTATCATTCTTATTGCACAAGAAAACATAAAGGGGTTTTTCAGATTATAAACATAGCGTCGCCAAAGCTGAAAAAACGGTATTTTTCATCAATAGCGGCCTGATAAGCACGGAGGATATTCTCCCTTGTAGAAAAGGCACTGACCAGCATGACCAGTGTAGACTCCGGCAGGTGGAAATTAGTGATCAGCCCATCCGTAACTTTAAAACGGTAGCCAGGATAAATGAATATATCGGTCCAGCCGGATGCAGCCTTCATTGTACCGTCTTCTGCTGCGACTGACTCCAGAGTTCTGGTAGAAGTGGTTCCAACACAGATGATGCGTCCGTCCTCTGCACGGGTCTGATTGATCAGCTGTGCGGTTTCCTCAGTAACTGTATAGTATTCCGAGTGCATATGGTGATCCAGGATGTTTTCTTCTTTTACCGGACGGAACGTACCCAACCCGACATGAAGAGTCACCTTAGCGATCTTAATGCCCTTCTCTTCAATTTCCTGCAGCAGTTCTTTTGTAAAATGCAGGCCGGCTGTTGGTGCTGCCGCACTGCCGGTATGAACCGCATAAACAGTCTGGTAACGGTCTTTGTCTTTCAGCGTATGCGTGATATATGGAGGAAGCGGCATCTGTCCCAAACGGTCCAGGATCTCTTCAAAAATACCGTCAAATTCAAAATGGATGATCCGGTTTCCGTCTTCTAAAACATCAATAATCGTCCCGAACAGTTCTCCGTTCCCAAAAGAAAGTCTGCACCCTGTGCGCGCTTTCTTTCCCGGTTTCACTAAGCATTCCCAATCCGTATTACTTTTCCGTGTCAGAAGAAGGATCTCTATCAAGGCGTTTGTATCACAGCGTGTACCAAATAATCTGGCCGGAATCACTTTGGTATCGTTCAGAACCAGACAATCTCCTTTTTTCAGGTAATGCGTAATATTGCGAAAGACATCGTGCGAGAATTCCCCGCTCTTTCTGTCCATCACTAACAAGCGGGAGGATGCGCGATCTGTCAGCGGATCCTGCGCGATCAGTTCCTTCGGTAAATCATAATAAAAGTCGTGTAAATTCATATTTGTATCAGAATAGTATGTCAACTGCTCCCAGACTGCCCGGATAAATGTTTTTTTTCATAGACAGCCCTTCCTCCAGATCCATATCCTGGATCCTTCCTTCCCGGTCTATGACCACGCGGTTAAATCTTCCCTGCGCTATACATTCCACGGCTCGGATTCCCATCAGAGAGGCGATCATACGATCATATGCAGATGGGCTTCCTCCTCTTTGTACATATCCGAGAACCGTAGCGCGGGTTTCAATTTCTGTAATCTCTTCTATCGTTTTTGCCATTTCCACGGCGCTTCCGGCGCCTTCTGCAAGAACTACGATAAAGTGATGTTTCCCCATATTCCTGCCTTTTAAAAGCTGCTGGCAGACATCTTTTTCTAAATCAAATGCAACTTCCGGGATCAGGACGCATTCTGCTCCACAGCCGATCCCTACTTCCATTGCGATAAATCCTGCATTTCTTCCCATCACTTCGATCACAGAACATCTCTCATGAGAAGATGCTGTCTCCCGAATACGGTCAATTGCTGCAAGGCCAGTATTAACAGCGGTATCAAATCCAATGCTGAAATCACTGCAAGCCACATCATTATCGATCGTAGCCGGTATCCCTATGACCGGGACTCCAAGCTTGCTCAGATCTCTTGCTCCGCGGAAAGATCCATCACCGCCAATCACAATCAGCGCATCGATGCCGAAAACTTCCAGGATCTCTTTTGCCTTCTGTTGTCCGGCCTCTTCCGTGAATTCCTTAGAACGGGCTGTATGAAGCATCGTCCCGCCTCTTTGCAGGATTTCGGAAACATCACGGGTATTCATCTGCTCCAATTCCCCGCGTAAAAGTCCGTGATAGCCTCTCTGCACACCATATACTTCGTATCCTTCTTTGATACCGGCACGCACGACACTTCGGATCGCTGCATTCATGCCAGGTGCATCTCCGCCGCTCGTTAACACGGCAATCTTTTTAATTTCGCCCATTTAATATCTCCATAAACTGTTTTGTGTTTTCTGCAGGATCCTTGAATACAGCACTTCCTGCTACAATAACATTCACGCCGGCATCCAATACATCGGCAACATTATCCAGTGTGATCCCTCCATCAATTTCCAGATCGATCGGAAGTCCGGATGCATTAATGATTTTTCTCAGCTCACTGGCGCGTTCCAGGGAGCCATCAATGAATTTCTGTCCTCCAAAGCCCGGTTCCACACTCATCAGCAGGATCATATCACAAAGCGGAAGCAAGTCCTTCACTACATCCACTTCCGTTTTCGGCTTAATGGAAAGCCCGCTTTTTAGCCCAAGATCGCGGATCCCCTGAAGGGTTTCTGCAACATCCCCGCAAGCTTCATAATGAACCGTAATGATATCGGCTCCGCTTTCCTTAAACTCCTTCAGATAGCGGATCGGCTCTTCGATCATCAGATGTACATCAAATACTTTGTCTGTTGCAGGGCGGATGGATTTGATCACCGGCATTCCAAAAGAAATGCTCGGAACAAATTTGCCGTCCATCACATCGATATGTACATACTCTGCTCCGTTTTCCCGGATTTCTTCTAACTGCCGTCCCAACTGCTTAAAATCTGCAGCAAGAATGGATGGTGCTAATATATTCATATTTTCCCCTTTAAAGGAAACGCATGCACTAATTGCACGCGTTTTCTTTCTTAATATTTTTCCTGTGATTTCAGTTCCTGATAAATGGACTTATAGCTGTTGTAACGGGAGACAGGGATCTTGTCCTCATCTACTGCTTTCTTGACAGCGCAGTCTTTTTCCTTAATGTGAGAACAGTTTTTAAACTTGCACTGCTCTTTAAATGGAGCAAACTCAGGAAAGGCATCCTGCAGTTCCTCTCTGGTATAATCATCCGAATTGACCAGTAAGGAAGTGAATCCCGGAGTGTCTATGATCTGAATCTTTTTCTGTACCCAGTAGATTTCGTTATGACGTGTCGTATGCTTTCCTCTGCCCAGTTTTTCACTGATCGACCCGGTCTGAACGATCTCTTCATTATTATTGGATAACACGTTTAAGATCGTGGATTTTCCAACGCCGGATGGGCCCGCCATGACGGTGATCTTTTTCTGGAGCTGCCGGTTCAGGAAAAACATTCCTTTGCCATTTTCCGTCGCAGCCGTAAAATACAGCTTGCATCCGGCATTTTTATAGATCTTTTTCAGATCCTTTATGTCCGTTCTCCCTGCGAGGTCTTTTTTATTAAATACGATGATCGTTTCAATCCCCTGTTTTTTCATAAGACAAAGGAACCGGTCCAAAATGCTGAGATTCGGGTTAGGATTCCGCACTGCAAAGACAACCATCGCCTGGTCAACATTTGCGACAGGAGGCCTTTTCAGTTCGTTAAAACGCGGATAAATATCCACGATCAGGCCTTTCCTGTTTGCCCCGTCAGTCACTTCAAACTGCACATCATCACCCACCAGCGGTGTGACATCATTATGTTTGAACGATCCTTTTGCTTTACATTCGATCAGGGTGTAGTTTTCCATTCTGACATAATAGAACCCTGATACTGCTTTCACTATTTTTCCGTACATATCTCACCTGCTTATTTATAATAGGATTTCCCTTTTTAAGGCTCATCTCCACCTGGCTCATCTCCGCCTGGTTCGTCTCCGCCCGGTTCTTCACCGCTCGGCGGTTCTGTCGGTTCTGTCGGCGGTTGTTCTGTCGGCGGTTCGGTCTGTGGCTCAACACCGATCACGATGGTGATCGTGGTATCTTCCGCCACCGTAGAACCGGCTGCGTGACTTTGCTGCACGACTCTGCCATAATCTGCCGCACTGCTGGTCTCACGGTATTCTACCTGTGCATTCAGTTTCAAATCCTGCAATGCCGTTTTAGCTTCTGCTTCTGTACTTCCGATCAGGTTCGGGACAGTTGCGTTCTTGACTTCCGGTCCGCGGCTTACGATCAGCTCTACCACCGTATCTTTGGAAATCTGAGATCCGGCTGCCGGGTTGGTTTCGATTACTTTACCAGTCTCAACCTGATCGCTGTATCGGGTGGTGATCTTAGACTGAATACCCAGTTCTTTCAATGCGGACTGTGCCTCCGTTTGCGTCTTGCCTACATAATCATCAAGAGCAAGAACTTCTTTTCCGGAGCTGACTTGAAGAACTATCTTTGTATCTGCTGCAATACGGCTTCCTTCTGCTTCGTTCTGCTTGATGACCTTTCCTTTTTCTACGGTCTCACTTGTCACATATTCTGCTTCCACGTTGGTAAAACCAAGATCTTCCAGCTTAGCCTTCGCATCCACAAAATTCATGTCCTTCACATTGATCATCTCGATCAGTTCAGACTGCTGACGTTTTCCGCTGCCACCGCAGCCGCCCTTCAGGGCTTTTGCTCCAACCACGCCCAAAACGACCAGGATGATGATTCCGACTGCTATACCGCAGATCAGAATGATCTTGTCCATTTTCTTTCTGGCAGGGTCTTTTTCCTTCTTTCCAGGTTTTTTCTTGTCATAGTCTTCATAATCGATGAAATCATCGTCATCATCGTAGTCATCGTACTCTTCGTAGGCGTCATCATCATAGTCGTCGTACTCATCATAGTCATCGTATTCATCCTCATAAGAGTCGTACTCATCATAATCATCGTCAGCATAAGCATCATCGAACTCATGAAAGGTTTCATACTCATCTGCACTTTGCTGGCGGACGATACGTCTTTGATTAGCCTGGGCGCCTTCTTCCCTGAGTCTTTGTGCGTCTCTAGCACTCATCATGATCGTTGCGTTTTCTGTTGCTTCAGGCTCCAGAACTACGAAATCTTCATTCGGAGAGATCAGCGCCGTTTTTAAGTCTGCCAGAAGAGAAGACATTTTCTGATATCTTCTTTCCGGTTTCTTCTGTGTACATTTCTCAATAATGCGAACAATGCTGGTAGGTGCGTTATTGATCAGTTCGCTGACCGGCGGAACGGTCTCCTGAATATGCTTCAAAGCGATCGATACCGTGGAATCGCCATCAAATGGAAGCGCTCCTGTCACCATTTCATAATAAACGATACCGAAAGAATAAATATCGCTCCGTTCATCTACCTGGCCGCCTCTGGCCTGCTCCGGCGAAATGTAATGAACGGATCCAAGAATATCCTGGCTGATCGTATTTGCCGTTGTTGTTCTTGCAATACCAAAATCCGTAACTTTGATCTTACCTTCACGGGAGATTAGGACGTTTTGTGGTTTAATATCCCGATGGATGATATTTGCATTGTGAGCTGCCTCGATGCCCTGTCCGATCTGGATGGCAATGCTGGTTGCTTCCTTGATAGGAAGGCGTCCGTTACGGTCGATATACTGTTTCAGCGTAATACCGTCCACATATTCCATGACGATATAATAAACGCCTTCATATTCATTAACATCATAAACGCTCACTACATTCGGATGCAGAAGAGCTGCTGCCGACTGTGCTTCGATCTGAAATTTAGCAACGAAGTTTTTGTCCTCACAAAATTCCGGTTTTAAAAACTTAATTGCTACGAAACGGTTCAATTTATGGCATTTTGCTTTATAGACATCGCTCATGCCGCCGGAACCGATCTTTTCCAGTATCTCGTACCTGTCTTCAATAAACATCCCAACTCGTATCATGTACTATCCGCCTTTCAAAAAGGTCAGTCTTCTGTAATCAGAACAACTGCTATATTATCTTTTCCTCCCGCTGCATTGGCCATGCGTATCAGTTTTTCCGCTTTGGCTCTAAGTGAAAGGTCTGAATTCACCACTTTTTTGATGGCCATTTCACTGACCATGTTATATAACCCATCTGAACACAAGAGTAGCGTCTCACCATAATCCATGGTGACCTGAAAATAGTCCGGTTCCACTGTCCGCTCTGCTCCGATCGCTCTTGTGATCACATTGTTTTTGCTGTGAAACCTTGCCTCGTCACGGGAGATCTTTCCTTCCCGGATCAGTTCTCCCACATAAGAGTGATCCCATGTGATCTGTGTGATCTCATCTCCGATGATATAGGCTCTGGAATCCCCTACATTAATGATATAAGCAGTCGAATCACGGACGGTTGCTGCTACCAGCGTGGTTGCCATACCCTGATACTCCGGTTCCCTGCCTTTGTAATAGATCAGTTCATTGACCTTGTTTACACTTTCCCGAAAAATCGACAAAGGCATTCTGGAATCCGAAGACTCACAAATATCAAAAAAGATCTCTGCCGCATTTTCTGAAGCAAATTCCCCGGCGTTATGACCGCCCAACCCGTCACAAAGAACGTACAGGTTGTCCAGATTTCCGATCGGTTCATCACATTCCAGCGAGTAATCCTGATTAAATTTTCTGGATAATCCGATATCCGTCAATCCAAATGATTTCAACTGCTTCTCCTTACCAGCTGCCCGCAGGCACCGCTGATATCTCTGCCCATTTCCCGCCGTCTGGTGACTGTGATCTGACTATCCTCCAAAATCTGAGTAAAGAGGCGGATTTCCTTTTCTTTCGCCTCATGGTAGTGATTCTCCGGAGTCGGATTGACCGGGATCAGGTTCACATGCGCGCCTTTTCCTTTCAGGCGTTTTGCAAGCTCTCTTGCATGTTCCGGCCGATCATTCACCTGGTCGATCAGACAGTATTCAAACGTGACCCGGCGGCCTGTTTCCTGAAAATAGGAATCACACGCATCCAGGATCTCCTGCATGGAATATTTCTTCGCTATTGGCATGATGGCCTTTCTGATGTCGTCATTTGGGGCATGCAGAGATAAAGCCAAGGTCACCTTTAGCTGTTCTTTGGACAATTTTATTATAGCGGGTACAATCCCGCATGTGGATATTGTAATATTTCTCTGGCTTATATGCAAGGCATTTTCCGCACTCACGATCCTTACAAACCCCACTACATGGTCATAATTGATCAGTGGTTCTCCCATTCCCATGATCACAATATTGGAGACTCTTTCCCCGATATCTTTCTGGATCTCATACACCTGATCCAGGATCTCAGATGCCCTAAGATCTCTCACACAGCCGTTTAAAGTGGATGCGCAAAACGAACAGCCCATAGCACAGCCAACCTGAGAAGAAACGCAGACACTGTTTCCATGTTTGTACCGCATCATGACGCTCTCGATCAAATGACCATCCTGTAATTCAAACAGATACTTTTTGGTACCGTCTATAGAAGAGGTCAGGACCTTCTTTTTTGTGATATTCACGATATCACATTTTTCCGAGAGTTCTTTGCGCAGGCTTTCCGGCAGGTTTGTCATTTCCTCAAAGGACCTTACGCCCTTTTCATGCAGCCAGGAGAAGATCTGACCAGCACGGTACTTTGGCTGTCCAAGATCTTTCACCAGTTCCTGCAATGCGTCGTATTGTAGCGATTTTATGTCAATTTTCTGTGAATTCATGCTTTTTTTCTCCGAAAAAGAGCGACATATGCTCCGTCGCAGTCATCGATTCCCGGAAGGAATCGTCTTTCTGCCAGCAGTTCAAACGGAAACTGTGTGCAGAACCACTGCGCATTTTCCTCATTTTCTTCCCGTGTGACTGTGCAGGTACTGTAAGAAAGGAACCCTTCCTCTGCCACATAAGACTGCACGGTTTCCAGAATATCTCTTTGCAGGCCGCTAAGCGTCCTGATATCATCTTCCGTTACACGGTATCGGATCTCCGGTTTGCTGCCGATATCTCCCAGACCGGAGCAAGGCAGATCCGCTATGACTATATCTGCATTCTGCAGCATTTCCTGATCCAAAACCGTGGCATCCCAGACCTGTGTCCTTACCTGGGCCGTCCGCATTCGTTTCGCATTATCTTCAATCAGTGCGACCTTGCTTTCACTGATATCTCTTGCCAGGATCTGCGCATTTGGATACTTCTCCGCCAAATGCAGCGCTTTTCCGCCAGGTGCCGCACAAACATCAAGGATTTGATGTATTGTTTCCCGCTGAGCAAATTTCTCCAGTAAGCTTGCCGGATACATGGCGCTGCTGTCCTGGAAGAAAAGCAGCCCTTCCCGAAACGCTTTCAGTCCAGTCAGATAATTGCTGTTTTTCAGGTAAACGGCCTCCGGAATGCCCTCAACATCTCTCACCTGGCAGGAATCTTCTTCCAGGAGGGCAAGGATTTCATCTTTTTTCTTTTCTTTCAGGTTCAGTCTTGCACACACCCACTTATCAGGCCTGTTCGCTGCCTCAAAAAAGAGGGTGGCGGCCTCCTGTCCTTCCTGCTTGACCATTCGGTCATAAAGCCACTTCGGTACACTCAGGCGGATATATTCCGGAATATTCTCCTGGCGCGTTCCTCTTTGCACGTTTCGCAAAACGGCATTTACAAAGCCTTTCAGGTTTCGGAATCCTCTCTTTTCCGTCAGTCGAACACCTTCATAAATAGCCGCGCGGTCCGGCACACTGTCCATAAACAGCATCTGATACAGACTCATCCGCAAAATGTTCCAGATGACTGATTTTGTTTTCTTCCTCCTGCCTTTCACAAACGGTTCAAGAATATAATCCAGATACAGAATCTGTTCCAGTGTTCCCCGGTAAAGACGTTCTACAAATGCCTTTTCCTGCGGATCCAGATCGTATCTGGAAAAAGCATCCTGAATCAGAATGTGGCTGAAACCTTGTTTTTCCATGGTTTCAACCAACATTGTTAGAACGATATTTCTTAAATCCTGTTTCTGTTTCTGTCCCATTTTTATCCGAAATGCATCCCTGTTTCTATCTTTTTCCCGCGCAGAAATTCTTCGATCGTCATACGCTTCTTTCCTTCGATCTGCACTTCTTTCAACGCCAGAACACCACTCCCGCACTGTACGAGCACGCTCTTTTTATCCACAAAAACAACCGTTCCCGGCTCTTCGGCGGTTTCTTTTTCAAAATCACAAACATCGGCAGCCCAGATCTTAAAAGTTTTATTTTCCAGGGAAGTATATGCCGATGGCCATGGTGCATAGGCACGAACCATTCTTTCAATCTTTTCAGCAGGATCAGAAAAATCGATTTTGCCTTCTTCTTTTGTGATCTGCCTGATATAAGTGGCCTGTTCTTCCGTCTGTACGGTTTCCTTTACTGTGCCGTTTTCTATTTGTTCGATCACAGAAAGCAAAAGCTTTGCGCCAAGGGCAGCCAGCTTCGGTTCCAGCGATGGAACGGTCTCTTTTGGATCCAACGCTATTTCTTCCTGTGCCAGGATATTTCCAGCATCCAGCTGTTGAGCCAGGCGCATAATAGATACACCTGTTTTGGCATCACCATTTAAGATTGGCCCCACAACAGGTGCAGCGCCTCTGTATTTCGGCAGGAGAGATGGATGGATATTGATGCATCCGTAAGGTGCCAGATTCATAATCTCCTGCGGGATCTTCTGCCCATAAGAAGCAACCACAAATAAATCCGGTTTCAGTTCCTGAATCTGTTTTTGGACTTCTTCTGCACGAATCTGCTCCGGTTGAAGAATTGGGAGATTCCATCTCAGTGCCGCTTCCTTCACCGGAGAAAACCGAATATTTTTTCCTCTTCCGCTCTCTCTGTCCGGCTGCGTAATGACAGCCAGGATCTCATGGCCTTTTTCTTTCAAGGCATCAAGCGCAGGTATGGCCAGATCAGATGTTCCGATAAAAATGATCTTCATTCTTATGCTTCCTCTTGTGGTTCGATATCTGCTTCCTCTTCCAGCAGTTCTTCTTCCTCATCTAACGGCATGATTTCCGAAACGTCATGCAGTTCGCCTTCCACTTTATCCGTATAAAGGATCCCATCCATATGATCGCACTCATGACAAATAGCACGTGCAAACAAGCCCTCTGCTTCCAGCTCGTACGGTTCCAGATTCCGGTCAAAAGCTTTCAAAGTGATATGGAACGGTCTTGTGACCAGTCCGAATTTACCAGGGACAGAAAGACAGCCTTCGTTATCCGTTTCCTCATCCCCTTCCTGCGGAATGATTTCCGGGTTGATAATAACAAGGTCTTCTCCATTATTATGAATTAACGGATTGATCTCAACCGGTTCCATTTCTTCGTTTTCTTCTTCTCCTTCTGCAGGCTCCGGCAGTTCGATTTCCGGCGGTTCCACTGTCACGATGCAGATACGTTTCAGGACACCAACCTGTACTGCTGCCAGTCCGATACCATTATTTTCATGAACGGTTTCGATCATATCATCTATAAGTTCTGCTGTTCTTGGTGTGATTTCCTTTACGACTTTAGATTTTTTTCTTAAAATCTCATCGTCGTCTACTCGGATATTTCTAAGTGCCATGGTTACCCCTTTCTGTTTCCCATCATGGAAAAGTCAAATGTGATACTGATCTGTTTATCCGGATTTTCCTCCATATATGTCTCAATGGTATCTTTAATATCCGTCAGATCAGAATAATCTTCTGCTTTCAGATAGATCATCTTTCTGTATTTATCATTGATCTTTGCAATCACGTCTTCACTTGGTCCGATCTTCTGGATCTTATTCTGCGCAGCTCTGGCTGCTTCCTTTGCCCGTATTCTCCGTTCGATCAGCAAATTGATCTCATTGCATTTTTGTGTCAGATGCGTTTCATTTTCACAGGCAAACAGAATTCCCAGCATATTGATGACCGGAGGATATCCTAAGAGTTTACGATATGATAGCTCATACTTGTAGAACTCTTTATAATTCTGTTCTGCTCCAAGACGCACTGCATAGTTTTCCGGAGAGTAGGTCTGAATGATCACTTCGCCTTTTTTAGCCCCTCTGCCCGCCCTGCCGGCCGCCTGGGTCAGAAGCTGAAACGTTCTTTCCGCTGCCATATAATCGGAATTGTACAGCGAAAGATCTGCTGCCAGAATTCCTACGAGAGTCACATTTGGAAAATCATGTCCTTTGACGATCATCTGTGTACCGATCAGGATATCTGCTTCCTGATTGGCAAATGCAGACAGGATCTCCTCGTGCCCCTGTTTTTTCTTTGTGGTATCGGCATCCATCCTAAGCGTGACTGCCTGCGGATACCTTTTATTGATCTCTTCTTCTACTTTCTGTGTGCCAGTACCAAACGTTCCGATATATTTGGATCCGCAGGAAGGGCACCTTTTTACCATTGGAGTCTCATATCCACAGTAATGACACATCAGTTTTCCATTCCTGTGATACTTCAGCGAAACATCACAGTGCGGACATTTGATCGCCGTCCCGCAGTTTCGGCAGGACACAAAGCTGGAATAACCTCTTCGGTTAATAAAAAGGATGATCTGTTCTTTCTTTTCCAGCCTGTCTAATATCAATTCATCCAGCTTACGGCTGACCATGCTGCGGTTGCCTGCGTTCAGTTCATCACGCAGATCAACGATCTGCACATCCGGAAGTGACGCCCCCGTTGCCCGATGTTCCAGGTTATACAGCTGGTACTCTCCCTGCTCTGCTTTATAAAAGCTTTCCACGGACGGGGTTGCAGATCCTAATACCACAAACCCTCCAGAAAGACGTGCTCTTTCGATTGCCACTTCTCTGGATATATAGCGGGGAACATTCTCATTCTTATAGGTGCCCTCATGTTCCTCATCAATAATGATCACACCCAGATTCGGAAACGGAGAGAACAAAGCCGAACGCGGCCCGATAATGATATCTACCTGACCCCGTTTTGCCTTCTCCAACTGATCATGCTTTTGTGCCTGCGTCAGCTTGGAATGGATGACAGAGATCCTCTCACCAAATTTTTTATAAAACCGCAGGACTGTCTGGAATGTCAGAGCAATTTCCGGTATCAGGACGATCGCCTGTTTTTTTTCTTTTATGACTTTATCGATAATATCAATATAAATCTCTGTTTTTCCGGAGCCTGTCACCCCGCGGATCAGAGAAGGTCTCAGGTCGCCTTTCTGATACCGGTTCCAGATATCCTCGGCAATCCTTTTCTGTTCCGGATTCAGGGTTATGGTGTACTCCTGCTTATCCTTCATATGAAAAGCATCCCGCAGGTTTTCTTTTATATCGATACGGATCAGCTGTTCTTTTTCCAGTGCCGAAAGAGTCGGTCTGGCAATATTCAGTTTATCCCTGACGATTTCATAAGGCAGGATCGATTCTTTTTCCAGCTCCTGTAAAAGGCGCAGTTTGGCTACGCTGCGTTTATCTTTGCTGTATTTTTCGATCGCTTCCTGAAGCGTCCTCTCGTCTGCTGTCAGCGAAATATACTTTTCCTGTACCGGATCTGCACTTTTCTTGACCGGCAGGACCGTCTTCAACGCCTGGTTCATAGTGGAACCATAGTTGGTTTTTATATAATATGCCAAAGCAATCATATCTCCATCTGCAGAAGTGGATTTTTCTACTACAGAGAGAATACTCTTTAACTGTTCTTTGGCAAAATCCGCCTGTTCTTTAATGCCGATCACGAACCCGCTGATCTGCTTATTTCCTCTGCCAAACGGAACGAAGACCTGGCTTCCGCAGTGGATCTGCTCTTCCAGGTGTGCAGGGATGATATATTCAAATGGCCGGTCGACTTTCTCATGCGAAATATCGACGATCACATCTGCATATTTACTCATTCGGATATCCTGTCTCTTCCAGGATCTCACGGATGATCACGCGTTCATCAAACGGTGTTTTCACGCCATTCTTATCCTGATAATCTTCATGCCCTTTCCCCAGGAGCAGAACGATATCTCCTTCCCGGGCATTCAGAATACTGTATTTAATTGCTTCTTTCCGATCTGGAATAATAATATATTCTCCATCTGTTTTGCTGATCCCGGTCACGATATCTGCAATAATATCTTCACATTTCTCCAGTCGGGAATTGTCTTCTGTCAGGATAGAGAAATCAGCATACTTTCCGCTGGTCTCACCCATTTCAAAACGACGCAGTTTGGAACGGTTTCCGCCACAGCCAAACAGAGATACGATCCTCTTTGGATTATATTTCCTCATTGCAAGAAGGATGTGCTCCATTGCCATCGCATTATGTGCGTAATCGATCAGCAGTGTGAACTTCGGGGAAATCTTAACTTGCTCCATCCTGCCTTTCACCTGCACATGAAGAAATGCTTCTTTCATGATCTGCAGGTCAATACCGATCGCATGTGCCGTAATAAGCGCTGCCAACGCATTGTAAACAGAAAACTCTCCCGGTGCGCTGATCTTAAACTGATCATTGACCAATCCCTTGGTCCCAAAGGACATACCAATAAAGTCACCCTCTCTGAGGTACTCTATATCGACTGCCTGCAGATCGGATTCGCTATGGCAGGAAAAAGTCTGGATCTCGCAGGTCGCGTCTTTGCTGACAGCCTGGAACTGCTCGTCATCCACATTGAAAAACCCTTTACGGCACTGTCTGAACAAAAGGCTCTTGCAGAAAACATATTCCTCAAAGTCCTTGTGTTCTGCTCCGCCGATATGGTCCGGACTCAGGTTTGTAAATATCGCATAATCAAAAGTGATTCCGGCGACCCGGTTGAGCTTCAGTGCCTGGGAAGAAACTTCCATCACGCAGTACTCACAGCCGTTTTCCACCATTTTTGCAAAGAACGATTCCACATCATAAGACTCCGGAGTGGTTGTCTCTGTCTTGATAAACTCTCCGCCGACATCCGCACCCACGGTGCCGATGGTTCCGGTCTTATGACCTGCCTTTTCCAAAATGGTCTGCAGGAAGCTGGTGATACTGGTTTTTCCTTTCGTACCGGTAATACCGATCGTCGTCATTTTTTTAGCAGGCTGATCAAAATACTGAGCACTGGCCAATGCCAGTGCGTAACGGGTGTCAGCCGTCTGGATCACCGTGATATTATTATCTGCCGCTTCTGCAATCGCAGGCACTTCGGAAGGATCTTTTTGAATAATAATGACTGCCGCTCCTTTTTGGATCACATCCTTCACATAATCATGTCCGTCGGAATTTGCTCCAATAAAACAGAAGAAGGCGCAGCCTTCCTTTGCTTTACGGGAATCTATCACAAGGTCGGTGACGCGGATCTCATCCGTTCCCGTGATCACGGTATAAGTAACATCTTTCAATAATTGTTTCAGATCGTTCATTCTTCCTCCGCCATTTGGAACATTTCTTCAAAGGTATAGGAGTCCACCAGGATCTCTCTTGGCTTCGCACCGTTTGCCGGACCGATCGCACCCATTTCCGTCAGCTGATCGATGATCCTCGCCGCACGGTTAAAACCGATGCTGAATCTTCTTTGCAGCATTGAGGAGGATGCCTTCCCCATTTCGATGCAGAGCAGTCCTGCCTCATACAGATATTCATCCATCTTATCTGCACTGCTTTCCTCGCTGCTTCCGGCTGAGGATGCTCCCGCCTGCGCATTATTCATATAATCCTGGATCTGCTGGTTCTCTTCTTCGTAATAATCCGAGGAATTATGTGCTTTCAGGAACTTCACCACATCATTAACTTCTTTTTCCGTTACCAGTGCGCCCTGGACACGGACCGGCTTCACCATGCCATTCGGATGGAACAGCATATCACCATGTCCTAATAATTCTTCTGCACCCTTCATGTCCAGAATAATACGTGATTCCAGGCTGGTCGTGACACGCAGTGCAACTTTCGACGGGATATTAGCCTTGATCAGACCGGTAATGACATTCGCAGAAGGCCTCTGTGTCGCAATGATCAGATGGATACCTGCTGCACGGGCGAGCTGCGCAATACGGATGATCAGGCTTTCTACTTCTTTTGCTGCTGTCAGCATCAGATCTGCCAGCTCATCGATCACGATCACGATCTGCTGCATCCGTTTCGGATTGGTCTCCTCACTGCTGATCAGGCCTCTGTCAAATTTATTATTGTAACTCTTGATATCGTTCACACCGGACATCTGCATTCTGAGATACCGGTTATCCATTTCATTAACGACCCAGCGCAGTGTACTGACCGCCTGTCCCGGATCTGTCACGACATCTTTCATCATATGCGGAATACCGTTGAAAGCATTAAACTCCACTTTCTTAGGGTCCACAATGATCATTCCCACTTCCGATGGCTTTGCACGGAACAGAATGGTCATGATAAGGGATTTGGTAAAGACAGATTTACCGGATCCTGTCGTTCCGCCGATCAGAAGATGCGGCATCGCGTCTATATCGGAAACAACAACATTTCCGCTGATATCAATGCCCGCTGCCATCGCAATCTTGGATGGATGGCTCATAAGTTTTTCATCTTCTAACAGATCCCGCATCATAACTTTCTGTGTGCTCTGGTTCGGGATCTCAATACCGATTGCTGCCCTGCCCGGAATCGGCGCTTCGATCCGGATATCCGGAACGGCCAGATTCAGCTTCAGGTCATCTGCCAGAGATGTAAATTTATTGACACGGACGCCCATCTCCGGCTGCAGTTCAAAGCGGGTCACGGACGGACCGGCCTGCATATCGATTACTTTTGCATACGCGCCATACTGGTTCAAAACCATTTCCAGATTGGCTGCCATCTTATTCAGTTCCGCCTTTGAAACCATGGCGCTTCTGCCTTTCCCCTTGCTCAATAGATCAATTGGCGGAAATACATAAGCTTCCGGTTTTGCTTTTGGTTTTACAGCTGTCTGCTTAACACCAGCCGCTGCTTCTTTCTTTTCCTTTGGTTCTGCTGCCTTCATATCGGTAGCAAGAGTAACTTTGGAACCAGGCTTTTTCCCGGTTCTTCCTGTCTGTGTCTTAGGTCCTTTCCCCAGAGGAAATGTCTCAGGAGCTTCTCCCGGTTCCTCATCTTCCATAACCTCCGTCACCTGGATCGGTTTAGAGATGATCTCTTCTTCTATCTCCGGTCTGACCGGACGTGCATGGGTGATCTCGCGCACCTCGTCTTCCGGAGCAATCGGCTTAAAGGTACCTACATCAGCTATGCCTTTTGCCTTGGCCTGAGTACGTTTTGTCTGTACGGAACCATTTCTGAGAGGAACAGCTTTCTTTTCCGATCTGCGGATGGCTGCTCTTTGTCTCCCTTTTCCGGGAGCATGAACGATCCGGATCGTAACGCCTTCCTCAGACTGGGTCTCGTAAACCGTTTCTCCTTCCTGTCTGCGGGAAAGGAAACGGGAACGTGGTACAACAACCTTATCCGGCTGTTCTTCGTCCTCTTCCTCTTCATCGTCCTCATCTTCATCATAATCATCGTAGTCTTTTTCTCTGGTGCGGACTCTTGTAAAAAGACTTTTTATGCTCGCTAACAGCGGGATCTCACAAATGATAAGCAGACAGATGATCATCGCAAGGATCACAATGATATAGGCTCCGACAATGCCCACGGCTTTGGCAAGCGCGAAAGAAAACAGTCCGCCGATGATGCCTCCACCGATGCCGTTCCGGGCACAATCTGTGAAATAAGAAAGAATGCCCGCATCCAGGAATCCTTTAAAGGATATCATATGGACAAACGCGCACAGGCATACAAAGAAAATGATGCCGCAGACCAGTTTGCTGGTCCTTTTTTCTTTTTGCAGGATACAATAGATGACGGCCAGGGCCCCGATCAGCGGGAACACATAAGCCATTAATCCAAACAGCCCGAAAAGGGCATATCGAACCCAGCCGCCAATCTTTCCAAGCACATTTAATGTGCACAATTCCAAAAGGAAAGCTACGGCAGCCGTAATGATGATATGGATCTCTTTATTTGATTTTTTCTGTTGTTTCTTCACTTTTCGCATCAGTATATTTTACTATTTTTTGAGCCTTTATTCAACACTCTTTAAGGAGGTCGCCATATCTATCTTCTTTAATTTAAAGTGTACGATAAGATTGACAATGACAGTAAAAGCAATAGCGATCAATATACTCTTTACGAAACTCATGGCAAAGATCTGCCGGCCGAACATCACGATGTCTACTTCCACCGTGGTAACCACAAACCGGTTCAGGAAATAACCGCCCAGAATACCCAGCGCGATCCCGATGATCGTGATCAGCACATTTTCCCGGTAAATATACTGACTCAGCTCGATATCATAGAAACCCAGCACTTTCAGCGTCGCAAGTTCCCGTCTTCTCTCGCTGATATTGATATTATTCAGATTATACAGAACCACAAACGTCAAAGCCCCGGCACAGATGATCAAAACCCAGGTGATGGAGTCAAGGCTTTTCAGCATGTCTGCAAATTTATCCTTCATAGTTGAGATGCTGGCTACGCCGCCAACCGCATCATAAGCCAGATATTCGTTTCCCAGTTCATCCGGATCTATTTCCGTTCCCTCTCTGTTAACAACCGTAACAGCATTATACTCCGGCATAGATCCATAAAGCTTTTCATATAAAACTGGTGTCATGTAGATGTAATGATAGATATAATTCTCAGCGATCTTACCTATCGTTACCTTTTTCGGGTCTTTCTGCCCGACGGAGATCGTCAGCTCATCTCCTTCTTTTACATTCAGTACATTGGCCATTTTTTCTGTAATAATGACTTTTGTATCATTTAAAGAAAACTGCTCTTTTGTTTTCCGGTCTTTCAAAATAATATTCTGATCCATTTTAGACGGATCTTCCGGGACAAAGATAAAGCAGGACAGGACTTCCTCCGAATTCTCTGATTCACAGTCGATCGATGTCTGATAGATATACAAATGGCTGTCAAACCGCAGATCGCTCTGCAGTACATCATCCAACTCTTTCCGGTTTCGTTCCGTAGCATCCTGATCGATACTGATCACCTCATCGTACAGGCAAATATCTCCATATTGGGCATACAATATCGTATTGATCGCATCTTTCAGTCCAAATCCCACCAACAGCAGCGCTGTGGACCCGCAAATACCGAACAAAGTCATAAAGAGCCGTTTCTTGTAGCGGACAAAATTCCGAAGTGCATTTTTCCAGGTGAACCTGATTTTTCTCCACAAAGAAGGTATCCGTTCCAACAGGAGTTTTCTGGCCTGTTTTGGAGAAACCGGCCGCATGAGGGAAGCAGGAACTTCCATCAGGGATTTGGTGCAGGCAAACAACGTTGCTGCCATAATGCAGACAAGCGCCGCACCGCCGGCTACCAGGCAATGCTCCAGAGAATATGGGTAAACAAGTACCTCAATATTCGGATACAGTAGTTTATACACATGAAGGATGACGTATGGAAGAACTTTACTGCCTACCAGCGCGCCTCCAACCGATCCCAGTGCCGTTGCCAGAAGTGCATACAGGAGATACTTTCGCATGATGGATGCTTTTCCGTATCCCAGCGCTTTCAGCGTACCGATCGTAGTCCGTTCCTCATCCACCATACGTGTCATAGTTGTCAGACATACCAATGCAGCGACAATAAAGAAGATGACCGGGAAAACTTTTCCAATGTTTCCGATCCGCTCCGCATCGGATTTATAAGAGGAATATTCTGTCAGATAATTGCGGTTCAGGACATACCATTCCGAACGTTCAATTTTTGATATCTGCTGCTCAGCTTCGTCTAATTCTTCTTCTGCTTCTTTCAGCTTTGCTTCACCATCCGCGATTTCTTTTTCAGCATCCTTTAGTTTTTTCTCTCCATCCTCTATTTCTTTTTTAGCTGAGGCAACATCTGCTTCCGCCTGATAAAGCTGGGCCTTCGCATTTTCCAGTTCCGCCTCTTTTGCGGTAATCTGAGCCCAGGCTTCATCCAGCTGGCGCTGTCCATCGGCAATTTTTGCATCTACTTCTGCTTTCAGCCCGTTGATGATCTCATTCAAGCCATCCAGTCCGACATATTCGCCAGTCATTTCATAAATAAACTGTTTGATCTCCTCGATTGCTTCGGAATCAATCGGAAAATGCTCTTCTACATAATTTTTTACGTATTCCAATTCCTGCAGATGAAAGCTGATTTCCGCCTCAGCCACAGCTTTCTGGATCAAAAATTCCTGCTTTGCTTCTTCATACTGCTTTTTCGCATCATCCAAAGCTGCCTGTCCGGTATTGACCTGTGCCCATCCGCTCTCGATCTGTGCACTTCCGCTGTTTACCTGTGCTTTTGCATCGTCCAGTTTTTGTTTTCCATCCGCGTACTCTTTTTTTGCATCGTCCAGCTTCTTTTTTCCGTCTTCATATTCCTTTTTTGCTTCAGCCAGCTTTTCATTTGCCTCACTGATCACACTGTCATAACGGATTTTTTCCTGTGTCGGAGCGATCTCTTTGATCTGGTCCGTTTCCTCTTTGATCAGATCTGTATAATCATCAGAATAGCACTGCAGGTCTTTTGCTCCATCAACCAGAATATCAGCCTCCGTATATACATCCAGCAGAAATACTTCCGGCTTTACGATCATCAGACCTTCCACCCGGCCGGACCCAATAGCGGAATTACCCATAGACATGGAGAGATAAGCCGAAGAAACAAAGCTGCCCGTGACCACAAACTTGTTTTCTGAAATAACTTCCAGAGGATCGGTATCATTTCCGGAAAACAGCTCTATTTCACTGCCGATCCTGTAATCCCGCATACGCATATAATAGTCATCGATCAGACATTCATTTTCTTTCTGCGGCATTCTGCCGGATTTCAGAACAATATCATTGATTCCTTCCGTCTGCGCCATCACATGGACGACATACTGCTGATCATCTAATTTGCAAAGGAAATCGTACCCATAGGTGCCAATGACCTTTTCTACGCCTTTTACTTTGGATAATGCCCGGACATCGTCTTCTGTGATACCCAGGGCAGACATGACACGGATATCGGCCAGATTTGTCTGGTCATAGAAGGTATCTGCACTGACCTGCATATCCGGATGGCAGGACCGGATACCGGCATAAAAAGCAACTCCAATGAACACAATAAGAAAAAGGGACACGAACCGTCCCACAGAATTTTTGATTTCACGAAATACATCCTTGTGGAGTATCTTCAATGCCTTTTTCCTACCATTCTATTTCGTCAATGGAAACAGGAGACTCATTCATTTCTACCTTTTCCACTTTTCCGTTTTTAATATTGATAATGCGGTCAGCCATTGGCGCGATCGCCTGGTTATGGGTGATCACGATAACTGTCATTTCTTTTTCCTTACACATATCAGAAAGCAGTTTCAGGATCGTCTTGCCGGTATTGTAATCTAATGCGCCGGTCGGCTCATCGCAAAGCATAAGCTTTGGATTTTTCGCCAATGCACGGGCAATTGAAACTCTCTGCTGTTCTCCTCCGGAAAGCTGTGCCGGAAAGTTATCCAGCCGCTCCGAAAGGCCCACTTCCTCCATGATATCTTTCGCATTCAGCGGGTTCTTACTGATCTGGTTTGCCAGCTCCACATTTTCCAATGCCGTAAAGTTTGGCACCAGATTATAAAACTGAAAGACAAAGCCGACATCAAACCGGCGGTATTTTGTCAGCTGTTTTGCATTATATTTGGAAATATCCGCTCCATCCACCCAGATTTCTCCGGACGTAATGGTATCCATTCCTCCCAGCATATTCAGGACCGTCGTTTTCCCGGCACCGGATGGCCCCACAATTACGACAAATTCTCCTTTTTCAATCTCAAAACTCATTCCGTCAACTGCACGCAGTGTGACGGCGCCGGAAGAGGCATATTCCTTTACAACATTTTTCAGTTCTATATAACTCATAATTCTCTGATGAACGCCTTTTTTTCAGACTTTTTTACCTGAAAATTATAAACGTCGGCATTGCGAAATGCAATGCCGACATCCATACAGCAATATAGCTGATTTTGATTATTCAACTTCCTCAGTTGTTTCTTTTTGAGCTTCTTTCCTCTGCTCTTTCTGCATGTCTCTGTTTGCATCTTTGATGCTGAAGGAAACTCTGCCCATCTTGTCTTTGCCCATACATTTTGCTTTGACCACATCGCCTAATGTAAGAACATCCTCTACATGATTGATCCTTGTCGGAGCGATCTTGGAGATATGGACCATGCCTTCTTTACCAGGTGCAAACTCGAGGAATGCGCCAAAGTCTTTGATAGAAACAACGGTTCCTTCGTAGATCCGGCCCTCTTCAAACTCAGAAACGATCGTATCGATCATATCGCGTGCTTCTTCCAGTTTATCTTTTTCAACACCGCAGATAGAAACCAGACCGTCATCGTTAATATCGATCTTCACGCCGGTTCTTGCAATGATCTCGTTGATGACCTTGCCCTGCT
This sequence comes from Lachnospiraceae bacterium, assembly GCA_017511185.1. GTDB lineage: Bacteria > Bacillota > Clostridia > Lachnospirales > Lachnospiraceae > RGIG5612. The sequence goes on along the minus strand of JAFWLF010000127.1, from coordinate 2,838 downwards.
TACCGACCACATCACCGATCTTATCCGGATCGATCTGCATGCTGATGATCTTCGGAGCATATTTGCCAACTTCTTTTCTAGGCTCTGCGATGACCGGAAGCATAACTTCGTGCAGGATATAGGTTCTTGCCTGTTTTGCTCTTGCAATTGCCTCTTCCACGATAGCTCTGGTCAGACCATGGATCTTAATATCCATCTGGATCGCTGTAATACCTACATCGGTACCTGCAACCTTAAAGTCCATATCACCGAAGAAATCTTCCAGACCCTGGATATCTGTCAGTACCAGATAATCATCATCGGAGTCTCCGGTCACCAGACCGCAGGAAATACCTGCTACCGGACGTTTGATCGGAACACCTGCTGCCATAAGGCTGAGGGTAGATGCACATACAGATGCCTGGCTGGTAGAACCATTTGATTCAAATGTTTCAGAAACCAGACGCAGTGCATATGGGAATTCCTGCTCACTCGGAAGGACCGGCAGCAGTGCTCTTTCAGCCAATGCGCCATGACCGATCTCACGACGTCCCGGGCTGCGGTTTGGTTTTGCTTCACCTACAGAATATCCCGGGAAATTGTACTGATGCATATATCTCTTGGAAGTAACATGTACATCCAGACCATCAATTTTCTGTGCTTCGCTTAAAGGTCCCAAAGTGGTAGCCGTCATGATCTGTGTCTGTCCACGGGTGAACATACCTGAACCATGTGCTCTTGGAAGCAGATCAATCTCTGCAGACAGCGGACGGATCTGGTCGATTGCACGGCCATCCGGACGTTTGTGATCTTTCAGGATCATTTTACGAACAGTCTTTTTCTGGTAAGCATAAATAGCTTCTCCAACATAGTCCAGCCAGTCTTCATGCTCCTCGGCAAATGCTTCTTCCACCTTTTCAGTGACCTTTGCGATATTGGCGTCACGAACCTGTTTTTCATCAGCAAAAACTGCTTCTTCCATTTCTTCAGCAGGAACTAATTTTTCAATTGCTTCTGCGACCTCTTCCGGGATCACATGACGCTCATACTCATGTTTTTCTTTGCCGACTTCTGCGATGATCTTAGCGAAGAATGCGTTGACCTCTTTATTCAGTTCATGTGCGGCAAAAATAGCCTCTACCATTTTATCTTCCGGAACTTCTTTTGCACCAGCTTCGATCATGATAACTTTTTCCGGTGTAGATGCAACTGTCAGAGACAGATCGGTTGCCAGTTTTTCTTCTTCGTTCGGATTGAAAACCAGTTTTCCATCTACAAGGCCGACCTGCGTCATAGCGACCGGACCATCAAACGGAATATCTGAAATGCAGGTTGCCAGTGCGCTTCCTAACATAGCGGTAAGCTCTGCGGAGCAGTCCGGGTCCACACTCATGACCAGGTTGTTTAATACAACATCGTTTCTGTAATCCTTCGGGAACAGTGGACGCATTGGACGGTCAATGACACGGCTGGTTAAGATAGCATTGTCGGATGGACGTCCTTCTCTTCTTGTAAATCCTCCCGGGATCTTGCCGACGGAATACATTTTTTCTTCAAAATCCACACTCAGCGGGAAGAAATCGATGCCATCACGCGGCTTCTCCGATGCAGTTGCAGTAGACAGAACAACCGTATCACCATAGTGCATTAAGACAGCGCCGTTTGCCTGTGCAGCAACGCGGCCGATCTCTGCCTTCAATGTTCTGCCTGCGAGTTCCATTTCATACGTTTTGAATTCTTTGCTCATTTGTTCTCCTTCTTCTGGGCGGTATGCCCCATTTTTGTCTTTTTTTCCTTCTTCTTCCAGGCCATATGCCTATATAACAATAGACTTTAAGGAAAATCCCTAAAGTCTATTGGAACATGCTTGTTAATTATTTTCTGATACCAAGTTTTTCGATCAGTTCACGGTAAGCGTTGATGTCTTTCTTCATCAGGTAATCCAGAAGACCTCTTCTCTTACCTACCATCTTCAGAAGACCTCTTCTGGAGTGGTGATCCTTCTGATGTGTTTTCAGGTGCTCGGTCAGTTCTTTGATCCTGTAAGTAAGGATAGCAACCTGAACTTCTGTAGATCCGGTATCTTCCGGTGTTTTTCCGAAATCCTTGATGATCTGCGCTTTTACTTCTTGTGTAATCATAATGAAAAATCCTCCTTCTTATTAAAACCGCCATTTTCTGAGAAAAGGTTGGAGTGTCCTGTTTCCAAGAAAAGGCTCACAGCCTGTATAGATTATCAGTAATTATACCAATTGTCAATCAAAATATCTGAAAAATCCTTTATTTATGCTATTTCCACGTCTTCCGGTTGATCAGCAGCGGATGTGATTTGGAATACATGATCTTCTGTCCGGTGTACAGACTGTAATAGCCGGACAGACGGAAACTGACTGCTGCAACGATCAGAAACAGAGGCAGACCGGAAATGCCAAATAATTCAAAACAAAGGGCAATGCTGGCCAGCGGGCAGTTTGTCACACCACAGAAAAGACCACAGATGCCCAGTGCTGCACCGGTTGCTGCCGGCAATCCCAAAAGCGGTGCCACCACACAGCCAAACGTTGCGCCGACAAAAATCGTCGGAATGATCTCACCACCTTTATAGCAGGCGCCTAAAGTGATTGCCGTTAGGATCATCTTGATCAGGAAGGAATACCAGAGGGCATTTCCATTTAATGCCTGTTCGATCAACGGACCCCCGGCGCCGTTATAATCCCTGGTGCCCAAAAGGAGTGTGATACCGATCACCAGTGCACCGCCGACGACTGTCCTCAAATACTGATTCTTCAGGAGCTTCTTTAAAAAGTGCTCTGTTTTGTGCAGGATGATACAAAACACAACACTCAGTGCGGCACAGAG
>JAFWLF010000126.1:0-3495 GCA_017511185.1 Lachnospiraceae bacterium | reverse complement strand
TAAGAATTTCCCAATCTGCGGTACTATAGACACCCGTTGATCATGTGTTTTTCTTTGGTCTGCCGGGTCTCCGCTTTGGCTTCTCATCAACAGGATTTGTACGTGGGCGCCCCCGTTTCTTCGGTTCCGGTTTCGGAATGGGTTTCGATAAGCCAAGAGCTTCAAGCTCATCAAAGACTGTTTTTAGCGTATGAACCCAATGTTTATCGCCGGTTTCAGGAAGCCCTTCGGGAGCATTGACCTTCCGCCAGGCAGATAAAAGATCATCCATGAGATCACCATAGGATATCTCATTAAGCAGTCCGGCTTCACGTGCCTTCTTTATCAGCCTGCACGTTATTACCGTTGAGATGAAGTTGATGAACTCTGAGCCTATAACCGAGAAGTCGCCCTGGACATTTGTTTTATCGAGGCACTCGTCGCTTTTGTACCTGTTGAACACCAGCTCCAGTAGCCAGCGGTCATCATAGCATGTGTAAGCTGTTTTAGGATCAAGATCCTGGTCGGATTCAAAAACGATTACGCCGAACAGTTCCTTCTTTTTGGCGTAGCCTTCGCTACTAAAGTCCTGCTTCTTTTCTCTTCTTGAAAGGTATGCAGATTCTTCCGCTCTTGCCTTGTTTGAAGATTTGTAAGCATACAGGAACCGACCGCCCTTGATTGTTGCTTTTTTATATACGACGTGGTCATCAACCCCTGTTATCACGCCGTCGAAGGCAAGCATATCGTTGTTTGCAATGCGGACATCATTCCGCTTGATCGGTGTCAGGAAATGCAGATCAGGACGTTCTTTCAGTTCATCCTGGATGCTGCTTGGCGGAAAGCCCTTATCCGCAACGATGATGCCCCGCCTGATGTCATTGTCCCGTATAAAGGATCGATAGGAAGCGGCATCCGTGCTGTTGCCTGGAAACACTTCAGCGCAGATCGGCTCCATGGCTTCTATGTCATAGGCGTAGAGGACTGATACCTCCTGACAGCCTTTTTTCTTAGCCTTATATGAGAAGGCAGAGAGGTCATTCACAATGCTCGAATCCTGTTTCAGTGTTCCATCAATGGCGATGTGGTGATCCGCAATCACCTTTGACATACGAAGCTGGTAAAAAGCCCTGCGCTGCAGACCCGCCTGTCCCAGTTTCTGCTGGAAATCACAGACGCTGTTCTGCGAAATGGCCACTCCAGGATAATACTTCGAGACAAATGTCCTTCGATAGTGTGTCCCCAGACGGCTGGCTGTCACGTTTGGTTTGATGACTCGGAGCGTTGCTATGGCCATGATGCAATACGCATCTTTTGCATCATAAACCTGAAGCAGCTCAGACAACAGGTCGGATGACACGGACTTGGCAAAAGCAACCGCCCCATATGAGAGCATATCAGGAGCAGCATCCGCTACGGACTGAAGCTTTGGCACATAAACACCGTCGATGATATGCCCGATCACCCGGCCATTCTGCGGCTGCGGATTACCACCGGATACATACTGAATGCCTTTGCGTTCCCGAACTGCATAACGTGTGGGCCCTTCTTTCCCGTTATCAATAACGACGGTGTTGACCGGTCTGGGCACTGAGCGAATGTATTTTGGAACAGCCATAGCAACCTCCTCAATATATAGTACATTATATCATATACAGTACCATATATCAAGAGGTTTATACGAAAAAAGTCAAATATGCAACCCCTTCAATATCTGCATATGCAAGCAGAAAAACTGCATATAGTCAACATGTGCAAAGGTTTTTATGGGGTGTCCATCGTCAGGAGTGCTATAAGCCTTATCTATCGGGTACTTTGTATAGTACCGTAGATTGGGAATGTTTTAATGAACCGGGACAGGCAGGAGAGGGGTACCACCTTCTGGATGGAACGGAAGTGAATCCTATGGATCTGGTCGGAAACTATTATCTGGCTGTGACGACTCTGTCGCACGGAAGCGGCATTCTCAAAGAAAAGTTCGCACCATATTCCGACAGCAACGGGCAGAAGGATATGGATGGAGACTGGAGCATTCAGGAAGAGATGAGGTTTGCCGCCAGCTTCGAGCTGAAAGACGCGAACATCCTTCCGAATCCTCTGACAATCGATGAAAAGGGGGAAAGTGTTTACAGACCGGAATCGGCGGAAATCATCAAATCGGAGCTGCTTGACGGCCGTGCCGTGGCGATATGCTTTTATGCGGATCAGTCCAGACCGGAGATGACAAAGGAAGAAAAGCGGAAAGAACTGCAGGAGATGCTGAAAGACTCCAACCAGTTAACGGAGGATGAAAAAGCGTGGTATATAGACCTCCGAACCGGGTTCACAGACCCTGACAGCCTTACCGATGAGGAATGGAAAAACGCTGTCCGATTACGCCTTCGTCTCAACGATATGCCGGAGGATACTTACGACATTGAAAGCCTGGGCCGGGATCAGATGATCCGGATTTTCATGAGCGACTATTTCAGTTTATCCTACGATGAGATCGTGGAACAGGAAAACATACCGGGCTATATGAGCTTTATCGGATCCGATCCTGTTATCTATGCACAGTATGCATATGAAAAAGTCCCCACCAGTCATGCCGTGACGATCGTCGGCTGGGACGATAGATTTGCTGCCGACAACTGGCCGGAGGGCTTTAGACCTCCTGCGGATGGCGCATGGATCGTAAAGAACAGCTGGGGCGAAGAATGGGGGAACGATGGATATTTCATGCTTTCCTATTATGATATGACTATATGCAACATCTGCACTTTTGAATACGAAACGTCAGATACAGCACTGCAGATGGATGACAGGAACACTTTAGAATATGACAATATGCCCGCGCATATCTTCAACTCGACTCTTTTCGATACGCCGGTATATGCCGCCAATATTTTTGAAGTGGAAGAGGAAAGCGTGCTGCAGTACGTTTCAGCCATAACGGGGGACATGGACACTACGGTGACCGCTTTGATCTACCTGTTGGATGAAGACGCAAAACAGCCGACAGACGGTCTGCTGGCAGGCAGCATAACGGAAACATTTAAGTTCGCCGGGTACCACAGGCTGAATCTGGCAAAGAACCTTCTGCTTCCGAAAGACACCCGGATCGGGATCGTCATTCTGGAAAGCGTTCCTGTCGGGAACGGCGTAAAGTATGCCCTTGTCAATACCAGAAGCTATAATAAAAAAGGCATAAAAGCATATAATAGAGCTCATGAAGATGATGAATATGAACTGCAATTCTTCGCGAAAGGCATAGTGAACCCCGGGGAGAGCTTCGTCAGTGCCGAAAGCGGAAAATGGACGGACTGGTCGGAAGCAATCGACGTTATTGGCAAAATGGGCTATAATGCCTGCATGGCATTCGACAACCTGCCGATCAAGGCTCACACATATCCCCGGGATCAGGTAAAAGGTACACGAAAAGAGAACGTTGCAAAGCGTGTCGAAGCTTATCTGGCGAACCACTGATGACGGGTGTGTAAACTCCCTCCATTCGTGCTCTTGTGGTGCTTTTGCACC
>JAFWLF010000125.1:0-3180 GCA_017511185.1 Lachnospiraceae bacterium | reverse complement strand
TGTCCGTTATGCGATGGGCGGAAAAGAGATCCTGAAAAAAGCAGATTCGGTCTTCTATGCAATCGGCATGAAGAGTAATAATCAGCTGTTTTATGAAGTTGCGGATAAAGCGCCATATGTGGATATTATCGGAGACGCTGCACAGACCGCACGCATCGGAGAGGCTGTTGTCAGCGGTTTTTATGCAGCAATGGATATCGGAACATTCTAATTGTTTTGAATAAATAGGAGGAATTTCTATATGTCAGTAATTAAAATTATTCCTTTACCGCCAGATGCACCACCTTTCCTGCAGCCGGATGTAGATGTCAGCGGCATTACACGGAAGTATCTTGACGTTCCATATGCCGGAACAGACAATCCGAATCAAACAATGGACATTTTTCTTCCGGAAGAAGGAGATGGTCCGTTTCCGGTTCTGATCCAGTTTCATGGCGGCGCCTTTATAGGTGGACATAAACGTGACTCACAGTGTATTTATCTGATCAATGGTCTGCTGCGCGGTTACGCGGTTGTCAATGTAAACTACCGTCTGATCGGTGAAGTGATCTTTCCTTATCCGGTCTATGATGTAAAGGCAGCAGTCCGTTTCCTGCGGGCAAATGCAGAAAAATATTGTCTGGATCCGGCCAGGTTTGCCGTTTCCGGTGACAGCGCTGGCGCATACTTTGCCTCCATACTCGCAACGTCTGCAGGCGTTGAGGCTCTCGAGGACCGGAGCATGGGAGCACCGGATTGTGACAGTTCCGTGCAGGCGATGATCGGTATGTTCGGCCTGTATGACATCATTCTGGCATCGCAGTTTTCGGAAGATGCTCCGCCAATGCCAAGCGGTGTTAAGATCGCAAATTTTGCCGATCTTTTTGCTGGCGTGAACTGCAGGGAATCAAAAGGAATTGCTTCGATGGTATCTCCGATCAGTTATGTATCAAAAAATTGCCCGCCTGTGTTGATACAGGCAGGCATGGAAGATGAGGTTGTACCATATCAGAGCTCTGTAGAGTTTGTAAACCGCGTCAATGCTGTCTGCGGGGATGGCAGGGCAACACTGGAGTCGATCCCGGGCGGAAAACACGGAGATCCGGCTTACGAGTCAGAGCAGTTGGAGGAAAGCAGATTTGCTTTCCTGGATAGAGTATTAAAATAACAGTCCGGCTATTCTTTTAGGATCGGGTTCGCCAGGTTCTTTGGATCAAATGCTTCTCTCAGCTTGCGCAGCCAGAGATGATAGTTCATATACAGAGGTCCAAGCTGCTGCGTTACAGCATTCAGACAGCCCGGAGTTTCTGCGTGGAAATGATGCGCAATGTCTGTATCTCTGGACGCCTGCCGAAACTCGGCGACCCCTTTCCCGACTTCCGGATTGGTACGGTCGTACATAAACAACAATTCAATATAGGCAAAGTGGCCATATTCCATCGGCGCGATCTGAAAGTTGTCTGGGGCATCAAAGATCGTGCCGTTTTCTGTATATTTATAAATGAATTCCGGAACGCTCTTACCGACTTCGAACATATGGGTAACAGAATCAGCGCCAAGCTTGATTGGCATCCAGCCGCCGCCAAGACGCAGAACTCTCTGCAGCATTCCAACGACCATAAAGAAGTCCATATGAGACCGGAACCAGTTTTCCAGATCCGATGCGGCTCGTTTAAGGCCGGTTTCTTCTGCAATCTCAAACAGCAGTTTTTCTTCGTAAGCCAGTTCTTCTGCAGATTGAGGAGCCAGGTAGACCACCAGAGGGATTGGCAGTTCCCTGCGGATCCTTGGCCAGAGCTCGTGGAATGCGTTTGCGGAATCGGTCATCATAACAGCTAATGTCAGATAGAAAAACTTGGTGACCGAGGCTGCAATTTCCACCTCGCCCATGCGCAGGATCGCCTCACAGGCAGCATCCAGATTAGGACAGTTGAAAAGATAAACCTGTGCGCTGTCACTAGGCTGATAGACCTTGTGGTTTGGGGTGTGTCCTTCTAAGGTAAAATCACGTGGACCGCGGCAAGGAATGATCGCGATCGCAGTTTTGGTGATGACTCCCATTTGTCCATGATTTCCGTAAAAACCTCTTAGCAGTCCGCGGATAGATGGACCAGGACCGTCCGGACAGAACCAGCCGGAGTTTGTCTGCAAAGAACCTGTGCGCAGGATCTCACCTTCCGGGGTAACATATTCCATTCCAAGTATATAGCGGTTGGCGCGTGAAGCACCGTACATATTATGGTTTTCTCCGGCCGTACTGGTAAAGTTGGAAAGAACAGAACCGCCAGGACCGACAGCAGCGATCGCATAACTGAATCCTTGCCGCCGTAATTCCGGATAAAGCTGCACATGGCGTACTCCTGGTTCGATGACGGCGTAGCCATCTTCGGTATTAATCTCAAGGATCTGGTTCATCCGTTTCAGATCGATCAGAAGTGTTCCTCCGCGGTTTGGATAAGCATCGGCACTGGCACCGGAAACGGTGGTGACAAAACAAATGTCGTTCTGATTGCAGATGCGGATAATATCACGTACCTGTTCTGTGGATTCCGGCATAATGATCGCGTCGGCGGTATGATATTCAAAAGGATATTCCGGCGTGCGGTTGCGGTTTCCGGCGAGAATGTATTCTTTATCGCTGATGTTTTCCGCCCCGACGATGGCTTCTAATTGGGTGTATATATCACGGGAAAGGCTCATGCTTCTCCTCCTTCCAGTGCATTTGCAAGCAAAACGCTCAGATCATAACAAGGCAGTTCGGATTTTTCTTTTGCATCAAGAGCATCCAGACAGAATGGACAAGCCGTAACCAGAGCCAAAGCGCCACATTGTTCTGCCTCTCGGCGACGCTCAGCGCCGGTCCATGTACGAAAGTCTTCATCAATAGCCATCGCTCCGCAGCAGAAGGATTCTTCGCTGTTTCTAGGCATTTCGCACAGTTCCAGTTCCGGAATGGCCTTAAGGACTTCACGAGGTGCATCGTAAACGCCGTGTTCTCCGCGCAGCCAGACTTTCGGAGGGTCAAGAAGCCCATATGGTTTTATCTCTCCGTCCCAAGGAACGTATTCCTCACTTTGCCTGCCGAGCATGCAAGGGTCGTGATAGGTGACAGGTCCATTTAGAGAAACCGGATGCAGCTGCAGTTTACCGTCTGCGATCAGTTCTGCAGCTACCTCGCTGATATGGCGGACCTTACATGGC
>JAFWLF010000124.1:0-10354 GCA_017511185.1 Lachnospiraceae bacterium | reverse complement strand
CATTTTCTTAAGCAGCGGTGAGATGGTCCCGTTGTCCAGCATCAGCTTTTCACAGATCTCCCCTACCGGGATCCCGTCTTTCTCCCAGAGAACCAGGAAAACAAGATACTGCGTATAGGTCAGTCCAAAAGGCTTCAGGTGCGGCGTGTAAAGATTGATCACATTGCGCGCAGCTGCATAAAGAGGAAAGCAAAGCTGGTGGTCAAGTTTCATCGCTTCTTTGTAGTCATATTCCATCTGTTTTCTCCTCCTTTATATTTTATCAAATATAATTTTATCAAATATTTCTATATTGTCAAGCGAAGTTTTTATAAAAATGAATATTACACTTAAAAATCTGTTATAATAATCCTGCATAAAGTATCAAACAGTTCATTATCAGCAATAGAATCAACCCCTTTTTAATCGGAGGTCCGTATGAACACGACGCAGATCAAATGCTTTCTGGCACTGGCCGAAACATTAAACTTCACCAAAGCAGCTTCGCAGCTGTTTATCTCCCAGCCTGGCCTGTCACGGCAGATCGTTTCTTTAGAGCGTGAGCTGAATACTCTGCTCTTTATCCGCGACCGGCACAATGTCAGGCTAACGCCGGCGGCAGCCGTCCTGGTCAAAGAACTCTCTAACTTTGAAAACCAGCTGGAAGAAGCGGTCCGCAAAGTGCAAAAGATCGGACAGGGCTATTCCGGCACTTTAACGTTGGGGCTCCTCGGCGGCCAATTCGTCAGTGAAAAACTGACAACGCGTGTCATGGAATTTATGAAAGCCAACCCTAACATCGATCTGATCTTCCGTCAGGGATCGTTCCATGATCTTCGCAGCTGGCTCAATGCAGGGGAAATCGATATTGCAGTTACACTGGATTTCGATGTCGCCGCTATGGATGGTGTCATCATTTCCCAGTTTTATGAAGACTCAACTGTTTTCGCCATTTCTAAACACACCAAAACCGGACGCAAAAAAGTTATCAAGATGGAAGATCTGGCTGAAGAAACACTGATCATCATTTCACCGGATGACTGCCGCGCCGGTTATGAACTGGTCCATGCTTTTCTAAAACGCAGTCCCCTCAAATATGCAGACATCCGTTACGCGCCAAACCTGGCCACCGTTATGATGTGGATCGAGGCTGGACTGGGATTCGGCCTGGTCAATCATACGTCCAATATTGTGGCAAGCTCCTCTATCCGTCTGCTGGAAAACATTCCGCTGTCTCCGGGAGGCAATAATGCCAATACCTGTTTTGTCTGGAAAGTCGACAACTATAACCCGGCGATCCCGATGTTTACGAATATGGAGTGATAACAATTTGTTATCACCAGACAACGTTTTGGTATCACCACTCCTCTCCCCTTCCTTTAATATAAGATAAAGGTAATCTTTTGATGCTGCCGCCGGTCAGCACTTGACCCGCAGCATCATTCAGGCAGTCCAACAGGTTCATGTAAGATAGGGGGAAGAATCATGGAAGGACGTCCACAGATCAAACCAAAAGAAAACATCATGCTGGCTTACCAGCACAAGCAGCCTTATTACATCCCGTCCATGTTTACGGACATCGCGGGCTTTCAGGCGAACCCGACCATGGAGCGTTACTGCGGTCTGGAGTCCGGCCTGGATGGCTTTGGCGTCGAATGGAAATTCGAACGAATCGCTAACGCGCCGATGACCACGCAGAATCATCTGATTGACAGCATCACGGACTGGCAGAAGGTCAAGTTTCCGGATCTGGATGCCATTGACTGGGTAAAACAAGCGGAGATAGACGGACGCACCGATATCAGCGGTCTGGTCGCCGGCCGCGGCCTGAAACCATTTGAAGATGGCCACAGCATCTGGGATGACGAGAGCAAGTTTTACATGTGCATGGTCATCAACGGACCATTCGAGCGCATGCATGCACTGGAAGGTTTTTCCAACGCACTCTGCGATCTGATCGAAGAGCCGGAAGCCTGTGCCGATTACTTCTCGGCCATCGCTGACTGGAAATGCAAATACTTCCATAAGATCGCGACGTATTATAAAGTCGACGGCATCAACGGACACGATGACTATGGCAGCGCACACAATCTCTTCATGCCGATGGACACCTGGCGCAAGCTCATCAAACCGAATCTGGCAAAGATGGTGGAACAGGTGCATAAAGACGGGCTGATCTATCAGCACCACAGCTGCGGATACATTGAGCCGTTGTTCGATGATTTGATCGAGATTGGTGTCGATGCGATCGATACCCTGCAGGGCGGCAGCAATCCGAACCTCGGAGAATTGAAAAAACGCTACGGCGATAAGATCACATTCTGCGGTGGCTTTGACAATCAGTATGTTTTAGAGCAGCCGGATGTAACACCGGAACAGATCAAGGCAGAATACCGCCGCGTGATCGATCTGCTTGCCCCAGGCGGCAGCTACGTGGTCTACCCAATCTCATTGGGCGGCGCCTGGATGCAGCATTTCGTGCAGGAACATTTCCAGTATGGTATGCCGTTCTATGCAGCACACGCAAACCATTAAATATAACTTCTTTAAAAAAGTCCGGAGTGATCCTCCGGACTTTTTCTATTCTTTAACTGTTCTCTTTATTTGTTCACTAATTCCAGAAGTGCATCCTGCAGAACCTGTGAAAAATTAACATTGCGAACAATGGCAGCTTCATTCAGCCATTGCGGAATCGTCAGAGTCTTCTTGACGGAAATCTTTTTATATTGTCTGCGGTAAAATTCTGTATCACAGGTAATATAATTCACAAACTCTCCTCTTTCCGTTTTGATTTCTTCCAAATAAGACGGAGGCGGAATTACCTGATCGTCAATTTCCATATCACAGAGACAGCAGGCAAGAACATCCTGTGCCATCCACAAAGCATCCTGCAGATCATCTCCACAGGTATAGCATCCTTCCAGATCCGGAAAGGCCACACTATACCCTTCTTTTTCCGGTGTAAAAACAGCCGGATAATAATACTTGCCCATACTTTCCTCCTTACTTCTTGATCCCAGCCTGTTTCAAAATGTTATGCATCGTTCCTTCCTTCACATCCCAATATAATACGTATTAATACGTGTGTCAACGAAACATGACTAAAAACCCAATTAAAGTTCATTTAAGGATTTATTGATACTTTATAAAAAATGAAACCCCGACCGAATTGGTCAAAAGAAACCTGGAAGAGACTCTTCCTGTGAATCAAATGGTATAGAAAATATGATTCTCCGTCAATTAACTAAGGATTAATATTCCATTACATTTTTACTGCAGCTCTTCACATTGGTTTCATGAAAATGACATTTTGTATTCAAAGATTTGAAACATATATTTTACAAACCCCAACAAAAGGACATTACATTATGAAAGCAAAAATACTATCAATCTGTTTCTGGGCTCTACTCCTTGCCTTCACGATCTATGTAGCACTGGATACCTTTGTGATCCCAAAAACTTATGCAACAAATGTTTCGCAGAACAGCACAGTCATGTTTGATAACACATCCACATCTGTTTCTTCAGGGAGCAACAGTGACGGCATCATCGTAGCCGCGCACAATTCAGGTGAAACATCTGATGAGGCAGCTGATGACAATACAAACGAAACCATAGACCCTTACAGCATCACCCTGGACGAATACTACGAATACGATACCACGATCTACGTTGCAGATATCACCCTCTCTTCCGTACAGTATCTCAAGACTGCGTTTGCGGATGATACCTATGGCAGAAATATTACAGAAAAAACATCTGCGATCGCAGCCGCTAACAATGCCGTCCTGGCCATCAATGGCGATTACTATGGCTCACAGGAAAACGGCTACGTCATCCGGAACGGCGTGATCTACCGGGACAGCTGCAACAGCAAAGACATCCTCTGCATCTATAAAGATGGAAGTGTCTCCATCGAATATGCGAGTGAAAAGACAGCGCAGGAGCTGCTAGATGAAGGAGTCTGGCAGGCCTTCTGTTTTGGCCCTGCCCTGATCGAGGATTCGCAGATTGCTGTTACAGAAGATGAGGAAGTAGGCAAAGCAAAGGCAAGCAATCCACGAACAGCCATCGGAATCATTGACAGCAACCATTTTGTGTTTGTTGTATCGGACGGCAGAACGTCAGAAAGCGAAGGCCTTTCCCTGTATGAGCTGGCCGAATTCATGCAAAGTCTTGGTGTGACAACAGCCTACAACCTGGACGGAGGCGGATCCTCCACTATGTACTATAACGGACAAGTCATCAACAACCCGACCACAAATGGAAATCAGATTTCAGAAAGGAGTGTGAGCGACATTGTATACATCGGTTAAACAACGTAAAAATTATATTCTCTGGCACTTTATTGCAGCAGTTTTTTTTGCAGTCTTCGGTTTGGTCTATGAGCTTTTCAGCCATGGTGTCTTCTCTCCTTTCATGGCATTTGCGTTCACCATCCCGCTTGTTGCCGGAGCCATCCTGCAGAGCATCCTGCTGAAAACAAAGGTGCAGATCCCGGCCCTGGCTCTCAGACTATGGAACTACGCCATTGCGCTTTTAACTGTAGGCAGTATCTGGAAAGGGGTTCTGGATATTTACGGCACGACCAACCGTCTGATCGTTTATTATCCGATCTTCGGCGGCATTCTTCTCCTTTTAGCTGTCGTACAGTTTATCCTGAAAAAGAAGAGAGCGCTCTCCCGTTAGTCTGATCTCTTCATTTATTAGACAGAATCCGTTTTTTTGTTGATTGTCCGCACTATACGCAAATGCTATAATTTTTCCATAAAAACAAACCGCGCAAAACCCAAAACACAAGAAAAGGAGAAATATATGAAGGTTTTAGGTATCAGTGCCGGACGGCACAACGGTAACAGTGATATCGCAGTCAAAGAAGCTCTGCTGGCTGCACAGGCAAAAGGCGCAGAATGCATCTTCATTAACCTGTTTGATTACAACATTCTTCCTTGCACCGGATGCGAATCCTGCACCATGATGATGGGCGACGTTGCAATGGGCAAACGTGATGATTATCCGGGCTGCGTCCTGAAAGCAAAAGATGATATGGAAAAGATCATGGACGTCTTCCAGTCCTGCAACGGTCTGATCGTCGGCTGCCCGACATACGACCTGGCACCAAGCTCCATGTATCTTCGTTTCGCACAGAGATTCCTGGCATACGAGCTGGCATTCCGCTTAAAGATCGGTGCTGTCAAAGTCAATCCGCATATGGTCGCCGGGCTGATCGCAGTCGGCGGTTCCTGCCATGACTGGCAAGGTCTTTCCCTGGAAGTCCTCAGCGCATCCATGTTCACAACATCTGTTCATGTTATTGACCAGTACATGGTCACCAGAGTTGGACAGCCTGGCAACATTGTCACACATCCGGAACATCTGGAGCGCGTGCACAAACTGGGTGAAAACGTTGTGGAAGCAATCCAGACCCCGGTGGAAGAACGGAAATGGCTGGGCGATCCGGACATGGGTCTTTGCCCGAACTGCCATGGCGGCCTGGTCTTCAAGGGCGAGCCTCACTGGGATGGCATTGAGTTTCCATACGAGTGTGCAGTCTGCGGTGCCGGACTTAAGCTGACAGCAGATGGCAAATTCGAGATCGTCGAGAACGGACTCTGCAGAGACCGTAACGTCGATGAAGCACGTGGCTATCATCTGGATGAGATTGTCGCTACCAGAATGGAATACTACCGTCTGCGCGACACCGATCCGTCGATCAAAGAAAAACAAGCATACTACAGAGACGTCAAGTTCCCTGCAATCTAAAGTCTTTTATAAAGGGTTTTCTTCGAAAGAAGAAAGCCCTTTTTTGTTTCAACTCAGCTTTCATGCTGCAATCATAAGGAGGTATTTATGGATTTTGGTTCAATTCTCAATACGATCATGGGGTCCGACAGCGTATCATCGCTGAGTAACCTTACGGGTACATCGGAAAAGGATGTCTCCGGCGTCCTCTCCTCTGTTCTTCCGCTGTTTATGAATGGCGCACAGGGGCAGGCAACCAACGCAGAAACCGCGCAGTCCTTTGCCAATGCTCTGGCTTCCCACGGCAAAGATGATTTTTCCGACCTGTCTTCCTTCCTCGGAAATGTTGATCTGGAAGATGGCGGAAAGATCGTGGAGCACCTGTTAGGAAAAGAAGGTGCTGCTAATGCTGCCAACAATATATCCGCACAGAGTGGCGTTTCCGCAGGAAGCATCTCCAGCATTCTGTCCGCAACGGCTCCGCTTCTGATGAGCATGATGGGCAAACAGGCAACAGCAGAAGCGGATGCAGCTCCGGATGATGTTGACCTGAACAGCCTCGTTGGATCCTTATTCGGCGGCGGCTCCGGCAAAGACGCACTCGGCGGAATAGGCAATCTGTTCTCCGGCAATGACGGCAAAGATACAGCCGGCGGCCTGGGTGATCTGCTCTCCGGCCTGTTCAAAAAATAAACACCAGACCAAAAAAATCAAATAAAAGCTGTCGCCCAAAGCGGCAGCTTTTTTGCACTTCTGCAAAACTCATATAGACAGAAAACGCCCAAATGTGATATAAATGATGGAGTGTATTTCGAAAGGAGACTACTAATATGACATATCCAAATGCCTATAATGGAGTGAAAAAAATACATACCGCACAGGTACTGAACCTGATCTCCTCCATTCTTGGTTTTGTTGTTGCTATCTTTGGTATTTTGGGCATTGTATTCCTTGGTGCTTCAGAAGGAGGCTCCATCGTATTTGCTCTGATCGCCCTTGTCGTCGGTCTGATCGCTGCAGTACTTGCAATCATAGGATATATTCTTCAGATCGTTGGCTTGAAGAAAGCCAGCCATGATGACAACAGTTTTTATACCGCATTTGTTTTTGCGATCATCGGTCTGGTACTGATCATCCTTTCCACTGTCTTCTCCGTTCTGAAGGTTGCGAATGGATTTGGCGATGACATTGCCACGATCTTTACAGAATTCTCATCCATCATCATTTGCGCATTTGTTACCATTGGCGTCCGCAATCTGGCAGCTCAATTAGATCAGGATGCAATGGTTAAGAGAGCAAGAAGTGTTGCGATCCTGCAGGCAGTTATCCTGGCACTTGCGATCATCGCAAACGTTATTTCGCTCCTTACCGGAAATGCAGCAGTTATGGTCAGCGGTATCATCGCCCTGATCGGTGCTTTATTGACCATTGTCTTTGCTATCGTATACCTGGTATTCCTTGGCAAAGCAAAGAAAATGCTGAAAGAACACTAAACCGGAAATCATTGAAACAAAAAAATAAGGATGCGCATCCAGCCGGGTGCGCATCCTTTTTATATGACATTTACTCTGCCTCAAAATCCAACACGACCAGGCCTGTGCCGTCAAGCTGCTCAAACAGGTCGATACCAACAATCATATCCTGCGTCGGATTCACAATGGCAATCTGCTTCCGGGATCCGACCACTTCAGGATTCTCCCTGTCATACCCAGCCGCATTCAATTTTGCTTCCAGTTCAGTCAGGAATGTTTCCGCTTCAGCCGTATTTGCAAAGGTCTGGTTGACAGACACATACGATTTAGCATTCTTGCCATGGACAACCTTTGCAAACTTCTTCATATCACGGCTGCTGAAGTACTCATTATCATGGAACGTGATCTGCGGGAATCCTGCAGCTGCGATCATCGCAGACGTCTCTTCCGGCGTATAGTAATGCTCTGCTTTAAACAGAAGCGTCACCTTTCCATCTTCAAAATGATAACGGAAGTCCGCAAACTCATTTGCCGTAGCCATCATCTCGTCCGGCTCCAATCCCAGCATTGCCTTCAGATTGGTTGGCTTGTTTGCCTCTTTCATCAGATTGATCGCATCTTCCTGCGTATCCGTCTCATCCTTCTCCGTAGAATAGAATCCAGCGTTCTGCAAAGCCTGACTGTAGTCTTCCAGATAAGCTTTTAGTACCGTCTCATCCTTGCATGGGATATCTACATAAAGGGCCAGATCATAATCGAATAAATACAACCAGGATTCTATCGTTGGATTTGCCCGGTTCGTTGCCGCAACAGAAGTGATGGCATCCGATGCAGGCAGTTCCGGGAATCCGCAGGCTTTGATCAGCTCATTGACCGAGGCAAGATCATCATAAGTCGGGCAGTCATAATACTTTCTTCCCTTCAGATTAAAACCGTTGTCATAGTCAACAGCAAGGGATGCGTAGCACTGATACTCTTCCCTCAGCATACGGTGGTAGCAGGTCAATTCGTTTCCGTTCTGCGTTTTTTCTTTCGCCTCTGTAAATCCTGCTGCCAAAAGAGATGCAATATAATTCTGTACATCCTCCTCGCTGGCATGTGAATCGCGGAGCGTGATCTCATCCTCCATGAGGAAGTTCTGGCCGTCATTGGTCAGCGCATAACTTGCAAAACTTGGGAACGGGATGATCTCATCTCCATTGTTCGTCATCAAAACAGAGTTGAAAATGAACGCATCATCTTCCGTCCAGCCGGTTTTGGCTTCCGGATAGACTGGATCCTTCATCCATGCTTCCGATGCCGCATTCCCTTCTGCATCTCCAAACGTGATGACGATGTCAATATTGTCATAGTTAATGCGGGCAACGACATCGTCATCCACCTCTGACTGGATATGCACAACGGTTGGATCTTCCTTATCCAGAACCAGATATACCTCATGCATCAGTCTGAGCGATGTCTCCCGATTGCCGACAAGTTTCCGGACATTATCTTTTAAGTTGTCATCATAAGAGACAAACTTTAACGGCTCCTCCGGATCATTGTAGAAAAGGTTCCAGATATTGCCCTCTGCAAGATCCAGCCAGGAAGTGACCAGCCTCTCTTTCGCCACATCAATGGCCTGCCCTTCCGTGAGGAACCGGACATTCTCCAGTCCGCCGTCTTTCAGAGCAGCCTGGAACGTTTCGTTATTCACGCTCATCACCGTGAGATCTGTGAAATTGTCTTCCAAGGAGTCAAAATAAACCAGATCACGGGAATAGGCCGTCGTTTTCAGATAGCCTTCCACGTTCATCGTGTAATTGCCTTCTTCCAGCTTGTTCAGGAAATTCTCCATCGCCCGTTCAGACGATGCTGCGCCGTCACCGGAAGGGGCCTTCCCTTTGCATGCTGTCAGGATCAGGCATAGTACGATGACCGGAATCAAAAGATATTTGATCGATTTCATGTTTTATCCCCCAATCTTTTTAACTATATGGATATTTTAAACGTTTTCTTTTTTGGTTTCCACCCTTATTCCAAATAGGCGTTTGATGAATGTGATCTTAGACGCAAGGACGGTGAGGGCGATGATAATGATGAGTTTGCCCACAATAATGACCAATGTGGAAAGGAACGACGGAGCCGAAAAACGATTTTCAAGCAGCATCCTCACGCGATCCCACGGGAACAGATCCAGCTCAATAATGTGGATGCAAAGCATGAACAGGCTGTACTTGCCCAAATAAGCAAGCCCTCTGCCTATCAGCGGGATCTTCCAGATATACCTTGATATCTGGATCACTGCATAGGAGGCACAAAGAGAACCAAAAATATCTACCACTCCTCTGCCGATGTCGCAGTGAACCAGCCAGAATGTCTGGAACTGAATGATAAAGTATACCCAGACGACAAAGCTAAACAGAAGGGCAATATATTTGCACTCCGGCGGCAGTTTTTCCCGCATCTCTTGAAAGCGTTTGAACAAGTATCCGATATAGACCCAAAGCGTGGCACAGCATCCGGCCTGAATGCTGAGAGGGAACCAGAACCAGCTCCGTGTGAAATATCCAAACAGAAAGAGGGCGATGACAAAGGCCAGCCGAAGGACCGGCTTCATCTTCAAAGAGATCTTAAGGAATATGCTTCCCCAGAATAGAGCCCAGAGAAACCAGATGGCGCCGATGGCCGCAATATAGAACGGCTCCTGATAGGAATCGCCCGCTCCGTAAATGGAGGCATAGAGCCAGTATTTGGCCTCGTGCAGGGCGCCGCCCATTCCACTTAAAAGCAGACCTTTCAGAACCCCCAGTACAACGATGACGCCGCAAGTCAGAAAATACGGCACAATGAGTGTTCTCAGTTTTTTAACGATAAACGAAGACAGCTTTTCCTCTGCAGAAATAAAATACCCGCTGATCAGGAAAAACACAGGGACATGAAACGTAAAGACAAAGCGGTTGATCCCGCTGATCCCCATATGTCCTAAGACAATGCAGATCATGGCAATGCCTTTTGCAACATCTACAAACTCCATCCGTCCGAAGGATGCCTTCTTCGTTTCTATTTTGTTATCTCTTTCTATCACTTGATCCAAAGTATTTATTCTCCGGTTTTATTACCGTCACATCCGCCGCAGTCACTGCATTTTATACAGCCATGCCATGGATTCCAATTACTAT
>JAFWLF010000123.1:0-2588 GCA_017511185.1 Lachnospiraceae bacterium | reverse complement strand
CACAGGGATTACTATAGGCCGCTAACACCACCCCTTGTCCAGGAAGTGATGAATATGCCCTGCCTGTTTACGGTCAGAAATCCGAGTTTCAAGAGAGCTCCGGTACATTACCCGGCCCTTGTGGGTAAACTTACCGAAGTGACCTGTCAGGGGGAGACTATCAAATGCAAGTTCGTTACCTGCGGAAAGCTGCCCCAGCAATTCATTAACGACAACATTCACACCTTTGGGCTTCTGTCAACTACGATACGAAACCAGCTCGACGAAGAGCATTGGAGCATCCGAACCGGGAACCTGCTGCAGATCGCCGATAACATCGGAGTCGAAATCAAATAAGGAGACGGCAATGGTCAACGAAGAATTGAAGGACAAATGGTTCAACATCGAAGATATCGCAGGGTATCTGAGTATAACGGAAGATACCGCCAGAACGTGGGTCAGGGAGGGAAAGCTCCCGGCCTATAAAGTTGGCAAACGATATAAGTTCAAACTAAGCGAGATTGACGAATGGGTGCGTTCCGGAAAAATCAACGAAGGGGAGGATATAGGTGCAGAACAATAAAGCGCGGGTTCATATCACCGGAGTAAAAATCAATGCCCCGACTTATACGAACGTGACCTTCACTCCTTCTCTGATCAACTTCTTCTATGGGAAAAACGGCACTGGGAAATCTACGCTTGCCAGGGCTTTTAAGGATGGAAACGCTCAATTGAGCTGGGATGGCGATCCATTTCCGGATGAACGGATTCTCGTGTACAACGAGGACTTCATCACAAAGAATGTGCAAAGCTACGGAAATATCCCTGGTGTGTTTACGATTTCTGAAGTGAATGCTGTGAAGAAGAAAGAGGCTGATGACCGTACCGCTGAGAAAGCTGGTGTGGATGCCCAGGCCGCTGCCGCCCATGCTGTTGCGGATAAAATCACGGAGGATCACGGCAAAGCGGAGGAAGCCTATGTCGCTGCTGTATGGTCCAAGACGGAAACAACAAGGAAAAAGTACCCTTCCACACAGGTTGGCTATACAAGAGACAGAAAAAAGTTTGTAACCCAGCTTGCCAACACGCCCTTACTGGTATCGACTGATGACGAGTGCGCAGCCCTGTATAGAACTGTCTTTGGCAAGCAGCCAATGCGACACATAAAATATACTCATGTCCATACGGATCAGGTCCCCATCGACCCGATCATGGAGCAATCTATCGTCAGCCGGGCTAATACGGATTTTGCGCTCTTCATCCGTACACTTGGCAGCATGGACTGGGTAACTGCCGGGCATAAGGCATACCACGGCAAAACGGAGGGCAAATGCCCTTATTGCCAGAAAGCCCTCCCTGCCGATTTTGAAGATCAGCTCGCGGCTTGCTTCGATAAGCAGTACAAAGATGATCTTGCCGCCCTGGAAACGTTCATGGATGGCTACTACAAAGACATGATGCTGGCGAAACAGGCAGTTGAAGCAAATCTGCAAAACCCGTTTCCTACAAAGCATCTGGCGGAGTATAAGAAACAGTCACAGCTTCTCCTTACCGCCATCCAGCGCAATTGCGATCTGCTTCAAAAGAAAAAAGACAATCCATCCGAGGCGGTAGTTCTTGAGGATCTTGTCCCGATTTCCGCAGAATTAAATGCCGTTGTTTCTGCCATCAACGAAGAAGTCCAGGCGTATATGGACGTCCTCGCAGACATTCCCGGCCAGCAACAGAAATGTACTGAGATGGTGTGGGGCATGATGGCAAACGAGTGCTCTGAGGAAATCAAAGCCTGGTTAAAGAGAACTGATGCTGACCGTACCGCATGGAAGGAAAAAAGCGAGGAAGAGAAACGGCTGCGCGAGAAGTCCTCTCAACTGGAGGCGGAAATCGCAAGGCTTAACAGTCAGACTGTTAATACCACAAAGGCAATGCAGGACATAAACCGTCTAATCACCAGTGCCGGTTTTAGAGGATTTGAGCTACAGGAAAAGCCTGGTGCAAAGTACGTCTATGAGCTCGTGCGGGATCAGAACGGCAAAAAGGTCGTCGTGGACAAAAACCTGAGCGAAGGCGAGAGGCATTTTATCGCATTCCTCTACTTCTACCACATGGTCATGGGCAGCCAGTCGGATGACGGCAAGATGGTTGACAAAATCGTCGTGATCGACGATCCCGTGTCCTCGATGGACAGCAGCTCCCTCTTTGTGGTCGCTTCGCTCACCCGCGAGATGATAGCTGTCTGCTATAATAACTATGAGCTGGATGAAGAGAGCAAGGATAAGCATATCCGCCAGTTCTTCTGCATGACGCATAATCCTTACTTCTTCCGGGAAGTGAGCTATAACCGCCTCTCCGACTATGAGTGTGCCAGCTTCTTTGAGATCAAAAAGGACGGGCAGAATCAGACAACCATCGAGGAATGTGATGATACAGATCCTTTGCCTGGAGGAGGCAAAATCAATCGTTCGCCGGTCAAGAACACCTACGATGCCCTGTGGGATGAGTACATGCATACCGACAGCCCGGAGACTCTCATGATCGTTATCCGGCAGATTCTTGAATACTACTTCGTTCAGATGATCGGATATCAGAATGTCGACCTGCGACGGGAT
>JAFWLF010000122.1:0-3280 GCA_017511185.1 Lachnospiraceae bacterium | reverse complement strand
TGTGCCGCATTTCGGCAACAATAATCCATACGCAGATAAGTGGATGCGTTTTGCAACCCACAGCTACTACGATATGTGTCAGCAGTACAAGAGCAAATACTGCGATTACTACAGGGCAGGTCTTTATGGCGCAGCAGATCACGTACATCAGGGCTATGTGACCTGGGCAACACCGGATGGAAGAAAGGCAGGCGCACCGCTTGCTGATGCAGCTTCTCCGGGACCAGGCAGAGATACCAATGGACCGACTGCAGTTTTGAATTCCTCCACCTGTTACGACCATAGCAAATTCATGGATGGCGTCTGCCTGAACTTACGGTTCCATCCAAAGGCACTGGAGAGGGAAGACGGCAACCAGAAACTCGCAACGATGATCAAAGCGTATATGGCTCAGGGCGGTGCAGAAGTGCAGTTCAACATCGTTTCTGTCGACACCATGAGAAAGGCGCAGGAAGACCCGAACGATTACAAAGATCTGGTCGTTCGAATCGCCGGCTATTCTGCTTACTTTGTGGAGCTGACCGAGGACTGCCAGAACTCCCTGATCGAACGTACGGAGAATGTAGCACTATAAACAATATCAAGATAGAACAAGAGCTGCCGCGTGAAAACGCGGCAGCTTTTTTATGTTGTATTTTGAATCGTTTTATAGTTTCAGATCATACAAAGTATTTGTATCAGCCAGAGTGCCATGTCCGCCTACACATCCGGAGGACATGCCGCGCATTTCGTTTACACCGAAAACGCAGCCGATATCGTGCAGTGTGTCAAGATTGATCAACAGCAGCATCTGCAAACCAGGCTGGCGTTCCTCCACAAAGGAGAAGATGTAAAAATGATCACGGACTTTGATGTAATCTGCAGGGTTGGTTGCCATCCAAGGCCCGTCAGCTGTATCCATGGAATAGGTATAGAAAAGATTTGAATTATAGATGTGTTTTACCTGCGTAAAACCTGCACCGTAATCCCAGATGATCGCCTTGCCTACCAGTTCGCTGGTGTAAGCATGCAGAGGCCCGCCGGCGTAATCACCTTCCAGTCTGCCAAAAATGAATTCGCGATCCACGTCACGTGTGCAGTTGGCAGTACCAACGTGGGCATCCACAACGGTAGCGGCACCAGAGACCGTATCCGCGATAAGGCTAACCTGCCGGGCGGTTTCATAGGAAGGAACCGTGAGATTCAGGAAATATAATTCGCCTTCCATTGTACGGATCTGGCAGAAGCATTTTTCTTCTTCGGATCCATCATTAGAAAACCAGGTGGTATTTGTATCTTCCACACGGAATGTATATTCTCTGCCTTCGCCCTTAAAGACGATAGTTTTACCGTTAAAATCTGCAGAGTCCTCAGGCGCATATGGCCCGTCAAAAGGACTTGGCGTATATTTGCTTGGATCGTTTTTTGTCAGGTTTATTGCGGAAATGACTTCTTCTTTTGTCAGATCAAGATTCCATTTACGGAACCATCTTTTCACATGTTCCATGGCGGCCTCCTATATAAAAAACTCTTTATTAATTGTACTCATGTCCGGCAGGCTGGTCAATCAGACAGACGATGTCTCTTTTTTTCTAACTGCCATTTGACTTTTTTTCTTAGCAATGACAAACTAACTTTATACAAAATTTATAGGAGACTTGAATAATGAATCGATTCCGCTTACCAAATCATCTGATCATTGAAGAGGGGATCCTGAATAATATCCCTGTTTGTATGAAGGATGTTTTTCCGGATCTGAAAAACGCGAAAACCATACTTGTGACAACAGAGCATCTGAAGGAATTGTTTCAAAATATCATAGAGGAAATACAAAAGGATTTTCCTCAGAGCGAACTGTGTCTGATCGAGGCAGCAAGCTATGACAATGCAGTTGCACTGGCCAAATATATTACTATGAACGACATCAAGGTGGTGATCGGCTTTGGCGGGGGCACTGTGCTGGATCTGGCTAAGTTTGCAGCCTTTGTTTCAAAGGCGAAACTGATCTCTCTTCCGACTGCACTTTCTAACGATTCTCTGGCATCGCCGGTAGCAGTTCTTGGGACAGAAGGTAAGGCAAGGAAAAGTTTCCGATGCACTATTCCCGATGCGATCATCGTAGATTTAGATATTGTTAAACATACGCCGGAACGCCAGCTTCTGGCGGGAATCGGAGACACCGTTTCCAAATATACCGCTTTGTATGACTGGAAATTAGCAGGGAGAAAGAATGGGGAACCAGTCGATGACTTTGCCTGCATGATGTCTCATATGGCTTTTGAAAGTATTCTATTCAATACCGCAGCAGACCTGCAGGACCGTGATTTCATCCGCAGGCTGACGGATGCTCTTGTGATGGGCGGGCTGGCAATGGAAATCGCAGGAAACTCAAGACCGAGCAGCGGCTCCGAGCATCTGTTCTGCCATGCCCTGGAAGAGGAATATCCGGAACAGCTTAGCATTCCGCATGGAATTGCTACGGCTATGGGCACGTATCCTGCATGTATCTTTCAGGACAGAGATCCCGCAAAGGTCACAAAGGTCATAAAGCAATACGGCATTCCAGCCAGACCTTCCGAAAATGGTGTGACAGAAGATATATTTGTACATGCATGGCAGAAAGCTGCAGGAACGCGTGCAGACAGATATACCATATTAAATGAAACCGATTTAAGTGATACTCGATTAAAAGAAATTTACGCGCGGATGGAGGAAGATCTATGTTCGCGTTAAAGAACGTAAATTTAATTGACGGGACCGGAAAGGAACCGATACCGCAGTGTACCATTCTCATGGAACACGGACAGTTTAAGGAGATCGGAACAGACATCCCTGTTCCTTCCGGAGCCATGGTAATGGATCTTCAGGGGAAAACGGTTATTCCGGGTTTGATCGATGCGCATGTTCATATCAGTGGGTCAAGCAGACTGGACCGTCCCGGAATGAGCCATCTGGTGCCAAGTTATGATTTTGCGGAAATGCGGGAAGGATGCCTGAGATGGGGTGTTATCGCTGTCCGCTCCTGCGGACATTTTATGGAGGAGACGCTGGCATTCAGGGATGGTGTAAATAATGGAACCATCGAACGTTCTCCGCGTGTTTGCCTTAGCGGACCAATGTTCCAGTCCCGCGGCGGGCATCCGTGCTATACTGTATTTATGTCGGATCCCGAAGTGGAGCAGGACGCATGCGCAGTCATTGACGATGATACACAGATCGAACCGATCATCAGGCAGTCAAAAGAGCAGGGAGTGGATTTTACCAAGATCTTTTATGCGCATCTGAACAAGATGGATTATCC
>JAFWLF010000121.1:0-4455 GCA_017511185.1 Lachnospiraceae bacterium | reverse complement strand
TTTATCAAAGTCTAAACCTTCTGTAACAATGGTAACTCCAGGTGCCTTCTCGAAAACAGCCTTTGCTGCCTCAAGACGGAGATCCATCTGAGAGGAAAGACCAAATGGGAATCCGTGAAGAGCAACATTCTTTGCGCCTTTATCAATCATATCCTGAGCGATTGCAGCAGCAGTAACTGTCTCATCTTCCCAAACTTCGCCTGCGAAATACGGGTTATCCTTGATCTCGTCATAACCAGTGTTATTTCTGGTGCTGATCGGGTCATTGGAAGTAGCAATATACATTCCGTACTGCTCGCAGATATCAACAAGTTCCGGCATGATCGTGCCAGGATGCAGATTTAAGATTCCGCTGTATCCAGCAGCACCAAAGTTCTGAACATCCTCTTTTGTTACGCTAGGGTCGGTTCCGCCGATAGCGGTATCGATCTCAACGCCAAGTGCATCAGCAATAACCTTGACAGATGCCACAATGTCTTTAGCCCACTGGCTGGAGTCGTCGTAAAGAATGATACCGACTTTCAGTTTTCCATCTGTTGGAGCAGGAGCTGCGCCGCCGCTTCCGGCAGGTTTGTCTCCGCCACCTGAGCTACCACATGCAGCAAGAATGCCTACGCACATTGCTAATACAGTGATCATTGCAATAATTTTTTTCATGCTTTTTCTCCTTCTTTTGTTTTACTAGTCTGTAAAAATATTAAATCATACGATGTATGTTTTAATGCTATCTTGCCAGTAATCCCTTTCGGTTCGTCTTATAAGTAAAGAGGATTACGATCAGGAATACGATACCGACAACAAAGTCGCTCCATTTGCTTGGAACTCCGATAATTACAAGTCCGTTCACCAGAAGCACAACGATGACTGCACCAATGATCGGAGCACGCACAGAACTTCTCATGCCGCCATTTAAGCTCATACCGCCAAGGACGATTGCGATGATGACATCCATCTCGTAACCGGAACCATCCAGAGTTGCTACCATACGAGTACTAGCCATGGTAAAGAATGCGGCGATACCGACCAGAATCGCACAGATCAGGTAGGCCAACAGTCTAGTCTTATCGATTTCAATACCGGACTGTCTTGCAGCCACTGCGTTTTCACCGATTGCTCTATTGCGTTTGCCAAGAGGCGTCTTAGTCATCAACAGGTAAGAAACAACGATGATCACAACAAGGACAATGACCTTGATCACCCAGTTATCTGCAGCCTTGATTTCTCTTGGCAGAGAAATGTTTCCGTTGGAGATGGTCGTTACAATACCTCTGGTTATAAACTGCATACAAAGGGATGTGATAAATGCCGGCAGATTCAGTTTGACAGTTACGACTCCCATGATCATATAGCAGACGATGGAAACGATAATGCAAAGCGGAAGCACCAGCCATGCGCTGAATCCGGCTTTCAGCAGAAGCATGCCGGAGCTCATCATGGAAAGGCCGAAAATACCGCCGACTGCAAGATCAAATCCGCCATGGGCATAAAGGAAAGAACAGCCAATGGATAAAATAACGATCGTATAAGACTGGTCCAGAATATTATTCAGGTTTCCTTTTGCAAAGATCCTTCCGCCAGAAACAATCGCAAGAACAACGACAACCAGTATCAGGCCGACAAAAGGAAGTATATTTCTTACGTTTCTCTTTATAAACTGCATTGTATTCCTCCCTTAAATCATGTAATCGATAAGTGTGTGTTCACTGATGTCGCTGCTTCGCATAAACTCGCCCGATGCTGCCCCATCCTTCATGATCAGGATGCGGTCGCTCATTCCGATGATCTCCGCAAGCTCTTCAGAAATAAGGATAATGGACTTTCCTTCTTTCTTCAGCGAATACATCAACTGATACATTGCCTGTTTTACGCCAATATCTACACCACGGGTCGGGCAGTCCAAAATCAGGATATCTGATTTATTCCCGATCCATCGTCCGAAAACAACTTTCTGTTTATTACCACCGGAAAGACTGTTTACGCTCTGATTGATGCTTGCACATTTGATAGATAAGAGTTCTCTTTGTTCTTCTACCAGTTTTCTTTCATCACGTGAGAAAACCAGTCCTGCCTTAGAAAGGTCTTTCAAAGATGGAAGCTCAATATTTTCCGCAACCGTTGCAGTGATCATCAAAGATTCCTGGTCACGGTTTTTGGAAATGTAGCCGACACGGTGTTTGGTTGCAACACTTGGCTGCGTGATCTCTGTTCCATCTCCCAGTTTGACATGTCCCTGCAAAGGTTTTTCAATACCAAATGCAAGCCGGCCAACTTCATGCATGCCGCATTCTGAAAGACCGCCGATTCCTAAGATCTCCCCTTTATGCAGCTGAAGATTAAAGCCTTTTAACTGCCGTCCGTCAAAAACATCCTTTAATTCCAGAACGACTTCTTCGCCATAACTTGGATCATAATCACTTCTGTAATAGTCACCAACAAGCTCACGTCCAACCATCAAAGATTTGATCAGTTCCGGCTCCATACGTTCTTTTTCCAGAGTATCGATCAGAACACCGTCTCGAAGCACGGTAAGCGCTGTGCAGTGTTCCAGGATCTCATCCAGGTCGTGTGAGATAAAGATGACGCCTTTTCCTTCTTCTGCCATGCGGTTGCAGAGATTGTATACGATATCACGTCCGCGCTGGGAAAGTGCGGTCGTGGTCTCATCGACAACCAGAATCGTTGGCTCGTCATACATTGCTCTTGCAATCTCGACAAGCTTACGGTCTTCAAAATTCAGGGAATCAATCGGGGCTTTCGGATCAATGTCATCCACACCCAGCTTTAAAAGAACTTCCTTTGCAGCTTTATACATCGCCTTGCGATTAACAAATCCGCCTTTTGTGAACAGTTTTTCTTTTCCAATAAAGATATTATCGGCGACTTTGATCCCGGAGATGGTTCCCATTTCCTGGAGGATCTGTGCAAATCCTTTTTTCTGTGCATCGACCATACTGGTTGGATGATATGGTTCACCCTTCAGATACAGTTCTCCGCTGTCACAGCCATAAATACCGCCGCAGATGGAACACAGGGTGGATTTTCCTGAACCATTCTCTCCGATCAGACCGCGGATCTCTCCGGCATACAAAGTGAAGTCAACGCCCTGCAGTGCCTTGGTCGGTCCGAAGGTTTTCACGATGTTTTCTGCCCGCAACAATTCTGTAGACATGGTTACCCTCCTTAGAGAATTCAATTCTTCGCTAATTATATCTTCCTTCATCAGTAAAGTAAACAAAGAAAGCCCTTGTTTATAAGGACACTTCGCAGTGAAATGTTGTTTAATGGGTACAAATTTGAAAAATGTGCAGAAAAAAACAGCCTGCCTGCTAAGCAGCAGACAGGCTGTATGAAAATCAAAAATACTTAAGCCGCATTGCCCAGTTTTTTCGCTCTTTTCTCCTCCTTCACCTGACGGAAGAAATCTCTAGTCTCTCTGTATACCACAGGGCTGAGTACGATCAGGGCGATCAAGTTTGGAACTGCCATGAAAGCATTCAGGATATCAGCGATGTTCCAGACATCAGCCAGACTTAAGGTGGATCCGACGATGACGAAAATGACAAAGATGATTTTATAAATCGTCACGATTACTTTGTTGCCTTTGAAAATGAATTCACAGCAGCGGACACCGTACAGGGACCAGCTCATGATTGTGGAAAGAGCAAACAGGCTCAGGCAGACAGCGATAATAACAGAACCGACGCCGCTGGAAAGGATCGAACCCAAAGCGGTAGATACGATAGCTGCTCCGCCGGATGTTCCCCACTCAAATCCAACTCCGCCTGCATGGTAGCTGCAAAGAACGGTAAGACAAGTCAGTGTACAGATAACGATCGTATCCATAAATACTTCAAAGATACCATAGACACCCTGTCTGACCGGATTTGTCTCAGAGGTAGATGCATGTGCGATCGGGGCAGAACCAAGACCAGCCTCATTTGAGAAGCATCCACGGCCAACGCCCTTCTTCATGGCAGTTAAAACTGTAATACCAAAAGCACCACCCAATGCAGCACGCGGTGAGAAAGCACCCTCAAAGATCATACCGAATACTTTACCGATAAATCTTATGTCAGCAAAAATAACGATCAATGCTGCAATGATATAAACAACAGCCATAAACGGAACGATCTTTTCTGTGACCTGACCGATCACCTTAATACCGCCGATAATAACGATTGCAACAATAATAGCAACGACGATACCTACGATCAGGTAGCTAAGCTTAAAGGTCGAGCCTAAGAATGTCAGCTGTGTAGCAGCGGTATTGCCGCCCAGAGAGTCAATTGCTGTGGAGATAGCCTCTGCAATGGAATTGACCTGTGTTGCATTACCGATACCAAAAGCTGCAAGTCCGCCGAAGATACAGAATAAAACGGCCAGCCATGTCCATTTCTTTCCGATACCGTTACGGATATAGTACATCGGTCCTCCGACCCATTCGCCTTTTTTATT
>JAFWLF010000120.1:0-3725 GCA_017511185.1 Lachnospiraceae bacterium | reverse complement strand
GTAGACTACGATACTGGTACATAAGATACCGATCAGCAGCCACGGTTTGTATTTTCCCCAGCGGGTACGGGTGCGTTCAATGATGTTGCCCATGATCGGGTCATTCAAAGCATCAAATACCCGGGCAGCGACCATGATGATTGTAATGGTCATTAATTGTGCCGGCGTTAACTGCCGGGTAAACAGAATGTATGTCAGGATAAAGTTTGTGAACAGCTGATACATCATATCGCGGCCCACGGTTCCTAACGGGAACATCCATAGGTTTTTCTTTTTATTATTGTCGTCCATTTGTTTGTCACCTCATTTGTTTAATGGTACTATACAATTAATAGTGCCCCACTATTGTATCGTTTGGGCAATGTTTACGCAAGGACAAAAGCGGCCGGAAGGAGTGAAAGATGAAACAACAGAAATGGTGGCAAAAAGCCGTGATCTATCAGATCTATCCGAGGAGTTTTTGCGATTCTAACGGAGACGGGATCGGGGATCTGCAGGGAATCATTTCAAAACTGGATCATCTGGCAGAACTGGGGATCGATGTGATCTGGCTTTCCCCTGTTTACGCATCGCCAAATGAGGATAACGGCTATGACATCAGCGATTACTGCAGCATCCATCCGGACTATGGAACGATGGATGATTTTGACGAGCTCATTCGCAAAGCCGCTTCCCGCGGCATCTCCATCATTATGGATCTCGTGATCAATCATACTTCGACGGAACACGAGTGGTTTCAAAAGAGCCGGCAGAAGATCGAACCTTATACCAATTACTATTTTTGGTCAGATACCTGGGCAGGAACCCCGAACAACTGGACCGGGTTTTTTGGCGGGGGCTGCTGGGAGAAAGACAAGGTGCGCGGCGCATCTTACCTGCATTTGTTTGCACCGCATCAGGCGGATCTGAATTATCATGAACCGAAGGTGTTTGAGGAAGTGGAAAAGATCCTCCGTTTTTGGCTTGATAAAGGTGTAAAGGGCTTCCGCTGCGATGTGATCAATGTGCTGTATAAAAATAATCTGGCAAATGGAAAGAAAAAAATGATCCTGACCGGATCAGAACATTATCTTTCTCTCCCGGGCACGCATGAGATCCTGCACAAGATCCATCGGATCATGGAAGAGTATGATGCTTTTACTGTCGGGGAAACCGTTTTTGTGGATACAAAAGAAGCGAATCTCCTGACTGCGCCGGAAAGAGAAGAACTGAATATGGTGTTTGGTTTTGAGCACATGGAGATTGACCAGATCATCGTGAAATGGTTTCATACCCGTTTTCATTGGGATAAGTTTATGCAAGTCCTTGACCGGTGGCAGAAAGAGGTTGGCTGGAATACGCTTTATCTGGAAAATCATGATCAGCCGCGAAGTGTCAGCCGGTTTGGCTCGCAAAAATATCCGGAAGCATCCGCAAAACTGTTAGCGACGCTTCTTCTTTCGCTGCGGGGAACGCCATTCATTTTTGAAGGACAGGAAATTGGCATGCGGAATTTCGATTATGAAAGTATGGATGAGGTTCGTGATGTAGAATCACTCAATGTCTATGGGATCTTGTCGAAAGCTCATGTGCCTGCAAGACTGAAATGGTATATGATCCGGAATGTGAGCCGGGATAATGCCAGGACACCGATGCAGTGGAGTGATGATGCATATGCCGGGTTTATGCCGGCAGATAAGAAAGGTGAGCCTTGGCTGAAGATCAATTCCAATTATAAGGAGATCAATGTCAAAGCACAGAGAGAAGATTTGGATTCTGTCTTTTCCTGTTACAAAGAACTGATTCGGATCCGAAAAGAAAACGAAGATCTGATGTCTGGAGAGTATATCTTCCTGTCAGGAACCAGCAAGTATTCTTTGTATCAGAGAGGGAAACTGAAAGTCCTGCTGAATCACAGTGATGAAAAACTCCCATTAAGCTCGCTGCGGAAATATCTTCCGGAACTCCGGAGAGGAGAGGGGAGCATTCTCTTTTCCACAGACAATAAGAATGTGGTCTTTTCCGGGAGAAAGGCAGTCCTGCAGCCATGGCAGGCAGTGATCCTGAAGTAATAAAAAGGCCGGCAGTTTTCTGCCGGCCTAAAAATATCTTTTAAAGAGTTATTATTCTTCTGCAGTTTCTTCTTCTGATTCTTTCAGCATTTCAATTAAAGTTGGGATCTGCGGCTCAAACTTGACGCCATACCAGTGATCTTCATCATCACGTGTTCCGCGGATGCAGTTGACAGTAAAGTCTGCTGCTACACAGGCTGCATTGACTGCACCGATGTCATTCATCATTCCGCCAACAAAAGCGGATGCAAAAATATCGCCGGTTCCATGGCTGCCCGGTGCAAGATAATCATGCTCATAGTAAGAGCAGAAACCGGACTCATAGATCATAACGCCGGTCTTGCCTTCCTGGAAGGAAACGCCGGTCAGGATCACGCAGCCGCCACAGAGCTGATCCAGATCACTTAACAGTTTATTTACGAATGCCTGGTCAACAACATCCGGATACTCCGTGTCTGTCAGAAGGCATGCTTCTGTGATGTTCGGAAGGATCACATCTGCCTGGGCACAAAGCCATTTCATAGCTTCCACGTATTTTTCATCAAAGCCGGTATATAATTTCCCGTTATCTGCCATTGCCGGATCCACAATGCGAAGACCGCCATCGATCAGGCAGGAATTCATGATCTGAGCAACGTATTCAATCTGCTTGACGCTTCCCAGATAGCCGGTGTAAACACAGTCAAACATAATATCTGTATCTACCCAGTGTTTCATGATCTTTGGAAGTTCCTCGGTCAGATCACAAAAAGTAAATCCTTCAAATCCACCGGTATGTGTGGATAAAACAGCAGAAGGAATGATGCAGCATTCATGACCGCATGCGGAAATGATCGGCAGCGCCACTGTGCCGGAACACTGTCCGAAACAGGAAATATCCTGGATCGTTAAAACTCTTTTATACTCCATTTGTACTCTCCTTATCTGACATGCCCAATGGCATGGTGGTTTATGAACGGGTGACTTGCTGGTTCTTCAGCCGCTTGTCGGTCTTGATCGCAAATTTCGTTCCGACGCTCTGGAATATCTGTACCAGAACGATCAGAAGGATAACGGCCAGGAACATGACTAGATATTTATAACGGTAATAACCGTAATTGATCGCAATTTTACCGAGACCGCCGCCGCCGATAATACCGCTCATTGCACTGTATCCCAGGATCGTAGTGATTGCAACTGTAAAATTGCTGATCAGACTTGGGACGCTTTCCGGGATCATTACTTTGCAGATGATCTGGAATGGGGTAGCACCGGTACTCTGTGCCATTTCTATTAGGTTCGGGTTGACTTCCCGCAGGCAGCTTTCCACCAGACGTGCTACAAATGGGAAGGCTGCAATAACAAGCGGAACGATCGATGCTACCGTACCGACGGTCGTGCCGACGATCGCTCTTGTCAGAGGGAATACCAGGATCATTAAGATCAGGAACGGTACCGAACGCAGGATATTGATAATGAAATTGATGACTGCCATAAGAGTTTTCGGCATTGGCTTGATACCGCCTTTTTCTCCGACAACCAACAGGACACCTAACGGAAGCCCGATGACGATCGCAAACGCGGTAGCCAGGACTGTGACATAAAAGGTCTCCCAAAGTGCAAGAGGGAACTGGGTCCGGATGATATTCCAGGCTTCCGCCAAGGCTTCAGATGTAAAAATGTTACTGAACATTG
>JAFWLF010000119.1:0-2571 GCA_017511185.1 Lachnospiraceae bacterium | reverse complement strand
CTCTTCGCCCAGGCTGACAACTTCTGCCTTTTGTGCATTCAGACCATTCTCCATCTCTGACAATTCTGCTTCCATCTGCTCGATGACAGGAATGTTTTCTTTTTCAATCTCATCTTTGATGGAAAGGGATGTTTCCTCATCAAAGACTTTCAGTGCTTCATCACGCTCTGTAATCTTGCTTTCCAGAGAACTCTGGAATTCACTGATCTGGGCGTCATATTCCTCCAGGCCGTAAAGAGATTCATCTTTATCGGTCTTGATGCCGTGCTGGATCTTTTTGATCTCTTTGTTGTTCTTTTCAATCTGATCCATATTCAGACGGCCTTGTTCAATTGCCGCTCCTCTGCCTTTTCCTCTAGTTGTTGCAAAGATTACAAAGTAAATAGCAGCAAAGAAAATAACAATTGCCATGTAAACCAGGATCTTTAAGATCAGCTGGTCTGATTTGATCAGCAGGCAGATGATGTTCGGAATCAGGCCCAGAGTCACAATGACCGTAATGATAAAGAAGATGAAGTTCTTTCCGGTCTTCGGCGCAAACAGGGAATAATAGAATTCCGTGTTGCAGAATGCCGGCACTTTGTTTGCCCGGAATAATTCCGCATTGGCTTTCTTAAAGCCTTCATTCTGTGCAACCAGATCGGCCGTTTCATTTTTCATTCTTTCGCTGACGGCGCTGGCCTTTGCGTCTTTTCTTCTTTTTTCAGCTTCCTTCAGTTCTTTTGCTACTGCATCGACCTGTTCGTCGTGCTGTTTTTTCAGCTCTGCTCTGCGTTCTTTGGTCGCAGTAGCAATCTTGTCTGTCATGTACTTTTTCTGGTTTTCCAGATCTTTCTGTTTTGCTTTCAGCTCAGCCTCTGCCGCGTTAAAAGCTTCCTGCTTTCCGCTTTC
The DNA here is from genome assembly GCA_017511185.1 of Lachnospiraceae bacterium. Taxonomy (GTDB): domain Bacteria; phylum Bacillota; class Clostridia; order Lachnospirales; family Lachnospiraceae; genus RGIG5612. The sequence continues at coordinate 1,680 of JAFWLF010000119.1, read as the reverse complement.
TTCCCGGAGTTTTTCCTTGACCTTTTCCAGGTTTTCAATTCCGCCTTCTAAAAACGTATTATCCATAACTTCCTCCTTTATATTTCTGAGAAGACTTTTCCAATACTATCATTTATGATCAGGTCCGCGATCCTATCCCTTGGTGTTGAGCTTTTGTTGATCAGGACCAGTTTATTGCCTCTATAATAATCAATCAGGCCGGCTGCCGGATAAACGACCAGACTTGTGCCGCCGATGATCAGAACGTCTGCACGAGAGATTGCTGTCACAGCGCCCTCGATCACTTCCTGATCCAGGCCTTCCTCATACAGTACCACGTCCGGCTTGATCATGCCGCCACAGGCATCACAGTGCGGAACGCCCTCTGCTGCTGCCATATATTCCGGCCCGAAGAACTTTCCGCATTTCATACAGTAATTCCGGTGCACGCTTCCATGCAGTTCATAAACCACTTTGCTACCGGCAGCCTGATGCAGTCCGTCGATATTCTGCGTCACAACGGCTTTCAGCTTTCCTTTTTCTTCCAGTTCCGCCAGTTTTAAATGAGCGGCATTCGGCTTGGCGTCCAGAAGAAGCATCTTGTTTTTATAAAACCGGTAAAACTCTTCCGGATTCCGCATGAAAAAGGTATGGCTCAGGATCGTTTCCGGCGGATAATCATATTCCTGATTATATAATCCGTCCACGCTCCTGAAATCCGGGATGTTGCTTTCGGTGGAAACACCGGCACCGCCGAAGAATACGATGTTGTCGCTCTGATCCACCCATTCTTTCAGTTTCAGAATCTTTTCATCCATACGCACTTCTTCTCCTTTTGTCCCCTTGAACTGCTTTTGCCGCCTGTGTTACAATGCACACATGTTTCGGTTATGGGGAAAACTCTATCGCAATAATAAAATGCTTCGTGATCACGTGTATGTCTGTGATGACGTTTCGATCAACCGCACCCGCAAAGTCATGGACGGGCTTGCGGAGATCTGCCATACATTTGATCTGAGTGTTCCCATCTGGCTGGAAGGCAATATCTCGGACTTCAAACGAGTATCCAAAACACGCTTCCGCGCCGATTCTTTTATCGAAGAAATTCCGTTCGATTTTCTGGAAATCCAGGTCATCGAAGAGGATTAATCTTTATACTTGCTCAATAATTCCTTGATGTTTTTCTTATAACTTTCCACGCCCGGCTGGTTGAACGGATTGACGCCTTCCAGATAAGCGCTTACGCCGCAGGCAAACTCAAAGAAATAAAACAGCTCTCCCAAAGAATGCTCACTGCGGTCCGGAATGGAAAAGAGGATCTGCGGAACCTCGCCCTCAATATGTGCGTTTGCCGTTCCTACTAACGCAGTCTGATTCAGCAGGCTGACCGGCTTTCCTTCCAGATATTTAAATCCATCGAAATCTTCTTCAAAAGCTGCAATCGGAAGATCCCGCGGTGTATTTTCTATGTTAATGATCGTTTCAAAAATGTTCCGCTCTCCGTCCTGGATCATCTGCCCCATGGAGTGAAGATCGGAGGTAAAGTTCAGCGATGCCGGGAAGATGCCGTAGCCGTCTTTTCCCTCGCTCTCGCCAAATAACTGCTTGAGCCATTCCGCAAACATCCGAAGATCCGGATCATAATTGACAAAAATCTCTATCTCTTTGTCCCACTCATACAGCTCCTGTCTGAGTGCAGCG
>JAFWLF010000118.1:0-3223 GCA_017511185.1 Lachnospiraceae bacterium | reverse complement strand
GCGGACTGAATGGAGATACGGGACTTGGCACGGTATATGTGAAGTCTGATCTGACGGTCTCGATCGGAGAGTTTAAAACAGGTGTGTTTGCCTTGCTTTTACCGATTTGAATATAGTTCTGCGCGACATCGGCCGGAGAAAAGAAATTCATAATATCCCCCTTGAGACATAAATTTTTATATACATATTTTATTCGTATATATCTATACAATCTATCAAAGTTATTGTGCTCTTTATGATTATTTTAAGGGAATGGCGAATGCTTTTGTTCTTCTTATCTCTTGTTAGAAATGAAAAAAAGGATGATAATATCTCTAACATTTCTTCCCCCGACCGAAGGTCGAGGGAGCCTAGCGGCTTTGAGCGAATAAGAGAAACTCGACAGAGTTTCACCATTGAATTATTTCAGGAAGGATGGTCTGGAATATGAACCGAACGGTTTCCGTGCAGGTCATGCGTGACAGCGACGCCTGGACGATCGCCAATAAAATTCCGTCAAAGGAATTGATGAGACGGGCCGGGGAAGGGATCTTTCATGCGGCAAAGTGGAAAGGGCCTGTTGCCATCGTATGCGGAAGCGGCAATAATGCCGGAGACGGCTATGTTGTTGCGGACCTTCTTAAAAAAGAGGGCGTTGATGTTACCATTATTCTGACAGGCGACAAGTTTTCCGAGGATGGCAGTTATTATTATGATATCTGCAGGGAACATGAAATTCCGGTTATGCATTTTCACCCATCTGATCCAGAAGCCATTTCCGGGTTTCAAGGTTTTTCCACCATTTTGGACTGTCTTCTTGGAACTGGTTTTCAGGGAGAGCCGCGAGGCGTGATCAAAGACGCTATCGATGCGATCAACTGCTCCGGTGCTTATGTGGTCTCTGCCGATATCAACAGCGGACTGAATGGAGATACGGGACTTGGCACGGTATATGTGAAGTCTGATCTGACGGTCTCGATCGGAGAGTTTAAAACTGGACATTTCAAGGGGCTGGCAGATCGTGCGATGAAGCAGAAGGTAAACGTGGATATCGGGATCGAGATCCAGGGAGATTATATATGGGTTTGACAGGGAGGCTTTCAGTATGGCAGTAAAAACCCGTACGGGCAGGAATTCAACATTTTCAGCGGCGGCGATCGTAGCCGGAAACGGTATCGGAAGCGGGGTTATGGCAATCCCGTACTTTGTATCCAAGGCAGGGATCGCCGGGGGCATCCTTGCATTTCTTTTTGCTTATGTGGTCAGCGTTTTGTTGCATCTGATGATCGCACAGATTCTGCTTCATACAGGAGATACGGCAGATATTCTCCGTGCGTTTCATATTTACCTGTTCAAGGGGAGATTCCGAAATGTTTTAAAAATAGCTTTTTTTGTTATTCTGGTGGTAGTCCTGGAAACTAATCTGGCAGCGTATATCTCCGGTGCGGCAGAGATCGTAGGCACGCTTTTTCCTGCTGTTCCTGTGATTGTCTTTCAGATCGGTTTCTATATTCTGGCGGCAGTTATTGTCGTTCTGGGACTGCATGCCATTTGTATCAGCGAGAAAGTCACGGTCAGCGTTATGGGAGGAATCCTTCTGATCGCGTTGATTTTTTCCTTCCTGCATATCAACCCGGCTGCAGCAGGGACGTTCCTTCAAACAGGTGGATTTTCATGCCTGATGCCTTTCCTGGCTGCATACAGCATGATCATGTTTTCGTTCTCTGCCATATTCGCCGTGCCTCAGGTGATCGAAGTCTTAGACCGGGATGAAAAGAAGATCCGCAAAGCCATCTTTGCCGGACTCCTCATGAACCTTATCATTTCCGTTATTGTCACTGTCTGCACGATCCTGACGTCTGCAGAGGTAACAAAGGTCGCGGTGGTCGGATGGGCAAAGGCTGTGGGCGGCATTATTCAGATACTTGGCTCTGTTTTTATCCTGCTTGCCATGTTTACCTCCTACTGGTCCATTGGCTTTGCTACTACAAAGATCATCTCCAACCAGACCAAATGGTCCTTCGGTCTGAGTTTTGCGCTTGCCACGGTACCGGCGCTTGTCATTACGTTTGTGATCCCGGGCGGGTTTATGGAATATATGAAAATCGCCGGCGGTGCGGTCGCTGTCATCATTTCCCTGATGCTGATCCCAACCTATTTGATCTGCACCAGAGATAAAGAAGTAACCATGCTGCATCGTGCAGAACGTTCAAAGATAACGGTTCTGGCTGTTTTCCTCATGTATCTGGTGATGGCAGTCGGTTCCTTTATCACGGTTTAGGAGAAGCCTATGAAAGTTGCTTTATTATCTCCTGCAGGAGCAATGCACCGTTACAATGGGATGTTTCATAAAAATCTGCACTACGCACCGATCACCCTGGCACTTCTGGCGGCACTGATCCCGGAAGAGGAAGTCGTGATCTATGACGAAACGGCGGAACCCATTCCGCTGGATCTTTCCGCGGATGTCGTTGCCATCACCTGCATTACCGGCACCGCCACACGCTGCTATAAATATGCTGATTATTTCAGAAGCCGCGGGATCACGGTGCTGATAGGCGGAGTGCATCCGACGCTGATGCCAAAAGAAGCAAAAGAGCATGCGGATGCGGTTCTGACCGGTCTGGGAGACCGCACGTTCCGGCAGGCCATTTCAGATGCGGCAAATCATACATTAAAAGACTTTTACGCAGATGACGAGGGATGTCCTTCTATCGCGAATCGTCCGATCCCCCGCAAAGATCTTCTGAAAAAGAATAAATACATCACCCTGAATACTGTGGAGTGTGTCCGGGGCTGCAACCATTCCTGTTCCTTCTGCGCTTATCCGGCTGCCTTTGGGGGACATGTCCTGACCCGTCCGGTGCAGGATGTCATCAATGAGATAAAAACATTCAAGGGGAAGGTCGTCATTATCCCGGACGTCAATCTGATCGCGGATATCAATTACGCAAAAGAACTTTTTACGGCGATGATCCCGCTGAAAAAATGGTGGTTTGGTCTGACGACAACTGCGATCGGACACAGTGATGAGCTGCTCTCCATTTTTCAGAAGAGCGGATGCAAGGGTCTTTTGATCGGGTTTGAATCCGTCAATCAGGAGACGCAGAAAGAGATCCACAAAACCGTGAATAAAGTCAACGATTACAAATGGCTGATGGATAAACTACATGACCATGGAATCCTGGTCATGGGCTGTTTTGCATTTGGAAGTGATGAGGATGGAATGGATGTTTTTGACCGG
>JAFWLF010000117.1:0-17200 GCA_017511185.1 Lachnospiraceae bacterium | reverse complement strand
GACATCGTCGTTTACATCGGCTGCGGCGAGCGCGGCAACGAGATGACCGACGTTCTGAACGAGTTCCCGGAACTGAAAGACCCGAAGACAGGATACTCCCTGATGGAACGTACCGTTCTGATCGCAAATACATCGGATATGCCGGTTGCGGCACGTGAAGCATCCATCTATGTAGGTATTACCATTGCTGAGTATTTCCGCGACATGGGATATTCTGTCGCATTGATGGCAGACTCCACATCCCGTTGGGCAGAGGCCCTTCGTGAAATGTCCGGTCGTCTGGAAGAGATGCCTGGTGAAGAAGGTTACCCGGCATACCTCGGCAGCCGTCTGGCTCAGTTCTATGAGAGAGCCGGCCGTGTTATTTCCAACGGACTTCATCCGAGAGAGGGCGCCCTTTCCGTTATCGGTGCTGTTTCTCCTCCGGGTGGTGATATTTCCGAACCTGTCTCTCAGGCAACACTTCGTATCGTTAAGGTGTTCTGGGGACTGGATGCAAACCTTGCTTATAAACGTCACTTCCCTGCTATCAACTGGCTGACCAGTTATTCTCTGTACGTGAATGAGATGGGCCAGTGGTTTGATGAGGCCGTAAAAGGAAACTGGATGGAGTGCAGGACACGCTTCATGCAGATCCTGGGCGATGAGGCAGCCCTGGAAGAGATCGTTCAGTTGGTCGGTATGGACGCCCTTTCTGCACCAGACCGTCTGAAGATGGAAATTGCCCGTTCTATTCGTGAGGACTTCCTGCATCAGGATTCCTTCCACGAAGTTGATACTTATACACAGCTTGAAAAACAGTACCGCATGATGCAGCTGATCCTGACCTTCTATGATGAAGCTCTCGCAGCTTTGAATGACGGTGTTTCTGTTGAAAAGCTGGTTGCCATGGAAGTCAGAGAAAAGATCGGTCGTTTCAAATACACAACGATCGATGCCGTAGAAGATGTCTTCATGAACGTGGTAGCAGATATTAAAGATGAAATCAAGAGATTGAAAGATAAGGAGGACTAATCATGCCAAAGGAGTATAGAACCATTCAGGAGATTGCAGGTCCTCTGATGCTTGTACAGGGCGTTGAGGGTGTCACCTATAACGAACTGGGCGAAATCGAGCTTGCAAGCGGAGAAAAAAGAAGATGTAAAGTTCTGGAGATTGACGGCACCAACGCAATGGTCCAGCTGTTCGAAAGTTCCACCGGTATCAACCCACAGGATTCCAAAGTCCGTTTCCTGGGAAGAGCCATGGAGCTGGGTGTTTCCGAAGACATGCTGAGCCGTGTGTTTGACGGACTGGGACGTCCGATCGATGGCGGCCCGGAGATCCTTCCGGATAAGAGAATGGATGTTAACGGTCTGCCGATGAACCCGGCAGCCAGAAACTATCCGCAGGAGTTCATCCAGACTGGTGTATCCGCCATTGACGGACTAAACACACTGGTTCGTGGACAGAAGCTTCCTATTTTCTCCATGTCTGGTCTGCCGCATGCAGATCTGGCAGCACAGATTGCCCGTCAGGCAAAGGTTCGCGGAACAGATGAGCAGTTCGCCGTTGTCTTCGCAGCTATGGGTATTACCTTTGAAGAGGCAAACTTCTTCACAAAATCATTTACCGAGACCGGCGCAATCGACCGTACCGTTATGTTTGTCAACCTGGCAAATGACCCGGCTGTTGAGCGTCTGGCAACACCAAAGATGGCCCTGACAGCTGCCGAATATCTGGCATTCGAAAAGAACATGCACGTCCTGGTCATCCTGACAGATATTACAAACTACGCAGACTCTCTTCGTGAGGTCTCTGCAGCACAGAAAGAAGTTCCGGGACGTCGTGGTTATCCGGGCTATATGTACACGGACCTTGCAACAATGTACGAAAGAGCCGGACGTCAGGAAGGCAAGACTGGATCGATCACCATGATCCCGATCCTGACCATGCCGGAAGATGATAAGACTCACCCGATCCCTGACCTTACCGGATACATCACCGAGGGACAGATCATCCTGAGCCGTGAATTATACCGCCAGGGCATCATGCCTCCAATCGATGTACTTCCATCTCTTTCCCGTCTGAAAGATAAAGGTATCGGCGAAGGAAAGACGCGTGCAGACCATGCGAATACCATGAACCAGCTGTTTGCAGCTTATGCACGTGGCAAAGAGGCGAAGGAACTCATGGTCGTGCTCGGCGAGGCCGCTTTGACTGATATGGACAAGATCTACGCGAAGTTTGCGGATGAGTTCGAAGTGAAGTATGTTTCCCAGGGATTTGAAACGAACCGTGATATCGAAGAAACGCTGTCCCTTGGCTGGGAGCTGCTGCGTATCCTTCCGAGAAGCGAACTGAAACGTATCAAGGACGAGTTCCTGGATGAGTATTACGACGCTAAATAAGAGGAAAAAAGATGGCAACAAAGAAACAAGTCAATCCGACCCGTATGGAGCTGACAAAGCAGAAGAAAAAACTGGCAACAGCCGTACGGGGACATAAACTTCTGAAAGATAAACGTGATGAACTGATGCGGCAGTTCCTGGATCTGGTGCGCGAAAACAGAGCGCTCAGGGAGAAGGTGGAGCAGGGGATCGCGAAAGCCAACAAGGACTTCGTTCTTGCCCGTGCGGGTATGGAAGATGAAGAAGTCAATGCTGCATTCATTGCTCCGGCGCAGAATGTCAGCCTGGAAGTGGATTTCAAAAATGTCATGAGTGTGGAAGTTCCGATCTTTGAAACAAAGACGCGTACCGCCGATGCAAATGACATTTATTCCTACGGCTACGCCTTCACCTCCAGCGATCTGGACGGCGCTGTCTCCTCTTTGTCGGATGTGTTTGCGGACATGCTCCGTTTGGCAGAAGTGGAGAAGAGCTGCCAGCTGATGGCAAGTGAGATCGAAAAGACCCGCCGCCGTGTTAACGCGCTGGAGCATGTCATGATCCCGACTGCACAGGAAAATATCAAATACATCCAGATGAAGTTGGATGAGAATGAGCGAAGCACCCAGATCCGTCTGATGAAAGTTAAAGACATGATGCTGGAGGAGGCTCATCATTACAAGGAAAAGATGGAAGAGCGGGGGCGCGAAGCGGTCGTTAATAATGAGTTGTAAAAACGGGGCTCCACATCAATAAGATTCCATAAAAAGTCAATAGCAGGAAGTTGGAACGATCGGTTCTGACTTCCTGTTTTTCTGTTTCAAAAAATCATTTTTACGGGGAATGATCACAGTTACTAATCTTTGTATGCTGTATCTATTTGTGCTATAATCTTTTTAATTATGGATATTGCAGTATACGGTCTGATCGGATATGAAGGAGCCCTTGCCATTTATGAAGAAAACAGGGCTTTTCTGGATGCCCGGTTTCCGGCATTCTGGATCAGTGATTTTCTGAAAATACAGGAAATACAGCAGTACCGCATGGGTAGTTTTGCATGTGGACAGGCCCTCGGTGTTTCCATTCGGAACGGCGGTCTGTATGGAGCTCTTTGGAAAATGTGCGAAGCACTTGGCAAAGGATGTACGATCGATATACAGCAAGTGCCTGTCCATCAGGATGTGGTAGAGATCTGCGAATGCTTTGCGCAGGATCCATATGAGATCGATTCAAGAGGGGCATTTCTGATCGCGGGAGAAGGATTGTCGGAGAAGAACATCGAAGGGCTGACCGTGATCGGGTATACCACAGATTCGAAAGACCGCATCGTGCTGCTTGGATGGGATGAGAAAAAGAATGAGCGGTATAAAAGATTTCTGACACCGCCGCGCCGGAAGGCAAAGGACCTGGAAGACCGTGAGCGGCATGCAGAAAGTGCCAAATAGGAACCATAAACTGATAGAAACAGGAGAGGGATGAATTATGGATAAGAACATCAGGATTCCGGAAAAAGAAGTACCAGTCGTGAAAGAAACCGATGTTATCGTCATCGGCGGGGGCGTCGCGGGTATCGCCGCGGCAGTCGCGGCGGCCAGACAGGGCGTTAAGGTTACGCTGATCGAAAAGAGCATCGTGCTGGGCGGCCTGGCTACTTCCGGACATGTTTGTGTCTATCTTCCGATCGATGATGGCAACGGCAATAAGGTTTACGGAGGTCTGGCAGAAGAACTGCTGCACATCTGCATCCGATACAGCCAGAACAATCTCCCGGAAGTGTGGAAGAGTAAACCGGATACAGCACCTCCTGACAGTGAGCGCTATATGGCAAACTTCTTCATTCCGCACGCAGTGTTATCACTGGATGAGTTTACAGAAAAAGAAGGCGTGGACGTTGTCTTTGATGCTGTCTTCAGCGAGCCGATCATGGAAGGCAATACGGTTAAGGGCATCATCGTAGAAAGCAAATCCGGACGGACAGCCTATATGGCCAAAATGTTTGTCGATGCTTCCGGCGATGCAGACTTGGTCTACCGCGCAGGTGCAGATACAGAAACACTAAAGACGATCGTTTCCCACTGGTTCCATGAACTCGATTTCGATATCATGAAACGCGGAATCGAAGAAGGCAATATGCTGCGTGCTGTACCGATGCGCTGGCTGGGACTTGTGCCGAGCGGCGGCGCCGGTGATGAGAACGAAGATCTTACCTGTGATGGCACCACGACCGAGGGCGTCAATGAATATATCCGTAAATCCCGCGGCCTTGCACTGGATTTCCTGAAGAAAAACCAGAGAGAAGATTTTGCAATGATCTCTCTTCCGTTCATGCCGCAGTTTCGGATGACCCGGAGGCTTATTGGAACGGATGAGCTGAAATATGATGCGGAGTATACGATCGATTCTTCCATCGGCTGCGTCATCGCATCTTTGGATAAACCTGCAACGGTGTATGAGTTCCCGTATGAGGGATTGATTACAGATAAATTATCAAATGTTTATGCGGCCGGAAGGATGGTTTCTGCATCGGGACGCGGATGGGCGATCATGCGCTTCATCCCGGCTTGTGTTTTGACGGGTGAAGCATCCGGAACCGCAGCCGCGATCGCAGTTAAGGACGGATGTACCGTTCAGGAAGTGGACGTGAAGAAACTGCAGAAGATCCTTTCTGACAACGGCGTGAAGCTGCATCGGACCAAAGCGATGGAAGGCAACAAGCCGCAAGTCTGGAAACTGGATAAACCGGAAGAGAAACCGGAAGGTCCGATCATCAATAAGTTCTGTGTCCATGTAGATAATGAAAACTATCGGATGGCAGGATCCGACAAACACGAATAAAAGGAGAACGCAATGAAAGAAGAATTACTGAGACTGATCCAGAACAATTCCAGGATCGAACTGAAAGACCTGGCAACAATGCTGGGAACAGAAGAGGCCACAGTTGCCAACATGCTGCAGGACTTGGAGCAGGAAGGCACGATCTGCGGTTATTACACATTGATCAACTGGGATAACACCGACGAAGAAAAAGTAGATGCTTTGATCGAAGTCAATGTCAACACGCAGCGGGATATGGGCTTTGATGCCATTGCGGAACGAATCTATAAATTTGATGAAGTAAAATTCTGCTACCTTATCTCCGGCAGATATGATTTTCTGATCTTACTGGAAGGTAAGACGATGCGCCAGGTGGCTAATTTCGTCTCCAGTAAACTCAGTCCGGTGGAGTTTGTCAGCGGAACAGCCACACACTTTATCATGAAGCGCTACAAAGATTACGGCGCAGTTTTAGGCAAACCGAAAAAAGATGAAAGGGAGAGAATGTCATTTTGAGAGATCCGATTTCCAAAACAGCAAGAGAACTACAGCCTTCCGGGATCCGAAAATTCTTTGATGTCGTAGCAGAAATGCCTGACGCCATCTCTCTGGGTGTTGGTGAACCGGATTTTGATACACCGTGGCATGTCCGTGAAGCAGGTATTTATTCTCTTGAAAAGGGCCGCACGTTTTATACCTCCAATGCCGGCCTGATGGAATTGAGACAGGAGGTTGCAAATTATTATCAGAGAAAACATTTCCTGACCTATGATCCAAAGACAGAGGTTCTGATCACAGTCGGAGGAAGTGAAGCAATTGATATGGCACTTCGCGCCATGTGTGATCCGGGTGATGAAGTGATCATTCCGGAACCATGTTATGTCAGCTATGTACCATGTGCGCGCCTGGCAGGTGCAGTACCGGTCACGATTCCTCTGAAAGCAGAAAATGAATTCCGCCTGACACCAGAAGAACTCCTGGATGCCATTACAGATAAAACAAAAATCTTAATGCTGGCATTCCCGAACAATCCGACCGGTGCCGTCATGGAGCGTGAGGATCTGGAAAAGATCGCAAAGATCTGTGTGGAAAAAGATATCTTTGTGATCAGTGATGAAATCTACGGAGCGCTCACTTATACAGGCAAACCACATGTTACGATCGCCGAAATGCCAGGTATGTTTGAACGGACCATTGTGATCAATGGATTCTCCAAAGCATATGCGATGACGGGGTGGAGACTAGGATTCGTAACGGGACCGGCTGTCATCCTGAGCCAGATCACCAAACTGCATCAGTTTGCGATCATGTGCGCGCCTACGACATCGCAGTATGCCGGAATCGAAGCTCTGCGCAGCGGGGATGAAGATGTGGAAGCCATGAAGGAAAGCTATAATCAGCGCCGTCGTTATCTGGTGGCGTCATTGCGGCAGATGGGTCTTCCATGCTTTGAACCGTTCGGCGCATTTTATGTTTTCCCGAGCATTGAGAAACTGGGTATGACCAGTGAGGAGTTCGCAACAAAACTTCTGGAGCAGGAAAAACTTGCTGTTGTGCCGGGAACTGCTTTTGGTGCTTGCGGCGAAGGTTTTATCCGGATCAGTTATGCCTATTCTATGTCTGAGCTGAAAACAGCATTAGGCAGGATTGAACATTTTATAGAGAATTTATAAAAGGAGCAATTATGAAGGTATTTACAATTCAGAATTCCAAAGGATTAAGCGCAGAGATCCTGGACCGGGGGGCCATTTTGAAGGATTTCCACGTGAACGGCAAAAGTGTTGTGGCAACACACGAGAAGCTGGAGGACTATGAGAAAAACTTTGGTTTTTACGGGGCGTTTGTAGGAAGGTTCGGCAACCGGATCTTAAAATCCAAGTTTGAACTGAACGGCAAGACCTATCAGCTGCCTGAAAATGATCATGGAAACCACCTTCACGGCGTGCTGGCAAAGACAGAATTTGCTCTGAAAGAGCAGACAGAAAACAAAGTGGTCCTGACGTACCACAGTCCGGATGGAGAGGAGGGTTTTCCGGGGAATGTAGATTTCACGCTGACCTATTCCATCGATGAGGATAATGTTTTTACGATGCTTTATGAGGCAGTTCCGGACGCAGACACGATCCTGAATCTGACAAACCATACCTACTGGAACTTCGGTGAGGATCAGAAACTGCAAGTCAAAGCTGACCGCTATCTGGAAGGCAACGAGGAAGTATGCCCGACCGGTAATGTACTGAGCGTAGATGGCACGGTCTACGATTTCCGCGAGCCGAAAGGAATCGATAACAAAGATCCGCGCCTTTCTATGTATAAATGTTTTGATAACTGTCTGGTATTTGCAGACGATGCGTGCGGCAAAGATGTAGAAAAACTGGCACCGCAGGTCTGTCTGACATCGGAGGAAAATAATCTTAAGATGACGATGACGACCAATCAGATTGCTGTCCAGCTGTTTAGCGGCAATCCAAACGGCATCGCATTAGAGCCGGAAGCTTATCCGTGTGCACCAAACTTCCCGCAGTTCCCGTCGACTGTTGTGAAAGCCGGCGAGCAATATACATACATAACGAAATACCAGTTCTATTTCTAACAGGAAACATAGGACCAGGCAGCAGTGTCATCCTGAGCAAAAAACATTTTCGATAAGAAAAGAATGATAGAGGAGGAGATCATGAAAAACATACCTGAGGTAAAATTGGGGATCATCGCAGTCAGCAGAGACTGCTTCCCGATCGGACTTTCGATCGCAAGAAGAGAGAACATCGTAAAAGCATATGATGGTGATATTTATGAATGCAAAGTCACCGTGGAAAATGAAAAGGATATGATCGCAGCAGTGGACGATGTCCGGAAGGCAGGCGTCAATGCACTTGTTGTGTTCCTTGGCAACTTTGGTCCGGAAACACCGGAGACATTGATCGCAAAACGTTTCCACGGACCATGCATGTTTGTGGCAGCAGCAGAAGGTGACGGCGATCTGATCGATGGCCGCGGCGATGCATACTGCGGCATGCTGAACTGCTCTTACAATCTGGGCATGCGGAAGATCAAAGCATACATTCCGGAATACCCGGTCGGAACCGCAGAAGATATCGCAGCAATGATCAAAGATTTTATTCCGGTTGCAAGAGGAATCCTGGGACTGAAAGATCTGAAGATCATCACTTTTGGTCCGAGACCACAGGACTTCTTTGCCTGCAACGCACCAATCAAAGGGCTTTATGAACTTGGTGTCGAGATCGAAGAGAATTCCGAGCTGGATCTTCTGGTTTCCTTCAAAGCACATGCCAACGATCCTAGAATTCAGGAGGTCTGCGATGACATGGCAAAAGAGCTGGGCGTGACCGGAAATGCTTATCCGGAAATGCTTCCTAGAATGGCACAGTTTGAGCTGACATTGCTTGACTGGGCAGAGGCACATAAAGGTGCGCGCAAGTATGTGGCATTTGCGGATAAATGCTGGCCGGCATTCCCGGAGCAGTTTGGATTTGAGCCGTGTTACGTTAACAGTCGTCTGGCAAGTCGCGGCATTCCGGTATCCTGCGAAGTCGATATCTATGGTGCATTGAGTGAGTACATTGGTGCCTGCGTCAGCAAAGATGCAGTAACACTTCTGGATATCAACAACTCCGTCCCGGCATCCATGTGGGAAGCATCGATCAAAGGAAAATTTGACTATGCACTGACGGATACCTTTATGGGATTCCATTGCGGCAATACTCCGGCATGCAAGATGTGTGCAGACAGAGCGATCAAATATCAGCTGATCCAGCATCGTCTGCTCGAGCCGGAAGGATCCGATCCGGATTTCACAAGAGGAACTTTAGAGGGCGACATCGCAGCAGGGGATATTACATTCTACCGTCTGCAGTGTGATTCCGAAGGCGTGCTCAGAAGCTACATCGCAGAAGGCGAAGTCCTTCCTGTTGAGACGAACAGCTTTGGCGGACGCGGCGTATTTGCCATCCCGGAAATGGGACGTTTCTACCGTCATGTATTGATCCAGAAGCGGTTCCCACATCACGGTGCAGTGGCATTCGGCCATTACGGAAAAGCATTGTTTGAGATCTTTAAGTTCATGGGAGTTGCAGACATTGCTTACAACCAGCCGAAAGGCGTGCTGTACCCGACAGAGAATCCGTTCGCATAAATGATTGTTTTGCGAAAGCAGGTGTCTCAAGTAAGCAGTCTTCTTTAAAAGACAGTTATTGAGCATATTGGAAAAACAATTTAAATGGCGGGAAGCCCGGATATCCGGACTTCCCGTTTTTTGTATTAAAAAAAATTACTCCCAAAATAAATTTTTATTCATATGGGAGTAATAGGTATAATTTTGTCAAAAAGGGAGTAATTTTATTCCGGAAAATTACTCCCAAATGAAAAAATTTTCTCCATGGGATGAAAATGGACATTTTTGCCTGTTTTTGCATCAAAATAATTACTCCCAAAATGATTTTTTATTCGTATGGGAGTAATAGGAACATTTTTATCAAAAAGGGAGTAATTATTATCTCCAAAATTACCCCCAAATAGAAATAATTTTCATATGGGAGTAATAGGAATTATATGATTAAAAAAGGAGTAATCTCAGCGGAACACTTCGCGGATTACTGATAGATATGCATCCAGGGTCTGTGCCTTGCGGATCTTCTTTAACAACTTTTCAGGGTTGTCAAAATTATAAGCCATAAATGCCCAGATCTCCTTCATCTTTTCCATCACTTTATGTGGACCGCCCTCGGTTTTAGCCAGGAGAGTTTCTCGGAAGTCCTCTTCAAAATCGCGGATTCGTTCAAGACGCTCTTCTTTTGTCGGGCAGGAGATTCCTTTGATCTCCTCCGGCAGAAATGGGTTGATCAGAAGGCCGCGCCCGATCATGACAGCCGGAAGTTTCGGAAAGCGTGAAAGGATCTTTTCATAATCACCCAAATGAAACAGGTTCCCGTTATAGCAGAGCGGATGAGAGCTTTTTTGATATGCCAGATCGAACGCATCTAGATCCGGGAGTCCGCCGTATAAGGCATCGCGGATACGCGGGTGGACAATGAGCTCAGTCATTGGATATTTTTCGTAAAGAGTAAGTATATTTTCCCAGTCGGAAGCATCATGCATGCCGATACGCGTTTTTACGGAAATCGTAATCGGGGAGCGCTCAAAGATTTCATCCAGAAATTGTTCCAGTTTATCCGGGACAGAAAGAAATCCCGCGCCGCGTTTGCGGGAGGTGACTGTGGCGGAAGGGCATCCCAGATTTAAGTTGATGTGGTCATAGCCGAATTCCTCCGACACAATATGGGCGACAGATAAAAAGTCGTCGGTCTGATTTGAAAGGACCTGAACGACAACCTTCATACCCGGGTTGTTTTCCTTAAGGATATCTCTTTGTTCTTTTTTACTGAGATGAGTTCCCGTAACAAACGGGGTGAAATAGGTATCAATACCGGAGAAATGCCGGTGATACACACTTCGGAACAGATAGTTCGTGATGCCTTCCATAGGCCCCGCATAGATTTGCGGAACAGGCGAGGATGAATCAGCAGGGTTCACAGCAGACGATTTCATATATTATCCCACCAGCATCAGGATGCCCTGCGTGATCAGAAATTCTCCGGCGACATAGGTCAGCATAACGGTAAAATGCTTTTTAAAGACAAGCTCCGGCCGTTTAGAATAACGGACCAGAAACAGGCAGCAGTCTGAAATAAAGAAGAGGATGGCACCGACCACTGCGATGATGGAGCCCGCGCCAGGTATTGACTCCAGCTGCATGATGGCAAAGACATTCATCGTGCTGTTGGCGATGAGGTACAGATACATCGGCGGCAGCATCTTTTTTGGGGTCTGCTTAATCACGGCGCGGATGACCAGCGTTGTGATGGCGATATATACAATTGCCACAGGGATGATGACATAAAGGTGAACCGCAGACCATTGAATACGGCCTACATAGGTCAGGACGAAAAAGATGTGGCTGACACCAAAGAAGCATCCGCCGATCGTGAACCAGGTATTGCCCTGGAACATCAGGAACACATCACCCAGCCAGCTGAAGATCAGCGCCAGTACCAGAAACCAGATCGGGTGGCTGGTTGAGACAAGATAGTATAAAAGGATCAGCGGGATCAGAAACGGTTTGGTAAACCGGCGTCTCCGCATGTTATCATTCCAGCTTTCGATCAGATGCCAGACAGTCGCAATCAGTAATAATCCCAGAAATAAGTACTTCATATCATCACCAATCCGTATAAATATCTACGGTTCCGTAAGCGCAGCCGGTATCATAGACTTTCCCCCAGCCGATGGAGGTCTCGACCACTTCTCCATAACCATAGTAATCGTAATCACAGGCGACACAGATATAGCCATCTTCATCGCGGATGGTTCCGTCAAACGCCACGTGCCGACCCGGGATCTCCAGCATTTCGCCCGGAAGAACGTTCTGGCTGTAGTAGGTCTCCTTATGGTCGTTGTAGTAAAGTGCCATGCGTTCCAGAGAAATGCCGTCTTCGTTATCAAAACTCATCATCCGGTCCTTTTCCTCCTGCGTCAGGACGATGTGCGGGATCCGGGGGATCGTCTCCATCTGGTACAGTACAGCACCAGGTTTTACCCGGTCTCTGGAAAGGCCGAGCAAAACGAGACAGGCCGCAAGCAGGACCATCATGATAGCAAATAGGCATAACGGAAGTCTTTTCACAGGCATCATTATAATATAAAGAGAGGGGAAAGGAAAGAAAGAGAATGCTTGTGTTTTTGACGGTTCGCAACGTATAATCATGGCAGAACATCAAAGGGGAAAACAGAATGATCCAAGCAGAACATAAAAAAGAAGGAATCCTGCTGTTCGATCTGGACGGCACGCTTTGGGATTCCAGCCAGGAAGTTGCAGATTCCTGGAATGTCATTCTCCGGGAACAGCTCCCGGAAATTAAGACGTTGACAAAAGAAGACATCATGTCCGTTATGGGCAAGACGATGGAAGAGATCGCGCAGACGGTGCTGGCAGGTTATCAGGGAGATAATGCCCGCCAGGTTTTTAAAAACTGCGAGATCTATGAAAATGAGTATTTAACAGAACATGGTGCTGTGCTGTTCCCAAAAGTGCGGGAAACACTGGAAAACCTGCGGAAAGCCGGCTATGACATGGCTGTGGTCAGCAACTGCCAGACCGGTTATATCAATGCTTTTTATACTTCCATGAAGATGAGTGATCTGTTCTGTGATATGGAAGAGTGGGGAAATACCGGCAAAACAAAAGCGGAGAATATCCGGCTGGTAATGGAACGCAACCATTACAGCAAGGCAGTATATATTGGAGATACCATCAAAGATGAAAGGGCAGCAAAGGACGCACAGATCCCGTTTATCCACGCAGCTTATGGCTTTGGAACAGCGGAAGCGCCGGATGCCGTTATTCATTCGATTGATGAACTGGAAGCAGTAGTAGAGGGAGTATTATGAGAGCTTTAAAACTGAATTACAAACGAACTTTTCTCATTGGTTTTGCTTTTTTCGGCATCCTGCTTTTATGGCAGGTCTATGATTCCTGGTGCCCGACGTTCCTGACGGATATCTTTGCCAACCGGATGTATGGCCTGACCAGCGCTGAATTAAAGCTGAGCGATCCATCCAAGATCCTGAACGTGCAGTGGCTGGTCGGTATCATCATGGCGTGCGATAATCTCGCCGCACTGATCCTCCTTCCGATCTTCGGACGGCTGTCAGATAAAACAAAGACCCCGATCGGAAAGAGAATGCCGTTTATCCTTATCGGTACAGTCATTTCCGCCATTGCGTTCCCGTTCATCCCGCTGTTTTTCCATAACAACAGCATCGGAGGCATGGTCGCCATGATGGCAATCGTCCTGATCTTCATGATGATGTACCGGAATCCGGCGGTCGCGCTGATGCCTGATATCACACCAAAACCACTCCGTGCGAAAGCAAACGGCGTGATCAACATCATGGGATATCTGGGCGGCGCTTTTGCGACGGTTCTTGGTATCTTCCTGAAACTGAGCGATTATATTAATGTTACGGACAGAGCACAGAAAATGTGGATCATCGAGATCCCGTTTATCGTTGCATCTGTTTTGATGATCATTTCCGCACTGGTCCTGTTCCTGACGATCAAGGAGAACAAGCTGGCTGCAGAACTGAAAGAGGATATGGAAGAAGGCGAGCGCCAGGCAGCGATCGAAAATCCTGTTACAGACGAGGGTCCGATGAGCGCAGCGAATAAAAGGATGCTTCTCTCAATTCTTGGGGCAGAGTTTTTGTGGTTCATGGCGGACAACGCGATCGGAACGTATATTGGAAATTATGTTATTTATTATCTGAATTCTGTCAGCAGCGCGACCATGATCCTGACCATTATCGGAGGTGTGGCCTCCGTCGTAGGCTTTGCGACCGCAGGTATTGTTGCGGACAAGATCGGAAGAAAGTGGACGATTTCGATCGGATTGATGGCTACTTTTGTTGCGCTGTTCATCATGATCTTTGTGCATCCGACAGGAGTTGTCACTGGGGCACACGGAGAATTCTCCTTCCCGATGTTCCTTTATATCGTGTGGGTCATTAAGGGCTTTGGCATGGCATGGGTACACAACTGTTCCTTCCCGATGGTGGTGGAACTTTGTTCTTCCAACAAGATTGGAAAATTTACAGGATATTATTATGCGGCAAGTATGGCAGCCCAGACTGTTACACCAGTCCTGCTTGGTTTCGTGTTTATGAGGAGCGGAATATGGGGAGCACTGCCGATCTACTCCATGATCCTGATCGGATTAAGCTGCATCGTATTTGTATTCCTTGTTAAGAATATTAAGGCAAAGAAGGTCCAGAATGCAAAGGGCCTGGAGGCGTTCGGAGAAGATGATTGATTTTACCCGCTGTCGCAATGCGCAGGTAGTGGAAAGAATGACAGAAGATGATTATCTGCAAAAGCAGGGTTTTGAAGTGCGCGGCAAAGCGGAGTATTTTATGCACCGCAATTTCGCGCATCGAGGGCTGCATGATATGGACCGGAGCATTCCGGAAAACTCGCTGATGGCATTTGCAGCTGCAGTGGGAGAAGGCTACGGGATTGAGTTAGATGTGCAGCTGTCCAAAGACGGGCAGGTGGTCGTCTTTCACGATGATACCCTGAACAGGGTCTGCGGCGTGGATGGCAGAGTCGATGCCTATGATTATGATGAACTGAAAGAATTTTCTCTTTTAGGAACCATGCAGCATATCCCGCTGTTTTCGGAAGTACTGGAATTGATCGGCTCCGGGGACAGCCCGCTGATCGTGGAACTCAAGAGCGGACCGCGCAACAGCGAACTGTGTGAAAAAACGTATAATATCCTGCAGCAATATCAGGGAAAATATTGTATCGAATCTTTTAACCCATTTATTGTTCGCTGGTTTAAGCAGAATGTACCGGAGGTATTCCGCGGCCTTCTGGCAGCATCAAAGGAAGAATATATGCCGGCGTATTCGCCATTTATAGCAAAGATCCTTTCCAACTGTTCGCTCAGCTTCTTGTGTCAGCCGGATTTTATCGCTTACCAGAATGTTGAACGTCCAAAGCACGTTCTGCGGATGCGGGAAAAAGGAACCCTTCTCTTTGCATGGACATCACGTGTCCCTGATGTGGATCAGGCACGGAATGATGCGGTCATTTTTGAGAATTACCGCCCATCGTTACTGTTCTAAAAAACCAATTTTCGCAAAAGTGTTGATTATCTCATTTTCCTGTTTATTCTTGGGAAAAATCCCTATATAATCAACAATACATAGAAAGAGGCAACAACAACCAGCTTGTTATTTAGGAGGTTTTTATGAAGATTTTAGGTATTTCCACAGGAACCAAAAACGGCAACAACGATACAATGTGCCGCGTGGCTTTAGAGGCTGCAAGAGACGCAGGCGCAGAGATCGAATTTATCCACGCTTTTGACTGGAATTTTGATTACTGCACCGGATGTGTTGCATGCTCCCGCGGATTAGTTATGGGCAAAGGCATGGTCTGCTCACGGAAAGATGACTTTGCAGCCCTGTACGAGAAAATCATAGATGCAGACGGCGTTCTTTTTGTAGATCCGATCTTTGAATCCGGTTCTTCAGGATTGTTTAAGACACTTTGTGACCGCATGGGTCCGGGACATGATTCCGGCCTTCTGTTAGGTGCACATTTCCAGATGTTGAAAGAAACCGGCAAGGGACTGGACTCCAGATATTTTAAACAGAAAGCTATTTCCTTCGTCGGTATTGGCGGATCTGACTGGGCTGTCCGTGTAGAGACAGACCATGCAATGTTTGCAATGAGCCCTGGCTGGAAAGTAGTCAATAATGAATACTTCTCCTGGTGCAAGGACGTTATCATGCAGGATGATAAGATCGAGCGCATGAAAGAGATCGGCCGGAACCTGGCAGAAGTAGCTGCTGAGATCGCAAAAGAGAATGAGACGATGAAACTTCCAGTAGCAGAGAATACAAAGTCTTACTGGAGAGGCAAAGAAGGTGCATGCCCGCATTGCCACAGCAATAACTTCTATATCTTCCCGGGAACCACACATGTTGTCTGTGAACTCTGCGGACTGGAAGGAACACTTGAGATCGTCGATGGCGCATTCAAGTTTAAAAACGATCCGTCTATCGTTCCGAACGGACTTCCGGAGCATGCACATGATGTGATGAGCGGCAAGCAGATGCACGGCGATGACATCTTTGAAAACGAAGGCCGTCTGATGAATCTCTACAAAGACGAAGAATTCAAGAGAAGAAAAGCATATTACACAGATGTGATCGCTCCGACACCTTCTCCGTCAAAAGGAGCCTGAAACGGACATTATCACAAATTTAACTAATAAAAAAGAGAGGTATAAACAGTGAAAAATCGGAAAAACCCGTGGGTTTCAATTATTGCGTGTCTGGTCGTACAGTTGTGCGTTGGCATTCTGTATCTCTGGAGTGCGTTCCGCTCAAACATCGTTGCTGCCTACGGGTGGACACCGAGCGCTGCTACTATGGTGTCGAGTTATATGCTCTTTGCATTTGTATTCGGCAATCTGATCGGCGGCGTTATCAATGACAAGAAGGGACCAAAGCTGACCTGTTTCCTGGGTGTGGCGCTGTTTTCTGTTGGCGTGATCCTTTCTGCTTTCGTGAAGAGTGCAGGACTTTTCTATCTGACTTATGCTGTTATGGCAGGACTTGGTTCTGGCTTTGCATACGGCGCATGTATTTCCTGCATTCAGAAATGGCTTCCTCATAAGAGAGGACTTGCATCAGGTCTTGCCTGCGGAGCCTTTGGTCTGAGTACCGTGGTATTCACACCGGTATCTAACCTGCTGATGAATGCCAATATGAACGAGGCAGGCGTTGTGAATTTTGTCCCTGTATTCCTGATACTGGGCATCGTATTCGCTGTCCTTGGTTTTGTGGCCTGCATTTTCGTCTCGCTTCCGGGTGAGGAGTATATCGCCGGTCTGAATCTTCCGGCGAAAGCTGTTTCCAGTAATGTCAACTTCACCCTTGGCCAGGCAATCAGAAAGCCGGCGTTCTGGGCATTGTTTTTCTCTATTTTCTTTATCAACGGCACATGGAACCTTTGTGTACCGCTGATCAGGGATCTGGGCATCGTGCGAGGACTGAGTGTAGATATGGCGATCGCCTGCGTTTCTTTCACCGGTATTACGAACGCTGCAGGCCGGCTCATCATGGCATGGCTTTCCGACAAGATCGGCCGTACCAATGCTATGTACATCCTTTGCGGACTGACCCTTTTGGGAGCTATCCTCATGACCTTTATCGGCGGAATGGGATACTTTGTCACCATCGCCATTATCGCATTTGCTTACGGCGGACCATCTGCACTGAATGCGGCATTGTCCACTGACCTTTTTGGGCCGAAAAATTCCGGAACGAACTACGGCGTTGCAATGCTGGCGCTGGGATTTTCTTCCATCTTTTTCAACTGGGTGTCTTCCACATTCCTGCATGCCAGCGTGGATGTGAACACCATGAGT
>JAFWLF010000011.1:0-2519 GCA_017511185.1 Lachnospiraceae bacterium | reverse complement strand
GGCGGCGTTGTGGAAGAAGGGGAAACATATGAAGAGACAGCTGTTCGCGAGACCTGCGAGGAATTGCTGATCCTGCCGGAACAGATTCAGATCATCGGGGCCTCTGATATTATGTTCGGCAGAAACCGGCTGGTCTACCCATATGTCGGCATTTTGAAAGATTATCAGGGCACATTCAGTGAAAGAGAAGTTGCAAAGACTTTCCGCGTTCCTCTGCTTTACTTGAAAGAAACGCCTCCGGAGATGTACGCTGTAGAAACTTCCACTCAGTATGATGACCGTTTCCCGGATGAACAGATCTGGGGCAACAAATCGTTCAAAGGCTATTCCCAAAAATCAGAAGAAATCTATTATCTCTACGAAGGCCACGTGATCTGGGGCATGACGGCCCGCATCATCACTGCCTTTCTGAAACTGATCTGACCAAATGCATATAAACAGCATAAAAAAAGCACCTTCCGATAATATTTGAAAGGTGCTTCTTTTTCATAAAATGGAAGGCACAAGCCTTCAAGCCTATCAATCCGGATAAATAAACGGTTTATCAAACTTCTTAAGATCTTCCAGAATGTCGGTATCGAAATCGTACCGGGTCCTGCTGCCATCTGTGGTATAAACCATGGTCGGACGGCTCTTTGCATCGAATGCCGGCCATTGCGGCAATCCCTCGCGGTTCGGGTTGCCTGTCCTTGCAAAGGCAACAAAAGCTCCGCACATTTCTTCCATCAGTCTTTCCGCACCTTCAAAGTTATTGATCGGGAACTGCATCGCCGTATGCATAAAGAACGGGACATCTGCGCAATGCCATGCCGGTCTGCCGTTATTGACCGGAAACTCCTGCGCCAGCATGCAGCTGTAGACCGGTGCCGCATCCTTTTCCAAGGATCTCTTTGCAACGTGATCCAGTGAACCGTACCGGGTGGAGAAATCCATCACCATCACATCCAGGAGCGCTTTCTCCGGAAATGCTTTCTTAAAGTCCGCCGCAATCTGTTCTGCATCCTCGCCAAATTTCTCACGAAGACAGCCCATTGCCTCTTCCTCGGTCATTTCATATTTGTAAGGCAGCATCGGATGGCGCACATGCTCGCCGAAGCAGGTGCAGACAATGGTCGGAACTTTAAATGCATGCGGGTTAAAACCATCCTCACGGGCATAGCCCATATAATAGCCATTATCCAACGGGGCCCAGCCGGTGATGTCATAGCCCTCTGCTCTCATCTCTTTTTGATTCTTCAGATAGCTGTTGATCAGATCGTCATAAGGAACATCGCAAAGACGTTCAAATTCATTCTCCGGAATACCCAGATCCTTCAGCATCCTGCCGACGACTTCTTTGCTGGTTGCAGCATCCGGACGCGGACGGCGTTTATGAATGCCGGAAAGAACAACTGCTCTGTGGAAGAGACCGTCAGCTGCAGGCATCTGAAGCAGTGCGCAGACCTTTCCGCCTCCTCCGGACTGGCCGAAAATGGTAACGTTGTCCGGGTCCCCTCCGAACCGGGCGATATTATCCCGGATCCACTCCAGCGCTGTTACGATATCTGCCATGCCCACGTTTCCGGAGTTTGCAAATTTTTCATCACCGTAAGCGGATACATCCAAAAAGCCCAGGATGTTCAGTCTGTGATTTAAACTGACGGTCACGACATCGCCATATTTGCATAGTTCCAGTCCGTCCGTACATGCAAGCTCAACAGCAGAGCCAAAAAGGAATCCGCCCCCGTGCAGCCAGACCATAACAGGCTTTTTCGCATTCGGATCAAGGCTCTGTGTCCAGACATTCAGATACTGGCATTCTTCATCCTGCGGCCAGTAACGATGCGGCACGGTTATTTCTTCCCCGCATCGGTCCTTAAAAGGAGTCAGAGATGCGTAGCCATAGCCCCACGCATCCTTAATGCCGTCCCAGTGTTCCACCGGCTTTGGCATCTGAAATCTTCTGGCATCCGCATACTTGATCCCCTGAAAGATATAGGTGTCGTCAAAATAATACCCTCTGACCTTACCTGCAACGGTATCGACGATTGGTCCATTCAGGCTGGCATTGAAACTCTTCGGCATAATTTTTCTCCTTTTTTATTTATTTTAGCATGCTCCAAACAGCAGATACATTCTTTTTTACAGCAGCGCGCACTCCACTTCCAAGGCACTGTAATCGAACAAAATCTCAGGCGCATTTAGAAAATGACTCATCTTCAATTCACATAACAGCGTATCAAAGGTGATCGCGCGGACAGAGTCCAGGATTTTTCGTTTCGGATTTTGACTGTTAGTTCCCAGTACAAACATATCATATTTTCCGGCAGCTTCTTTCCGGATACGGCTTAGAAAGCTCTGATATGCGTCCGGTGCATCGTCCTTTGCCAAAAAGAAGGAAAGAAAGACAAAGGCCGCCTGCTCCCCCGCCTTAGGTATTTGGATATATCCCAGCCTGGAGATCAGCGGATTGAACCGCCTGAGAAGGGCTACCTTTCCGGAATACTGCTTCACAATATACTGCTTGCTCTTTGACCTGT
>JAFWLF010000116.1:0-30943 GCA_017511185.1 Lachnospiraceae bacterium | reverse complement strand
AGGGCAGTAAGAGAGGCCCTTCAGGGTCAGGCCCGGGAATGGAGTGCGGAAGGCGGACTTTCGGTGCCCCTTTAGGGGCAAGCCGGGAACAGCGGCTTATAGCCGCAGAGCAAACCACCGGCTAAGCCGGTGGTCATGATTGCCTTAATAACACCTGCAGCCGGCAAGAACAAAAGAATAATTATTAAATAAGATAACAAGGAATCATTCGCACCGCGGAGCAATCTGTATTATAATCAGGGAAACAAATGGAGAAAGAATGCATGAAACGGATCAAACTGATTATTTCTTATGACGGTACGAATTACGTTGGCTGGCAGATACAGAAAAACGGGATTGCCATCGAGCAGGTGATCAACGAAGAACTGTCCAAGCTGCTCAAAGAAGATATTACGATCATCGGGGCCAGCCGCACAGATTCCGGCGTACATGCGCTGGGGAATGTCGCGGTATTTGATACCAATACCAGAATTCCGCCGGAGAAGATCATGTATGCGCTGAATCAGCAGCTGCCGGATGATATAAAAATCGTCCGGTCAGAAGAGGTCGCCCCGGATTTCCATCCGCGCTATACAAACTGCCGCAAGACCTACCGCTATGATATTTTAAACAGCCGGGTCAATCTTCCAAAGGAGCGGCTGTATATGGATTATGTCTATTATGAGCTTCATACAGACAAAATGAAGCAGGCAGCCAAGTATCTTCTGGGGGAACATGATTTTACAGCTTTTTCCTCTGCAGGCGGGCAGCAGAAGAGCATGGTGAGGACAATCTATTCGCTCGAAGTGACGGAAGAAGCCATTGTCATGCCAAATGGTGCCGAAAAGATCCACCCGGATGATTTCCCGGCTAAAAAGGTTCATATCACAATTACCGGAAACGGGTTCCTGTACAATATGGTCCGCATCATAGCAGGAACGCTGGAGAAGGTCGGAATGGGGATCTATCCGCCAGAGCATGTGAAGGAGATCCTGGAATCAAAAGACCGGAGGAAATCTGCGCCAAAGGCATCTGCAGACGGTCTGACATTGGTGGAGATCTGCTACGAAAACCTTGAATAATCCGCATTCCTGTGATAAAATACCATTCTGTGTGAGAACCCTTAAGGAGGATTTATTAAAATGAATGTGAATGTTGAAAAACTGGAAAAGAACTTAGCTAATATCACGGTGACTGTCCCAGATACAGAAGTGATCGAAGCTGCAATTACCAAAGCTTACCACAAAGTGAAAAATCAGGTCACGATGCCGGGATTCAGAAAAGGCAAAGTGCCGCAGAAGATGATCGAGAAGCAGTATGGTGTAGAAGTATTCTATGAAGATGCTGCTAATTTCCTGATCTCTGATTCCTATCCGGATGCTTATGATGAAGCTTCCAAGGAAATCGAAATCGTTTCTTCCCCGCAGATTCAGGACATCCAGCTTGAGCGTGGAAAAGACTTTGTTTATGTTGTACAGGTCGCTGTAAAACCGGAAGTTACGCTGGGCGAGTACAAAGGTCTTGAGTACACCAAAACAGATACCTCTGTTCCGGAAGAAGAGATCGATAAAGAACTTGAGAGAGTTCGTGAGCTGAACAGCCGCCGCGTACCGGTTGACGGCAGAGCAGCAAAAGAAGGAGATATCGTAGATATCGACTTTGAAGGATTCATCGATGGCAAGGACTTCCAGGGAGGAAAAGCTGAAGGCTATATTTTAACACTGGGTTCACATTCATTTATTGATACATTTGAAGATCAGATCGCCGGACACAGCGTAGGCGATGAGTTTGATGTTAACGTGACATTCCCGGCAGAATATCAGGCAGAAGATCTGGCAGGCAAGCCGGCAGTGTTCAAGGTCAAACTGAACGACATCAAGAGCAAAGAACTTCCGGAAATCGATGATGAGTTTGCAGCTGAAGTTTCTGAGTTTGATACACTGGAAGAGTACAAGGAAGACATCCGCAAGAAATTCCAGGAGAGAAAAGAAGCAGAAGCTAAGAGCACAGCTCAAAATGAGCTTGTCGCTAAACTTATAGAAGCCAGCCAGATGGATATCCCGGATCCTATGCTGGATGCACAGGTTGAGCAGAGTGCCCAGGACTTTGCCATGAGAATGGAAAGCCAGGGAATTAAGTTTGACCAGTATCTGAATCTGGTCGGCCAGACACCGGAAAAATTCCTGGCAGACATCCGTCCGCATGCTCTTCAGACCATTCAGCAGAGACTGGTCCTGGAAGCTGTTGCAAAGGCAGAAAACATTGAAGTAACAGATGAAATGGTCGATGAAGAACTTCAGAAGATGGCCGATTCTTATGGTATGGAATTAGATAAATTAAAAGAAATGATTTCAGACAAAGAAAAAGAAAGCATGAAGGTCGACATCGCTGTTTCCAAGGCAGCAGACTTCCTGTTCGAGAATGGTGTTGCTGTAGAACCAAAGGAAGAAGTAAAAGAAGAGGCACCAGAAGAGGCTGCAGCAGAGCCGGAGGCATAATCAGAAACATGTTTATCACGAGGCCGGCAGCAGTCGGCCTCATTTGTATATAGTACCAAATAAGGAGGATCCTATGAGTTTAGTTCCAACAGTTATTGAATCAACAAGCAGAGGCGAAAGAGCCTATGATATTTATTCCAGATTGCTGAAAGAGAGAATCGTTTTCCTTGGTGAGGAAGTGAACGATGTCACCGCCAGCCTTGTCGTCGCACAGCTCCTTTTCCTGGAGAGCGAAGATCCGGGTAAGGATATTCATTTCTATATCAATTCCCCTGGCGGAAGTGTTACAGCAGGAATGGCAATCTATGACACGATGCAGTATGTAAAATGTGATGTTTCCACTACCTGCATTGGTATGGCAGCCAGCATGGGCGCATTTCTTCTTGCCGGCGGCGCAAAGGGGAAAAGGTTTGCACTTCCTAATTCCGAGATCATGATCCATCAGCCATCCGGCGGAGCACAGGGACAAGCAAGTGATATTAAGATCAATGCAGAACATATCCTTCGGATCCGCGAAAACCTGAATCGTCTGCTGGCAGAAAACACAGGCAAACCGATCGAAACGATCGAGCAGGATACCGAGCGTGACAACTGGCTGACTGCTGATGAAGCAAAAGAATACGGACTGATCGACGCAGTTATCAAGAATCACGAGGGCTGAGAATGGCAGACAGAACAAACGGCAATTCTAATATTCCAACCTGTTCTTTCTGTGGAAGAAGAGCCGATGAGATCGGCGCGCAGATCATCACCGGACCGAATGGTTCAGCCATCTGTCCGGACTGTGTCATCCGCTGCATGGAGATCCTGGGGCTTGATACATACAGACTGGACAATGTCCCGGAAGCATCCGCCTTTGGCAAAAATCAGCTGAAAGATGATCTGAACATCCATCTTCATAAACCGAAAGAGATCAAAGCATTTCTGGATGAGTACGTCATAGGACAGGAAGAGGCCAAGAGAGTTCTTTCCGTGCAGGTCTATAATCACTACAAACGGGTCCTGTCACAGGATGAGCTGGATGTGGAACTGCAGAAGAGCAACATTTTAATGCTCGGACCGACCGGTTCCGGCAAGACTTTCCTGGCGCAGACACTGGCCAAGATCCTGAACGTGCCATTTGCAATCGCAGATGCTACAACACTGACTGAAGCAGGCTATGTAGGTGAAGATGTGGAGAACATCCTCCTCAAGCTGATCCAGGCTGCCGATTACGATATCGATAAAGCACAGTACGGAATCGTTTATATCGATGAGATCGATAAGATCACCAAGAAGAGTGAGAACGTATCCATTACCCGTGATGTTTCCGGAGAAGGCGTACAGCAGGCACTCTTAAAGATCCTGGAGGGAACGGACGCATCGGTCCCGCCGCAGGGCGGCAGAAAGCATCCGGGCCAGGAAATGCTGCACATTAATACCAGCAACATCCTGTTTATCTGCGGCGGCGCTTTTGCAGGTTTGGAGAAGATCGTGGAAGGCCGTGTAGATAGAAAAGGAATCGGATTCGGTGCAGAGATACTGACTGGCGATACACAGGAAACGGATGATCTGTTTGCACAGGTCATGCCGCAGGATCTGATCAAATACGGGATCATTCCGGAATTTGTCGGACGTGTCCCTGTAGTGGTGTCCTTAAAATCACTGACGGAAGACGACCTGATCAAGATCCTGAAAGAGCCTAAGAATGCACTGATCAAACAGTATCAGGCATTGTTCAAACTGGATCATGTGGATCTGCAGTTTAAAGAGGATGCCATCCGTGAGATCGCGCATAAGGCTTACGAGCGGCAGATCGGTGCAAGGGGACTGCGCAGTATTATGGAAGATACGATGATGGATCTGATGTATGAGATCCCTTCGGATGAATCCGTAAAAAAAGTGACGGTCACTTCAAAAATGATCAAGGAATGATATAATAAAATAACAATAAAAGTCAGGTATTTTTTCTTATAATCAGTCAATAAAAGCAGTTATAATATAAATGTCGAAATGACAGATTGGAGTGCGCTATGAAACTTATTATTTTAGGTGGCTTTTTGGGCTCCGGAAAGACCAGCGTTTTGATCCCTCTCGCAAAGGAAATGGTTGCCAGCGCAGGCGGCGCGGAAGATGGCTCTACAAAAGTTGCGATCATTGAGAATGAGATCGGACAGGTTGGAGTTGATACCGCTTTTACAGAAGGATCCGGTCTGTATACATCGGAACTGTTTAACGGCTGTGTTTGCTGCACGATCGCATCTTCTCTGATGGATGCTCTCAGCAAAATGGAAGATCAGATGCATCCGGAATTTGTTATCCTGGAGACTACAGGTCTGGCACGTCCTTATGATGTAGCTCAGCAGCTGTGGGATTACTACGATGAAAACATGAATATTACGCTGATCACTGTTGTAGATGCAAGCAGATGGCTTAGGATCAGCCGTGTAGCGGGAGCTTTGGTAGACGAGCAGATCGACCGCGCAAACTATGTCCTGCTGAATAAGATCGATGCAACGGACGAAGAAACAATCGCGGAAGTAGAAAAACAGATCAGCTCCAAGTGCGACGCAAAACTCTACAGAGTTTCCACAACCACTGATCCGGAAGGAACCGTTGGAATTTGCCGCGAAATGATCACAGAGATCAACAGCTGGGAGTAATAGAAAAGAGGTCTTACTATGAGTGAACATGAGCATATAGAGAACGAAGAAAAGGAAGAGTGCTGCTGCCACGAAGAGCACGAGCATCATCACGAGCACGAGCACGAACATCATCACCATCATGATCACGACCATGAACATGAGCATCACCACCATGATCACGATCATGAGCATGAGCATCATCACCATCACCACCATGATGAGGAGTGCGGCTGCGAGGATCACGATCACGAGCATCATCACCATGATCACGATGATGACTGTGACTGCGGATGTCACGATCACGACCATGATCATGATCATCACGATCACGACCACGGCCATACCTATGAAGTGGCAGGCTATTCCGTTCTGGAAACACACAGCCATGAAGGCGCAACCATCTGCTCCTTTGAAAAGGATATCCTGACAGATCCGGAGCAGGCAAAAGTTGCCATGGAAGATGCCATCCATGAACTGACAGCATGGCTGGATTCCATCGGTGCTTTGATCGGACATGTAAAAGGTTATATTAAAGAGCATGGTCCGACAACGACATTCTCCACGACTGGTTCGACTCTGAATATTGAAGGGCATGAGCCGCAGGGTGCTGCTATCGGCTTTGCAAGCATCGTATTCGGACCAACCGAAGAAGAACTGAAAGACAAAGTCGTGGAAGTATTTGAAAGACTGTAAGAATAATAAAATGAAGGACCGCTTTCAGGCGGTCCTTTTTTTGTCTTGTGAGACGTTCCTTTTGTTAGGAAATCAATGCACTGATCGCATTCCAGATTTCATCACGCCCTTGTTTGGTCAGGGCAGAGAATGGGAAGATGGTAATCTCAGATGCCTTTTGCACACCCAGTCCTTCCCGGATCAGTTTGAGCTGCTTTGGCAGCTGGTTGCGTGTGATCTTATCTGCTTTGGTCGCAATGATCACCGGCTCGTATCCATTTGCCTTGACCCAGTCAAACATTTCCTTGTCACTGTTTTTGACTTCGTGACGGATATCGATCAGAAGAAAGACAGTCTTTAACTGCCTGGATGTGCGCAGGTATTTATCGATCATGACACCCCATTTTGCCTGTTCCGCCTTGGATGTCTTTGCAAAACCGTATCCCGGCAGGTCAACAAAATAGAGTTCTTTATTAACGTTATAGAAATTGATGGTCTGGGTCTTGCCAGGCTGACTGGACGTACGCGCCAGCCCCTTCCGGTTGATCAGTACGTTAATAAGGGAAGACTTTCCGACATTGGATCTTCCTGCAAATGCGATCTCCGGCAGCGTGGTAGCTGGCAGCTTGCTGGTCGGCCCGCACACGATCTCCAGTTCAACAGATTTAATGACCATATTATTGCAGCAGGGCATTCATGATCTGCCCATATAATTCTTCGGAATAGCCCCGCCAGTTGCTGCAGATCTTTGCTGCCTCTTCTTCGCTAGGGACAGCAATGTTGATCTCGTAGAGCAGAGACTTTCCTTCCATGACCTGACAGTGGGCGATGTAGTCGCCGCTGGTGTGTTTATAGTAATCGGCCTGTGTACCGACCTCATTTTTCAGTGCATATTTGTTGTTATCCAGATACTGGTTCATATCTTCCAGCGCGCCTTTAGGGATCTGATTCTTAAAGAAAGTCAGTGATTCATAGCCCTCTGGTGTGATGCTGTAATAGGATGTGTTGCGGATCGTGATCTTTTCCACAAATTTGGATTCTACCAGATCTGACAGCGTCTGCTGCAGTGTGAAATAATCCGTATAGTCATTGGAAATGAAAAAACCGGACAGTTGCGCGTTTGTCAGCTGTGAATCAAGTTTGTTCAGCATATACAGGATCATTAATTTATAGATCGTACTGGATTCTGTAACCATAAGACCACCCTTTTCCCCTCTATCTGTCAGTGGGTTATTAGATTATCATATTTACCTTGCATTTTCAAATCGATTTGTTTATAATCAGCGGCGTAAGAACAATCTATTAATCTTATCATTTCAATTTTATTCCCGTTGTTATTTGAAAACTGAACATTTTCGAAAGGACTTTTATGAAAGTACAAAGAGAGCAGCTTGAAACTTTGCCTGTAGCGCAGTTAAAAGAGATTGCAAAGGCTAATGACATCAAAGGAATCGCCTCCATGAAAAAGGCAGCACTGATCGATGCGATCCTGCAGATGTCGGAAGAAAAAACAAGAGAAGAGGAGACCGGTATCTCCAAAGAAGAAGAAAAGAAGCTGGATTCCGGCATTGTTGCACACGGCATCCTGGAAGTATTGCCGGATGGATATGGGTTTATCCGCTGCGAAAACTATCTGCCGGGCGATAACGATGTCTATGTTTCCCCGTCTCAGATCAAACGGTTTTCACTGAAAACGGGTGATATCTTAAAAGGAAAAGTCAGAGTAAAAACACAGAATGAAAAGTTCGGCGCGCTCCTTCATCTGGACCGCATCAACGGCGTGCTTCCAAGCGAGGCACTGAACCGCCGCAACTTTGAGGATCTGACACCGATCTTCCCGGATGAGCGGCTCAGCCTGGAAACATCCGAAAAGAATGTGGCCATGCGGATCTTTGATCTGGTGTCTCCAATCGGCAAGGGACAGAGAGGAATGATCGTCTCGCCGCCAAAAGCAGGTAAGACAACGCTTTTGAAAGGCGTAGCTCATTCCATTCAGAAAAATAATCCGGAGGTCCACATCCTGATCCTTCTCATCGATGAGCGGCCGGAGGAAGTCACAGATATTAAAGAAGCGATTGTCGGCGATAATGTAGAAGTGATCTATTCCACATTTGATGAACTGCCGGAACACCACAAACGTGTTTCGGAAATGGTCATCGAGCGGGCAAAACGACTGGTAGAACATGGCGAGGATGTCATCATCCTTCTGGACAGTATCACCAGACTGGCAAGAGCCTATAACCTGCTGGTCCCGCCAAGCGGCAGAACCCTTTCCGGCGGTCTGGATCCGGCAGCTCTGCATATGCCAAAACGGTTCTTTGGTGCAGCCAGAAACATCCGTGAGGGCGGCAGCCTTACCATTCTGGCAACTGCCCTGGTCGATACCGGAAGCAAGATGGACGATGTAGTCTATGAGGAATTCAAGGGAACCGGTAACATGGAACTGATCCTGGACCGTAAGCTGCAGGAAAAGAGAATCTTCCCGGCTATCGACATCGCCAAGAGCGGAACCAGAAGAGAAGATCTGCTGCTGACCATCGAAGAGCAGGAAGCTGTTTATATCATCCGCAAGGCAACCGGAGGCTTAAGGGCGGATGAATCCACGGAAAAGATCCTGGATCTGTTTGCAAAAACCAGGAACAACAAAGAGTTTGTGGACATGATCCGCAAGATAAAATTGATGTAAATGAATGGTTGCAAAGCGATTTGCGGCATGATATACTAGCAAGGCTGTGAGCAAAGAATACGTCCGAAGAGTTAAAAGTTTTTCGGATATTTGGAAAGAGGTAAAACAATGAAAGAAGGAATTCATCCAAACTATTATGAAGCTACCGTGACCTGCAACTGCGGGAATACATTCACGACCGGTTCCACCAAGCAGGATATCCACGTGGAAGTCTGCTCCAAATGCCATCCTTTCTATACAGGACAGCAGAAGGCTACCAAGGCTCGTGGACGTGTTGAAATGTTCAATAAGAAATATAATCTGAATCAGGAACAGTAGCATCTCTAATAGGGTGAGCATTATCTTCGCAAAAGCGGAGCTTAATCGCCGCCCTATTTTTTTATGAAAACAAAAAGCAGTCGTTTTCAGGAGAAAAGGAATGAAATCATCCAACATCGGAGGACAGGCAGTTATTGAAGGCGTCATGATGCGTCATGACGAAGACATTGCTGTTGCAGTCAGAAGACCCGACGGACAGATTGAAGTCGGGAAAAGCAAATTTGAAAATCCGGCAAAGAAGTATAAGTTTTTAGGCTGGCCGATCATCCGCGGTGTGGTCTCCTTTATTATGTCCCTGATCCTGGGCATTCGGACACTGACTTATTCCGCAAGCTTTTATGAGGATGATATCGAAAAGGAACACGGGAAGACCGATCAGGTGATCGACTCGACTTTCAAATCCAAGGGCGAGAGTGCTGTCATGGTGTTCACTGTCTTTGTATCACTGGTGATCGCAATCGCACTTTTTATTGTTCTTCCTTATGTGATTTCCATGCTGATCCTGAAATTTACCAATATCACTTCCAGCCTCCTGCTGGCAGTGATCGAGGGCGTCATTAAACTGGCGATCTTTATCGGTTATATTGCCCTGATATCAAAAATGAAAGATATCAAACGTACTTTTATGTACCACGGGGCAGAGCATAAATGCATCAACTGTCTGGAGAGCGGACATGAGCTGACTGTGGCCAATGTCATGAAAGCATCCAAGGAGCACAGACGCTGCGGGACGAGCTTTATCTTCTTCGTCCTGTTCATCAGCATCATCTTCTTTATCTTTATCCGTGTGGATTCTGTGTTCCTGCGTCTTCTGATCCGTCTTCTTCTGATCCCTGTCATCGCGGGCGTTTCCTATGAGTTTATCCGCTGGGCAGGCAACTCGGACAGCAAGCTGGCTGCTATCCTTTCCCGTCCAGGTCTCTTAATGCAGGGCCTGACCACAAAGGAGCCTACCAGAGAGATGGTAGAAGTCGGCATCGCTTCTGTAGAAGCAGTCTTTGACTGGAGAAGTTATCTGGAGGGTTTAGACGACCTGTTTGAAACGGAAGAGATCAAGGTGCAGGAAAAGAGAAAATCCATCCAGGAAGTGATCGCTGAACCGGAAAAGGCTAAGCAAAAAGGCACAAAGGTTTCTTCCGAGAAGGCAGATGAAGAAACCATGAAATGGCTGTAGGAAAATGGTTTTAAGTGATGTCCTCCATTATGGAGAAGAGACGCTGGAGGCAGCCGGGATCGCTGATGCCAAGATTGATGCATTTACCCTTCTGGAAATGGCATCCGGTGTCAATCGAACAACTTATCTTCTGTACAAAGATCATAAAGTAAATGATGCGCAGTTTGCCAGCTACAAGAGACTGATCGAGCGGCGGGCTGCACATGAGCCTTGCCAGTACATCGTCGGGAAATGCGAGTTTATGGGTTTTGAGTTTGAAGTAAACCCATCTGTGCTGATCCCGCGGCAGGATACGGAGACGCTGGTCGAAGAACTATTAAAGATCATGCCGGGAAGATCCAAGGTGCTGGATATGTGTACCGGGAGCGGCGCCATCGCCATTTCCCTGCAACGGTACCGCCCGGATATATTTCCGACGGCAGCCGATGTTTCCGCAGAGGCTCTTAACGTTGCTGTGGCAAATGCACGTGCAAGGCACTGCATCATCGATTTTGTACAGACGGATCTGTTTGAAAACATCGATCCATCCATCCGGTTTGATGTGATCGTTTCCAATCCGCCGTATGTATCCGACGCGGAATATGAAACGCTGATGCCGGAAGTAAAAGACCATGAGCCGGCTCTGGCATTGAAAGCCGGAGAGAAGGGACTGGATATTTACAAGCGCCTGATCAGTGAGGCACCGGAGCATCTGGTAGATGGCGGGATCCTTGCGCTGGAGATTGGATGCACACAGGCAGATGATGTGACTTCTTTGATGAAGGATGCGCAGTTTGTAGATATCAAAGTGATAAAAGATCTGACCGGGCTGGACCGTGTTATGATCGGTTATTTGAAATATAAGAGGGAAGACTAATGTTTGACAAATTGGAATCCATCGAAAAGAGATACCAGGAAGTGCTGGATGAACTGGGACAGCCGGACGCTGCAAGCGATCAGAACCGGTTCAAAAAGCTGATGAAAGAGCAGAGCGATCTGTCTCCAATCGTGGAAGCATTCCGGAAATACAAGAACGCAAAGAAAACGATCGAGGACTCTCTGGAGATCCTGGATACGGAAAGCGATGAGGAATTAAAAGAGCTGGCGAAAGAAGAACTGGCTGAGGCAAAGAAGGAAGTGGAGACCATGGAAGGGGAACTGAAGATCCTTCTTCTGCCGAAAGATGAAAACGATGATAAGAACGTCGTCATGGAGATCCGTGCCGGCACAGGCGGTGATGAAGCAGCTTTGTTTGCCGCTGAACTTTACCGTATGTATAACCGCTTCGCGGAACGCAATGGCTGGAAGACGGAGTTAGTTTCCGTGAATGAAATGGGTCTGGGCGGCATGAAGGAAGTTGTTTTCATGATCAACGGCCAGGGCGCTTACTCCAAGCTGAAATACGAGAGCGGCGGACATCGTGTGCAGAGAGTGCCGGTCACTGAGAGCGGCGGCCGCATCCACACATCCGCAGCAACCGTGGCAGTAATGCCGGAAGCAGAGGATGTGGATATTGAGATCGATATGAACGACTGCAAGTTTGATGTATTCCGTGCTTCCGGAAACGGCGGCCAGTGTGTCAATACGACAGATTCCGCTGTGCGTCTGACGCATATCCCGACCGGTATTGTCATCTCCTGCCAAGATGAGAAGAGCCAGCTGAAGAATAAAGACAAAGCACTGAAGGTGCTTAAGGCAAGACTCTATGACCTGGAGCTGCAGAAGAAGCAGCAGGCAGAGGCAGCAGAGCGCCGCAGCCAGATCGGTTCTGGTGACCGTTCCGAAAAGATCCGTACTTACAACTTCCCGCAGGGACGCTGCACGGATCATCGCATCGGCTTCACCTCTTATCGTCTGGACAGCATCATGGATGGTGACCTGTACGAGATCATCGACAACTGCATTGCAGCAGATCAGGCCGCCAAGCTGTCTGCATCAGCGTGATGGCTGTGTGTTATGTTTGACAATATAGACAAATAAACTGCATTATTCTCCCAGAGCGCTTTTGCCCCAGGGAGAATAATTTTTTATTGAGAAATTATTCTCCAGTGGATGGAGCGAGTTCAATTATTCTCCCTGAGACATTTATTTTCAGCAAGAATAATAAAAATGCCCTAAAACAGCCCGAAATCTGCCGATTTATTCTCTGTGGCATTTTCATTTCTCACAAGAATAATTTTATGGGCTTATCATTAGTCTTGCTGAAAATAAGGAGCAATATAAGAATAATTGCCCAAAAGGGTCATCGACAGAGAGTGATTTCTAACTGCAGAACATGTTTCTAACCACAATTTTTTTCTTCAAATCATAAAATAGTTGTTGCATTCAGATATATCATGTGTTATATTACACATAGAACAAATGATACACAGATAGGTGGTGATCAGTATGAACATTCAAAAATTTACACAGAAATCAATCGAAGCGATCAACGACAGCGAAAAAATAGTCAGTGAGTATGGAAATCCGCAGCTGGACTGCGAGCATTTTCTGCTGGCACTTTTAAATCAGGAAGGTTCCCTGATCGCAAAACTCATCACCAAGATGGGAATCGATGAATTAGATTTTACAAATGCGGTCATCGAGCAGATTCAGAAGAAGCCGAAAGTCAGCGGCGGGCAGCGGAACGTGAGCGTCGCATTAAATGATGTGCTTTTATACGCTGAAGATGAAGCCAAAGCGATGGGAGATGATTATGTATCGGTAGAGCACATCTTCCTGTCGATGCTGAAAAAGGGCAGCAAGGAAGTGAAGGAACTTTTCCGTACTTACGGAATTGACCGCGATACTTTCCTGCAGGCATTATCGACCGTCAGGGGTAATCAGCGGATCACATCGGACAATCCGGAAGCCACCTATGAAGCATTGGATAAATATGGAACAGATCTGGTTGAAAAGGCTAAACAGCAGAAACTGGATCCGGTCATCGGCCGTGTCGATGAGATTCAGAACGTGATCCGGATCCTTTCCAGAAAGACCAAGAACAATCCGGTCCTGATCGGTGAGCCGGGTGTCGGCAAGACCGCAGTTGTGGAAGGACTTGCACAACGTATTGTTAAAGGTGATGTCCCGGATACATTGAAAGATAAAACAATCTTCTCTCTGGATATGGGTTCCCTGGTTGCCGGTGCTAAGTACCGCGGCGAGTTTGAGGAGCGTCTGAAAGCTGTCCTGAAAGAAGTCAAGGAGAGTGACGGACACATCATTCTCTTTATCGATGAGATCCATACCATTGTCGGAGCAGGTGCTGCAGAAGGCTCTATGGATGCCGGCAACATGTTAAAACCTATGCTGGCAAGGGGCGAACTGCACTGCATCGGCGCAACAACACTGGATGAGTATCGGAAATATATTGAAAAAGATAAAGCCCTGGAGCGTCGGTTCCAGCCGGTCCTGGTGGATGAACCAGGTCTGGATGAGACCATCTCGATCCTTCGTGGTATCAAGGATAAATATGAGAACTATCACGGCGTAAAGATCACGGACTCCGCACTGGTTTCCGCAGCGATGCTCTCTGACAGATACATCACAGACCGGTTCCTGCCAGATAAAGCGATCGACCTGGTGGATGAAGCCTGCGCTTCTATTAAGACAGAGCTGGATTCCATGCCGGCAGAGTTGGATGAACTGCGCCGGAAAGTGATGCAGATGGAAATCGAAGAGGCTGCATTAAAGAAAGAGACTGACCGTCTCAGCCAGGAACGTCTGGAAGAACTGCAGAGAGATCTGGCAGAAACAAAGGACGAATTCAATGCACAGGTTGCTCAGTGGGAAAATGAAAAGGCAGCCGTTGAGAATCTTTCCGCTCTTCGTGCAAAAATCGAAGAACTGAACAACGAGGCAGAGATCGCGCAGAGAGAGAATAATTATGAGAGAGCCGGCCAGATCCTTTATGGGGAATTGCCGGAAGCTCAGAAACAGTTGGCAGAAGAAGAGGCAAAAGTCAGTGAGCGGGATCTGTCACTGGTCAGACAGGCGGTAACAGATGAAGAAATTGCCCGGATCGTCTCCCGCTGGACTGGAATCCCAGTATCCAAACTGAATGAGACAGAAAGAGCAAAGATCCTGAATCTGAGCGATATCCTTCATAAGAGAGTCATTGGACAGGATGAAGCGGTCAGCAGGATCGTGGACGCAATCTGGCGGTCGAAAGCCGGCATCAAAGAGCCGGGCAGACCGATCGGATCATTCCTCTTCCTGGGACCAACCGGTGTAGGCAAAACAGAGCTGGCAAAAGCACTGGCAGAAGCTCTGTTCGATGATGAAGGTAATATGGTCCGTATCGATATGAGTGAGTACATGGAGAAACACTCTGTCTCCCGTCTGATCGGAGCGCCTCCGGGATACGTGGGATATGATGAAGGCGGTCAGCTGACAGAAGCCGTCCGCAGAAAACCATATTCGGTTGTCCTCTTTGATGAAGTGGAAAAAGCGCATCCGGATGTTTTCAACGTCTTACTGCAGGTGCTGGATGACGGCCGTATCACAGATTCCCAGGGACGGACTGTCGACTTTAAGAACACCATTATCATCCTGACCAGTAACCTGGGTTCCCAGTATCTGCTGGATGGCATTGATGAAGATGGCAATATCAGTATGGTTGCAGAAGAAATGGTCATGGGCCAGCTGCGCAGCAACTTCCGTCCGGAATTCCTGAACCGTCTGGATGAGATCATCCTCTTTAAGCCGTTGACCAAGGAGAACGTAGCTGCGATCATTGATCTGCAGATGACAGCGATCAACAAACTGGTTGCAGAGAAACAGCTCTCTATTGAACTGACGGATGCGGCGAAAGAACTGGTGACTGACCGGTCTTATGATCCGGCATATGGTGCTCGTCCGCTGAAGAGGTTCCTGCAGAAGAATGTCACAACATTGGCTGCAAGGCTGATCCTGGAAGGCAACCTGAAGCCGGACGATGTCATCCTGATCGATGTCGGAGCGGACGGCGAGCTGGAAGCAAAAGTGAAATAAAACTGATTTATGATTGGGCCCGGAGTTTCCGGGCCCTTTTTTGTTTCGGATAACCCCTCTGCACCTGCCCACACTCATGGCTCGAAAGATTCTAAATGCAAAACGCATCCAGACAAGCTCGAACCCTCGTGCGGAACTCGCGCCTCCAAAAAACCGTAAATCCGATTTTAAGAAATCGATTTCCGCTTTTTTGTCCGCGCTCAAACAGTCCTGGCTCGGGTTCTGTCTGGACGCGCTTTCCATTAAGAACTTTCGGCAAATATGAGCTTAGGCCAGGTGCAGAGGGGTTATATCCGAAAACAAAAAGGCCTATGGAAACGGATGTTTCCATAGGCCAAATCAGATGGATGATATAACTTATACTAATTTACCGGCGGTACGCGGATAGATCTCCACGTCGCGGATGTTGCCGATGCCGGTCACGTACATGATCAGGCGCTCAAAGCCAAGGCCGTAGCCGGCATGCTTTGCACTGCCGTAGCGGCGCAGATCCATGTACCACTTGTAATCATCAGCATTGAGGCCGCACTCCTGGATACGTTGTGCAAGGATTTCTTTGCGTTCCTCTCTCTGGCTGCCGCCGATCAGCTCGCCGACACCCGGTACCAGCATATCAGCTGCAGCAACCGTCTTGCCATCCTCATTGATGCGCATATAGAAGGATTTGATCTCCTTCGGATAGTCCGTGACGAAGACCGGTTTCTGATAGATCTTTTCTGTGAGGTAGCGTTCATGCTCCGTCTGCAGATCTGTTCCCCAGTCAACTTTATACTCAAACTCATCATTGTGCTGTTTCAGGATTTCGACTGCTTCTGTATAGCTGACGCGGGCAAAATCTGCATTTGCCAGATTGGTCAGACGCTCCACAAGTCCTTTATCATAAAAGTTGTTGAAGAAGGCCAGTTCATCCGGACATTTCTCCAGCAGATATTTGACCACGTATTTGATCATGGCTTCAGCGGTATCCATATAATCCGTCAGGTCTGCAAAAGCCATTTCCGGCTCCAGCATCCAGAACTCTGCAGCATGACGCGGGGTGTTGGAGTTCTCAGCACGGAAGGTTGGTCCAAACGTATAGATCTTGCCAAAGGCCAAAGCCATGCTTTCGCCTTCCAGCTGTCCGGACACCGTCAGGTTGGTCTCCTGTCCGAAGAAGTCTTTTGAAAAATCCACGTTTCCGTTTTCATCCAGCGGAGGATCTTTCGGGTCCAGCGTAGTGACACGGAACATTTCGCCGGCGCCTTCGCAATCGCTTCCGGTGATCAGCGGTGTATGTACATAGACAAACCCGTTCTCGTTAAAGAATTTATGCAGTGCAAAAGCAGCCTCACTTCGAACGCGGAATACGGCATTGAATGTATTGGAACGTGCCCGAAGATGAGGGATCGTACGCAGGAATTCCAGCGTGTGGCGCTTTTTCTGCAGCGGGTAATCGCTCTCACAGTCACCCTCGATGGAAATGGCATCTGCATGGATCTCCAGCGGCTGTTTTGCCTGCGGGGTCAGAACAACCTTTCCTTCTACAACGACAGCACTTCCGACAGAAAGATTTGCCAGTTCTTTAAAATTATCAAAGCGGGCAGCATCAATGATGATCTGCAGATTTGCGAAGCAGCTTCCATCATTCAGCTCCAGGAAACCAACGTTCTTGGATTCTCTGGATGTTTTGACCCAGCCGGCAACTGTCACAAAGGACCCGTCTTCCGGCGCCTCTTTGAATAACCTGACAATCTCTGTTCTTTTCATGTTTTCATCTCCTTTTTAGTAGAGCCTCCTCGTTTCACTTGGAGACAGGTTTAAAATTAACCACCATTATATATTAAATTTGACAATTAATCTACACCGAGATACACTTATTTTAACTAAAAAACAGGGAAGAAAAGCTGGATTTCATCTGGCTTATTTTTTCAAAGAGAGGGCAAATGGGCAGTAATCTGGTATTCGCGCTGAACGCAACGATCCCGTTGTTTGTCATGATCGCGCTGGGATATTTCCTGAAAAGAGTGAACATTTTAACAGATGGGTTTCTGGCAGCAGCGAACAAATTCAACTTTACAATCACATTGCCGGTCCTTCTTTTTACGGACCTTGCATCCAAGAATTTCAGAGACACCTTTGACCTGAAGTTTGTCCTGTTCTGCGCCGGTTCTACAACGATCGGCTTTTTCGGAGCCTGGATCCTGACAAAACTCCTTATGAAGGATAAAAACAGTGTAGGAGAGTTTGTGCAGGCCTGCTATCGGAGCAGTACAGCG
Organism: Lachnospiraceae bacterium; assembly: GCA_017511185.1. Classification (GTDB taxonomy): domain Bacteria; phylum Bacillota; class Clostridia; order Lachnospirales; family Lachnospiraceae; genus RGIG5612. Next base: position 13,784 of record JAFWLF010000116.1, on the reverse strand, counting down.
GTTTTGGGACTTGCACTGATCCAGAATATCTATGGAACCACCGGTATGGCCGGCATGATGGTTTTAGGCGCTGTGCCGCTTTATAACGTGTATGCAGTCATTGTTCTGCAGACAGAGTCTCCGATCAATAAAAAAGGAGAAAAGAACATCCAGAGAGCGCTGAAGGGGATCATTACGAACCCAATCCTGATCGGCGTTATTTTAGGCCTTGTGGCTTCTTTGATCAATATCAAATTCCCGACCATCATTGATACGTCGCTCAATTACGTTGCCCGGATCGCAACACCTCTGGCTGTCATCTGCATCGGCGGAGAATTCAGTTTCAAAAATGCATTCAAGAGCCTTAAGAAAAGCTCCCTGGCAGCAGCTGTCAAGATAATCCTTCTTCCACTTGTGTTTGTGCCGATCGCGATCCTGATGGGCTTTTATACCGATAAACTGGTGGCAATCCTGGTGATGCTGGCAGGCCCGACGACACCGTCCTGCTTTATCATGGCAAAGCAATATGGCTATGAGGGGACCATCACTTCCAGCGCCGTGGTACTGACTACGCTTTTCTCCTCTGTCACACTGACCCTCTTTATTATGATCCTGCGATCGATGGGTTACATTTAAATGTCATTACAGATCCTGATCGGAGATACCAACTCCGGAAAATCGCATACACTGGTTCAGCATATGGTGAAACATGCGACTGCCCGGCCGGATGAAAGATTCTTTGTGATCGTCCCGGAACAGGCAACGCTCAAGATGCAGAAAGATGTGGTCAAACTGCATCCGGCGCATGCCGCCATGAACATAGATGTTGTCAGTTTTGACCGTCTGGCACATGTGGTTTTTTCTGAACTGGGGATCGATGACAGCCATGTCCTGGATGATATCGGCAAGATGCTGATCCTGCGGAAAGTTTTAAAAGAACTGCAGGACGATCTGACCGTTTACAAAAATAAAATACATCTGACCGGTTTTGCAGAAGAGATCAAATCGGTTATAACGGAATTAAAACAATATGGCATGGACGATGACCAGCTGTTCCTGATGCAGGAAAGCGCACAGGAAAAAGGGAATCTCCTGCTGTTCCATAAACTCGGAGACATCCGTCTGGTGCTCCGCAAATTCAACGAAACAATCAAAGGACAATATCAGGCCGTAGAAGAGGTTCTGGATCTTTTTGCTAAAGTGGCGCAACAGTCCGGTAAGATCAAAGATTCCCATATTTATCTGGATGGGTTTACCGGGTTTACGCCAATTCAGTACAGGCTTTTGACCAGCATGCTGAAGGCGGCCAAAGATGTGAATATTTCACTGACACTGCCGGAAGATAAAATTGATGCCAATATCAAAGAGATCGACCTGTTTTATCTCAGCAATCAAACCTATTTTCGGCTGAAAGAATGTGCCAGGGCTGCACAGACAGAGATCCTTCCTGACATTGTAGTCGTGGATGAAAACACTGCAGCGCCGCATATCTTTTCTTATCAGGCAGCAAATGCCAATGAGGAGGTGCTCTTTACCGCCAAAGAGATCCTGCGTCTGGTCCGCGAGGAAGGTTATCGGTTCCGCGACATCGCAGTCATCACCGGAGATGTGGAAGGATATTATATTCCGGTCCGTGAAGTCTTTGACGAAGCGGATATCTCCGTCTTTATCGATTACAAATCCTCTGTAACAGAAGATGTTTTGGCGCGGTTTTTCATGGGAGCGCTGCGTCTTGTGGAAGAGCGGTTTTCCTATGATGCTGTTTTTGGCTTTTTAAAGACACAGCTGACAGACCTTAAGCCAGATGAGGTTGGATTACTGGAGAATTACTGTCTGGAGTTCGGCATCCGCGGAAACAGGGCTTTTTCAAATCCATTCACTAAGAACAATGAAGATCATGATCTGGAGCAGATCGATCAGATCCGAAAGATGTTTTATGACGGGATCCGGGATTTTTATTTCCGTGCATCGGCAGCAGATCTGAAGGCAAGGGATTTCCAGACACTGCTGCTTAGTCTGTGCGAACGTTATCACGTGCAGGAGCAGATGGCAGAAATCGCACGCGGCCTGAATGAAGAAGGTCTTTTAGCAGAAGCAAAAGAATATGAACAGATATATAAATTACTGACCGAATTACTGGAGCAGATCACACTGCTTTTAGGAGAAGCGCCGGTTACGGTATCAGAATACAGAGAGGTTCTGGAGAATGCGCTGCAGGAAGTCAAGATCGGCATTATCCCGCCGTCGCTGGATGCCGTTACATTCGGTGACCTGACCCGTACCCGTCTGGATAAGATCCGTGCGCTGTTCTTCATTGGCGTGAATGATGGGAAGATTCCTAAGGCATCATCCAATACAGGCCTTTTCACACAAAGAGAGAGGGCACTGCTCCGGGAGAATTTTGAGATCGCTCCGACGGTGGAAGAAGATCTTTATACGCAGCAGTTTTATCTTTACCTGATGCTGCATAAACCGCAGGATCTTTTATATCTGACCTATGCAAGCTATTCCTCTTCTGGAGATCAGCTGCGGCCTTCCTACGTGCTGGAAGATCTTCCGGATCTTTTTGGTGCACCAGTGGAGATTTGGCAGGCTGTCCTTCCATCCGTGAACTGGAAGCAGGACGCCCTGCGTGATCTGGCCGAAAAGATGCGCTCCTTTGCGGAAAAAGAAGAGGCGATCGATCCGGATACACAAAACCTGCTTTCTTATTTTTTCCAGGCAGATCCTGCAGCAGTCCGTACCATTGTGGATGGTGCATTCTTTACCAATAAACAGACGGCGCTGGATGCACAGGTGGCAAAAGATCTGTATGGGGATGTGCTAAGGGGAAGTGTCAGCCGTTACGAAAGCTTTAATGAATGTGCATTTAAGCATTTCCTGAATTACGGACTGCGGATTCAGAAACGTCCGGAGTATCAGGTAGAAGCAGCAGATATGGGAACCCTGTACCACGCTGCATTGGAAAAATACGGACAGAAACTGCAGGAGGAACAGACAAGCTTCAGGGAGATCTCGGATGAAGACAGCATCCGGATCACCAATGCCTGTGTAGATGAAGCGCTGGAAGACATGAAAAACGATGTCCTCTTCAGCAGCAAACGATATGAGTTTTTAACAGAACGGATCCGCCAGGTAACACAAAAAACAACGGATGTGCTTCGTGCACAGGTAAAAGCAGGACTCTTTGAGCCGGATGCATTTGAATACTCCTTTGGAGAAGATATCGGAAATGATGTCCGCTTTACCGGAAAGATCGACCGGATCGATCTGTATGATGCAGATGATATCTTTGTGCGGATCATCGATTATAAATCCGGTGTCAAGAAGTTTAATGTGCAGGATATTTATTCCGGACTGCAGCTGCAGCTGGTGGCCTATCTGTCTGCAGCTATGGAAAAAGTGCAACAGGAAAACCCGGAAAAAACAGTCCGTCCGGGAGGAGTCTATTATTATCTGATCAACGATCGATTTACAGATGATACGGAAAACGGCGAAGACAAATTCCGTATGAGCGGTCTGACTTCCTGTGAGGAAGGAATGATTGAAGCAGCTGATCAGACACTTTCTCCGGACAATAAAAAGAGTCATATTGTCAATGTGACATTAACCAACAGTGGATACAGTAAGAATAGTCAGATCGCAAATGATGCAGAGTTTGAGCATCTCCTGGGATTTGTCCGGGAAAAAATAACGGACGTCAGCCAGAAGATCAAAGACGGCTGTGTGGATATTGAACCTTTCTACAGGTCCAATGCAGATAATGGATGCCGCTATTGCGATTTTAAGGATATTTGCCGGTTTGAAGCTGGAAGATACGGAACCGATTGGAAAGAAAAGAACGAAATGACTGCAGCGGATTGCGAAAGAGAGTTATATGGAAGAGCTCCGTCTGAATGATGCGCAGAAAAGCGCCATAGAAAAACAGGGATCAAATATCCTTGTCTCTGCAGCGGCCGGGTCCGGAAAGACCACGGTCCTGGTAGAGCGCGTGCTGAAAAAGATCATCGAGGACCGCATTTCCATTGATGATCTGATCATCATGACGTTCACCCGGGCAGCCGCATCCAGCATGAAAGAGAAGATCCATATCCGCATCCGGAAAGCCATTGCAGATTCTGCGGATGACGCTGCTCTGAATGAACATCTGCGGCAGCAGCTGATGAAAACACACAGCGCAAGAATTTGTACGATTGATTCCCTTTGTCTGGATATTGTCAGGGATCATTTCCAGTATCTGGATCTGGACCCGACGTTCCGAATTGCAGATGAGGCGGAGCTGCGCATGCTGCAGGCTGATGTGCTGCAGGCATTCCTGGAAGAAAAATACCAGGATCCGGACGAGGACTTTCTGACATTTGTTAGCTACTATACGGATAAATCGGATGTGAAGATAGAGTCCTTGATCCAGAGCTTATATACATTTGCGCAGAGTCATCCGGATCCGGAAAGATGGTTGAAGAAAGCAGTACTGCCTTACCAGAACGCGGCTGCAGGGGAAGTAGATCCGGGAACGGAGGGCAATGCATGGATGATGACATTCGAAACCATCGTCCGCTCCAAAGCACAGTCCGCTTATGTGATGTGCCAGGAGGGATTATCCCTCTGTGATATGGATCTCGGACCGGAAAAATACCGCGGCAACTTTGAACCGCTTCTTCCGCTGCTTGCAGAGGTCGTATCTTCACCAATCTCAGAGATGGAAACGAAGATCCACGTGGTCCTGGATAACTGGAAGAGGCTGGCAGCGCAGTCTGATAAGGATATTGATCCAGCACTCAAAAAAAGAGCGAAAGAACTGTACGACGAGATCCGTCAGATTCTGAAGGATCTTGGCGAGCGTTATTTCTACCGTCCATATGAGGAACTGTTTGTGGATATGGGAAAGAGTGCCCGTGTTGCAGCAGAACTTGCTATCCTTACGCAGGAGTTTTCCAACCGTTTCAGGGAAGTCAAAAAGGAGAAAAAGATCGCCGGGTTCTCTGATGTGGCACATTATGCGATCGACGTGCTGGTACAGTTTGATGAAAAGGGTATGCCGCACTACACCCAGACGGCAGATCTTCTGGCACAGAGCACAAATGAGATCATCGTGGATGAATACCAGGATACCAACCATCTGCAGGAAGTCCTTCTTTCAGCTCTTTCCGCAGAACGTTTTGGAAGACCGGATGTTTTTATGGTCGGAGATGTAAAACAGAGTATTTACGCATTCCGCCTGGCATGTCCGGATCTGTTCCTGGAAAAGTATAAAGCATACGGAAAAGCAGAAGGCGGAGAACGGATCATTTTTGATAAAAACTATAGAAGCCGTCAGGAAGTCATCGACTTTACCAACTTTATCTTCCAACAGATCATGATCCCGGAAGTGGGCGGAATCGATTACGCAGACGGCAACGCGCTGGATGCAGGGAGAAATGACGCGAAGGCGGAAGTTCCATATGATGCGCAGACCGAGATCGTAATGATCGAAGGAAGCGGTGAGAGCGTAAAACTGGCAGAGAGTTATGAGATCACAACTCGTATCGAGCAGTTGGTTGCAGAAGGGCATTTTACCTACGGTGATATTGCGATCCTTACCCGGACAACAGATCATCCGCAGTTAGAACAGATGCTTGCTGACCGGAAGATCCCTGTCATCAAGGCATCCGGAAAAGGATTCTTTGACACGCTGGAAGTGAAACTGACTTTGAACCTTTTGCGGATCATTGATAACCCGTATCAGGATATTCCGTTTACAGCTGTTTTGACCAGCCCGATCGCAGGCTTGTCTGCAAATGATCTGGCTTTGCTGAAGACAGGCTTTGAAAAAGAATCGTTCTGTGTGTATGAGGCATGTCAGCAGGCGGCAGAAAACGACGAAAGATTATCGACATTCCTTTCTAAGTATGAAACATGGAGAGCAAAAAGCGGCTTTCTGGGAATGGTTTCTTTCCTGGAAACCGTGCTGGATGATTCCGGCGTTTATCATATGATCACAGCGATGCCGCAGGGGGAACAGCGGAAGGCCAACCTGGATTTTCTGAAAAATCTTGCCGTGAGCTTCTCCAACGGATCTTATACCGGACTCTTCCATTTCATCCGCTACATTGAGGAAATGCAGAAAAATGATATGGACTTTGGTCAGGCACAGACACCGGATGCAGAGCAGAACGCCGTCCAGCTGATGACGATCCATAAATCCAAAGGTCTGGAATTCCCAGTCGTCTTTCTGGCGGATGCGGGGAAGAAATATAACGAAAATGATTTTAAGGAGCCAATCATTCTGGATGCGGAACTGGGGATCGGCTTGGAATACAGAAATATAGAAGACAAAACAAAGCGCCGGACGGTCTTAATGGAGACGATCATAGAACAGAAAAAACGCTCTCTTTATGCAGAAGAAATGCGGCTGCTTTATGTTGCGCTGACCAGGGCAAAAGAAAAGCTGATCATCACCGGTGGCAAGAACGGCCAGTCAAAACGCTGGGAAAACTGGGATGTGATGAAAGCGGAGCTGAAGCCGGTTTCTGTTTTAAGCAGCGAGGCGATCATGAAAGACAGCTGTCATCTGTATCTGCTGGGTGACTGTTTAACGGCGGCAGGGTATGACAACTATCTTTTAACACAAAAGAGTGCGGAGTATGTGGAAGCAGAGCGAGTAGAGGAGCTCCTTTCTGTTTTAGATAAAAAGGACCTGATCGCAGCAGCAATTGCCGAACAGAGCGAACCGGATGAACAGATCATATCTTCCCTGCAGTATACCTATCCATTTGAGGAAGCGACCAGGACAAGAGTCAAGTTATCTGCATCCCAACTGGATGAAACGGCGGATCAGGATAACTCGGAAGAAGTCATCGAATTCAATGGATATGAAGAACGCGGCGCTGCTGTGGGAAGTGAGCGTGGAACGGCTTATCACAAAGTTTTTGAGCTGCTGGATCTTTCTGATACAGATGTTGCAGCGCAGATCACTTCCTTTGTGCAGGATGGTCACCTGACAAAAGAGCAGGCTGCTTTGGTGAAAGCAGAGGAGATCGCAAACTTCCTTTTATCATCACTCGGCCAACGCATGAAGAAGGCTTTTGAAGCAGGAACGCTGCGCAGGGAGCAGCAGTTTGTCATGGGCGTGGAAGAAAATGGAGAACTCCGTCTGATCCAGGGTATCATCGATGCCTTCTTTGAAGAGGATGGGGAAGTCGTGCTTGTGGATTACAAGACAGACCGCCAGAAAGATGAAACCTATTTTGTTGAACATTATTCCAAGCAACAGAAAGCTTATAAAGATGCGATCGAAAAGGCAACTGGAAAGCTTGTAAAGGAGGCGCTCCTATACTCCACGGTACTGGGACGGGAAATCAAATTGGAAATCTGAAGAAAGATTATAATAACAAAAGGCTGCCGTGCAAAGCACGACAGCCTTTTTATTTGAACGAATAAATCTTATTTTTCTTCCCCTTTTTCCGTCTCATAACCGTAGGTGTCATTCAGGACGACAGAAAAATGAAAGATCGGCTTGTCACCCTGCTCGATCGTCATCAGCGGGCAGTGAGGCAGATTTGGCGGGATGTACACCATCGTGGATTTGGTAAGATGGTGGCATTCTCCATCGATCCAGAATTCTACCGTGCCGCCAAGCTCCAGCGGATTCTCCGGGTCTGTTCCGACAAATCCCAGAATCTCCGGATATGGATGATGATGCGGTGCGCCGACCTGGCTGCCCGGGCTGTTGCGGATCATGTCTGCATTTGGCTTCATCCAGAAGCAGGTATTCATCTGGAAGGAACCAGGTACACAGTTGCCATCGATCCAAAGCTGACGCTCTCCGAAGGCACGGTATCTAGCCAGTGCTTCTTCTGATTTTCTATCTTCCGGGGCACCGGAAAGATCCTGTACAAACAGGTAGCCATATTTCCCCTCTTTATTCATTACAAAGTCTTCCATATATCTTCTCCTTTCCAAATATCATCATTTGCATTATAACATAGAATCGTTTTCAGGGTAGGTTATACAATACGAAATCTTCATTGATTATTTTAAACAATGCTGATAGAATTACTCTGTATCTTTATCAAAAAATGAAAGGAAGCCAGAACAATGATATTTCCTAAGTTGTTGCAAAAAGGAGACTGGATCGGTGTTACAGCACTCAGCCATCCGATCGATGATCCGTTAGATCAGTATCGTTTTAACCATGCGGCTAACCAGATCGCAAGGGCAGGTTTTGGAGCAGCCTTTACCAATAACGTTTTTCAGCCGGCAGATAAATTCGGCAGAAGCGGAAGCGGAGAAGAAAAAGCATTAGAGTTTAACGCTTTGCTTGTAGAAGAAAAAGTTAAGGCGATCATCAGCGCAAGCGGCGGTGATTTCCAGATGGAAATGCTGCCATATATCGACCTTGATCTATTCAAGGCAAATCCAAAGTGGATCCAGGGTTATTCAGACAATACTGCGATCCTGTATTATCTTGCAACGAAAGCAGATATTGCAACGGCTTATGGATGCAACTTTTCTGATTTCGGAATGGAGCCATGGGATGAGAGCGTAAAAAGAAGTCTCGGCGTTCTGACGGGCAGCGTCAAAATTCAGGAAAGCTTTGACATGTATCAGGACGGCTTCAAAGAGCGCGTGACCGGGTTGGAAGGCTACTCCAAAGATAAACCGGTCTGCTGGAGAACGCTGGACGGCAAGAATGCCCTGTTCCAGGGACGTCTTTTAGGCGGATGCATGGATGTCATCTTGAATCTGATCGGTACGCCATATGATGGAACGATGGACTTTATCGACCGTTATAAGAAAGATGGTATCATCTGGTATCTGGAGAGCTTCGACCTTGGCTTTGAGCAGATGATGGAAGGCCTCTGGAAAATGAGATCCTTAGGATTCTTTGAGGGCGCAAGAGGTATTCTGTTTGGAAGACCAATGTATTATCAGACACAAACGTTCGAAGGAAGAACGCTTCCATCTTATGCAGAAGTACTGGAAGAGCGTCTTGGTGACCTGGATATTCCGATCATTATGGATGCTGACATCGGCCACAAAGGACCGCAGTTCGTTATGATCAACGGCGCAGCAGCCCGCGTGGAAGCAAGAGACGGCAAGGGCTTTGTAATTTACTTCTAGGAGAATAACATGTTAGAACTGAAAAACCTTTGCTTCTCCGTCACAGATGATAACAATACAGAAAAAGAGATCATTAACAATATCTCACTGACGATAGAAGATAACAAATTTATTGCCATCACCGGACCAAATGGTGGTGGCAAATCCACGTTGGCTAAACTAATCGCGGGAATCTACCGCCCGACATCCGGCCAGATCATTTTTGACGGTACGGATATCACAGATATGTCCATCACAGATCGTGCAAAACTGGGAATCAGTTTCGCATTCCAGTCACCGGTGCGTTTTAAAGGTATCAAAGTAAAAGATCTGATGACACTGGCTGCCGGAAAAGAAACGACGATCGCGCAGGCCTGCGCTTATTTGAGCGAGGTCGGTCTTTGTGCGCGTGATTATATTGACCGTGATGTAGACGGCAGTTTATCTGGCGGCGAATTAAAGCGGATCGAGATCGCACAGCTGATCGCCAGAAACACAAAACTCTGCATTCTGGATGAGCCGGAAGCAGGAATTGATCTCTGGAGTTTTTCCAATCTGATCAAAGTGTTTGAAAAAATGCGCAGCGATGCCAACCGCAACATTCTGATCATCAGCCATCAGGAGCGCATCCTGGATATTGCAGATGAGATCGCAGTGATCAATAACGGAGAAGTTGCTGCATTCAGCAAAAAAGATGAGATCCTGCCGGAGCTTTTAAAAGGAATGGAAGGCTGCCGGTATTATCAGTAGAAGACAGAAAGAGAGCATAATGGATCAGATACAAAAAGATCTTTTGGCAACAGTCGCAGATATTCATGAAGTTCCGGAAGGCGCTTACAACATCCGTGCGAACGGACAGCTGGGAGGACGGAATACGACGGCCAATATTGATATCGTTACAAAAGAAGACAAGCCGGGCATTGATATCATTATCAAACCGGGTACCAAGAACGAGAGTGTTCATATTCCGGTCATCATCAGTGAGAGTGGACTGAAAGATCTCGTTTACAATGATTTCTTTATCGGGGATGATGCTGATGTGACTATCGTTGCCGGCTGCGGCATCCACAACTGTGGAGATCAGACCAGCCAGCATGACGGCATTCATACATTCCATGTGGGCAAAAATGCCCGCGTGAAATATATTGAGAAGCACTATGGTGAGAATGAACCAAATGCGGATGGAAAGAATATCATGAATCCGACAACGATCGTAGAGATCGAAGAGGGCGGGTACATGGAGATGGAGACCACGCAGATCAAAGGAATTGATGATACCGTGCGCGATACCAAAGCCTATATCCGCGGCGAAGGAAGCAAACTGGTTGTCCGCGATAAACTGATGACGCATAAAGACCAGCATGCAGATGCTATCTTTACCGTCGTTATGGATGGAGTAGATTCCAGCTGTGATCTGATCAGCCGTGCTGTAGCAAAAGATGATTCCACACAGACCTTCACGGCAAATATTACCGGAAATGCTAAATGTGCATCCCATACGGAATGTGATGCCATTATTATGGACAATGCAAAGATCTCTGCGTCACCGGAAATCGTGGCAAACGATCTGGATGCAGCTCTGATCCACGAGGCAGCCATTGGACGAATTGCTGGAGAGCAGCTGATCAAACTGATGACGCTGGGTCTGACGGAAGAAGAGGCAGAGCAGGAGATCATCGCTGGATTTTTGAAATAATAATAAAAATCATCAGGAAACGGGAGACCGGAAACGGTCTCCTTTTTATATACATTTCATATTTCGTTCCCGGAAAATATGCTATAATAATCAATACTGTATTCGGAGGTACATCACGATGAAATATATCATGGCTCTTGATCAGGGGACGACCAGTTCCCGCTGTATCCTGTTTAATAAAAAAGGCGAGATCAAAAGTGTCAGTCAACGGGAATTCCCGCAGATCTACCCTAAACCTGGCTGGGTGGAGCATGATCCGATGGAAATCTGGTCCACGCAGGCTTCTGTAGCGATCGAGGCGATGGCAAAGATCGGAGCAAAAGCAGAAAATATAGCGGGTATCGGCATTACCAACCAGAGAGAAACGACAGTCGTCTGGAATAAAAAGACAGGAGAACCTGTTTACAATGCCATTGTCTGGCAGTGCCGCAGGACTGCACCGATCATCGATGCCATTCCAGCCGACATGCAGAAAAAGATCCGGCAGCGGACCGGACTGATCCCGGATGCTTATTTCAGCGCATCCAAGATCCAATGGATACTGGACAACGTAAAAGGTGCCAGAGCTGCAGCAGAAGCCGGAGATCTTCTTTTTGGCACGATCGATACCTGGCTGATGTGGAAGTTGAGCGGCGGTACGATCCATGCGACAGACTATACCAATGCATCACGAACGATGCTTTTTGATATCCGCAAGCTACGTTGGGATAAGGAGATCCTGGAATATTTTCGCATTCCGGAGAGCATGCTTCCGGAGGTCCATCCTTCGGGATACCTGTTTGGATATGCAGATCCATTCATTGTTAATGGAGAGATTCCGATCGCCGGTGTGGCCGGTGACCAGCAGTCCTCCCTGTTTGGCCTTTGCGGATTTCATAAAGGAGATGTCAAAAACACATATGGGACTGGCTGTTTCCTGCTGATGAATACCGGGGAAAAAGCTATACGCTCTAAAAATGGACTGCTGACGACCATTGCAGCAAGCAGGAGCGAAAAGGTGGATTATGTGCTGGAAGGAAGCATCTTTATTGGCGGAGCCGTGATCCAATGGCTGCGTGATGAGATGGAAGTCGTACGGAAAGCCAGCGCCAGCGAAAAGAGTGCAGAGGCTGTGGCAGATACATTGGGAGCATATTTTGTTCCTGCATTTACCGGACTTGGTGCGCCATATTGGGATCAGGATGCAAGAGGCACTCTGGTTGGCATTACCCGGGGATTTAATAAGAACAACCTATCCCGCGCCTGCCTGGAATCAATTGCATATCAGACACACGATGTGATCAGGGCAATGGAAGCAGATGCTGGCTGTCCTTTAAACTCTTTGAAAGTAGATGGCGGAGCCAGCCATAACAATCTGTTGATGCAGTTCCAGTCAGATATTGTGGATACTGTGATCGAGCGGCCGAAGATGGTGGAGACTACGGCATTGGGAGCTGCCTACCTGGCAGGGCTGACCACTGGTTACTGGAAGAATGAAGAGGAGCTGATCAATAATCAAAAGACAGACCGCATCTTTAAACCGGTAATGGAGAAGAAGGAAAGAGAAGAAAGGATCAAAGGCTGGAACCGGGCTGTGAAGACGGCTGAGTTCTGGGCTAAGAATAAAGAATGAGTGAGATTGATTCCAGGACAAAACTTGTCCTGGGAGATGCAGCAATCGAAAAACTGAAAGCATCGCATGTCGCTTTGTTTGGACTGGGCGGCGTTGGGGGTTATTGCCTGGAAGCTTTGGTGCGCGCCGGTGTTGGAGAACTGGATCTGTATGACGGAGATGTCTTCGATTCCTCCAACCTGAACCGACAGCTGCTTTCCACCACAAATGTGTTGGGCATGGAGAAAACAGAGGTAGCCAAAGAAAGAGCATTATCGATCCGTCCGGATCTGAAGATCAGCACCCACCAGATGTTTTATCTTCCGGAAAAAGCAGACGAGATTGATTTTACCGTTTATGACTATGTCATCGATGCGATCGATACGGTTACGGCAAAGCTGTCACTCATCGAACAGGCAAAAAAAGCAAATGTTCCTGTCATCAGCTGTATGGGGGCAGGCAATAAAAAAGATCCGACGGCCTTTCATGTCAGTGATATTGCACAGACAAGTGTCTGCCCGCTGGCAAAGGTCATGCGGAAAGAATTGAAAGTAAGAGGAATTGAAAATGTAAAAGTCGTTTTTTCCACCGAACCGGTCAGCCGTCCGGAGGGACAGTCAGAGAAGATCGGTTCGCTGGTAACGACGGTGGCAGCAGCAGGGATCCTGCTGGCAAACGAAGTAATAATGGATCTGATAAGGGGATAATCATGAGCGAAGTAAACGAAAGAATCAAACAAATCAGACAATTAATGGCATCCGCAGGAATCGACGTTTATTACATTCCGATGAGTGACTGTCATAACAGTGAATATGTAGCAGCTCATTTCCGCTGCATCAGTTTTCTGACCGGATTTACTGGATCGGCAGGCCATGTGATCATAACCAAAGACCAGGCATGGCTGTTTGCAGACGGCCGCTATTATATTCAGGCAGCCAATCAGCTGGAAGGCAGTGAGATCATTCTGATGAAGTGGGGACAGCCGGATGTACCGGAACCGTCCGCTTTTGTGACAGATGTGGCAGCAGGAAAGGTGCTGGGCTTTGACGGCTCTGTTGTAAATGCTGCGTTTGCCAGAAAGATCAGCCGCAAGGCAGCGGGTGTGATCTATAACAGAGACCTGGTTGGAGAGATCTGGACAGACCGTCCGGCACAGGAGTTTTCGGAAATCTGGGAAGTGCCGCTGGATGTCTGCGGAGAAAAGAGTGAAGACAAACTGAAACGTATCCGTGCGGAACTGGAGAAAGCAATTGAGGAAGACCCGAAGGGAGTCCTTAATGGCTCTTACGGTTATTTCCTGAATTCATTGGATGATATTGCACTTATTACGGATATATTAGGTCAAAACCGAAACAGGATTGTTGGGGATACAAGGAACGGGAAGAAACGTCCGAAAAGGACGATAAAAAGGAGGAATGACTTATCAATCGCTTAATT
>JAFWLF010000115.1:0-3707 GCA_017511185.1 Lachnospiraceae bacterium | reverse complement strand
TCGATCAGATCCGTGATCTGCTCCTTTATCTCTCTTGTATACGTTTCACCCGGCGCGATGATCGGACATCCCGGCGGATCCACATAAATGAAATCCCGGTACTGCTTACCCGGCTTTACTAACTGCAGCAGGGCGATCTGATCTACCTGCTTCTGGCTGTATTCTTTCCGCGGCTGATACTTAGGCATGCCTGCCGTCTCTAACAGTGCTTTGTAGATTTTCCGGAAATCATTCCGGGCCATCCCTACTTCAGTCGGGATGATCACATGGCTGATTCCTGCACCGTCCAGAATGATCTGTCCGTCTTCTTCCAGGAACGCTCCCAGTGCGATGCCGGTAATGCCTTCTTTCAGGATGCTCATCCTTCCCTCATCCACATCATACACGCCGCAGGTACCGATCAATTCACGATCCATCAGCTTTAGTCCCTGGATCTGTGCAAACTTGCTGCGAAAATCCAGCAGCTGATCCAGGTAGTCAGAAAATGCTGCTTCATTCCGGAATGCCCAATCCAGACGTTCCGAAATACTTTGCAGGATCTCTTCATTTGGCTGCTCTGCCGTATACGTCTGCAGGGCAACCCGGACTTTGCGTGCCAGTTCCTTTTCTGTATTAACAAAGATCAGTGCACTTTGTTCCTTTGCTCCCAGCGTGCGGGAAAGATCATGAACCACAACATCCGCACCTAAGAAAATGGCAGATGTCGGAAAGTCTTCATAAAACGGAAAATGCGCACCAAAAGATTCATCTACGATCAGCACCACTTCGTGTTCCTGACAAATTTCTGCAATCTTTTCCACGTCAGAAACAATTCCTTCCGGCGTCGGAGAAGTGATGACAAGGGCCGTATATTCCCGATGATTTTCCAGGATCTGTTCCACCTTTTCCGGGCGGATCCCGCCGTAAATAAAACTACCAGGATAGAGTTCTTCCGGATACAGATATCCTACTTTACGCCGGTTCAGAGAAACCGCATCAAATGCAGCTTTCCGGCAGTTCCTGGCTAAAAGGATCCTGCCTTCCGGAAGCGCAGTAATAGCCGCCAGAATTCCCGCACTGCTGCCATCAGCAGATACCAGGATTTCCGGATAGGAATAGATTCTTTTTGCCTGTTCTTCAATTGTTTTTATTAAGGTTTCGATCCGTGTATCCATACATAATTGATTTTACCATATTCGTTGACAGAATTGAGAAAAAATGTATCATTAAATATAATTCATGCGACAGTTAAATTTTATTCATCTTGTGCGCTGCGGCGACTGTTAAATTGCAGTTTTCTCCAATATGCACAAGACTTTTGACAGGTGACTTCTTATGAAATTTACTGATGATACGTATATCCGTGAAACGATCTATAAAAGAAAAGAAGACGCACATAAAGGCGATTTCGGCAAGGTGCTGATCTATGCCGGTTCGCAGGGCATGGCCGGCGCGGCAATCCTGTGCGGAACGGCTGCTCTGCGGACCGGGTCCGGTCTGGTCCGGTTTTTAATGACACCGGAACGCAAAGAGATCCAGCCCATCCTGCAGACAGGGCTTTGCGAAGCAACCTGTATCAATGCAGAACGCGTTAATTTTGCAGACTATGAAGCAATCGCGATCGGCTGCGGTTTAAGTGAAAGCGATGAAGCCGCCCTTACGATGGCAGCAATCCTAACTTCTTATTCCGGTGTTCTGGTATTAGATGCGGATGCATTAAACCTGCTGGCTCACCGCGAAGAACTCTCTTCTCTGCTTCCTGCATGTCCAGCAACGGTGATCCTGACGCCACACGTCGGAGAGGCAAAACGTCTCCTTCACACGGAAGAAGAGATCAAGACACTTTCACAACGCCAGGAAGCCGTTTGTGCCTTAGCAGATAAATACCACTGTATTGCCATCCTGAAAGGGGCCGGCACGCTGGTGACAGATGCAGCCGAGGTTTATGAAAACACGACCGGAAATCCGGGAATGGCAACCGGCGGATCCGGTGACGTGCTGACAGGTATTATCGCGTCTCTTGCCGGACAAGGATATCAGCCGTTGGATGCTGCCCGCATGGGCGTTTTCATTCATGGGAAGGCCGGAGATCTGGCGGCGCAGGAACTGGGAGAAATGAGCGTGATCGCGAGGGATATCATCCGCAAAGTTCCGGATGCGCTGAAGCAGTATTATCAATTTACCTGCACGATCACCTATTAACAGGGAAATAGAAAGGACTCCTTTCATGACATTACTTTCTTATCAGGTTTTTAAGACAGTTGTGGAACAAGGCAGTTTTCAGAAAGCATCAGAAGTTCTGGGAATCACGCCATCTGCTGTCAGCCATGCGGTCGCCTCAATGGAAAACGAGTTGAGCACTTCGTTGTTTATCCGCAGCAAAAGCGGGATCACGCTGACCAGCTTTGGACGAAACCTCCTGCCTTATGTCAATGCTGTCTTGACCAGTGATCAGACTCTGCAGCAGGCCATTTCCGAATTCAGCGGGATGAAATCCGGCAAGGTTACGCTTGGCACTTTTTCTTCCGCCTGCACCAACTGGGTGCCGGATATTTTGCACGCGTTCAAGAAAAAGAATCCGGATATCGTTGTTGATATTTATGAAGGAACTTACGGTGATGTGAAACAGTGGCTGCGCACCGGCATTATTGACTTTGGGTTCCAGTCCTATTCGGCCAGTGATGACCTGCCGTTTGAACCATTGCATCTGGATCCCCTTCTCTGTGTTCTGCCAAAAGGACACCCGAAAAAAGGGCCGGCAGACTATATTACGTTTGACGAGATCCGGCACATGCCTTTTATCATGCTGCAGGAAACGGTGGATTCCGATATCCGTGATTATCTGAAAAATCATCAGATCACCTACAGTTCCAACTGTCATATTGAAGATGATCTTTCTGCTCTGGTCATGGTGGAAAGCGGCTTTGGCTATGCCGTAATGCCGGAGATGGTTTTGAAAGGGATCCCGTACGCCATCGATACCTATCCGTTTGAAGAACCTGGCTATCGTCTTGTCGGACTGTCAACGTTGGACTATAACGGCATGTCTCCTGCTGCCAGATCGCTTTATGATACGATCATCTCCATGTATCAGCAGGAAGACATTGAAGCAAAAATGCATTCGTACCTGAATAGGAGCGCATTATGATCCATAAAAAAATAAAACGCACGATCCTCTTTTTTGTCCTGCTGGCGATGATGCTGGCTGCCCTTCTGACCGGATGCAAGCCACGCCAGAACGGAGGAAATGATCCAACCAGTCAGACAACCGCATCCACGGAAACGCTGCCAGTCGTTGAACCGGATTCCAATCTGTTTGACCCATCCATGATCCCGGACTTTAACGGAAAGGATTATCTGATCAAAGTGAACGGAAACAAACCGTTTTTTACCGAGGATGAACTTCTGACAGAATATACAACCAGCCTGTCGGAGCTGGATGATCTTGGCCGCGCACAAGTCGCCTGGATGTGTGCAGACGAACCTCATATACAAACCGGCGAGCGGGAAAGCATTTACAAGTTGAAACCAGCTGGCTGGCACGGCGGCGGTTTCTACGAACGCAGTCATCTGCTGATGTGGAAACTGTCCGGCATTAATGACCTGCGTAATCTTGTCACCGGAACAGCAAAGTTTAATGAAGATAACATGCAGGACTACGAGAAGAAAGTAACCGCCTACTTATGGGATCACGATAATAACCATGTCATGTACCGGGTCACTCCGGT
>JAFWLF010000114.1:0-8367 GCA_017511185.1 Lachnospiraceae bacterium | reverse complement strand
CACTGAAATATACACAGTCCAATTCGGTAGCATTTGCCTATGACGGAACAGCTATCGGCGTTGGTGCCGGCCAGCAGTCCCGTGTGCACTGTACACGTCTGGCAGGCGGCAAGGCAGATACCTGGTTCCTTCGCCAGAGCAGCAAGGTATTATCCCTTCCGTTCCGCGAGGATATTGGCAGACCGGACCGTGATAACTGCATCGACGGCTACATTAATAAAAACGAAGAAGATGTTACGGCAGACGGCGTCTGGGAGAGATATTTTACCAGCAAACCGGAACCGTTTTCATTTGAGGAACAGAGAGCTTATCTGGATCAGATCAAAGGCGTGTCCCTTGGGTCCGATGCTTTCTTCCCGTTCAGCGACAATATTGAACGGGCAAAGAAAAGCGGCGTAAGCTACGTGGCACAGCCGGGCGGCTCCGTGCGTGATGCACAGGTGATAGAATGCTGTGATAAATACAATATGGTCATGGCTTTTACCGGCATGCGTCTGTTCCATCATTAATGAATAAGGAGTGTTGAGGATGAAAGTTTTGGTTGTCGGCGGCGGAGGCCGCGAGCATACAATTATCAAAAAGATCAAAGAGAACCCAAAGGTCACAGAAGTCTTTGCTGTTCCGGGTAACGGAGGTATTGCCCGTGATGCGACTTGTGTTGCCATTGATGCCAAAGACATTGAGGGGATCAAAAAGTTTGCCGCTGAGGTAAAAATTGACTACGCCATCGTGGCACCGGACGATCCGCTGGTACTTGGCTGCGTCGATGCATTAGAAGCCATTGGCATCCCATGCTTTGGACCGCGCGCGAATGCGGCCATCATAGAAGGCAGCAAAGTGTTCTCCAAAAACCTGATGAAGAAATACAATATTCCGACGGCTGCTTATGAGACGTTCGATGATATGGATGCGGCATTAGCATATCTTAAGACCGCACCGATCCCGACTGTCATCAAAGCAGATGGTCTGGCACTGGGCAAAGGCGTTGTCATCGCCCAGACTCTGAAGGAAGCGGAAGATGCTGTTGTTTCCATGATGAAAGATAAAAAATTTGGCGCCAGCGGTGACCATATTGTTATTGAAGAGTTCCTGACTGGTCCGGAAGTATCTGTCCTTTCCTTTACAGACGGCAACGTGGTCGTACCGATGGTCTCTTCTATGGATCATAAGAGAGCCGGCGATAACGACACAGGTCTGAACACCGGCGGTATGGGTACGGTTGCACCGAACCCGTTCTACACACCGGAGATTGCAGAGGAATGTATGGAGAAGATCTTCCTCCCGACCATCCAGGCGATGAAGGAAGAGGGAAGAGTCTTTAAAGGATGCCTTTACTTTGGACTGATGCTGACAGAGGATGGACCGAAAGTCATCGAGTACAACTGCCGTTTCGGCGACCCGGAAACACAGGTGGTTCTGCCATTGTTGGAAAGTGATCTGCTGGACATCATGATGGCAGTGACTGAAGAACGCCTGGCAGATATGGAGATCAACTTTGCACAAAAGAGCGCATGCTGCGTGATCATGGCATCCAAGGGTTATCCGGAAAGCTATGAAAAGGGATTTGAGATCACCATCCCGGATGAGCTTTGGGATAAGGTCTATGTAGCCGGCGCAAAGCTGGAGGATGGCAAGCTCTTAACAAACGGCGGACGTGTGCTTGGCGTGACAGAGACATCCCATACGCTGGCGGAGGCAGTCCATAAAGCTTATAAAGACGTGGAGAAGATCCACTTTGATAATGAATATTACAGAAAAGATATCGGAAGGCGGGCACTGAATGGTTTACAGAGTATATGTTGAGAAGAAAACAGAATATGCACATGAGGCGATGACACTCCTGAAGGAGTGCAGAAACCTTCTGGGCATTACTTCCTTAGTCGGTGTGCGTCTGCTGAACCGCTATGATGCGGAAAACATGCCGCGGGATATTTTTGATACGGCTGTGAAGAGCGTTTTCTCCGAGCCGCAGACTGACCTTACTTATGAGGAACTGGAAGATGTGAAGGCTGCAGGTGATCAGGCGGTGTGGGCTGACGGCGCTTCTGCTGATGCCCCGCTGTATGTATTTGCAGTAGAGTATCTGCCGGGTCAGTTTAATCAGAGAGCTGATTCTGCTGCACAGTGTATCCAGTTCATCTCCGGAGGGGAAAGAGCGGATATCGCATCTGCCAAAGTCTATCTGTTATACGGCAGCTTGACGGAGGAAGAAATCGCAGCGATCGAGAAGCATGTGATCAACCCGGTGGAAGCAAGGAAAGCATCACTGGAACTGCCGGAGACGATCCGCGTGCAGTATGACATCCCGACCGAAGTTGCCATTCTGGATGGTTTCAACGAATATTCAAGAGAAGAGATGGAACAGTTTGTGGCAGACAACGGACTGGCTATGGATGTGGACGATGCCATGTTCTGTCAGGACTACTTTAAAAAAGAAGGCCGCAATCCATCTATTACAGAGATCAAGGTGATCGATACTTATTGGTCTGATCACTGCCGTCACACAACGTTCAACACGATCATTGAGGATGTAAAATTCTTAGATCCAGATGATCAGAACATACAGAAAACCTATGAGGATTATCTGGCTGTCCGCAAAGAGATGAACCGGGAAAAACCGGTCTGTCTGTTTGATATCGGAACACTGGCAGCTAAGTATCTGCGCCAGAAGGGTCTGCTGGAAAAGCTGGATGAATCCGAAGAGATCAACGCCTGCACGGTGAAGATCGAAGTGGAAGCCGATGGCGTGAAAGAGCCATGGCTCCTGCTGTTTAAAAATGAAACACATAATCATCCGACAGAGATCGAGCCGTTTGGTGGAGCAGCTACCTGTATTGGTGGTGCCATCCGTGACCCGCTGTCCGGCCGCTCTTATGTGTATGCTGCAATGCGTCTGACTGGCGCAGCAGATCCGCGGACACCGGTTGCAGATACCATCCCGGGCAAGCTCCCGCAGCGGAAGCTGGTCACAGGTGCCGCACACGGTTATTCTTCTTACGGCAACCAGATCGGTCTTGCAACCGGCATCGTAGATGAATTATATCATCCGGGTTATGCGGCTAAGCATATGGAAGTTGGTGCGGTGATCGCAGCCGCTCCGGCAGAGAATGTCCGCAGAGAGCGCCCGGCTCCGACGGATGTAGTCATTTTGTTAGGCGGCGCAACCGGACGTGACGGTATCGGCGGTGCAACTGGTTCTTCCAAAGCACATGATTCCCATTCCGTGGAAACATGTGGAGCAGAGGTGCAGAAAGGTAATGCGCCGGAGGAAAGAAAACTGCAGAGATTGTTCCGCAATCCGCAGGCAAGCCGCATGATCAAACGCTGCAACGATTTTGGTGCTGGCGGTGTTTCCGTTGCAATCGGCGAGCTGGCAGACGGTCTGTGTGTTGACCTGAATGCAGTGCCAAAGAAATATGAAGGATTAGACGGAACAGAACTTGCTATCTCCGAATCCCAGGAGAGAATGGCAGTCGTGGTAGCTAAGGAAGATCTGGATGCGTTCCTGGCACTGGCAGAAGAAGAAAACCTGAATGCCGTGCAAGTGGCAGAAGTTACAGAAGAGCCGCGTCTGGTGCTGCAGTGGAACGGAAAGAACATCGTAGATATCACAAGGGAATTCCTGGATACCAACGGTGCAAAAAAATATATCAAGATCGAAGTAGAAGGCGCACAGCCGCTTGAGAATCTGATGGATGCGCAGTGGGCAAAAGAGGAGCCGTCATTTGAGGCTTCCATGAAAGCGCTGGCAGCAGATCTTAACATCTGCTCCAAGCAGGGTCTTTCAGAAATGTTTGACTCCACTATCGGGGCAGGCAGCGTACTGATGCCGTTTGGCGGAAAATATCAGAAGACCCCGATCCAGGCAATGGTCCACAAGATCTCTATGGAGAAGAAACATACGGACGATTGCTCTGTCATGAGCTGGGGATATAATCCGCTGCTTACCTCGCAGAGCCCGTACCATGGTGCTTATCTGGCAGTTGTGGAATCGGTCAGCAAACTGGTGGCAGCCGGTGCAAAGTTTGAAGATGTGTATCTGTCCTTCCAGGAGTATTTCAAAAAACTGGGAAGAGATTCGCTCCGCTGGGGACAGCCTTTTGCAGCTGTGCTCGGAGCATTCCGCGCGCAGGTGGAACTGGGTGTCGCAGCCATCGGAGGCAAAGATTCTATGAGTGGAACATTTGAAGATCTGGATGTTCCGCCGACACTGATCAGCTTTGCAGTCACAACAGACAAGTGCGAAAATATTGTTTCTCCGGAATTCAAAAAGGCCGGTGACAAAGTGTTATGGATCCGTCCGGAGACAGATGACAGCGATTCTTATCGTCTTCCAAAGGCCGATTCCCTTAAGGCTGCTTACGAATTAGTAACGCACGTTTTAAGAGAACATGAAGGCGCAGCTGTTTACACTCCGACCTATGGCGGCGTGGCAGAAGCACTTCTGAAGATGAGCCTTGGAAACCATCTGGGATTTGAATTCAGCGGAGGCATTACCGACAGCGCCGTTTCTCTGGAAGAACTGTTCGGATACAGCTACGGCTCCTTCCTGGTGGAAGTACCGCGCGACTTTGATATTACGCAGTGCCCATCAGAACTGTTAGAGCATTTGTCCTTTACAGATCTTGGCCGGATCCAGGAAGATTGGATTCTTTCC
This sequence comes from Lachnospiraceae bacterium, assembly GCA_017511185.1. GTDB lineage: Bacteria > Bacillota > Clostridia > Lachnospirales > Lachnospiraceae > RGIG5612. The sequence goes on along the minus strand of JAFWLF010000114.1, from coordinate 3,710 downwards.
TATAAGAATGAGCGCGTTTCTCTGGAAGAGCTGAGTCAGATCTATGAGGACGTTTTGGAAGATATTTATCCTTGCAATAAAGTGGAGACAAGCGAAGGAAAGATCCTGACAGATGCTTCCACATGTGCAAAAGAAGCCGCAGAGATTTCCATCCCTGCTATTCAGACCGCAAGACCAAAGGTTCTGATCACTGCATTCCCGGGGACGAACTGCGAATATGACAGTGCAAAAGCAATGGCAGATGCCGGTGCTGATCCATCGATCTTAGTCATCAACAACCTGAGTGCAGAAGGCATCAAACGCAGTGTAGAGGATGCTGCCCGCATGATCGGCGAGTCACAGATGATCTTCCTGCCGGGTGGATTCTCCGGCGGCGATGAACCGGACGGCAGTGCTAAATTTATCACGGCGTTCTTTAGAAACCAGCAGGTGAAAGATGCGGTGACTGATCTGATCGATGTGCGCGGCGGCCTGATGTGCGGTATCTGCAACGGCTTCCAGGCATTGATCAAACTGGGGCTTGTCCCGTTTGGCAAGATCATCGAGACGGATGCTGACTGTCCGACATTGACCTTCAATACGATCGGACGGCATCAGTCCAAGATCGTACGGACCAAAATTGTATCCACGATCTCTCCATGGCTGAAGCTGATGAACGAGGGCGACATCGTCAACGTTCCGATCTCCCATGGCGAGGGAAGGTTTATTGCTAACGACGACCTGCTTGCACAGCTCCTTAAGAGCGGACAGATTGCAACGCAGTATGTGGATATGGATGGAAATCCGACGTATGACATCGCATTTAACCCGAACAATTCCACGATGGCTGTGGAAGGCATTACTTCTCCGGACGGCCGCATCTTTGGCAAGATGGGTCACAGCGAGAGAAAAGGATCTTACTTATATAAGAATGTTCCGGGTGAGTATGATAACCGGATGTTCGAAGCAGCGGTGGCGTTCTTTAAGGGGTGACAAGGAAAGACTCTTATGAGTTCTGGCGAATAATAGACAAAAACGGCGAAATGAAAATTTTCGCCGTTTTTTATTGAAATGTGGTAAAGTAAAATTGATAGATATGTTGCAAAATGACATAAAAGGCAGATTGCCAAAGGAGAAGAAAAATGAGTGGTAAACCGATTGGCAGAGAACGCAACGTAGTAGACGGAGAAGCCAAAGTCGAACGACAGGGCGAAGGCCTTGGGCAGGGACCAGTTGGCAACCGTGAAGGAAATACAGGCTTAGGAGGCCAGAACAGACCAGGTCCGGGAAGGCCTGGCAATCAGGGACCGCGTAACGCACCTCCTTCAGCGCCTCGGCCGGGCAATGGACCCAAAGAGGCTCCGCAGCAGGCGGACAAAGGGATAATCAGTGATCTGCTCGGCGGCGGCAACAATTCCGGCAATAATAACGGTGGAATTCTTGGCGGCCTTATGGGCGGCAATAACAATAACACCAACAATAATAATAGCGGCCTTGGCGGCTTGGGCGGTCTTGGCGGCGGAAATAACGGCGGCTATAATGGCGGCAACAACGGCGGCAATGGCGGCTATAATGGCCCATCCAATTCTGTCCCATCCGGCGGCAGCACAGGTGGTAGTTCCGGCGGCAGGAAAGGCAAAGGCAAGAGTCTGATCCTGATCCTCATTATTGTGGTAGTGATCGTTGTTCTGGGAAGCTGCCTGATCCGCAGCTGCACCAAGAGGATCAGCGACGGGATCAATAACCTTCCGGTCAACAACAACACGAACGCAAATACAAATACAAATAATATTCTGCCGACCGGATTCAGTTTCAATGATGTTTCCAATAACTATTACAGCACGACCAGCTGGGAGAGCAATGCAGGTGTGCTGAATAAAGAAGTGGCAGCCGGTGTTCCGGCTAAGATGACACAGATCTACGGCAACAACCGTGACGTGGTCACGATCATGGTTTATCTGTGCGGCAGCGATCTGGAGTCCAACTACGGATCAGCCACCAGCGACCTGAAAGAAATGCTGAGTGCTGACCTTGGGAATAATGTGAACCTGATCCTTTATACCGGCGGTACAACCAAGTGGCGCAACAATGCCATCTCCAGCAATACCAACCAGATCTATCAGATCAAGGGCGGTCAGTTATATCGTCTGGAAAAGAATGCCGGCGATGTCTCTATGACAAAAGAAGATACACTGTCCGGATTTATTCAGTATTGTAAACGGAACTTCCCGGCAAACCGCAACATGCTGATCCTTTGGGATCACGGCGGCGGCTCTGTGGAAGGCTATGCACATGATGAGAAATATTCCTATACCGGCACGCTGACGCTTCCAAAACTGAAGACTGCAATCAGTGCCGGCGGTGTGAACTTTGATTTCATCGGATTTGATGCCTGCCTGATGGCAACAGTAGAAACTGGTCTGGCACTTTCCGATTATTCAGACTACCTGATCGCATCGGAAGAGACCGAAGATGCATCCGGCTGGTATTACACCAACTGGCTGACACAGCTTGGCAAGAACACCAGCATGCCGACGATTGAACTGGGCAAAATCATAGCTGATGATTTTGTCCGCGTGGCATCCCAGAATTCACCGGGATATGGTTCCACACTTTCTGTGACTGACCTTGGTGAGCTGGCAACGGTAGTTCCGACAAAACTGCAGAACTTTGCGAAGAAGGTTACTGCACAGATGGAAGCAGCTGATAATGCAGCCGGCGGTTCCTATACTGAGGTTGCAACATCCAGAAGCAAAGCTAGAGAATTTGGTGAGTCTTACCGCATCGACCAGGTAGACCTGGTTGACTTTGCAGCGAAGTTAGGAACAAGAGAAGCAGGTTCTCTGGCAGAGGCAATTCTGGGTTCCGTAAAATACAATCAAGTTTCCAGAAATATGTCTTCCGCATATGGACTTTCCATTTACTTCCCGTATGCGAATGCATCTTTTGCTTCACAGGTGAGCGATGTTTACCGGCAGATCAATATCTGCGATGAGTATACGGAGTGCGTGCAAAAGTACGCAAGCATGGAGATGAGCGGACAATACATCTCCGGCGGCGGTTCTCCGTTCAACTCCCTGTTCGGACTCTTCAGCAACGGCTATGGCCAGAACTACAACTCCAACAGCAATGTTGGCGGCATCGATCTGGGCAGCCTCTTTGGAATGGGATCCGGCACAGGTTATGACAACGGTTACGGCTATGATACAGGCTATGGTTATGACACCGGCTACAGCAATGGCTACGGCTACGATTCCGGTTATGGCTACGATACTGGTTATAGCAATGGTTACGGTTATGATACCGGCTTTGGTACTGGCTACGACAATGGCTACAGCACAGGAAGCGGCGATTACAGCAGCATCCTGAACAGCCTCTTCGGTTCTGCCAACGGAAACTACAGCACCGGCGGATTTGACTCGAACTATAACTACGATAATTACTCCGGTAATTATTCATCATCCGATATTTCCGGCATGCTGGGCAATCTCTTTGGCAGCAGTCTCTTCAGCGGTGAAAGGAGCTTCACTAAGGGATTCAATACTGATTCGGCAGCTGAGTACATTTCGCAGCATATGTTCGATCAGACGGCTCTGGAGTGGAAGACCAATGCAGCTGGACAGCAGATCATCACGCTGAGCAAGGATCAGTGGAAACTGGTTGACCATATTCTTCTGAGTATGTACATGGATGATGGTCAGGGCCTCATCGATATGGGTACAGACAATGTT
>JAFWLF010000113.1:0-6875 GCA_017511185.1 Lachnospiraceae bacterium | reverse complement strand
CTTTGGCATAGAACAGCTCATCCTGCGCAACTTCATCAAAGACTTCTCCAGCAGTCACAGAAGTTCCTATGATCTCGCGTGCTTCGTTTGGACAAACCGCAGCACAGGCGCCGCACCCGGTGCAAAGCGACCGGTCATTTTGGATGCGCTGGTCCACAAGAGAGATTGCGGAAACCGAACAGGCTGAAATACAGGCGCCGCATCCCGTGCAGCGATCTGCACGAAACATCAGCTGCGGAACCGGCTTCTGGGATTCCGGATTGGAGCACCATAAGCAGCGGAGCGGGCAGCCCTTTAAAAAGACATTCGTGCGAATACCAGGACCGTCGTGAATGCTGTAATGCTGGATATTAAAAATTGTTCCGCGAACATTTCTTAATGCTGCTTCATCCATGTTTTTTTCTCCCAAAACTTTCTATTATTCTATCACGATATAAGGATGGGAGACAGGGAATTCTGTTGAAATTGCCACTTCGAAGTGGTAGGGTGAAGATAATAAAAAACAAAACGGAGGAACTCCTATGACAGGCCGAGTGCAGCGAATGAAAGAAGCATTGCGTATCAGCAAATATCCATTGTGCGTGGAACTGTTTCGCCTTGCAAACGAATCGTTGGAAAAGACCGGAGGCGAGCCAATGCTGCTGCGCCGGTCAAAGCTGCATGCAAATATATTAGACAACATTACCATCTTTATTGAGCCGGAAGACCTGCTTTGCGGCAGCGGTGCATCCAAGCCGTTCGGTCTTGAGATGCAGTATGAGTACGGCGTTTGGACCAAGGATGAAGTGGAGTCGCTGAAAAGTGAGATTTATACTATCACTCCGGAAGATGAAGAAGGACTCTATCGGTTGAATGAACGTTTCGCCGGGAATTCAGCGAACAGTAATCTTGTGGAAGAGATGGGGAAATCGCTGGGACAGAACGAACGTCTGTGGCCGTTTATGAAATCCGGAACCATCCTCCCTCCTTGGAAGGATAAAAAAGGCGGATCCGGCGGAGGTTTTGCGATGTCAGGATACGGGCTCGGCCCGGGGTTTGCACTCGTTACGATCGATTATGCAAAGATCCTGAACGAAGGTGCCAAGAGCATTATCGCAGAAGCAAAAGAGAACCTGAAAAATATCCGCTACGAAGAACCGGATATCATGGAGAAGCGCGCTTTTTGGGAAGGCGTGGTTATTGTGTTTGAAGCCTGGGTCCGTTTCGCAAACCGCTATGCCGACCTTGCGGAAGAGATGGCGGAAAAAGAGCCTGATGAGACCCGCCGGGCAGAACTTACGGAGATGGCACGGATCTGCCGTAAGGTTCCGTATGAACCTGCAGATACATTTTATGAGGCGCTGCAGAGTTTCTGGTTCACTTTTTTAATGTGCTGCCCAAGCCCGACAACCAGTGCCGGCAGATTTGACCAGTATATGTATCCATTTTACAAACGGGATATAGAAAGCGGAAAGATCACAGATGATAAGGTGCTGGAATTACTGGAGATCCTCCGGATCAAATGCATGAAGATCAATCGTGTTTCCGGACAGGCGAACCGTGCGAAAAATGCCGGCATGGCAAAATGGTATAACTGGACGATCGGCGGTGTTAAGGCAGACGGAAGCGATGCCACAAATGAACTCAGCTATCTTTTAATAGAAGCCGCAAAGGAAACGCATACTCCTCACCATACGCTTACGATCCGTGTACATGAGAATACGCCGGAACGTTTTATGGTAAAGGCACTGGAGTGTGTCCGTACCGGAATTGGAATGCCGGCCTTTGTCGGAGATGAGAGCTATATCAATTTCTTCACCAAACAGAACCCGCAGAATGCGCTGACACTGGAAGAAGCCAGAGACTGGTGCTGCACCGGCTGCGTCGACGGAAACGTACAGGCCGTAACACGTACACAGGTCTGCTGCTTCTTTATCATACCGCAGGCTATGGATATCGCACTGCATAATGGCTTTTGCCGTTATACGCAGGAGATGGTGGGAAAACCTGTTGGCGATGTGACACAAATGGAATCCTTTGAAGAAGTGAAGGATGCTATTTATGATGAGATCCGCCACCTGATGCGGATGGCAAACGAACGGATCAACGTGGAGCTGATCGCAGAGCGGGATCTTTTTCCGGATGTGTTCCGCTCCAGCTTAATGAAAGACGGCGTGAAGGTAGGCAAGGATATGTACAACCGCCGGTTCACGTTTGAGAATGGTGCTGTGCTTGGAGCCGTTGGAGGCGTCAATACCGGAAACGGCCTTTATGCGATCCGCAAGCTGGTATTTGATGAGAAAAAATATACGATGAAGCAGCTGATGGAGGCGCTTGATGCAGACTGGGTCGGCTATGAAGCGATGCAGAAAGATTTTGCCTCTCAGCCGAAATATGGAAATAATATCCCTGAAGTGGATGAGATGGTTGCAGAAGTCTACAAGCTTCATGCAGATACCTGCCTCAGTCTGCCTTGCGTCTATGGCGATTCACTGAAACCGAATGCCATTTCTATTTCTGCGCATCAGCCGGGCGGGGCAGTTACCGGCGCAACACCAGACGGAAGAAAAGGCGGAACCATTTTGGCAGACGCATCGCTGTCCCCGGATCATGGAACGGATACACATGGACCGCTCGCAGTTTTACAAAGTGCAATGCGCGTAGATCAGGATCCATATCAGGGAACACTCATGAACATGAAGTTCCATCCTTCTGCCATGAAGACAGAAGAAGACCTGAAAAAACTTGCCAGCATGATCAAAATCTTTTTGACGCATGGTGGCAAGCATATCCAGTTCAATGTTGTCGATAGAGAAGAAATGGAAGATGCAAAGGTGCATCCGGACGACCATTCAGAACTCGTCGTAAGAGTAGCAGGTTACAGCGCTTATTTCACAAGGCTGACACCGGCCATTCAGGACGAAGTCATCGAGCGGATGGAACACGATCTGCAGTGATCTTGGATCAAAGCTCCGCAATTACTTCCACTTCGCAAATGGCACCCTTTGGCAGGGCCTGGATCCCTACACAGGATCTTGCAGGTTTCTCTGTAAAGTATTTAGCATAGACTTCGTTGAAGGCAGCAAAATCATTAATATCGGTAAGGAAGCAAAGAGTCTTTACGACTTTTACCGGTGATGTTCCGGCTGCCTCGAGAATAGCTACGAGGTTTTTCATGACCTGTTCTGCCTGTTCTTCAATTGTTTTTCCAACCAGCTCTCCGGTTACAGGATCAAGAGCGATCTGTCCGGATGTATAGACTAGTCCGTTGATCACCATTGCCTGAGAATACGGTCCGACTGCAGCTGGTGCTTTCTCTGTGTGAATCTTTTCCATGATACATTCTCCTTTGTTTATTGTTGGTTAATCATACCATATTTATCCGGATGCCGGTATTTACTGCCCATTACTTCTTTCTTGCGGTAAGTCCGGAGCATATCCATATCTATTTCTGCAAGATAAATCCCTTCGTCTTCCGATGCTTCAAGAATGCACATATCACGTACATCCGGCTCATCTTCCAGCCATGCAACTCCATCGAAAACGGTGGAATGTCCATTGCAGTCCGGCTGGCCTTTTGGATAATTGCATGTAGCAACAGCCAGCATATTTTCATAGGCGCGGGTGCGCAGGGCAGATAAACGGTTGATCTCCATTGGACAGGCATTAGGCGCCAGAATGATTTCTGCCCCTTTGAGCATCAGGATCCTTGCACTTTCCGGGAACTCTCTGTCAAAGCAGATCATCGAACCTATCTTTACGGTGCCTTTGCCGATATCCAGGTCCGTCACACAAAAATCATCTCCGGAGGATAACACTTTTTCCAGATCAAAGTCGCAGGTATGGACTTTGGAGTAGTGCAGTTGTTCTGTTCCGTTTCTGTCAAACAGGATCATGGAATTGAGTGGTTTCGGTTCATGCTTTTCAAGGAAGGTGATGCCGATGGCCATTTGCAGTTCACCGGCAAGCTTTCCGAAAGCACAGACAAATTCACTGTCCGCATCAATTGACAGCGCATCCAGTTCTGCACGGTCCTGTGGAAGTGCATATCCGTCGCTCCACATTTCCGGAAACAGAGCAATATCTGCACCAGTTTCCTTTGCCCTTATGCAGGCTATTTTTCCTTTCTTTAGCTGCCCGGCCAGATCCTTTTCCGGCAGCAGCTGCAGCAATGCAATTTTGACTTTCATCATTTCTCCTTCTGGTAAGCTCTTCTTTATGGGATTCCGCTTTCAGACGGTTACAAATTCAGCTCATTTACCACATCAACTGGTTTTACTGTCATCTCCACCCATGCAGGGATGAATCCGCTTTTGATCCCATTTCTGACAGATCGAATATTTGACCAGGCTGAACAGTAGAATGGTACCTTATTGCGTGCAAGTATTTCTATTGCCAGTTTTGATGTGATGGCAGAAGCGATTCCTCTTCTTCTGTATTCCGGAAGCACATCTACCCCTATCTGCCACATTTCTTTGGCATCAGCAGAACACCCGGCTAATCCTATCAGTTCATTTCCATCGTATGCACCTACACCAAGCACATCTAATTCTTTTCGGTCGCGGCATAAGGCGTTTGACCATTTGGGAAGATACAGCCCTTCAAACTGGTCTTTTTCCAACATCCTCAGAGTGTATGAACAAGGCAGTTCCGATAGTCTGCTCAGATTCGGAAGATAATATTCAGCCATAAAGCAGACGGCATAGCCTTTTGAGGCAAGCCGCTCATTAAGCCAATGCATGTTTGGCGTTTCAAAGCAATGATAAAAATCAAATTTCCCGATGTATTCTTTTACAATGTCAGAGACATCGTCTGCTGCCGCTGCAACAATGTTATTGCCATATGAAACACAATTACAGGCGATGGGGAGTTTATAGTATTTCTTGGCGTCTGCGTTAAGCTGAAATGGAACGACCACGTTATTATCTGCAAGGAAGTCGTCCGGACGGCATCCTATATCAGCTGCAGACTGCTCCATCGCAATGCGCAGTATATCTTTGTTCGTCATTGTTTCTATGTTCCTTTTTATACAATAAATGGATTCTTATTATTAATTATAACATACACTCAAGTGAAACTTGTTTAATAGAAACAGATTAGGTTATGATATAATTCATTTCAACAAATCGGGATTTGATGAGGCAGATATCATGAACCATTGTGGAACACAAAGAATTGAAACAGGAAGATTGGTATTAAGACAGTTTTCTATCGATGATGCACAGGCTATGTACCAGAACTGGGCTTCCGACCCGGAAGTGGTGAAGTATTTGACTTGGCCTGCGCATTCCAGCATCGATGTTACCAAAGCGATCATAGAGGATTGGATTTCATCTTATCAGCAGAAAAACTATTATCAGTGGGCCATTGTCTTAAAAGAACATGGAACGGATCCTGTCGGATGTATTTCTGCCGTGAGCATGAATGACAGTATTGACATGGTCCATATAGGCTATTGCCTTGGACAAAAATGGTGGCATATGGGAATCATGTCAGAAGCCATGAAAGCGGTAATGGATTTTTTCTTCGATACAGTAGGGGCAAACCGCATCGAAAGCCGTCATGACCCAAGGAATCCACATTCCGGAATGGTTATGAAAAAGTGCGGAATGAAATATGAGGGAACGATGCGAAGTTCTGACAGAAACAATCAAGGAATCTGTGATGCGTGCTGGTATGCCCTGTTAAAATCAGAGAGATAGATTCCAATTTATCAGGCAAACTTTATTTCAGAATGACATACGTATGGAGGACAACTATGGATTTAAAAGAATACTTCGACAAGAATGATGTTTTTAATTATGAAAACGGAATGCGCTTAAAGGAGGTTTCTCCCGGTTTTGCAGTTTATGAAGTTGAACTGACCGAAAAGCACTTAAGCCATGTAGGCAGAACGCACGCGCATCCGGCCGTTTTATATAGTCTGGCAGAAACTGCAGGCGCTGCAGCCGTCTTATCCTATGGATATGATGGCTATGGCGTCGTTGGAGAGATCACATATATTGGCTTTGCGACCTCTGGAAAAATACGGGCAGAAGCAAAATGCAAAGACCTTCATGATCAGGAAACGGTTGATATCCGTGTGCGGGTTTATGATGAAGCAGATAACATGATTGCAAAAGCCCGGTTTACAACTGCATATACCGGACAACCTTTTGAAATGCAATAGCATTGAGTTAGCGATTCTTTTTGCAAAGTGATAATGTAACCATTCCGGTCACGACACACAGGGCAAGAGCCATGAGGACGATCCAAAGAATCGTCTGATTTCTATCGCCGGTATCTGGTGTATCTGCACCCGGAGCCGATTGTCTCTTCTGAATCACAAAATCAATATCTGCCTGGCCATCGTCAAACAGGATGGTCAGAGTATGCGTTCCTTCGGAAAGGGTCTCCAGATAGGATGGCAGTAAAGTGATATGGACACTGGCAAATTCTACTGCATAGTCTTTTCCTTCTGTTAATTCCACGCCATCCACTGCAACGCCCCAAAAATGTTTCCTGCATGTCTCGGCATCGTTATCAGGAGTTCTGTCAACGTTGATCTGTAATCCATCTTTGGATCCTTGCTCCCAAACAGGTTTTTTGCCGCCGTCTTTACTTTCCGCAATATATTGGATCTCCTGTGGCGGGTCGATCACATCGGTGATGTCATAGCTGATCAGGTTTGTTCGGTCAAAGTATTCTTCATCATCATCAACAGGTAAATTTGTAACGCGTTGTGTAAATGAAATGTAACGGCCGTCATCCAGCCAGGTGCCGCAGCCGGTGGAAAAGTTGTCCAGGCGGCATTCCAGATTAAGATCAGGATCAAAAAAGAACGTCCCGCAATGGTTATTTAAAGCACCGGTAGTAAAGATTTTCATCTGATTGGCGTTAAAAAGGAGTACCGCCAG
>JAFWLF010000112.1:0-2881 GCA_017511185.1 Lachnospiraceae bacterium | reverse complement strand
ACTTCTGCACCGCCCTGAGCCATATACGCTTTGATCATCGTTGCGAGTTTCTGGTTGCCGTCTTCCCTCTCCAGTGCCTTTGGATGGAACCGTAAGTTCAGGCAGACGCCATCCATGAACTTGCTGTGATCGTAGCAGGTGGAGGAATTCAAAACCGCCGTCGGTCCATTGGTATCTCTGCCTGGCCCCGGAGAAGCTGCATCAGCAAGCGGTGCGCCTGCCTTTCTTCCATCCGGTGTCGCCCAGGTCACATAGCCCTGATGTACGTGATCTGCTGCGCCATAAAGACCTGCCCTGTAATAATCGCAGTATTTGCTCTTATACTGCTGACACATATCGTAGTAGCTGTGGGTTGCAAAACGCATCCACTTATCTGCGTATGGATTATTGTTGCCGAAATGCGGCACATCACGGATAAGCTGCTGCTGCAGATCTTCATAGCCCTCCCAGTTAGCCATGACGGCGTCATACATTTCTCTTGTCGTGCAGATCTTCTTGTCAAAGCATGCATATTCGATTGCTGAGAAGGAATCTGCAACGGTTGCAAGACCGGTACCGGTGCCGCCAAAGTGATTATATTTAGCGCCGCCTTCCGAAATATCTTTGCCGCTTTCCATACATCCTTCAATGGAGATAGAAAGGATTACATGCGGTGTGAATTTTGCGATAACATATTCGCCAAAGCAGTTAACATTGATCATCCGCTGCATGACATAATCGGCAATCTTCAGGTATGCTTCCTTCACCTCTTCGATGCTCTTCATATCATACAGATAACCGGTATGGATCTCGCACTGCTCTCCGTTGTATGGGTTCTTGCCATCGTTGATGGCCATATCCAGACAGACAGAATAGAATACCGTTCCGTTTGGCGGAACAATTCCGTTACACTGTGCGTTTTCATTGCCGGAACCGGTGATCTCCTGACAGCCGATCAGGGCATAATCGCGGGCATCCTCCAACGTCATGCCAAGTTCCTTCTTCACTGCAGGAATGACCACATCGTCATTGTAATACAGCGGGATGCCGCCGCAGCGTTTTGTGGTCTCGATCGCACATTCCATCAGCGAATCCGGTGTATCTTTGGTCATTCTTAAAGTGATGGTTGGATCATGCTTGCCCAATCTGGCCATCGTTTCCAGAACCATATAGGTGACGGTGTTGGTAGCATCTTTTCCTGTGATCGGATCAGTGCCGCCTACCGTTGTATGCATGTAGGTATTGCCCATGCCAAGGATAGAAACCGAAGATGGCGGTGTACCGCCCCAGTTACGGGATACGTTCAGGAAGAAATTATCAACGATCTCCTGCGCTTCATCTAATGTGATCCTGCCTTCTGCAAGGTCTTTCTCCAGGTAAGGTCCTGTGATCTGGTCAAATCGACCGCAGGATCCGATGGAACCGATGTTGCAGAGGATCAGCATCTGCAGATACAGGAACTCTAACTGACATGCTTCATAGAAAGTACGGGCAGGATTTACAGAGATCCAATCCAGGCTGTCTGCCATTGATAACAGTTCGGCTTTTCGTTTCTCATCCGTTGTCTCAGCAGCCTTTTCACGGCAGGCATCTCCATACCTGCGGATCAGCCGTTCTGCGCCATCGCAGACGATCACAACAGCCGAATAGAAAATCATTTTGTCTGTCTTATCACCGTCTAATGTCAGGCGGTTCTCATCCAGCCAGTCCTGAGCAACTTTTCTGATCGCACCAAAGCCCTGGCTCAGGATCTTTTTATAACCTGGTGTGGTATGTCCGGTAACACCAGCAATACTTAAGAACGAACCATGAAGTGCATGTCCGACTCCCAAACGAGCCAGCTCACGATAATCATCCGGGAACCAGGTATTTGTAATATCGGAATAAGTTCTTCCTTTCCAATATTCACCTACCTTCAGCAGTTCCTGATAATCCTCTTCGGAAATACACATCGGGATCCCGTCAGAATCCGGATTGTGATAAAGACCATCTTCTCTTTTGGTCCATAAACCTTTTGTGACCATGTTCGGGACCCAGCCCATGCCGCTGTAATCAGGACTTGTGCTTGATCCGCAGAAGTACCGGGTCAGGTTTCCGACCAGAACATCCTCGTCTTCTACCCGCAGGGTCATCTGGTCGCAAATGTCATAAAACTTCTTTGCTCTGCGGATATGAGGAATTGCCATACCCCATTTTTTATCGGATTCCGTGATGATCCGTGCACGTTCTGAATCAAAACGGATGACTCTGTCTCTGATCCGCTGATGCAAATGCAGCATCCTGTCGCTAACTTTTCTGAATGTATACATATTGTTCCCCCCAATGCTTAGCATTCATTACATTGTTTGTTTTGTTAGTTTAATTTTAGCGAGTATGTGTTGAAGTTACAAGAAATTATTATTCTTTTGGTCTTTACAGATCGTCACTGCCAACCCAGGTAACCGGATTCCCTTTTCTTTCTAACGGGGTCCTCTCCGGAAGTCCGTTAAAAGCATAACCAACTGCCAGGCCGCCGGTTATTGTTTCATCTTTTTCAAGGCCATATTGATACAGGTATTCTCTTACCTGCTCATTATCATCCAGCCAATGAAGGTTATTGATCCAGCAGGAGCCAAGATTCAGTGCATTTGCAGCGATCATCATATTTTCCAGCGCGCATCCGGTATCAGCCAGTGCATTGCCATAGCCTTTTTTATTTGCAGCAACGATCAGTACCGGCGCCTGGTAAAAGAAAGTATAGCCGTCCTTTTTGGATGCCTCGATCGCATATTTCAGCGAAACATAAGTATCCGGTCCGGCCTCCATCTTTGACAGCGCATCCTTTACAACTGCGGTGATCTCTTCATGTATTTTTTTATCTGTAATAACGATCAGATGTGTTGTCTGGCTGTTATGGCCGCTT
>JAFWLF010000111.1:0-74357 GCA_017511185.1 Lachnospiraceae bacterium | reverse complement strand
GGATAAAGGAGGGGATGAAGTAGTATGAAAAGAAAGGGCATACTGGCTTTGATCTTTATACTTGTTCTTGCAGTGCTCATCGCGCTGCTCTTGCTGGCGGAATCCTTTTCTCCTGAAGCGACGATCCGAACAGTTCCAGCTGCGTTATGGTATCTCCTTACAACACTTACAACAGTCGGATATGGAGATATTTATCCGGTCACGGTTTTCGGAAGGATCATAGGCGCCCTCTTCATGCTTATGACGTTTGGCTTGCTGGGCATTTTTATCGGCATCCTTGTGAACTCCTTCCGGGGGAAAACCATACAGAAACTGAAACTGTCCTTCCTTCAGGGCAGGGAATGGTATGTATTCTCTGAAAAGAATGAAGCGTCTGTCATTCTTGCGCGGTCGCTCAAAAAGGAAGATCCGAAACGGGAGATCATTTTTGCAGACACAGATGGCGATGGTTCGCCGGGAAGAGCGATCGCCCTCAGTCCGGAGGAAATCTGCAGCAGAAAGAAAGATGGCGCTTATAAGTTGTTCTGCATCAAAGAAAGTGATGCTGAGAATGAGCGGCTGGCCTTAAGCCTTTCTTCCGGAACAGGGAAAGTATTCTGCAAAACATCTGTATTTCCGGACAAACTCCCGGATAACCAGCAAAGATTCTGTCCGGAAATGTTATGTGCAAGGCTTTACTGGGACAGATTCCCTCTCAAATGTCAGGACGAAAAAATACTGATCATAGGAGATGGGAAATGGACGAATGCGATTCTTGAACAGGGACTGCTAAGGAATGTTGTCGACCCGGCCCAGCATGTCAGTTATACCGTTGCCGGAGATATATCATCCTTCCTCCGTGAGCATCCGCAGCTTGATCAAGCGTTGATCATCGATACGGAAAAGGGCGGCAAGGATACTTTGGATGTGATCGAACATTGGAATGAAGATCCTGAACTGATCCGTAAGGCAGACAGGATCATCTTCTGCGGTGATGATGAAGAAGCGACCAGGCAGGATATTGGCTGTCTGAGATGTTATTTTCCTGCACGCGGTGAAGTGCATGCAAGACTTTCCGATCCGTTTGAGGGCGTTGTGTGCTTTGGATCCGCGGAGGAATTATACACACGGGCACTTGTCATGAACGAGGCGCTGAACAAAAGGGCAATGGCGGTGAATGAGCGCTACAGGAGCATGAACCCGGATGCCCCGCAATGGAAAGATCTTTCAGATTTTACCCGCCGCTCAAACATCGCAGCTTCAGATCATCTTTTAGTAAAACTAAGACTGTTAGGCGAGGACTCCGTATCAGAAGAGGCATGCGAAAGAGCGTGGGAGCGCTTTTCCAATGCCGATGACAAAGAGAGAGAACGTTTCCGCAGGATCGAACATGCACGTTGGCAGAGATTCCATTTTATGTATGGCTGGCAATATAGTGCGCAGCGCAGCAATGAGGAAAGGATGCATCCGCTGCTTGTTCCGTTTGAAAAACTATCACCGGAAGATCAGAAGAAGGATGATTTCAGCTGGGAGATGATCCACGCGATCAGCAGGAAAAAGTGACGGTTCTTTTGTCACGTTTTTAGGCAAGAAAAAACCACCCGCCTGGCGGGTGGTTTCTTGTTTATACAGAATTTTTATTACAATCCCATCTCTGTTCTGTGGATCAGGTCATCCTGAGACTCTTTGAAGACCTCAACGAAGTAAGCTGAGAAGCCTGCCACACGGACAACCAGGTCGCGGTAGTTTTCCGGATGCTTCTGTGCGTCACGCAGTGTGTCGCCGGAAATGATATTCAGCTGCAGCTCCATACCACCGTCATGGAAGTATGTGCGCATGACATCGACCAGTTTCTTCAGACCATCCTCGCTGTTGAGAGCGGTCGGATGGAATTTCATATTGCAAAGTGTACCGTTGCCGTACTTGGTATAGTCAAAGGTCAGGAGTGACTGCAGTGTGCTGATCGGGCCGGACTTATCCATTGCCTGAACAGGGGAGATACCATCAGACAGAGGCTCGCCCTGTTTACGGCCGTCCGGTGTAGCAGCGGTGGCCTTGCCGAATACGACATTCAGCGTTACCGGATAGCAGCCTGCATCGTAGTGATTGCCACGCGGACCTGTGCAGCGGCGGATTGCATCTGCATAAGTTTCAGCTGCAAAGGTCATGTATTTATCGCATTCCGGATCAGCGTTGCCAAAGTGTTTCACCTTGCCCATGATGATCTGGCGCAGTTCTTCGTAACCTTCCCAGTTGTTCATCAGTGCATCGTACAGCTCGCGGGTGGTAGCCAGTTTCTGTTTGAAGCAGACCTGGTCGATGATGTTCAGCGAATCTGCAACGTTGCCAATGCCGATACAGGAGTTACCGGTGGAGTTGAACATTGCGCCGCCCCACATAACATCTTTGCCGCTTTCCATACATCCGGTCATAGTAGCGGATACCATCGGCAGAGGGGTGTGGAAGCGTGCGACCGATTCCCATGCATTGGTGCAGTTTGCGTGCCACATCATCCAGTAGTCATACTGTTTCTTTACAGCGGCGAGAACCTCATCCATGGAGTTCATCTCGTACAGGTAACCGGTCTCCGGTCCCTGGATCTTTTCATTCTTTGGTGCGCCTGCCGGCCGGAACGGGTTGATACCGTTGTTGATGGCCATCAGCATAGCCGTGGTGATATTGATATAAGACTGCGTGCCGTTGCCGCCAGGCTGAGCCCATTCAAAGCCGCCGACTTCCGGCTCGACGCAGCCAATCAGACAGTAGTTGCGTGCCATCTCCAGCGGGATGCCGCGCCGCATCAGTGCCGGGATGATCGCTTCATCGCTCTCAAAGGTCGGAATGCCGCCGCAGATCTTTGTGGTCTCAATACCTGCCTCCCACAGATCCATCGGTGTGCCCGGATGGACACGCAGTGCCTGCGGGATGATCAGTTTCAGGCGGGCACTTGCCTGCAGGAACATATAGGTAACATCGTTCGTTGCGTCGCGGCCTTCCATGTCCACGCCGCCCAGCGTCATCAGTGTGCCGCAGGTGTAACCAGGGTTGGACTGTGTAGCCCGCTCGTTCCAGATTTTGTTCAGCTCCATGAGTTTCAGGAAGAACATGTCGACAAGTTCCTGCCCCTCTTCCGGGGTGATGCGGCCGGCTTTGAGGTCTTCCTCATAGTAGCTGCCCAGATACTGGTCGATGCGGCCAAAACTGATGCCGTGCAGCTGTGCGTCCAGACACATAGCCAGCTGATACATCCATGTGCACTGCAGTGCATCGTAGAATGTACGGCAAGGATTCTCCATGATCCAGTTTAATGTGTCAGCCATACGCTCCAGTTCTTTTTTGCGGACCGGATCCGTGCACTCGTCTGCCTGACGCTGCGCCTCTGCGGCATAACGTTTGGACCAGATGATGATGCCGTCACAGACGATCTCCACTGCGCGGTAGAAGTGGTATTTATCGATATCCTCACCAGGGATACCATTTTCTTCGTATTCTTCCAGCTTGGCGAGTGCCTCGTCGCGGATAGCGCCAAAGCCCTTGCGGGTAGCTGTCCAGAAGTTTGCATTGAAGTGGCCTACAGGAGCCTGAGCGTTTTCGGATGCGTTAAAGTAGATGACGCCGCTCCTGTCCAGTTTGTCCATCAGCGGACGTGGATAGTATTCGTTTGCGATGGCGCTCATGTTATTTTTCAGCCACCAGTCGCCGGTCTCCAGAAGGTATTTTTCATCTTCTTCATCAATCTCGTACGGGTCCACTTTACGGGTGCGGATGTTATTGGAGCGCAGCTCTTCCATGAACCAGGTCCAGGATACTTCCGGATACAGCGCGCTGGAGCGGTACTTCGTTCCCTGCCAGCCGACGATGAGCTCGTTCTCGTTGATACACACCGGCAGCTTTTCAAACAGGTTGCGCAGGTTCTTCGCACGCTTCAGAATTCCGGTGAGCTGTGGGTTTTCCATATAGAATTCGGTCACCAGCTTATAACGATTGATATCCAGAGAAGGTTTTGTGCTGCGGCACTTCTCACGAATGGCGCTCACTCTCTCTGAAATTGGACTTCTCTTATACATATAATAATCCCTCCGATAACTTTTCCTTTATATTGTAGGAATAATTGTTTGCTACCCCTTATTTTAGGAATAAACACCTGCCTTGTCAACGGGCGAAGGAGGCAGTTTTTTATACTCGAAGAAGCATCATTTTTTACATTTCTCAACGGCATAGCCAATGCGTCCATCTCCGTTGAGAAATGTTCAAAAAAGCTTTCACTTAGGAAGTCAAAACAGATCATTTTCAGCACTTTTTTCTGTTTTCTCAACGACATACCCAATACTTCCACTTTCGTTGAGAAAAATTCAGTTTTTTCTCAACGGATTAATAAGCGTTGAGCCTGTCGTTGAGAACACTTGGGAAAAAGGATTTTTCTTTCCCATAATTGCTGCCCGATTAGCATATCAGACAGCATTTTCTCAACAGATTAACAAGCATAGTGCCTGCCGTTGAGAAAGTATGAAATTATTTTTTTATTCTTGAGATATCAGCTGCAAAACCAGCTGCCTCGAATCAACACAAGAGAAAATCAGCGCAGACAAAACCGGCCGCTCCAAACCTGTGCACGTTGAAAATACCATGCAATTGAAAATACCTCGCAATTCGATATAATAAAATCGCTGAATATCGATTACTAGTTGGGAACGCGGAAACAGTATCGAAAGGCTGGTTTGCATTGACGGATGCATGTAGCATCGACGGGCTCAGGCAGCTCTAGGAGGGGAAAATGTATTATCTCATAAAAAAGACATTGGAAGAATGCACGCAGGCGGACTGCTTTGCAAACGATACGCAGTATGTTGCCATCCTGACTGCGGCCGAGTGGGAGCAGCAGGAGACAGCGTTCGACCTGGGAATCGATCTGGATCTGAACTTAAATGAGATTAACAATACCAAAGTCGAAGTAAATATCGATTCGCTGACTGGAACGTTTCTTATTCCGAATCGCGAGAACCTCTCCGGCGATGGCGCACGGTTCGCCTTTGTCCTTGACGAGAAAGGCATCATCTTTATTGATGACGGCGATACGGCTTCGCGCATCGTGGAAAAGATCAAACGGTCGCGTCAGTGGCAGCTGCCGTGCCTGGAACGTTTCGTCTATGACTTTCTTGAGCAGATCGTGCATGGCGACATGCGCATGATGGAGAAGACAGAAACGGAATTGAACCAGATAGAAAAAGCCATCCTGGACGGCGTGGATAAAACGCCGCTAAAACATCTGTCGGAGATCCGCGGCGACATCCGAAAGCTGCGGGTCCATTACGAACAGCTGATCGACTTGAGCCAGGAGCTGGAGGAGAACGAAAACGATTTCTTCAAAGAGGAGAACATGCGTTATTTCCATTTGTTCACCAACCGTATGGCCAGACTGCACGATATGGCGGCATCCCTTCGGGATTACGCGCTGCAGGTGGGCGATCTGTATCAGTCCCAGATCGATCTGAAACAGAACCGCATCATGACGATCCTGACTGTTGTCACGGCGATCTTCATGCCGCTGACACTTATTGTCGGCTGGTACGGCATGAACTTTAAATACATGCCGGAACTGGAGTCGCCGCTGGGCTATCCGATCGTGATCGGAGCCAGCGTGCTGATCGTCGTTGTTTGTTTGATCATATTCAAGAAGAAGAATTGGTTATGACTGTCCCCGCCCGGAGGGCGAGGGAGCCACAGAGTTCTCACCTAATTAAAATGATTTACATAATCCGACATGGACAAACGGAACTGAATAACAAGAAGGCGCTGCAGGGCAGGAGTGATCATCCCCTGAATGATACGGGCATCCAGCAGGCACAGGAAGCGGCGGCGATGCTGCAGAACGTCAAGTTTGACGTGGTTTATTCCAGCCCGCTGATCCGCGCGGTGCAGACGGCAAAGATCCTTGCACCGGAGCTGGAGCCGATCATCGACGAGCGTCTGATCGAGATGGACTACGGCCCATACGAAGGAATGGATCTGCAGAACCTGGCGCCGGAGGTGATCACGTTCTTTAGCGACTTCATTCATAATCCGGCACCGGACGGAATGGAGCAGCTTTCCAGCGTGGTGGAGCGCGCCGGCCTGTTTATTAAGGAGCATGGCAGAACAAACAGCAACATCCTGATCTCCACACACGCCATCGCCATGAAAGGCATCCTGGAATATCTGACTCCGGAATCGGGCGGCAGCTATTGGAACAAATATGTCGGAAACTGCGAAGTCTATATAACAGAGTATCTGCCGGACGGAACGTGGACCGTTCCGGTGCGGTATCAGCCTTACAAGGCGTGAGCTTCGCGGCAGAAAAACGAAAACAAATCAATTCAAATAAAGAGGAGGATCAAACATGAAGAAAGTTGTAATCATTTGGTCCAGCCCAAACACGGACGGCTTGACGGCATCGGCTAAAAATATGTTTGTGAGCGGTCTGGCTGACAGAGGGATTCAGGCGGAGGAGATCCATCTGAATGCAATGAACATCGAGCACTGCAGAGCATGCGGCGACGGCTGGGGCACCTGCCGTGACGATGGCACATGCATCATTCAGGATGACTACGCCAGCATTTATCAAAAGCTTGAGGAGGCGGACGGCATCGTCTTCATCAGCGCTGTTTACTGGCAGGAAACAACCGAGTGCTTTAAGGCGTTCTTTGACAGGCTGCGCAGAAATCATGCGATCCATAACCGGACACTGGCAGACAAGAACGCACTGCTGATCGCCTGTGCGGGCGGCAGTGGACGCGGCGCGGTGGAGTGTCTGATGATGATGGAGCGCGGCATGAACCATCTTGGCATGAAGACTTACGATCGTATTCCGGTCGTGCGGTTCAATAAGGATTACATGCTGCCGGCACTGAAGGGCGCAGGCGCAGCATTTGCAGATTGTGTAGAGAACGGATTTCAGTAGAGTTTTCGAATAGTGTGGATTTGCAAAAAGTGTTCGCGAAAGATTTTCACGAAAATGAATTCGAAAAGGAGAAGAGTATGAAAAAAATCATCGCGGTCAACGCAGGACCGAGAAAAAACTGGAACACAGCGCAGCTGATCAATGCAGCATGCGAAGGCGCAAAAGAGGAAGGCGCAGAGGTGAAGGTCTACAACATGTATGACCTGGAAAAATATTCGGGATGCATTTCCTGCTTCGGGTGCAAGCTGGAAAAGAATCTGGGACACTGCATCTGCAAGGACGGCCTTACTCCTGTCCTGGAAGACATCCGGACAGCGGACGGCCTGATCATCGGATCGCCAAACTATCTGAGCGAGGTAACCGCAGCGTTCCGCGCCATCTACGAGCGGCTGATCTTCCAGTACATCACTTACAAAAAAGAACAGCGCAGCTACAATGACCGTCAGATCCCGGTGCTCTTCATCATGACCAGCAATGCACCGGATGCAGCTTACGAAGAAGGCGGAATGTATGACGGACTGATCAAACGGTATCAGGGAACGTTTTCCGGCATCATCGGCCCGACCAAGGTCGTGCTTGCTGCAGACACCAAGCAGGTAAACAACTATGACATTTATAACTGGACCATGTTTGATGTAGAGCACAAGATCGCCCGCCACGAAGAAGTCTTCGGTTCAAAATTGGAAGAGGCAAAAGCTATTGGCAAGGAGATGGCACAGTAGTATGACATGCACCCGTGCATGACGCAGAAAACCTTACGCAGCCAGGCATTGGCGGCGTATGACATCGCAAAAAAAGAGCTCCGCAGCAGCTGCCGCGGAGCTTTCTTTTTATAAAAGTTTTTGTGAATCTTTCAGACTCGCTTAAATCTTACAGACCGTTCTGTACTCTGCAGGCTTTGATCAGGTTCTTAGCCAGCATAGCGGATGTGATGGATCCAACGCCCGGAACGGGAGTCTTCCAGCTTGCTTTCTCCTCAACATCTGCGGAGCAGCAGCCAAAGGTGTTGATCTTCTGTTTGCCGGTCTTCTCGTTGATGATTGGCTCGCCCTTCTCATCGAAAGCTTTCTCACGAACAACAGCTGCGTCGATAACGATTGCGCCTTCTTTGATCATATCAGCAGTAACGGAATCCTTGAATGGAGTAGCTGCGATAACAACGTCTGCGCCCTGCGTATACATGAGTTTCTTCTCTGCATGTGTCAGGTGGTGAACGATAGAAACTGTTGCGAAACGGTTGGTCAGCAGCATGGATGCCGGCTTACCGATAACGTTGGAGTTGTTGATAATGCAGACATCAAGGCCGCATGCGACATCGTCTTCCTGACCCGGCTTAGCCAGTGGAAGCGGCTCATAGTTTGGACGAACCGTTGCTTTGATCTGATCTGCATAATAATTGATAACTTCGACGATAGCAGCTGCGGTGCAAGGATACAGGCCTGTCGGATCTCCGACAACCAGTTTGCCCATGTTTGCTGCTGTGCAGGCATCAACGTCCTTCAGTGGGTTAAGGATCTCGCCGATGGCAGCGTTCTCATCGATATTATCCAAAGGTCTGAACGCAAGGATGCCGTGGATTGTCGGATCTGCGTTAAGTTCCTTCATCTTAGCGATGTAATCATCCTGGGAAATGTCTGCAGGCAGTGCGAAAACTTCAACTTCGATTCCTGCTTCATTCATGGTCTTGGTTGCGCCTTTTTCATAAGAAAGGTCCGGACCTTTTTCTCCGACACGAACAATACCCAGCTTTGGTGTGATACCTTTTGCTTTCAGTTCATCAGCTGCAGCTTTGCATTCTTCAGAAATAGCCTGAGCTACAACTTTACAGTCTAAAACCTGTGCACTCATTTTGATCTAATCCTCCGTTCATAGATATTTTTTTTGGATACTATATTTTAACACACATTCATGCATTATTGTAAACAAAGTTTCGGGATTTGTGGACGTTTTGGCGCGCGCGTGCTGCGTTTGGCGATGCGCGTGTTTCGGCGTCACTCTACATTTTCATACAGCGGGTAGCGCTCGGTCAGCTCTGTCACCATGCGCTTTGCCTGGGCTTTTGCATCCGGGGTGCGGTCTACGATGACCAGCTTGATAGCTTCCGCGATGGTTTCCATATCAGCCGTGCCCAGTCCGCGCGTAGTCAGCGCTGCCGTTCCCAGACGGATACCGCCGGTCACGGAACGCGATGATGTATCGTTCGGGATGGCGTTCTTGTTGCAGGTGATGCCGGCTTCATCCAGCTCATCCTCAGCTTCCTTGCCGCTGATGCCAAGCGGCCTGAGATCTACCAGCATCAGGTGGTTGTCCGTTCCGCCGGTAAAGACTTTGATGCCGCGGTCCATCAGATTCCCAGAAAGGGCCTGCGCGTTGTCGATGATGTTCTGCGCGTAGACTTTGAACTCCGGTTTCAGAGCTTCGCCGTAGCAGACGGCCTTTGCTGCGATGACGTGCATCAGCGGGCCCCCCTGCAGACCAGGGAAGATGGCCTTGTCGATCTTGTGGTCCACAGCAAAATCGTTGGTGGACATGATCATGCCGCCGCGCGGTCCGCGGAGTGTTTTGTGCGTGGTGCTGGTCGTCACGTGGGCGTATGGGATTGGGCTCATGTGACATCCGGCGGCTACCAGGCCGGAGATGTGCGCGATGTCAGCCAGCAGGAAGGCATCGACTTCATCGGCAATTTCCCGGAATTTCTGGAAATCGATCTTGCGCGGGTATGCGCTCGCGCCGCAGATGATCAGCTTTGGCCGCGATTCTTTTGCAATCTTTAATATATCGTCGTAATCGATGTAGCCGTCCTCGTTGACGCCGTAGTTGGCGACGTTAAAGTACCGACCGGAGATGTTTGCCACGCATCCATGGCTCAGATGTCCTCCAGCGTCCAGGCTCATGCCCAGGATGGTATCGCCCGGTTTCAGCAGGGCAAACTGAACTGCCGTGTTTGCCTGGCTGCCGGCGTGCGGCTGCACGTTCACATATTCGCATCCGAATAGCTCTTTGGCGCGGTCGCGTGCCAGGTTCTCCACGATGTCCGCGTACTGGCATCCGCCGTAGTAACGGTCGCCCGGATAGCCCTCTGCATATTTGTTTGTGAATTGAGAGCCGAGCGCACTCATCACTGCCTCGCTGACAAAGTTCTCCGAAGCGATCATCTCCAGATGGGAATTCTCTCTGTCAACCTCCCCTTTGATCGCTGCTGCGACCTCCGGATCCGCTGCCGCCAGTTTGCTGTAGGAATACATTTTGTGACCTCCGTTTTGATTCGTTTTGAGTTATACCGATTGATACCGGGTGCCGTGCGTATGTGCGGAGTTTGTGACATCGCCACATTTTTGTGCGTGTGACATCGCCGCTTCACGCCGCTTTAACGGTATAGTGTAATAAAGGATACCACAAGCAGTTGGGTGTGGCAAGAGAGTTTCGCGTGAGGATTTAGGGACTGTTCTTTTGGATTATTCTTATTTGAGGATTCGTTTTACTGGAGAATAATGATTACCCTGAAAAATTATTCTCCAGTGAAACGTCTGCCTCCCCAAGATGAAAATGGCTGCTTTTCGATGTTTTTGGCTTCAAAATATTATTCTTGTGAGAAAAATCTTTCTCAGGGAGAATAATTGAAGCTAGTTTGTCAGCGCAAGAATAATTTTTGATCATAAAATTATTCTCCAAATGAAAAAGCTTCTCCAGGAGAATAATTGAAATCTGTTTGTGAAAACAAGAATAATTTTCCCCACTGAAAATTACTCCCAAATAAACAAAATGATTTCAATTACTCCCTATAGAGAAAAAATTATAAAAAGGAGTAATTTTCCAAATGAAAATTACTCCTTTTTTGCTAAATGTTTCACATGGGATGAAATCGACCGTTTTGGGGCTGTTTTGCCCCCATTTTATTACTCCCTTTTAAACAAAATTTGAAATAGGGAGTAATCGGCAGCTCACGCCCTCAAAAGAGAACTAAACCGCCATCAACCTCACGCCATCATTAGAACATGATCTGCCATGGCAGGCGGGCCGCATCCAGCTCTTCCTGGGTTGCGCCGTATTTCTCAATATTGTACTTGTCGATCTCCTCGCACATGCTTGCGTACACGCCCGGGAACACGCTGCCAGGGCCGCCCTGTGCGATACACGGAATGAACGAATGGATGCCGCACTCCTCAATGGTCTTGCGGATGACATCGCAGTTGTTCTCTGGAGTCCAGCCGTCAAAGTCGACCAGCATGTTCTCGATGCCGCCCATGAAGGTGATCTTGTCGCCGTACTTCTTGATCAGCTCCGGCAGGTTGTTGGTAGAGAAGCATCCCTGCCAAACATCGATGCCCATCTCGATCATGCCCGGCACCAGCGTTGCAGCGTAGCTGTCGGAATGGTGCACCACCAGCTCGACGCCGTGATCATGATAGTAGCCATAGAGCTGTTTGTAAGGCTCGACAAAGAAGTCTTCCCACATTGCCGGGCTCATGAACGTGCTCTTCTGGCTGCCCCAGTCATCGTGATGGAACAGCATGTCCGGATGCAGGTGAGAGCAGATGCCTTCAGCCATCTCCAGCTCCCAATCCGTCAAATACTTGATCAGGTCGTGCATCTCGTCCGGATACTCAAACAGATTGACCAGGGTGTTTGCGATCTCGCCCATATGGTGGCAGTTCTCAAAAATGCCCGGTGCGATGAATGCTGCCTTGTATGCGCGCTCGCCATCCATCTGCTCGTACTGCTCAGCGAACATTGCCCACTCCTCATCCGGGAACTCCAGCGACGGAGCATGCACATA
The DNA here is from genome assembly GCA_017511185.1 of Lachnospiraceae bacterium. Lineage (GTDB taxonomy): Bacteria > Bacillota > Clostridia > Lachnospirales > Lachnospiraceae > RGIG5612. Next base: position 62,664 of record JAFWLF010000111.1, on the reverse strand, counting down.
ATCCTGCCAGTGCTCAATGTCCTTGATGACGATCTTGTCCGGTGTATGTACCGGGAACGCGCCCGGAACACCTACCGGAAAGCTGTTCGTAACGCCCCATGCGTTGACGACGTTTTCCATACCCGGCTGCAGCAGCTGATTGCAGTGGATCATATATGGATGCATCATGAGCTGCATTGCTTCGTACTGATTGACGACGCGGTCCGGGTTACCGCCCTTGACGGCCTCATACATGTTTTGTTTTGCTGTTAACATAATATTATCCTCCTTAAAAACTATGCCTAACTAAAAGGTCAAAAACTATTTAATCAATCGCCTCCTTATCGGGTGATCAAAAAGCCCGGGATGTCCCGGGCATAAAAACATTATTGAAACCGTTCGCTGATGAGAGTATCGCCGGCGCGGATGATGGTATCGTCACGCGGCACAAGGATCTCGTTGTCGCGCTGGATGGCCATGATGTTGCAGTTGCCTTTCTCCTCAACCTCCCGCACGGATACGCCGATGAACGGGCTCTTATCGCTGATGTATTCGATGAGCGTGTGGCGTGCGCCCGGATCGATCTTGCTGGCCCGCGCGATCTCGGAATACTCCTCCACGAAACCTGCGGAAATAATACCGGTAGGGATAGCAACAGCGCCGACGCCCAGGAACGTGATGATGACAGTCATGATCTGCCCAAGCGGCGTGATGGCGTAGATGTCACCGTAGCCCACGGTAAAGATGGTGGACAGGCTCCACCAGATTCCGGAGAAAGCGTTGCGGAATGCCTCCGGCTGCGCCTCGTGTTCCGCGCTGTACATGCAGAGCGATGACACCAGCATGAGCATCAGGATGATGAAGACCGACGAAAAAATCTGATTCTTTTTCTTCCAGATAACGTGCGCGATGACGTTGAACGAGTCGTAGGACGCGTTCACGCGGAAGAGGCGGAAGATGCGGACGACCCGCAGGATCCTGAATCCGACAAATCCGGAAAGGAAGAAGAATGGCAGGATGGTCAGCAGATCGACCACGCCGTCGAACGAGATCAGAAAGCGGAGTGCGGCCTTCACCCGCCCGTACTGCGGGTAGAGAAAGTCAGCCGTCCAGAGCCGCAGGATGTACTCCACAATGAAGATGCCCACGGTCACGGCCTCGATGACTTTCAGCACGGTCATGTACGGCTGAAAGATCGGGAAGGTCTCCATAAAGAGCACAGCGATATTGAGGAAGATCACGACGACAATGAAATAGTCGCCCGCGCGGCTGATCGCGTCTCCCCGGTTTCCAATCTGTATAACTTCAAAAACCCGCTGTCTCTTAGCTCTCATCATAAATTAATTGTAGCAAAAACCCGCCCCATTGTCATCTTGCGATATCAATAAATCACATTAACAGATACTCCTTTGCCAGCAGTTCCACTTGCTTGGCATTCAGGGGATGCGTGCTGCTTTCCCAGGTGACCAGGAGATTCTTTCCCGGGAAGATGCCGTTCTTTTCGTATAGTTCAATTTTCCGGATGAATTGGTCAGCGTATTGAGGGTTGTCAATCATCCCGAAGTGCTCGTGAAGAAACTGCTCCCGCGTCCGTACGTTCAACAGTGTGAAATCAGGGCGGACGGTGATAAAACGGCCGTCGCTCCTCAGCTTGATCGGGTTTTCGTATAAGCTCGGGATTTTCAAACGCGAATAAGTGTCCGCGATGATTATTTCTGATTTTGACCGCACGCGGATGCCGCTGCTTGTATAGAGGTGTGGCGCATCCTCCGCGAATGTTCCGGGCGAATATTGGCGGTCAAGCCATTTTGCCACGTAGGTTTCGTCGTCATCGACCAGCGGACTGACCAGGAGCTTCCGTGCTTCATGCAAATTCTGGAAGAGATCCCGCATCGGCTGCTCATCATATTCTGAAAGATTCGCCATTGCATTTCGCAGCTGCTTTTTTGCGAGCCGAAGCAGCTGCTCTTCATATTCCTGCTGCGCCAACTGCCGCGCGATATCCATATCCTCCGCCTTTAGGTAGCGGCTGGCCTTCTCCTCGCCCTCCTCTTTTGGGAAGTGCTGATAATAACGAGTTCGCCCTTCCGTCGTGCTAATACGGAGTTTCCCGGAAATCCGATCACCTTGGTTTCGCTCGATCTGCGAGATGAGCTCCTGCAGTTCCTGAACCTTTTTCTGATAATACTGTTTTCGATCGTTCATAGGCATAGTTTTCCTTTCTAAAAGAGAGTTGCGTTTCTGAAAAAAGTTACGGTTCTAAAAATATTGAATTTCTAAAAAAGAGTTGCTGCAGTGACCCATTTTGCGATGACTCTCGTTTAGGTCACTTAGAGGGGAGGAAAAAGTGACCTGCAGGGGCATGCCCTCGATATGGGTCACTGAAATTGAGAGGGCTTTGTGACCTGTTAAGAGGGTGTCGTAAAATGGGTCACGCAAAATGAATGAAATCCGTGACCTGTTGGCTGGGACCCTCAGATCAGGTCACGGAAAATGGCGAGAATGCGTGACCCAGAACAGGGGGTACCACAAAATAGGTCACTCAAAACCTTGAAAAAGCGTGACCCATTGGAGGGGTGGTGCGAATTGGGTCACAGGAAGAGAGAAAAAAGCGTGACCAATTGGAGGGGTGGTGCGAATTGGGTCACAGGAAAAGGAGAAAAAGCGTGACCCACAGAGCAGGGGGTTAACGATTAGGTCACTTTGCAGGGGATGATAATTGACCTGATGATACACTAGGAAAATTCGGGTCAAAGCGGAAAGGATGGAAGATGATCCATCCGGCAGATGAACGTATTGTAGTATGCGTGGAGCCGTCTGTCAAAAAGAAAAAACATGGGACGATGTCACCGCACGGAAAATGTACCTTAGAGGACGATGTCGCCGCACGGAATTTGAACACTCCAAAGGAGCCGCTGCACAAAAAAGCGGGCAGGATGTCCCGCCCGCAAATCTGTCTTTATAGCCGTCTGTCGCAGAGGCGGCAGCATTAACTAAAACTACCGCAATGGCTGCAGCGCTAACTAAAACTACCGCAATGGCTGCAGCGCTAACTAAAACTACCGCAATGGCTGCAGCTGAGAGGTTACCGCAAGGCCCTCTACAGAGCCGGCGGAGATGATCTCGCGCGTCCAGTCTCCATTGCCTCCAACGACCCACTGGCCCTCAGCCAGGGGCTGCACGGAATAGTGCCGCGCATTGAATTGTACCTTGCCGATCACGGTATCCAGATTCAGCTTCTCAGCAGCAGCGATCAGCTTGTCCGCATTCAGCGAGTTGGCCGCGTTCAGCACGGCGTACAGAATCTCGATATTCGCGTAATCGTATCCGACCGCGGCGGAAGCATGCTCCTGCCCGGTCAGCCTGGTAAACTCTTCTTTGATCTGCGCGCTCGTCTTGCCAGTCAGCGATGACTTGGTCGGGAACGTCTCGTCCCACCAGATCTCAGTGCACAGACCTTCGACATCGAGCGCCTCAATATCTTTCTTAAACAGAGCAGTCTTGGCAACCGTGATCACCTTGATGTTCTCCAGATAGCCGCTTTCCTCCAGCTGTTTATAAAACGTTGCAAAGTCCGCGTTGGTCATGACGCCGGCAAGCACCTCCACCTGCTGGGTCTTCAGGTTGCGGATCACGTTGGAGAAATCCTGCTGGCCAGGCAGATAAGCGCCAGGATCGTACGCGGTATAACCCTGCGTCTTGATGTAATCCGGAGCAACGTTGATCATCGTGGAGCCCTCGGAATCGTTTGGATGCATGATGCCCACGCGCATGTTCGTATCGGTCTGCTTCCACGCATCCATAAAGCAGTTCAGCTCCTCTGAGATATCAAAGCCCGCATGGAAGGAGTATTTATGCGTATTCACAGCCCATGCCTCGTCCGGCGTATCCACGGACAGGCAGACGATGCCTTCCTTCTCGCAGATCTCGGAAACCGGAACCGTGGTGTCCGCGGTTTTCGACGTGATCATAATGTCGATGTTTTTCTCCTTGATCAGCTGACGGGCAGCCTTGCGCGCCTCCTTTGGATCGGACATCGAGTCCGCCGTGATCAGAGAGATTTTTGCTTTTTTGCCGTCGATCGTGATGCCCAGCTCGTTCGCCTGGTCCACCACATATTTGGTCCATTCTTCGGTATACTCACCAAACGATGCAAGATCGCCGGTCTTCGGATACACAAAGCCGACGCGGACGATGACATCGCCGCTCGGATCCGTATCCGGCTGCACATTCTTTCCGCCGCAGGCCGCAAGGCCGACCATGACTGCAACCGCTGCAAGTATTGCCAGAATTCGTTGATATATTTTTTTCATAGTGTTCTCCAATCTTACTTGCTGTCTGTTTTTGCCAGGAACGCTTCCACTTCCTGCAGCTCTTTTTCCATACCGTTCTGTTTCAGATAATCACGATTATATTTATGCTCGTTCACGCGCGTGACCAGAATGATGTTGATCACAGCGACCACGACGAAGATCAGATATGCGTAACGGATCTGGCCGCCGGTCACCTTCTGCACGATGGCGTTGATCAAAAACTGCAGCGCCGTCACGGCACCCTGGATAGGGAAGACCACACTGTTGACCTTGCTGAATCCCTGCCGTCCGAAAACGGATGTCGGAAGCGATGTCGTAAAGTTTGCGGAACCGCCGATGCCGATTGCGATCATAAACAGCGACACATACACGAGCGGCATGATGTTGGTGAAGTTGAGCACCAGCGCGAGCGCATACCAGATGCCAAAGTAGATCATGGTCTTCTTTGTGCCGAGTTTGTCATCCAGCACGCCGATGACAAACGATCCGGCAACGCCGACCAGCGCGAGAACCATCATAATGATCATGGCCGTGTTGGCGGAGAAGCCCAGCTCCTCGTTTCGCAGCACCAGCTGACTCATGACGCCGACGGAGCAGATCTGGAAGAGGCCGGTGGTGATAGCGACCATCCATGTCATCGGCCGCGTTAAAAGTTTCTTCACAGTCCAGCCGCCATCTTCATCGTCCTCGTTGACGATGTATTCTTCTTTAAATACTTTGTCCGAAACGTTATCCGGGTTGATGTGCCGCTCCTCCGGGGTGTTCCGCACAAAGATCATGCCCAGGATGCCCAGGATGATGCAGGCGATGCCGATTGGCAGCACGCCGCCGGTGATGTAAAAGCTGCTGATGAGCGCGGCCAGAAGCAGCACGTAAAAGGCCGACGCCAGGTTGTGGCCCATGGTCGTATAGCCCATGACCACGCCTTTCTTCTTAGGGAACCATTGGGCGACCAGCGCGCCGCCGCAGATGTAGCCGGCGGACATGATCGATCCGGTGACCAGGCACATGCAGACCAGATACATCCCGACGCTGGTGGAGTTGCCCAGGCCGATGTACGAGAGTCCAGCGATGATGCACAGGATGCCGGAAAGCCATCTGGCTCCGATCTTCCGGTTCAGCTGGCCGAGCAGCACGAAAAATGCAACGCCCACAAGGCCGGCGATGGAATTCATTGTTAATAGAGTACTGTTTTCTACACGAAGTTTTGCGGCGATTGCCGGTACAGATGCATTGGATCCGTCGTTGCACATGCCCACATAAAACCAGAACATCAGCAGGCAGTAGATGATGATGATCCACCCCGATCCGAAATTAAAAACCGAGTTCTTGTTGCCGTCCGCCATTGCATTCACATCTTTTTTCTTGAACACAACACACTCCCTTTCTCATCCCGCTAAATCATTGCCGGGGATGTGTTAAAACCTTGATGCTTCTATCGATGTTTTGAAGTTACCTATATAGAACTCGTTTTTATTATAGAAGATTTGTTAGTATGCCGCAAGGGCGCAGTACCGGTCCGGGCACCGTCGCCCTTTTCTATTGAGGGAAGATGATTTCTGCTTGCATGTGCGTCGGTGGTCCCTGCACGCGATGCGGCTCATGCCTGGTGCTGCGCGTTCCTGATACTTCATAAAAAGAGCCGCTGCATCGACCATAAAAAAATGTATTGTAATCACAGAATAAAATCGATATAGTTATATAGTTACTTTTTTGGGGAAGGTATTATTTCGGGGAATATATTTCAGGGAATATATTTCGGGATAAATATTCCGAGGGGCCTTTACCAATAAAGATTCCTGCAAAGGGGAAAACACTTGAAAGTTAAAATTACATCAGACAGTACCTGCGACCTTTCGCCGGAACTGCTGGAAAAATATAATATTGATCTCCTTCCCGTCACCGTGACGCTGGGAGAGCGCGACGGCAAGGACATGGTCGACATTCATCCGGAGGATATTTATTCCTTTGTCGATGAGACCGGCGTCCTTCCAAAAACCAGCGCTGTCAACGCGACCGACTACCGGCTCTTCTTTTCGCAGGAGGTTGCCAAGGGATACAGCGTGGTTCACTTTTGCCTGGGAAGCGGCTTTTCGTCCACTTGTCAAAACGCCTACTTTGCCGCGAAGGCATTCCAGAATGTTTATATTGTGGATTCCCAGAATCTGTCCGGAGGCCAGGGGCTCCTGGTGCTCAAGGGTGCGGAGATGGCGCAGCAGGGTTACAGCGCTGACCGGATCGCGGAAGTCTGCTCGGAAGCTGTGGATAAGGTAGAAGCCAGCTTTGTCGTCGACAGCCTGGATTATCTTCACAAAGGCGGACGATGCAGCGGGCTGAGCGCTCTAGGCGCAACGCTTCTGAAGATCAAACCGTGCATCGAAGTGAAGGACGGCAGGATGGGTCCGCAGCAAAAGTATCGCGGCCGGATCGAGCGTGCGCTGATGCAGTACGTGGATGCCCGCCTGAGCGGCCGGACGGATATCGACCCGCACCGGATCTTTGTGACGCACACGCGCTGTTCATCCGAGGTGGTCGATATGGTCATCGCCCGTGTCAAAGAACTTGTGCCGGATGTGGAGGAGGTCCTGGATACTACCGCGGGATCCACCGTCACCTCGCACTGCGGCCCGAACACACTGGGTGTGATGTTTATGCGGAAGGAGTAGATTCGCAAGGCGGAAGTCATCGCAAGCTGCACGAGCTTCGGGGGCGGAAGTCATCGCAAGCTGCGTGGGGAAGTCATCGCGAGCTGCGTGGGGAAGACCTGCGCGCACAACGCGAAAGGAGGAAAAATGATTAAGATTGTCGCAAGAACTGTTGTAAAAGAAGGAATGGAAGAAGCCTACAAAGAAGGCGCAAGAGAGCTGGTGGAGCGCTCTGCCGCCGAGGAGGGGAACATCACTTATACATTAAATCAGGACATCAACAATCCTCGCGCGTTTGCCATGATCGAGATCTGGAAAGATCAGGATGCCATCGACAAGCACAACGCATCTGAGCATTTTCGGACCCTGGTGCCAAAGCTGGGCGTCATGGCCGAAGAGAAGAGCATCGCACTGTATCAGGAAGTGGAATACTAAATTTTAAATAGCAATCAGAGAAAGCCGCTGCGTTACACAGCGGCTTTTGTTTATGGAATAAAAGCGGCTGCGCTTCCTTGCCTCCTCCCGCTGATGATATAGATGAGGACAAATGAGGACACAAATAGTTCACAATTCAAACATTTTTAGTTCACAGACCGGCAGTATCATACAGACAGAAATTAAGTGAAACTCACTGAAATTCTCACCTCCCTTTTTTATTATACAATCAATAAACCAATAAAAAGGCGCCTTCCCCGAGGCGCTTTTTTATGTTGCGGGAGAGGGAATTGGTCCAAATAAAGAAAATAGATAAATGGACCAAAGGAGAATGTAATTCGAATTGGTCCAAATAAAGAAAAGAGATAAATGGACCAAAGAAGAACGAATTTCGAATTGGTCCAAATAAAGAAAAGAGATAAATGGACCAAAGGTGAATGTAATTCGAATTGGTCCAAACGAAGAAAAGAGATAAATGGACCAAAAAAGAATGAATTTCGTATTGGTCCAAACGAAGAAAAGAGATCATTGGACCAAGGAAGAACGAATTTCGTATTGGTCCAAATAAAGAAAAAAGAAAATTGGACCAAAGAAGAACGTATTTCGTATTGGTCCAATCTAGAGAAAGCTATGATTGGACCATAATGATTTATCGAAAGAATATGCTGAACGAAAAAAACCACTACATATATAGAACGTGATATAATAACTATGTCTAAATATGTATTTTATGGATAAGTTATTAGGGGGGACGATGATGTATTGCAGTAATTGTGGGGCAAAGATTGAAGAGGGCTCGAAGTTCTGTACGAACTGCGGCGTGCCGCTGAGCGCACAGAAGCAGCCGGCGATGCGCGAGGCACCACAAAAGCCGTCGCAGCCGGCGATGCACGAGGCACCACAAAAGCCATCGCAGCCACAAATCAAACTTGAGCTGCCTAACGAGTCACAGCCATCGCAGCAGGCGATGAAGCCGCATCTTACATTGACCAATGATGGGGCACCTGCTAACACACAGCCGTCGCAACCGGCATCAAACATTCAGCTGGATATTGATCCGCCGATCGTTGAGCCTCCATTTGATGTTGGCATCAAGCCAGAAAACGCGGGGATATCACATGCCGCAGCACAGCAGTCAAGACAAACAGGCGCGGCAGCCTATGCAGCAGGGGCAAGCACACAGGCGACAGCAGCTGCAAATACACAAGCACAGCCTGACGCTGCGCAAATGTATGCGGACAGTCATCGCAGCCAGACGGCAGTCAGCAAGGCGGCCACCCCTCGTGATGGGCGCGGCAAGTACATCCTCAAGCGGCTGCTGTTCTTTGGAATTGCGCTGGTCATCGCCATCGCAAGCGCGTTCCTGCTGAGAATTGCATTCCCGCGCATCGGCGGCGATTATTCGCGCGGCATGGACAGAGTCCTGGGGGGACTCGGCGCTACTGCATTCATACTCATCGCATCACTCATCATCGCATTCATCATCGGCATGCTGGCCGGACTGGCCAAAGGCCACACGGGCAAAAACGTCGTCCGCGTGATCTCCGTGATCCTGCGCGCCTTCGTGCCGATGTCACTGGGCTATATCTTAATAGAAACATTTGCGGTGCAGACCAGACTTCTTCCGGTCCGCAGCAACGACATGATCGGCATGATCCTGCCGATGCTCACGATGATCCTGCCGCTGGCGGGCTTCCTGATGAACGCCGCTGTCAGCAACGGGCACCGGACCACATTCGCGGGCGGCATCGGCGCCGTGGCAGCGTGGATCGCCGACCATATTGTCATCATCGTGCTGTTTGAAGTTATCGTGGAGTGGATGTTCATGGTTCCTGGCCTGGGATATCTGACGCAGCGGTCAATCATGAACATGGATGTATCGACACTTTTCACGGGCGTGCTGGCGCTGATGATCCTGATCCTTCTGCTGAAACTGATCAACGATATTATCGCGTCGCTGGCAGCAGGAGGCGATCCGACCGAGCAGGTCTTTGGCGTGCGCTTCAAAGTTAGCAGCCAGACAGGCGCGGCCGCCGGCCAAAGCGGAACATCTGCATTCGCTGGCGCACGCGGCCAAAGCGGAACATCTGCATTCGCAGGCGCACGCGGCCAGATCAAAAAAGATAAATCCGGCAAGGTGCTGCTGATCATCGGCATCATCTGCGCGGGGGTGGTCGTGGCAGGTGCCATCGCTATGGCGTTCACATCCACCCACACACCTGAGGAGATCGACATCAACGGCGCGTTCCTTGCACCGGGCCAGCGCGGCCACATCCTCGGAACCGATGGGATGGGGCGCGACATCTACGCGCTTCTGGCGAGCGGTGTCTTTTATACCATTCTTGGAGCATTTGTTAACACCATCATCGCCATCATCCTGGGCGTGGGATTCGGTCTGCTGGCCGGCTTCCTGCGCGGCGGCGGCGCGGAAGTCTTCAAAGCGATCCGCTACATCTTTGGCTTTGGCGCACCGTTGGCGATCATGATCTTTATACTTTTGATTATTCGCGGCTCGATCATCCCGGCGATGGTCCTGGTGGGACTTTACGGGTGGGGCGGCATCGCGGACCGGCTGGCCGGCGCCATCAAAGCAAAGAAGGCGCACCCGGGCGAAAAGACATCGCTTATCCTGCCGGTGCTTGAGCAGGTCGTCCACACTTTCTGCATCGCCGTCATTGGCATTACCATCATGGGCATGTCCGGGCTGTTGAGCTATTTTCCGCACATGCAGACGCTGGGCACGCTGCTGGCATCCAGTCAGGAATACCTGGTAAGCTACCCATTCCTGGCCGTCGCGCCGGCGTTCGCGCTGACGATCATCCTGGCAGCATTCTTCCTGATGCATGCGGGTTTGTCGGCACGGGAAAGATATCTGAAGTAACGCGGGTCCGCCCGAATAAATTTGAAGCAACGGGGTTTCACCAATCAGTGAGGTTTTGAAATGATACGGCTGATTCTGATTCTTATATGTGCGATTCTCATCACCATCGTCACGGCGTTTCTGTTTCCGTTCACGCGGCTGGTGGGTCTGTTCAACCGGTACAAGCGGGACATGATCTGCCTGAAGTTTGTGCAGACCGCGCTGCGGATCACAAAGTTCCTGGCCGGCGCCAAAGTCGAGTACGTCGGGCTGGAGAACCTGCCGAAAAAGGGCGAGCCGGTGGTCTACATCTCCAACCACCGCGGGTTCATGGACATCATCGCCACCTACCCGGTCCTTCCGGACCGCACGGGCTTCGTGGCAAAAAAAGAAATGGAGCACTGGCCGCTGATCAGCTGGTGGATGGACTCGGTCTACTGCCTCTTCCTCGACCGCAAAAACTCGCGCGAGGGCATCAAGGCCATCCTGCAGGGAGTGAAGTACATTGAGCAGGGCATCTCCATGTGGATCTTCCCGGAGGGCACGCGCTCCAAGGTGGAGGGCGAGATGCTGCCGTTCAAACATGGCAGCTTCAAGCTGGCGACCAAGCCAGGCGTGCCGATCGTTCCGGTGGCCATCAACGGCGCGGGGCTCTTGTTCGATGACCACATCCCGATCATAAAGGGCGGGCCTGTGCGCATCGAGTTCCTGGAGCCGATCCCGACAAAGGACCTGACGACGGAGGAGCGGGAGGCGCTTCCGGACCGCGTGCACGAGCTGATCGCATCGCACGTGAAGAACTGCACAAACGGGCTGCCGCCGATGTAGCGGGCGATGATTTAGGCGCGGCGCGACATTCCTATATAGAAAGGACTGCGGATGAAGCGGGCAAAAGGACATGGCTTTCTCTTGAGCCTATTATTGAATATGGTGTTTCGCGGCTTCTGGCTGGTGCTGGTGGCCGTGTTGGTAATCCTGCACTTTGTGGCGGGCTGGCCTCTGTGGTTGATCGCGATCCCACTGGTCGCGTGGTTCATCCATGCGCTGCTGATTACCCTGGTGCTGGGCTTCGCAACAAGCGGGCCGACGACATCGCGCCCGGAACCGAAAAACGTCAATCCGTATTCCGCAAAAAAGAATCCACTGGAGCAAGTCTCCGTTACAAATGAAAGCAAAGCAACTATGATCGAGAAAAACGAATTTGGAACATACAAACACATCAGCCAGGCCGAGGCGATGAAGATCATGGCGGGCGATGAGCCTTACGTAATCGTGGACGTGCGCCGGCCGGATGAATTTGCCAAGGGGCACATCCCGGGCGCCATCAACGTGCCGAACGAGGGCATCGCGGATGAGCAGCCTGCGGAACTCCCTGATCTGGACCAGGTGCTGCTGGTGTATTGCCAGACCGGACGGCGGAGCGCGGCGGCATCCAAGAAGCTGACGGACATCGGCTACACGCGCGTGCTGGAGTTTGGCGGCATCATGACGTGGAAAGGCGAAGTCGTGACCGACTGACCGGCAGGCTTAATACAGGTCAACATCATCCTCCCTGAGGGCTATCGTTGGGGAGGATTTTTGATGCGCTGCAGGATTATTCTTATATCGCGCGGCATCCTCAGCAAGAATAATATTTTTGTCAAAAACTATTCTTGCCCGCAACAAGTTCTCCATGGAGAATTATTTAGAGAAAAATGGCCTCATTTGGGGCCATTTTATTATTCTTGCTGAGAAAAAACCGCTTAGGGAGAATAATTGATTCAACTTCTGCAGAGCAAGAATAATTTTGGCAGGTCAAAATTATTCTTGTGAGAAACAAATGGCGCAGGGAGAATAATGCAGCGCGCGATGACATCCGCCCCTAAAAGGATGAAGCGCGCGATGACATCCGCCCCTAAAAAAGGATGCAGATGCGCTCCCCTCCGCCTTTACTCCTATAGAGAAACTTTTTCCAAAAGGGAGTATTTTTTTCTGCAAAAATTACTCCCTTTTGAGCAAAATCATCTATAGGGAGTAAATTGAGGGTTTTGGGGCTCTCCGGGATCCAAATTATTACTCCTTTTTGAAAAAAATGTTCGTATGGGAGTAATGCAATTCTTTTTGTCAAAAAGGGAAGAAAAATGCCGGGAGAAATTACTCCCTTTTGAAAAAAATGTTCGTATGGGAGTAATGCAATTCTTTTTGTCAAAAAGGGATGAAAATAGCTTGTGAAAATTACTCCCTTTTCAACAAAATGGTCATATAGGAGTAATGCGCCGCGCCAGGGCAAAAGAGATGCAGCGCGCGATGTCACCCGCCCCCAAATGAATGCAGCTCGCGATGTCACCCGCCCCCTAAAAGGATGGCGCTCGCGATGCCATCCGCCACAAAAAGCGCTCCCATCCGCCAAACGAATTACCCCATGCTAATAAAAATAGTGCCATCAATACTAATATGGTATAAAATAAGAAAGATTTCATGGGGGAAATAAACAATCAAGAAATAAAACAATCAAGGAAATTAAACAAACAAGGGAATATCAAACAAAAAATATAAATTAGGAGGAGTTATTCAATGCTTAAGTACCCACATTTGTTTTCTCCGATCAAAGTCGGGGATGTTGTTTTCAGAAATAGGATCTTTGCTTCACCTACCGGATGGGTGGACATCAAAGAAGACTGCACGTTAGGCGACAACGCCATCGACTACTATGTCGAGAAGGCAAAAGGCGGCGCCGCAGCGGTTTGTATCGGCGAATGCCAGGTAGACAAACCGAGAAGCCCGCGCGGGAACAGATGTGTCGACCTCCTGAATCCATTTGGCCTGTTCTATTTGGGCAGGATGGCGGACGGCATCAAACGTCACGGCGCAGTGGCATCGGCTGAGCTGTCCCATTGCGGACGGTACGGCGGCGCAGCAAAGGGACCATCCGAGGGCATGGTCGACGGCCATCCGGTTACAGCCTATACCACGGAAGAAGTTTACGACATCGTCAACAACTACGTCCGGTCAGCGGTAAACGCTAAGAATAAAGGCTTCAACATGGTCACCATTCACGGTGGACACGGCTGGCTGCCGGAGCAGTTCTTCAGCGAGTACACCAACCAGAGAACCGATGAGTGGGGCGGCAGCCGCGAGAACCGCGCTAAGTTTGCCATCATGATCTGTGATAAGATCCACGAGGCATGCGGCAAGGGATTCCCGATCGAGTTCCGTATCAGCGCATCCGAGCTGTCCCAGGGCTACGACTTTGCCGAGGGCATTGAGTACGCTAAAGCGCTGGATGGCCACGCAGACATTATTCACGTATCCTGCGGCATCCACGGCACCCTGTCCAACGACGAGTGGCAGGTCTGCGCACCGACGATGTTCCAGGAAGAAGGCGCCCTGGTTGAGTATGCGGCCGCAATCAAAAAAGAAATGAAACATTCCCTGGTGGGCACGGTCGGATCCATCTCCACCCCGGAATTTATGGAAGAAGTTATCGCGAGCGGCAAGGCTGACTTTGTCAACTGCGCCCGCGCGCTGATGTGCGATCCGTATCTGCCGAACAAGGCAAGAGCCGGCCGCGACGAGGACATCATCCCATGTATCAAGTGCATGAGCTGCTGGTCATCCATCATGACAGGCCTGCTGGTCTGCGCACTGAATCCGCGCACCTCCCGCGAGGCACAGTTCCCGCTGGAGCAGAAAGCAGAAGTGTCAAAGAACGTGGTAGTCATTGGCGGCGGCATCGCCGGCATGGAGGCAGCAGTGGAGGCCAAGAGATGCGGCCACAACGTCACCCTGTTTGAGAAGAACGATTACCTGGGCGGCGGCATGCACTGCGAAGAAAAAGTTCCATTCAAGAAATACTTCCGGAAATATCTGGAATTCCAGACCCGGAACCTGGATAAAGAAGGCGTCGATGTGCGCCTTGGCACCGAGGCAACGCCGGCGATGATGGAAGAGATGAAGCCGGATGTTATTCTTGCCTGTGTAGGCAGCAAGCCGGCATTCCCGCCGGTCCCGGGCATCGATGGCAAAAACGTGGTCACCGCGCAGTACGCATTTGAGAACCCGGACAAGCTGGGCAAGAAAGTGGCGATCATCGGCGGCGGCCTGGTAGGCTGCGAGCTTTCCATCTTCCTGGATATGGAAGGCATTAAGACCGATGTCATTGAGATGGGCAAAACCATCAACGCGCCGGGCTTAGGCTCGCAGGGACTTGCCGTCAAGCGCGAACTGCGCAGACGCGGCATGGAAGTGACGTTCAACGCAACCGCATCGAAAGTCACCGACGAGGGCCTGTACTACATGCAGGACGGCCAGGAGAAGCTGATCGAAGCCGACACCGTGATCGTGGCGACCGGCCAGAAGCCGCTGGACGAGGAAGCGTTCGCCTTTGCACCGTACGCGCCGGAGTTCCAGATGATCGGCGACTGCAGCACCGTTGCCAACATTCTGAACGCAGTCAGAAACGCATACACGATCGCAAGAGACCTGTAAAACAAACACCTGGGCAGAAAGAAAACTTTATGAAACCACAATTCGATCTGCAGAAGCATATCGAGCAGGGCGTGGAAAAGATCGTCGCCGATACCATCAAAGCGACCCTGAAGAACCCAAAAGAAAGCGCATTCATGCTGCGGTTTGCCAAGGCCAGCCGCGATGCATCCAAGCGCAGGATGAAACTGGAAGAAGAAGGCCTGCACGTGCCGGGATTCCTGCTTGCCAGCATCACCAGCAGCTGCAACCTGCACTGCGCAGGATGTTATTCGCGCTGCATCCACACCACCGTGGATGAAGAACCAAAAGCGCAGCTGACCGGAGAAGAATGGCAGAAGATCTTTCAGGAAGCAGAAGAGCTGGGCGTCAGCTTTATTCTGGTGGCAGGCGGCGAGCCGATGATCCGCAGGGACGTCATGCGGGCAGCAGCCACCATGCCAAACATCATTTTCCCAATCTTTACGAACGGGACATTTATCGATGATGAATACTTCCAGCTGCTGGACAAAAACCGAAACCTGATCCCGGTGCTCAGCATTGAGGGCGGCAAAGAGATCACCGATGAGCGCCGAGGCAAAGGCGTCTATGACATTGTCACCAAAAACATGCAGGCATTTCAGGAGAAAGGCCTGATCTTTGGCGCATCCATTACCGTCACCACAGAAAACGTAAAAGAAGTGGTATCCAGAGAATATCTGGATGACCTGGCTGCCAAGGGATGCAAGCTGGTGATCTTTGTGGAATTTGTTCCGGTCACCGATGAATCCCGCCATCTGGCACCTGGCGATGACGAACGCGCCTACATGGAAGAAGTATTGGAGCCGATCCGCGCGAGCATGGATGAGATGCTGATCTTATCCTTCCCGGGCGACGAGCTGGCGATGGGCGGCTGCATGGCAGCAGGACGGGAGTTCTTCCATATCAACTCCCACGGCGATGCCGAGCCATGTCCGTTCTCACCATATTCTGACATTAACGTGAAGAACACCTCGCTGAGGGAAACTATCGCATCACGGCTGTTTGAAGCGCTGCGCGATGGCGATCTGCTGAAGGAAAGCCATGAAGGCGGATGCGTGCTGTATGAGAAGAAGGAGCAAGTGGAAGCCATCTTAAAAGGGGAATCATGAACGAAGTAATCAAACAGCTCTATGAGCGCAAGTCTGTACGGGTCTTTACGGAGCAGGAGATTGATGAGACAAAAGTGCAGGAGATCCTGACCTCTGCTGTGATGGCGCCGACCGCCGGCAACATGCAGCTGTATACCATCCTGCGGATCTTTGACCCGGAGATACTGGAAAAACTGAGCGACATCTGCGACCATCAGCCATTCATAGCAAAAGGCAAACTGGTTCTGCTTTTCCTGGCGGATTATCAGAAATGGTACGATGCCTTCCGCCTGGCAGGGTGCAATGTGCGCGCGCCTGGCGAGGGCGATCTGATTCTGGCCATCGATGATGCTGTGATCGCAGCGCAGAATGCAGTGGTAGCTGCGCAGTCTTACGGCATAGGCTCCTGCTATATTGGCGATGTCATGGAAAACATGGAAGAGCTGCGCTTACTCCTTGATCTTCCGGAGTATGTCTTTCCGGCAGCGCTGCTGGTCTTTGGATATCCGACCGAACAGCAGAAAGAACGACAAAAACCAGAGCGGAGCATGGCACACATGGTCCATGAGAACAAGTATCAGATCCTGGATGCAGACGCAATCAAAGAGCAGCTTTCCTGCAAGACCGGCGGCAAAGATTACGAGGAATGGATCCGCGCCTTCTGCAAGCGGAAATATGATTCGGATTTTTCCATAGAGATGACAAGATCGGTACGAGAGTACTTAAAGCAATGGAGCGATGACTAACAAAATGACATTACGCGATGATGTGATCAAATATGTGAAGAAGAAATACAAGAGTACTCCGGAATATCTTTGGAGGAGGTATCCGGAGTATGCTGTGTTCCGTCACGAGGATAACCGCAAGTGGTTTGCCATTATTATGGATGTCCCGCGAGAGCGACTGGGACTGTCTGGCGATGAGCGTGTGGACATCCTGAACGTGAAACCGGAGGATCCGTTCCTGGCTGATATCCTGGTCCAGCAGGAAGGATTCTTTAAGGGATATCATTTCAGCAAAGGAAACTGGGTATCCATCCTTCTGGATGGCACCGTCCCGCAGGAAACCATCTTTGGGCTGATCGATGACAGCTTTGCTGCTACTGCATCTGCGCAAAAGAAGCAGAAGATGCGACCGCCAAAAGAGTGGATCGTGCCGGCCAATCCAAAGTATTACGATGTGGAGCACATGTTTGACCATACAAAGGAGACCGAATGGAAGCAGGGCAGCGGAATTAAAACCGGGGATACGGTTTATATGTATGTAGCAGCACCGGTATCCGCCATCCTGTATAAATGCAAGGTGACGGAAACGGATATCCCATTTGTATTTGCGGATGAGAACCTTACCATCAAGGCATTGATGAAGATCAAGCTGCTTAAAAAGTACAAACCTGATGAATTCCCGTTTGATGTCTTAAAAGAGGAATATGGCATTTTTGCCGTGCGGGGACCGCGCGGAATACCGTATAGTCTGAGCGAAGCGTTGAAATAAGAGTATGAAAAAGTCGTCTTTTTTCAAATTGCGGGAGTAAGATTGGGCACCCTATAATACAGACAGAAAGAAACATTGGAGGTGCCAATATGAAAGAGACATATTCAATCAATGAAGTAGCAATGATGACCAGTCTTTCCACACGGACGATCCGCCATTACATTGCAGCCGGTTTTCTGGAGGGAGAAAAGGTGGATGGCGCATGGACGTTCACCCCGGAACAGATAGAAGCATTTACACAGAACAAAACAGTTAAACCTTCTATCAAAGCAAAAAAGAATGCAATTGTTTTTGATTTCCTGGGCAATAAACCGGAGAAGCAGGATAAAATGTGTACCGTTCTGGATCTGACCACCAAAGAGGCGGTAAAAGCATCCCTTTTCTTCTGCGATAAGATATCCGATTGTACGCCGGAGACGGAACTGCAGTTTGCATCCTATCAGGCAGGAAACGGGGTACGACTGATCATCAGCGGCAGTACAAAGGATGTTATGGATCTGCTGAATCAGTATTATAACCGGTAGTATTACAATAGTTCGTCATACAATGGCAGCAGGGGTATGAAGCCCCTGCTTTTTTGTGTAGATTTGTCGATGAAGATGGACAGATGAGGGGGTAAAAAGGAATTTCTTCTTTATTATTATTTAGCAATCGTATAAAATATATTGGGAAAAAGTAATCAAAAAGGGGAAATACCATGTGTGAATTTGAGGGCGTCTGCATCTTTGAAGATAGCGAAGAGTGCGATAAAAACAACCCAAGCCAGTGCCAGAACTGGGTGATTATGATGGGAGAGATGGGGGAAGAGTGACCTATCATAATATAAAAATGGAGATTAATTTTTGAAAATGATGAGCTATGAGGAGCAGATTAATAATATAGAGCAAGGAATACAGACGGCGTTTATTAATTCTGCAGTAAATTCAAATCTAGCGTATAAGCCATTGCTGTTAACAAATAATTATCTTGAAGGTCAAAAAGTACTTTCTTCCATTGAAGAAGGTCTGCTTAATTGCGATGAATTTATAATAAGTGTTGCGTTTATTACACAGAGTGGTATCATTCCACTTTTACAAGTTTTTAAAGAACTGGAAAAAAGGGGGATAAAGGGGAGAATCTTAACAACCAATTATCAAACATTCACAGAACCGAGAGCATTAGAGACTCTTCATTCTTTAAGTAATATCGAGATTCGAATGTATGATAGTGAAGGAAATCAAGGCTTTCACACAAAAGGATATATATTCAAGCAAGGTCCTATTATTCGTACTATCGTTGGCAGTTCCAATATGACTCAATCAGCGTTAACTGTTAATCAAGAGTGGAATACCAGGGTCGTTTCAACTTGTGAAGGCGAATATGGACAGAAAATATGTAAGGAGTTTGAAAACCTGTGGAATCATAAAAACACAAAAGCCTATGAAGATTTCTTTTCTCAATACAGAACTCAATATGAAATTGTAAAACGACAAAGAGAAATCGTTCGACGTGAACAGATTGTTTCTCTTGAGGCATTTCGACTGCAACCAAATAGTATGCAGGTTGGTTTTATAGATAATTTAAAAAAACTGCAAGAGGAGGGTGCCAAAAAAGCACTTCTTATTTCAGCAACGGGAACAGGAAAGACTTATGCTTCGGCATTTGCTGTTAGGGATGTATTGCTATCTGATGCTTTGAATGAAAAAGTACTCTTTTTAGTTCACCGTGAGCAGATTGCAAAACAGGCTCTGGAATCATTCCACCATGTTTTTGGCAGTACGGTTAAAGTTGGATTGCTATCAGGGAATTCTAAAGACTATGATGCGCAGTTCCTCTTCTCTACAATGCAAATGATGGCAAGAGAAGATGTCATACAGAAGTATAAGCCTGAAGAATTTTCTTGCATAATTTTGGACGAAGCGCACAGAACAGGTGCGGCCAGTTATCAATCCATTATGGAACACTTTCATCCGAAGTTTTGGCTGGGCATGACTGCAAGCCCAGAAAGGCTGGACGGGTTTGACGTTTTTGATTTATTTGATCACAACATTGCGTATGAAATTCGTCTTCAACAAGCGATGGAGGAAGATATCCTCTGTCCATTTCATTATTTTGGAATCACAGATTTAGAAATTGATGGCGAGGTATCTAATGACGAAACATCAGTCAAAAATTTCAGATATCTTGTGAGTGAAGATAGAGTTAAATATATTATCGAACAATTACAATACTATGGTTATAGTGGTGACCGTGTAAAAGGCCTAGTTTTTTGCAGCAGAAAAGCAGAGGCGGATGAATTATCACTATTATTTAATCGTAAAGGATTCCGAACGAAATCCTTAGGAGGAACAGATCCTCAGAGTGTCCGTGAAGACACAATAGACCGCCTTACTTCAGATAAAAGGTCAGATTATCTTGATTATATTTTTACAGTAGATATTTTTAACGAAGGAGTCGATCTTCCTGAAGTCAATCAAGTAATAATGCTTCGGCCGACTCAAAGTCCTATTGTTTTTGTACAGCAGTTAGGAAGAGGCTTGCGGAAAGCTCGCGGAAAAGAATTTGTAGTGGTATTGGATTTTATCGGTAATTATCAAAATAACTTTATGATTCCGATTGCTCTTTCTGGAGATCGTAGTTACAACAAGGATAATGTGCGCCGTTATTTGATAGAAGGGTCAAGGATTATTCCTGGCGCATCAACAATTCATTTTGATGAAATATCAAAAAAACGGATTTTTTCGGCGATAGATACAGCAAACTTCAGCGCAATCCAGCTGATTAAAGAGAATTATAAAAATCTCAAATTTAAGCTTGGCAGAATTCCATATCTTCTAGATTTTGATCGCTATGGAGAAATGGATGTGTTGAGAATATTTGATAACAATTCACTTGGCTCATATTATAAATTTTTAGTGAAATATGAGCCGGATTATAAAACAAGATTGAATAAACAAGAAGAAAAAGTTATAGAATTTATTTCTAAAAAACTAGCAAGCGGTAAACGAATTCATGAAGTTGAACTACTGGCACGTTTAATAGCTTATCAGCAAGGATTGGATCTTATAGGCAAATGGGAAAAAGATTTGAAAGAAAAATATCAGATCGATATAGAGAAAACATCAGCAGGAAATGTTACAAATGTGCTAATGAATGAATTTTCATCAGGAAGCGGAAAAGAAACATATAAAGAATGTATTTTCCTTGACAAGATTGATGGAGATTATCAGATTTCAAAAACATTTGCACAAATGATTAAAAACCCTGATTTTTTAAGTATGGTAGAAGAACTGATTACTTTTGCGAGATTTCGTTACCAAAGAGACTATAGCGAACATTATCAGGATACAGATTTTGTTTTATATCAAAAGTATACATATGAAGATGTTTGTCGCCTCCTGGGATGGGAACATAGTGAAGTGCCATTAAATATTGGCGGATATAAATACGATAAGAAAACAAAAACTTTCCCTGTTTTTATTAATTATGATAAATCTGAGGATATCCAGGATACTGTTAAATATGGGGATCACTTTGAAAGTCAAGAACGATTAATCGCAATTTCAAAAAGTAAAAGAACTGTCGAATCAGAAGACGTTCAAAACTTTTTGCACGCAGAAAAAAGAGGAATATCTGTAGAACTGTTTGTTAGGAAAAATAAAGATGATAAAATATCGAAAGAATTCTATTATTTGGGAAGAATGAAAGCGACAGGCCGTTACAAAGAATTTATTATGCCTAACACAGATGTTTCAGCGGTTGAAATTGAATGGGACCTAGACACTCCTGTCAGGGATGATCTATATGAATATATTGTGAGTTGATATGAGAAAAAAAATAAAAGTTGTTGCAGCGATAATTAAAAAAGAAAAACAAATATTTGCTACCCAGCGTGGTTATGGCGATTATAAAGACTGGTGGGAGTTCCCTGGCGGGAAAATTGAACAAGGAGAAACTCCAGAAGAGGCATTAGTTCGAGAAATAAAAGAAGAATTGGATACCACTATAACGGTTGACCGCTTTTTAATGACCGTTGAGTATGACTATCCGGAATTTCATCTTTCGATGGATTGTTTCTTTTGTAGCATAGAGAGCGGGAGCCTCACTCTTCTCGAACACGAAGCGGCAAAATGGTTGTCAGTTGATAACTTAAGACAGGTAAACTGGTTGCCTGCGGATATGGTGATTATTGAGCAAATCGAGAAAGACCTTACTGTGGAAACAGACTAAAACCTGAGGAATGATAATGGAACCGCAGAAGAATAGAACTATCAATTATTATGAAAACAACGCAATGTTATTTGCTCATGACACAGAAAATGTCGTTTTTACAGACGTTCAGGTCAGATTTCTGAACAAATTACAACAAGGAGCCAACATTCTGGATTTTGGATGCGGATCTGGACGTGATACGAGGTTTTTTCTCGAAAAAGGCTATAGCGTGGATGCAATTGATGGCTCAGCGGAACTATGTCGACTTGCTAGTAAAAACACAGGGATCAATGTTAGACATATGTTTTTTTCGGAATTAAACGAAATAGAAAAATATGATGGAATCTGGGCTTGCGCATCAATCCTGCATCTCCCAAAAGATGAACTGAAAAAAGTATTTGAAAAAATGATCCGCGCAACCAAGAACGATGGCGTTATTTATACTTCTTTCAAGTACGGCAGATTCGAGGGCTATCGTGGAGAACGTTATTACACTGATTTCACAGAAGAGTCTTTCAACCTCCTTTTAGAAGACTTAAAGGAGATTAAATTAGAGGATTTTTGGGTATCGACGGATGTTAGGCCCAACCGGAGTAATGAAAGATGGCTGAATATGATCCTGCGGAAATCGGATACAATCTAATTTCGAATGGAAAATATGATAACACCTTAGATATCGAAGGATTTTCATATATGATGAAGGATCCTTCTTATTGTTATAAGTTTTACTGGTTGGAAGCGATCGTCCATCTTATATCAGAAAATATCCAGGAAACAACATTCGATTCTGTAATCAATGAAATGATCAGTAATGCCTGGTATTCTGTGCGAGAATTCCATATCCATTTAAGCGGATTACAGGCAGATGGTAAGGTGAGGGACGGCTTGGAAAGAGCAGTCCTTAAACTGTCGGAATTCAGTAACCTGCCTGCAAATGCTTCGAAGGTAGAAATAAAGAATGCGATTAAAGAGTTCGATCAGTTATTAAAACCTTTTAAAGAACAGCTGACAAATATGGTCCCGTATAGAGCTTTGGCGGGTTTCTTTCGAAAAGCAGAAAAAAACGCAAATTGGGACAGCGCGCGCAGGATGACCGCTTATATTGAAATGATTAATAGAGAAGTTGTCATGCTTCCATATACATTAGGAGAATCCAGTAAGCTTAAAAAAGAAATCCGTTTCCAACCGACATGGATGGAAATGATTCAGGACAACATGGTGTCAATCCTCGGATGGATCCAGTATGAGAAGGTGAAATGGCTTCAAAACAACAACCCCGAAGTTCCAGGATTGGTATATAAATTGGCACCGATGGATGAAAAGATGCGGAAACTTCATCGCGTCCGAGAACTTTGGGAGGGTATTCTGGAAATTAGCAGTGTGCAGGATATTTTCACTGGAGAAACTATAGTACCTAGACAATATGATGTAGACCACTTTATCCCATGGTCTTTTGTCATGAATGACGAGCTATGGAATCTGATGCCTATGGATTCATCACTAAATTCTTCAAAGAGTAATCGACTTCCGCTGTGGGATCCATTCTTTGAAAAGTTTGCTGCTAACCAATATTTGTTGTATGGATTTGTGCATGAAAAACCGGGTATTCGTAAGCTGTTTGATAGCTGTTATAAGGACAACCTGCATTCAATCTGGGCAGAACAGGAGTTGTACCGGAAAGGGAATAGCAGAACAGAGTTTTATAATATTTTGCAAAAGAACATGCAGCCATTATATGATTCCGCCAGACGTCAGGGATATGAAGTCTGGAATATAAATAATTGAAAGAATAAAGCAAAAATGATAGTTTATAACGCATCGAAAGCTCAATTTATCAGCGTTTCATAATAATATTTGATGCGTATTCGTTATTTATTTATAAGGGATGAAGCAATTATGAAATATCAGTTTAAGAAAGATATGTATCCGAGAATTGCACTGCTGAAAGCAGCATATAATTATACGGACAGAGCGTATCTTCATTTGGATACAGATGAAACATATTACTATGTCGATATTGAACTAAAAAACAATTGCGACGATATTTCAGAAAAAGAATTCAAGAACGAGATCCTGGTGCAGAGCCTTCGCCATGAGGTGTATCTTGAAACAAAGAATATTCGCGAATTATTAATGGCCAGGGCATTGGCAACAACCGTGGTGACAGACCAGGAAGAACCGCAGGATAATACACTAGATGTGGATGAGTTTTGTGAAGAGGACATTATAAAAGACTGGTTTACCCTTAATGAAGATTAACCTAACAAAGGAAGTATATTCGATAAAAAGCTTAGCCAGGGCAATATCTAACTATAAGGATTTTGCTGTTATTTCGGTGCTGGAAACAGTAGACTATTGGATACTGGATTTTTCTGACTGCAAATATGATCCTGCCTTAACGGTAAAAGAATTTGAAAATCACCTGATAGAAATAGAAAACGTATAAGATGATTGTTATTGAGTATATAAAAATGGCATTGCTTTTAATCCTGGGGATCATTGCTTCAGTTAGCGATATTCGGAAAGGGATCGTCCGTAACCGAGATCTGAGCTTTTTTTCTTTGGCAGCAATCATTCTTGATGTCATTAATTATGGGTTTTTGGCAAGGGATTTAGCAATCGTTTTTTTGTTGAATCTTGCAATATTGCTTGTGACGTCGATCATTCTTTTCTTTATTCGCGTCTTTGCGGGAGGGGACACCAAACTATTGATC
Source organism: Lachnospiraceae bacterium (assembly GCA_017511185.1). Lineage (GTDB taxonomy): Bacteria > Bacillota > Clostridia > Lachnospirales > Lachnospiraceae > RGIG5612. The sequence goes on along the minus strand of JAFWLF010000111.1, from coordinate 38,460 downwards.
GTATTTGCTCTTCTCTATCCGGCGGAAATGTATGTCGTCTATGGCAAAAGTCAGATCACCCTGCTGTTATCTCTGCTGATCGCATTGATTTTTGGCTATCTGTATTTATTGGGATATGCAACGATAAAGCTGATAAAAAAAGAAAATAAAGTGAACTGGCGCAAAGTGGGAACGTATTTGTTAAGCTTCCTGAAAAACTATATAGCGGTTCTAATATATATAACAGGGATCAATCTGATCTTCTTATGGATCAGCATAAGATTTATTACCATCCCGTTTTGGGTCAGCTGGATCATCTGCATCGCAGCTGCATTATTGGTCGGACGGATCAAAGTCTTAAAAAAAATCTATATTCTTATTGCGGTTGCGGCTGCTGACATTGTGTTTGCCGTGCTTCTCCATACCATGCCTGTTTCCACAGATCCCAAGACCTATATTGTGACGGTAATACTGGTATTATGTCAGATGACGATGCAGACAAATCTTTACGAAGCTGTGTCAGTGGATGAAATCAAAGCCGGGATGATTTTATCAGCCGCAACCTCGCTGGCTATGCAGGCATCCAAAATACAAGGACTGCCCGGAGTTTCAAAAGAAAACCTTGAAAGCCGTCTGACGGAGGACGAGGCAGCAAGTGTCCAGAAATGGGTAAGATCTATAAATGCGGATTGCATCTATGTAGTGCGCAAAATCCCGTTTGCGATCTTTCTCCTAACAGGTTTTGTCTGTTATTTTATCATTTGGGGAATAACAACATGAGATTTCGAGTACCAGATTATAAAGGAAAAGCAGGGATCATCTCGCTTTCGTTTGATGAAAAAACAAAGCAGGATCTGTTGGAAGATGCCTTGGATTTCTGGTTTGTGACGGAAGATCAGATCATTGCTTACCCAGAAAGGGTGATCGTTTCGAAGGATCCGGAATTGATCCATACCATTCTGCATGGAAATAATTATGATATTTATGATATCCAAGAAGACGGCATGGGATATTGCTGTTATGAAAATGGATCCGTAGAGACAACGTTCTTTATTACAGCCCATTGCAATTCCAATTGTATTATGTGTCCGTCTTCCGCTTATTCCAGGACAAAAGGAACCGGGTTTGACTTTGGGAAACTGATGAAGATAGCTTCCCATATGCCGGAGGACGTGCCGCATATAACGATCACCGGAGGAGAGCCTTTTCTCGCAGGAAAACAGATCTTTGAGCTATTTGCTTTTATGACTAAAAAGTTCCAGAGAACAGATTTTTTGCTGCTGACAAATGGGCGGGCGTTTGCTTTAGAGGAGTATTGCAGAAAGTTGAAAGAAACGCTTCCTGCGCAATGCTTGATAGGGATCCCCATTCATGGTTCTACCGAAACACTTCACGACCATATTACCATGGCGGAAGGAAGCTTCAGACAAATGATGATGGGAATAAAGAGGCTCGTTCATCTGGGATTGAGGGTTGAGGTAAGGATTGTAGTCAGCTGGCTGAATGTCGGAGATCTGGAGGCGCTGTCAGACCTGATCATAAAAGAATTATCAGGGGTAGAAATCGTAACCATCATGGCAATGGAGATGACGGGAAGTGCTTATATAAACAAGGATAAAGTTTGGATCCCATATAAAGAGGCTTTTCCTTCTGTAAAAAAAGCTGCGATGGCGTTAATTCGCGCCGGGATCGATACAAGGTTTTACAACCTTCCTTTGTGTACCGTAAGTAAAGATCTATGGACCCTCTGTGAAAAAAGCATTTCAAAAAATAAAGTCAGATTCGCGGATCAGTGCGATCACTGCTCCATGAGGACCGCATGTGGAGGGTTATTCGCGGGTACTATCAACCTGGAAAAAGAAGAATTGGAACCGATCAAATGAAACTGAATTATTTTAATTTTAAAGAATTGAACGATCAGATCCTTTTAACGAATGATTTTGGAGATCATGTTTTTTTGGAAAAGGAAGAGTTTCAGCAGTTATTGTTGAAAAGAATCGCAAAAGGGTCTGTTCTTGAAGATAAGCTGATAAAAAAAAGAATGATATATGATGATTCCGATCTTAGTTTTTCACGCGAGCAAAGTTATGATCTGCGAAAGGCCAAAAATCATCTTCTGTCTGCGACTTCCCTGCATATTTTTGTTGTTACGACAGCATGTAATCAAAACTGCGTTTACTGTCAGGCGAATAACGGGAAAACGGATTCCAATCTTTTTATGAATGGAAAAACAGCAGAGGCGGCAGTGGACTTAGCGCTACAATCCCCATCAAAGCAATTGAGTTTTGAATTCCAGGGAGGAGAGCCTTTACTGAATTTTCCGGTGATTCGGCATATTATCGAATATGCGGAACAGAAAAAAACAGATCAGCGCATCCATTACAACCTGGTTTCTAATTTAACCCTTCTTACAGATGAGATGTTACGGTTTTTCACTGACAATGAGGTCGGAATATCAACATCTATCGATGGAAATGAATGGACGCATGATTGTAACCGAAAATACCGCAATGGCGCAGGAAGTTTCCAGGATGTAAAAGCCATGGTCCGGAAAGTGAAGGACGCCGGTTTGAAAGTCGGAGCGATCGAAACCACGACAAGAAACGCCTTTGGTCTGGAGACAGAAATGATAGACACTTATCTGGACATGGGTTTTGATAATATTTTCCTTCGCCCGCTGACCCCATTGGGGAAGGCCCTGAATGCCTGGGGAAGAATTGGCTATTCGGCAGAAGAATATCTGGATTTCTATAAAAAAACGTTAAATTATATTCTGTCACTAAGCAGGGAAGGCGTAAAAATAATGGAAGGACATGCGGTGTTATTCCTGCGGAGGATCTTTGGGAATAACGCGAATTATATGGAACTCAGGTCTCCATGCGGGGCCACATTGGGACAGCTGGCATATTTCCCAGACGGAAATGTATTTACCTGTGACGAAGGACGCATGTTATATGAAATGGGAAAAGAGGCTTTTCTGCTTGGAAGCGTTATGCAAAACAGGTATAATGATATCGTCAATAATGGAATATGTAGAGCAGTATGTGCATCCAGCGTATTAGAGAGTATCCCATCTTGTTGTGACTGCGTATACCAGCCATTCTGTGGTACATGTCCGGTTGTCAATTATGCTTTAGATGAGGACGTATTGGAAAAACATCCACATTCTTATAAGTGTCGGATTTATAAAGGAATGCTGGATATGCTTTTCGGTATTCTTCAATCGGATGATAAAGAGCTTATTAATATTTTAAGTAGTTGGGGAAATTAGGATGAGGTCCTCTGACTCTATTACAAATAGTGGGAAAACAGCAGAACAGGTCTATCTGGAAGCTGCTCAGAAAAGAAAGAAGAGATTTGCAGGCAGAATAACAATACTGATCATTATAGAAGTATTACTGGCTGCAGGTTTCTTTTTCTATAATTTTCGTTACGATTTTACTGGGAGGCTGTTAAGAGTCCTATCTGGAGCCGCCACCGGGCAGGTACGGGTTCAAAAGGGCTTTTATTCTGGAGATACAGATTTTGGCCATTTCGACGGGGAAGGAGTATTTCAATATTCGACCGGTGAAGTCTATTCGGGATCATGGAAAGACAACAAGATCCATGGCCAGGGAACCCTGCAGATTCCGGGGGAGGGACAATATACAGGGGAGTTCCAAAATGGAGTAAAACAGGGACGAGGCATTTTCTCCTGGGAGGACGGATCTGTATATGATGGAGAATGGAAGAATGACCAAATGGATGGCGAGGGTGAATACCGGTCATCGGAGGGATCGATCTGGAAGGGGATCTTTAAAGCCAATCAATTATATCAAGGGTCTTGTTCTTTCGAAAATGAGACGGGAAGTTATTCTCTGGAGTATTCCGACGGGAAAATAGAGCACGCAACAATCTCCTTTGCGGATGGCACGGTTTATGACGGTACGTGCGGATTGCAGGCAATCGAGGGGACCGGCTCCATGCGTTTCCCAAACGAAGACCAGTATACGGGATCTTTTGAAAATGGAAAACGTGAAAAGACGGGAACCTATATCTGGGCAAACGGGGATTCGTACGAAGGAACTTGGGAAAACGATACCATGAATGGGGATGGCACATATATCTTTTCGAATGGAAGCGTTTTAAAAGGAACATTTGATCACAATCGTTTTACTGATGGGACTTATCGTGTCGAGAACGATTATGGGGAATATACATTTACTGTTGCCGGAGGAACACCAACACGTGCAGCCATTACCCTTACAGATGGCTCAACGTATGATGGCGGAATGGATGCGAACGGATTTCGCGGTGAAGCACAGATAAGATATAGCAACGGTGACCAATACAGCGGAAACATGTTATTTGGTAAAAAAGCAGGCCAAGGAAAATATATCTGGGCGAATGGGGCCTCTTATGATGGCGCGTGGGCCGAAGACAAAATGGATGGAAGGGGAACATATATCTATCCAGATTATGAGGTTGGATACAAATTGGTCGGTTCTTTTTCAAATGGTTACCCGAACGGCGACTGTGATTATTATGTAGACCAAAATACACATTATCAAACGACCTGGTCCGAGGGTGTTTGCGTTAAGGTGTCAGAATAAAAATGGATAAATTATTTCCTAGTATAAAAAAGAATATATCTGCATTGATAGAAGATGAAGAAGGCAATATCCCTGCCAATAAACTGGTGGTTCTTGGAACCATGGCGGTTTTGTTTGGACTGCTTCTTTCTATGGAAGCTTTTGCTGCTCACAGGTCCCACTCCTCCCATAAATCCCATTCATCCCACTCGAGTCATTCGTCAGGATCGTGGGGCCATGGAAGCCACGTCAGCCATGAGAGCCATAGCAGTCACGTCAGCCATACATCGCATTACAATGACGCGATCCATTCTAATTCGAAATACTCTGCTGAAGGGGATGTTTCTTATGCACCTCCGGCCTATTCGATCCAGGGTGTTTCCACACAGCCTGTCACAGATACGCAAGGGGGATTTTACCTTCCAGAGATCAACCAGAATATAGAGATGCCGAATTTAACGCCAAATTCCGGTATCGTTCCGGAGTTATCCGTTCCTTCGGCAACACTTGGCGTGAATATAGACGCGATTAGAGTTCCTCCCCCGACAGGAAAAGTCGATTAATGAGGGAAAATGGGCCTATTTGATTTTTTGAAAAAAAATATAATAACAGAGGTACAAGCAGGAGTTCCCGTGCAATTAACCATTGAAAAAACAGGGGACTTTGTTCAAGACGCAGAGGTTATTGCAGGAACCATCCAGGATAGCGCGGATGCAGGCGAATATGTAAACATCAACCGGACTTTGTATCATTTTTTGGCTCCTGGACCAGCAAAGGAGCCGTTTGTCTTTGCCTCGGATGTAAGAACAGGAAATAAATACCTGAAAGTGATATGCCTCATACTGGCAGTCCTATTCATTTTTATTTTTTTGATTTCGGCTTGCATTAGCATCCTTTCGGCCACTTACAGGATGATCTGCGTCATCATGGCGGTTATTGCGGCTATTATAATTATTGCAAATGTCCTGCTTTTACGGTCTTTTCCAAAGAATGAAGAGTTCAATCGAAGATATGCGAAGTATTACCAAATACTAAAAACTCATCCGGTCAAAACACTGGAAGAATTAGTGCAATTAACCAATATAGAAATGGATACCATACAAACAGACCTGGAAAAGGCGATTCGGATCCAATTGATCCCACAGGGTCATTTTGGAGCAGGAGGCGCTCTTTTTATTGCCTCGGACCAGTTATTTGGCGAATATCAAAATAATCCAGAAGTATTTGAAAGGTACTATCGCGATCGTGCAACAGAAGGACAATGGATCAGGGAACAAACCGATGAGATCGAGCAGGTTTTGTCAATGGGGAATAGTTATCGGAACGTTATCCGTAGGAGCGGTGAAAAGATCCGAAACGCCGACGTATCCGAAAAGATAAGACAAATGGAAGATCTATTGGGGGAGGTTTTCCTGGAGATAGAAACGGATCCGACCCAGGCAGATAAAATGGGGATCTTTATCAGTTATTATTTATCGACATTTGAAAAATTATTAGAAAAACAAATGGAAATCGAACAAAATGCCGGAGCCGTGAATAACGTAATCGTAACTGCATTAGATGTCCTAAACCAGGCTTATGGAACTTTATTCCATGGATTCTGTCGGGACCGGGAGATGGCATTCTCTATGGAAGTATTAATGCAAACAATGACAGAATATAAAGAGAATAACAATGATTAAGAAAAATGTTTCCATCATGTACAAATACATATCGGCCTTCCCACGGGATCTGGAAAGGGAGTTGCAGGAAAGCAATGCAGCGATCTTAAAAGAAAGAGTGACACCGATCACGCGATCAAATGATGGGCGTATTAAAAAAATATATGACAATACAGAAGAAGTGATCACGAAACATGCTGAAGAGCTGCAAGAGGTAATGGATCAATTAGATGAAATAGGGGAGACGATCCGGGACGAGAATCCATATGACACTAGGCTTGAGACAATTGCCCAAATGATGAGCGACAGCTATGAAAAACTTCATATTTTTCTTCCCATTGAAGTATTTAAAGAAAAGAAAACTTTCAAGTATACGGTAAAAACCAAATACAGGATACTCGCCAGAAAATGGGCAAAAATATATGAGAACCTTCCATCCGTGCAGCTGAAAACACTGGAAGAGGAATTTGATACGGTCACCAAAAAAATAAAAGACAAAGAAGAAGAACTGGAAGAAGCAAATTATCAAATTGAAACACAGCAGGAACTGTACCACTATAAATCCGAGGAACTCTCTGAAATAGAACAAAGATTAAACATTACCAAGACAGAAATAGAATCCGAACAAAATGAGCTTAAAAACATGAGATATGATCAGGAGCTCAAACGGAAAGGGTACCAGGAGATCACACGGAACCTGAACAAGGACTTATCCGAAAAACAAGAAAGAGAAAGATTTTTAGAATGTCAGATAAAAGAATTAAGACAAGAGGCAGATAAAAAAGCGAGGCTAAGTATCCAAATAAAGAAAATGGAAAATATGGTTTTAGAACTTTTATTGGATACAAAAGACAAAATAGAAATGGATGAGAGGCAAAATAAAGAGCAAGCTGGAAAGGCGTCCCTTTCTAAAAAGAAGAAAGCAGCAGAGTATGAAAACCTATTTCAGAAAAAAGAAGAAAACAGAATAGATATCATAAGATGCCAAAAACGGATCGAAGATGTCAACCAGGTAATCCTTGGTATTAATATAGATTTTGAGCGAATGATTAATGAGTATAGTGAAGAACAAATGCTTTTGGATAAGAATCTGCAGGATATCACAAAGAAACTGACCGATTCGCAGGCCGATATAGAAGAAGCAGAGAAACAGATTATATCTTTTGCGAATGCGATTGAAAAAAAGAACCTACAGATCAATGAATTGCAGCAAGAATTACAGCATAAGCAGGACGAGGTAAAGAAAATAGATAGGCAGATGGCCAAAGATGAAAAAGAAAAAAACAATATCGCAAAAGAACTCGAATTACTGAACAAACAAAAGCTCAATATAGAACAGCAAAAAGAGGAACAAAAGGAAAAACTGGCCTGAAAGATTTCTTCAAGATTATTCAGGAATAGTTCTTATTGTTATGGAATAATAGTAATAGAAAGATAATCAACGTAAAAAGAAATGATTGTTTACAACGCAACAAAAGCTCAATTTAATGATGATGTGAATCTGAACAGAATCTCTGACATTATTCTGCAGAACCTGCGGGAGAAGCATATCTCCGGAGGACAGATGGCAGAATATCATTCTTGGCAGAATTCGCTTCATTTTATGCGCTCTGCTATTGACGATCCGGAAATACCTAATGATGTTGAAGTTGCAGTCGAATATCAAATTCCAAGAACATCTAAACGAGTCGACTTTATGATTGCAGGCGCTGATAAGGATGATCAGAGCAATGTAGTTGTAGTAGAACTTAAGCAGTGGGATAAAGCAGAAAAAGTCGATGATATTATGCAGCATAGTGTTCGTGCTTTCACTGGGGGAGGCTATCGAATCGTTAATCATCCGTCTTATCAGGCATATGCATATGCAACATTTATAAAAAATTCTTCCGAACAAGTGCAGGATGAAAAGATAGGTATTTGGCCATGTGCGTACCTTCATAACTGCTCACCAGAATTAAGAACTCCACTTGATGACGTGATATACAAGATCTGGAATGAAGAAGCACCTCTCTTTGATAAGAGTCAGACTCTCAGACTCAGAAGTTATATCAAGAAGTTCATTACAAAACGATCAGCATCAGGAGATCTGCTATACAAGATCGATAATGGCAGGATTCGACCTTCGAAAGCCTTGCAGGACTGTCTTGTTTCTCTGATGAAAGGAAACGAAGAGTTTATCCTGCTTGATGATCAGGCCGTAGTCTTTGATATGTGTAAAAAGATTATGGATCAGTGTAAAAAGGACTTAAAGAAGAGAACGATCATCATTCAAGGTGGGCCTGGGACGGGAAAATCTGTCCTTGCAATTAATCTTCTTAAAGAATTTATTTCAAAAGGGTTGAATGCCAGTTATTGCACTAAAAATAGCGCTCCAAGAGAAGCATATCAGAAGTTGCTGACTAAATCTGATCTGAAGGCACAGGTCAATATAAAACAACTATTCAGATCCCCATTTAATCTATGCAATCTCGCACCTAATTTTTATGACTGTCTTATCGTAGACGAGACACATCGTCTGGTCACAAAAATGTATGGGGACTGGAATGGTGAGAATCAGGTAAAAGAATGTATCAATGCATCCCTATTCACCGTTTTTCTGCTGGATGAAGATCAGCAAATCACAACAAAGGATATAGGATCGATTGCAGAAATCCGGAAATGGGCTGCGTATTCTGGAAGTCATATTACGATGAATGACGAGACCGTACTTCGGTCGCAGTTCCGGTGTAATGGAAGTGATCAGTACATCCAGTTTGTAAACAATATTCTGCAGATTGGAGAGACAGTTGATGTTGACTGGAGTGAGATGCAGTTTGATTTTCGGGTGTTTAATGACCCGAACGAGATGCGAGATGCCCTTCGGGAACTCAATCAGATTAACAACAAGGCCAGAATGGTAGCCGGGTACTGCTATGACTGGGATGTAAAGAACCACCGCGGAGATTATGACATTTATCTGCAAAATGGATTTAAAGCGCAATGGAATCTTGAAAAAGATAAAATCTGGGCAATCAATCCAAAGTCATTTGAGCAGGTTGGGTGTATCCATACCGCACAGGGATTAGAATTCGATTATATCGGTGTGTTGATCGGCAAAGATCTCAGATATGACCCAGAGAGCGGAAGTGTGGTGACGGATCGTAGCAAAATCTCCAGAGATGATAAATCATCGGGAATCAGAACTGCAGCGGACGATGTCGCAGAGCGCCTGATTAAGAACACATACAAGACGCTTTTAACCAGAGGCCAGAAGGGATGCTATATCTATTGCGAAGAAGAAGAGCTGGCGAAACATATTCGCACCATGCTGCGAGAAGAGGTAAAAAGATGAGACCGGAAACAATTGAAAGAATCAGAAGATTTACAGAAGATCGGAACTGGGATCAGTTTCATTCGCCGGCAAATCTTGCCAAGTCCATTTCCATTGAGGCAAATGAATTGTTGGAGTGTTTTCAATGGGACGAAGAGAATTATGATCTGGAACATGTGAAAGAAGAACTGGCAGACGTTTTGGTTTATTGTCGGAATATGCTGGAAAAACTGGGATTAGACGAAGATGAAATTGTTAACAGAAAAATGGAACAAAATGAAAAGAAATACCCGATAGAGAAGGCTAAAGGTAAAGCGGATAAGTATGATCAGCTTTAAAAGTGGTGGAGGTCATTTATGGTTTCATTAAATTTTAACAACACTATTAGTGAAAGAGATATGGATTTGTTGTTTGCAGAATCCATATTAACGGATCCTGACTTTTGCCAATTGCTAATTAATAAAACGGATTTAAAAGAAAAACCGTTTCAAGTCTTAAGTGTAGAATTGTCAAAAGCAGATAGCAAACTGGGAGAGTCAGACATCACAGTTACTATTGACGTAAAAAGAAAAAAATATGCATTGCTAATTGAAGATAAAATCGATGCAATGGCTATGCCTGAACAACATAACAGATATATTAAGCGCGGAAAAAAAGGCGTAAAGGAAGGGGAGTACAAAGACTACAGAGTTTTTATTATCTGCCCGAAAAAGTACTACGAACATAATGATGAAGCAAAACTATATGAGCATCTTCTTACTTATGAAGAATGTAAACGGTTTTTTGATAGTAAAGATGACCCACTGAGCGCATTTCGCAGCCAGCAATTAGAACAGGCAATAACTAAAGCTAAAAAACCACCAGTTGCTAATGTGAACGAAAAAGCAAATGCTTTTCTAAAGCAATATATTAGTTACCAGAAAGAGAATTATCCATCTCTGGACCTTAGCACAAAAGAAGACAGAAACGGATGGTGGACTGATTATCGAACTGAACTGGGACGTGCTTATATTAATCACAAGATTCAGGAAGGATTCGTAGACCTTACTTTTCCAAAAGCATCTGAGAAAACTGATAAGGCAAAAATCATCGCGGACTGGGCAAGGCAGCACAAGATATCGGATTTGACTGTTATTAAAACTAAAAAATCTGTACTGTTTCGTATTCATGTTCCACAGCTGGATATCATGAAAGGTTTTGAATATGTTGATAGAGATGAACTGAATCAATGCTTTGAAGCCATAAAAGAACTAACTGATTTTGCCAATATAATTGAGATGGCAAACTCAATTACGCCAAGATAAGACACATTAATAGAATTTGAATTACAACGACAAAATCCAACAAGATATCGACAGCGGATTATACTCGCTGAAGGAAATACTAGAAATGCATCCGGAAGTTACAGAAGAAGAACTGAAGGATATATATGATTTATCTGCGCTTATTCCAGAGCAGGTGATCCCTGAATCTGTTTTGAAGCAACCCTCGGAATTAAAGAAAAAACGGATCATAAAGTGGGTCGTGGTCTCTGTACTTATAGCAATAGGGTTAGCGATCATCATTGTAATCCTCAGCACAAATGTCAGCAGAAAAAGAGAAGCAACCTATAATAAGGCAGTTGAGATAACGATGCAGGGAAATTGGAAAGACGCAATCGATACATTCGAATCTCTTAACAGAATCGATTACAAAGGAGCAAGAGATTTTTATCTGTACTGCAAAGGCAAGAAACAGTATGAAGAAGGAGATCTGAAAGCTGCATACAAAACGGTGGGACAAACAATGCTGAAGGATGTTACACCAGAGCAGCGAGAGTTTATACTAGACTACTTTTTTGAGCTAGACGATGAATACCACCGGAGATATGGATATGATCTTCCATCGAGTTACAAGCCGAGCAACAGTAGTAATTCTTCCTCATCTTCCGGATCGGGACGTCCATCTTCCAACTCCGGACATAATACATCCACCAAAACGGATCCGTATAACGCAAAAGACTATGCGAATGAAGATGATTTCTGGGAAGATTATTATAACGAATTTATAGATTTTGACGAAGCAGAGCAGTATTGGGATGCACACCATTAAAAGCCTCCGAAGGGGAAATTTCAAGGGTTATATATTTTATAAGGAGATAAGATACCAATGAAGAAGAGTAAAGACTGGCTGGTAGAATTAAATGACAGAGTAAGAGGAAGCCTGATAGGTGGAGCAGCAGGGGATGCCCTTGGGTATGCCATCGAGTTTCAGGATGAAGCTTCTATTTTCGAGAAATACGGTCCTTCCGGCATCACGGAATTTGAGCTGATCGATGGTAAGGCCCTGATTTCTGACGATACACAGATGACCCTGTTCACTGCAGCAGGCCTTCTGACAGGCAATTCTGTAGCCATGCAGAGGGGTTTTTTCAAGACAATGGAACCGTTTATTTATCTGAGCTACCTGGACTGGCTCCATACACAGGCTCCAGAAGATTATCCAGAGCACCCGGGGCTGACGTGGCTTGCAGACGAGCGGGGGCTGTATGACCGAAGAGCACCGGGCAATACCTGCCTTTCAGCTCTTTTCTCTGGAGAAATGGGAGGCATTGGATACCGCATCAACAACAGCAAAGGCTGCGGGGGCGTGATGAGAGTTGCTCCGGTTGGCCTTCTGATGGGGACAACAGATACTAACTATAAAATGGTGGATGAGCTTGGTGCTGGAGCAGCCGCGATAACACACGGTCACGATCTTGGGTTCATTCCGGGAGCTATGCTGGCCGACCTGACGGGAAGGCTTTCCCGCAATGACATATCCATGAGGGAAGCTGTTGATGCTGCAATGGTGAACATAACAGAACTGTTTGGGGATATGGAGCATATCAGAGCGTTCGTGGAATTGATGGAAAAAGCCATTGAATTATCACAGGAAGATATCGATGACCTTGATGCCATCCATAAGCTCGGACAGGGTTGGACCGGTGACGAGGCACTTGCAATCGCCGTGTACTGTTCCTTGAAATACCCGGAGGATATTGAGAAGGCTTTGATTGCTGCAGTGAACCATGAGGGTGACAGTGATTCTACTGGAGCCATCACCGGCAATATCGTCGGGGCACATATCGGATTCAGCAGGATCCCTGAGAAGTTCGTAAAAGACCTGGAACTGAAAGACCTCATTCTGGAGATTGCAGATGATCTCAGCTTGGGAGTGGATAACCTTACATTAGGCGGAAAGCAGAGTAAAAAATGGACACAAAAATACCTCCGCTGGCCGATGGAATTGTTTGATTTATTCTGATTTAGGGGATAGACACTCAATCAGATAATAACAGAATTGCAGGAGGATAAGACATGAGAAAGATCATATCGATCATAACAGCAGTATTGATGGTATTGGCGCTGACTGCCTGTGGGAATTCTTCCCCGAGCACAACCGATGATGAAAATAAACCGGAAAACGAAGTGATCAATCAAGGAGGAGAAGACCTGACACCTGTCTTCAGCGCAACGATTAATGAGACTGTTCTGGTAGATGAAAAGGACGTCAAGATTACAGCAACTGAATTGACTTACAACGGTTATTCGGCAGAATTGGGACTGCTCATCGAAAACAATAGCAATAAGGATCTCTCCTTCTATTCAGGTTCGCTTTATCCGATGACCTCAGTAAATAATTATATGATTTCAGATGGCTATTTGGGAGAAGACGTAGATGCGGGAATGAAGGCAAGGGCATCTGTGAGCTTTAGTATTGATCAGTTGATGGTATATGGGATTACGGATATTGCTGATATTGGACTGGGTTTTGAGATTAAGGACGGATATGATGAGTATCTGGCAACAGAACCGATTGAGATTCGAACGTCCATAGCCGATACCTATAATTATGATATTGATACTTTCCGTGTCGCAATGGGCAGTAAATCACTGGCAAAGGAGTATGGATTCGTGATCGACTACTATTCGGACGATATACTTTTCGATGAAAGTGATATGAAAGTATTATGCAGCTATGTGATTACGAATAAGAATGGTGAGCAGGGACTGCTCCTGGAAGTGATCAATCAGTCAGATCAGAATCGGTATGCGAGAGCTGCTGAGTCTATGGTAAACGGTATGGTTGTATCTGATTATGGAGACTCTGAACTCATTGTGGCAGGGAAACGTGCCTTGCTGAATATCAAATTTGATGACTTATTGGACCCAAACTATTTGGAACTGCTTGGGATGAAAGAATACAGTGATTATGCATGCACCTTTGAAGTTGAGACAGAAGATGGAACTACTCTGGCAGGAAAGGATATTCAGATCGTATTTGGTAAGACTGGTGTTGCAGAAGCGTTCGCTGGTGAAACCCTTTACGATGCAAATGGTTACACCATTCAGAATGTAGGATTGGTTGAAGATAGTACTTCCTATTCCGATGATCTGCATTTGTTATTGTTGGTGAAAAACGGATCGAGTCAGGAAGTGACTATTATCCCGGGAAATAATGATGCATATGTCAACAAAATGAAGACCGAGTTCCTTATAGACTCATTTTCGTTTCAACCAGGACAATACGGACTTCTTGACATAATATTGCGGGGAAGCGACTTGGAAACTAATAATCTGACTTTATCAGATATTACAGAAATCTCCGTAAAACTCGCAATCAATGATGACTCTTTCAATACAGTCGACGAACCAGAGGTAAAGATCACATATTAATTTATTCAACAATAACTATCAGTTAGAGTAAGGAAGCATTCATCTTCGGTCTGGGGCTGTTTGAGAGTGGAAAACATGAAATCAATCTTATTTTACGGAGATTCAAATACATGGGGATTTGATCCCGAGACAGGGAACCGGTATTCATATGAAATCCGGTGGACGTCCGTCTGCGCAGGCATATTAGGGGAAGGGTATTGTTGTATCCCGTCCGGCATGAACGGACGCACAACCATCTTTGATGATCCGCTTAAAGGGTGCAGAAATGGATCCGACGGGATCGATTACGCGCTGCAGAGCCATAAGCCGCTGGACCTTTTGGTGCTGATGATTGGCACAAATGATATGAAGTATACAGATGCTGCCGGAAGTGCGGCTGGCTTGGAGCAGCTTGTTTTAAAGATCATGACCGCAAACGAAAGGTATTCTCTGTCATCCCCGGTCTTCCCGGATGGAGCAAAGATACTTCTGGTATCCCCAATTCTTTTGAATGAGAACATTGATGAGACCGGACATCACGATGCAATTGAAGAATCCCGGAAACTGTCCGCTCTGTATAAAGGTATTACAGATAAATACGGGTTGGAATTTATGGATGCAGCGGACATAACACCTCCATCTGAAGTTGATGGCGTGCACCTGAGTCCGGAAGGACACAGAAAGATTGGACAAGCCATAGCCGCAAAAATTGCAGATGTGTTTAGGGGATAGAGACTCAGAGGAAAAACAGGTATGTTTGAATCTATTTTTGCCATTGCATGTATCGTCCTTTCGATTATTGCTTTAATCGTTGGTATCAAAATATATGCTTCCAACAATAGAACAATCAAAAAGAAAAAGTCGGGTTTATCTCATAAAGAGCCCGATGTTACCCCTGAAAAGCCGGAAATAAAAAAGCCTGCAGTGTCCTACAGGCAACCTTCTTTGTCGCAACCTGAAATAATCACCCCTCAAAAAGCAGCAGGCATCGAGGGAGAATGGATTGCGGAACGCAGGATTGGGAGTATCATCAGAGAGGACGATCACTATTACCTCAATTTAAAGATAGTTTTCGATAACCACAGAGCGGAATTGGATAATCTGATCGTTAACCGAAATGGCGTTTTTATTATTGAAGTGAAGAATTATAGTGGGATCCTGTTTGGGGAAGAAGATGACGAGTGGTGGAAGAGAATCAAAAACGTTTATGGAGAAGATGTTGAAGAAATAATAGATAACCCGATCAAACAAGTGGACCGCCAGGCAGGAATCCTGGGGAGTCTGCTAAGATCCTATGGAATTGATGTCTGGGTAGAGGGTTATGTGTATTTTGTAAATGAAAACAGCACTTGTCACAGCAGCCGCGTTCTTAATGATGTAGAGGATATTGATTACCTGATCCATAACAACAGCGGAAGGAATTACGACAGCAGAACAATCGACCTGATTGCCAACTGGGCAGAAGAAACAATTCAAAATGAAGAATTTGTTTATTAATAAATATCGTATTAATTGATTTTGAAAAAGCAGAGCAGTATTGGGATGAGCACCATTAAAAAGTCGCCTGGTGATTGACCTTATTTAGTATGGGTAGGGGTAAACTGCAAATGTAATAAAACTTATTCCAAAAAGGAGAAAATAGCCATGATGATGAGCCCGCAGACTTTTGTAAATCAGTATAAAGAAATGTCATATAAGGAACTGCTTTTGGTTAGAGATGAGATGCTTGAAGAAATCCATGCGTTTGAAGCGGAATCTTACAAACCGGCAGAAGATATGATCGATCCCCCGGCAGACTTTGTTTATCTTTGTAATCTTGATTATCTTGGAAAACTGCTTGAACTGATAGTAGAGAAATACAGGCAAGAATACATTCGGAACGATGACGATGATTACGAAGACGATGAAGATGAAGACTTCGAAAAAGAAGAGGAAGATGATAAAAAATCCCGAAAATGGCATCTCTTTTAATTGACTTTTTTATCATAGAGGAGAGGAATACCGACGTGGTTGTAACATGAATAGTATGATATACTAAAAACATTAAAAGAGAAAATGTATAAAAAGGACAATCGATCGAACTCAAAAGAGGAGGTTGTAATAAATGGAAGAATATGTTTTGAGTAGTGATGAGGTTCTTCTTTACGAGGGCACGGTGATCCGGAATGAGCAGGAAGATGTTAACATGAAATTAACAACAGTTGCACTTGTGTTTTCATGGGACGTAACCACTGGCAGGTTCAGGAAGAAAGTTACTGAGCATTTCGTAAATATCATTCCTCTGGAAAACATAAAAATATATAATGATGCCCCACAGATCAAGCAAACTGGCTCTAAGGTGGTTATCCAAACCTTGTTTGGAGATGAAACTGTAGAATTAGAAGGGTTCTTCAAGGCACGCACTTTTGCGGCAAAGATACTGGAAGCCATAACAGGGACAAATACTTCTCAGAGAGGCGCTAAAAAAGTAAACAGCGCTATTAGTCTCGTAGACGATGCACTAGGGGTGGATACGGTAGGAACAGCAAAAGATATAATAGAAAATGGTATTGTGGGAAGCGTTCTGGGAGGACTTGGAAAAAAACGAGAAAAAACGGCCAAAGTTGTTGCGGCAGGAAATTTACTGCAAGAATCATTGCGAAAACCGAGTGAATCATCAGAGATGACGTATGATGAAAAAATAGAAGCAGTAAAGAAACTTAAAGAATTACTGGATGTCGGAATATTAACTCAAGAGGAGTTTGATAAGAAAAAGAAAGAACTGTTATCGTTATAATGCTTTCAGAAAAGGTTAAAAACGGGATCAATAATTGGGAGGGGATTTTATATGAAAGTCAAATCCAAAATTGTCGAAAAAGGATTATCCAAACTTTCTACAGAAGAACTGGAAAATTTAGGTGACACTATTGAAGACCTTAAAGATGATGGGATAATTAATGGGAGTACAGTATCACCTGAAAGATCTCAAGAACCTGCTGAAAAGGTTATTATTCAAAAGGAAACTGTAAAAAAGAAGGGCGGAGCACTTAAATGGATAATAATAGCTATTATAGTAGTTATAGTAGTTGGAGGGATTATTCTATTTGCTAAACCCAAAGGGACAACAACTTTTTCTGCTTCGGTGTTATTAGAAGATATTGTTGAGATTAGTGAACTCTCAACTGTTACCTATACATATAATGGAGTCGCAACAGCATACGATGAGGATGGTAATGAAAAGTATTATGTCGGGTATGAAGGGACAGTTGATATAGGTTTTGATCTGAAAGATATCAAAATCGAAAATGATAAGTCAGAAAAGATCGTTAGAATTACAATTCCTGAACTTAAAATACAGAACATCAATGCTAATATTGGTAAAGCTGAATATATTTTTGTGAATCAGAAATATAATACTGAAACGGTCATCAGCGAAGCAAATCAGGTCGCTAAAAATGACTTGGAGGCCAAGGCAAAAGAAGATGAAAAAATGTTCACTATAGCAAGAGAAAATGCTATTTCCACGATTGAAGCATGGAGTGAACCTATTCTTTCTCAACTGCCAGATGGTTATAAGATTGTTGTGGAATAAGGAAAGGAGTTAATATGAAAAAATTATTATGTATTATAGCAGCTGCTTTTCTTATTGTTGTATCATTGACAGCTTGTGGCGCAAACCAGGAGAAAGCTGCCAAAGAAAAGCTAAGTTTGGCTAAAATTCAAGAAATATGCAATTTGTCTACTCTTGAATGCTATTTTCATAATGTGGCCAAAGCTAACAAGGACAGCAATGCAGATAAGACGGTTTTCGATATATTAAAGAAAAAAAGGCAGGTTTGGATTGAATACAATGGAGTGGTAAAGCTGGGAATTAATGCTTCAAAGGTAAAAGTGGAGAATCTTGGAGATACCATTGAAATAACTATCCCTGAGGCTGAGATTATTGACGTATACACAGATGATGATACTTTGAATAATGCAACATTCTATATCTCAGAAGACGATTGGCTGGTACCAAATGTAGTTACTGCAGATCTTCAGTCAGAGGCGATTCAGTTTGCACAGGAAGAGATGAGAAACAATGTCCAAAATAATCCATCTTTAAAGAAGAATGCACAAATCAGAGCCCAGTTATTAATTAAAAATTATATCGATCATTTAAGTACAGAATCCGGAACGTCGTATAAGATTATTTGGAAATACGAAGATGGAACCACTTCTGATCAAATACCAGAAGAGGAGGACGTGGGAACAACTGGTCAGTAGATTATTAAAAAAAGATTAAACAACAGGATATGCATTAGCAGATATCTTACGGTCCCGGAATGTGGGCAATTGCAACCCACTAATAGCCGGGACCGTCGTAATTTTCAATATCATTTTCAAGTTTCGCGTCAAATTCACATCCTCCTATAGAACCAAATCAAATCTATCTATAGGAGGTAATTCACAATGAAGAAAATAGAAAGGATCGGGCAGATGTTACTGGCAAGTAACATTCTGTTACTCTGCGGTTTATGTTAATGCAGCGTGGTCTGTTTTAACATAAACAAAATGAAGAAACCACAAATGATAATAGTTGGTAACAGAATAAGACAGGCTCGGGTTCTGGCCGGTCTTACACAGGAACAATTGGCAGAAATGATTGGCGTGTCCAGGACCACCATCGCCAGATGGGAAATCGCAGAAGCGGAACCGACGTTAGAACATCTGTTGGATCTGACAAGGGCCTTGCGCGTCAGTGCAGATTATCTGCTTGGAATTGGCGGAGGGAACCCTGTTATGGAGGTTTTGCAGGAAATGGCATCGACACTCAATCAGATAATTACAGAATTGCAGGAGGATAAAACATGAGAAAGATCATATCAATTATAGCTGCAGTATTGATGGTACTGGCGCTGACTGCCTGTGGAAATCCTTCCCCGGCGCCAGCAGACGCAACGGATGGTGGAAATAATCAGGAAAACGAAGTGATCGATCAGGGTGGAGAAGGACTGACACCAGTCTTCAGCGCAACGATTAATGAGACCGTTCTGGTGGATGAAAAAGACGTCAAGATTACAGCAACTGAATTGACCTACACAGGATATTCAGCAGAACTGGAACTGCTTATCGAAAACAATAGCGATCGGGATCTTTCCTTCTATGCAGGTACACTTGGCTATTCAGTAAACTCGGTAAACCATTATATGATTGCAGATGGTTACTTGGGAGAAGATGTAGATGCGGGGATGCAGGCAAAGCCGTCTGTGAGTTTTAGTCTGGATCAGTTGATGATGTATGGGATTACAGATATTGCTGATATTGGACTGGGGATTGAGATTAAGGACGGATATGATGAGTATCTGATTACCGGTCCGATTGAGATTCCAACATCCATAGCTGATACCTATGATTATGACAAGGATACTTTCCGTGAAGCAATGAATAGCAAGGCGCTTGCAAAAGAGTATGGATTTGTGATCGACTACTATTCGGATGATGCCCTTTTTGATGAAAGCGGTATTAAAATATTAAGCAGCTATGTGATTACGAATGAGGATGGCGAGCAGGGCCTGCTCCTGGAAGTGATCAATCAGTCAGACAAGAATCAATATGCGATTGCTGCGGATTCTGTGTTGAACGGTATTGACGTATCTGATTATGGGGATTCTGAAATGGTTGCGCCAGGGAAACGTGCCGTGTTGGATATCACATTTGATGACCTGCTGGATCCAAGCTATTTAGAACTGCTCGGGATAAAAGAATACAGCGAGTACGCGTGCACCTTTGAAGTAGCGACAGAAGATGGAACTACTCTGGCCGGTAAGGATATTCAGATTGTATTTGGCAAGACTGGTGCTGCAGAATCGTTCTCTGGCGAAACCCTTTACGATGCAAATGGTTTCACCATTCAAAATGTGGGACTGGTTGAAGATAGTTCTTCCTATTCTGATGATCTGCATTTGTTATTATTGGTGAAAAATGGAACCAACCAAACAGTGTCTGTTGATAACGGCTTCAATGATGCGTATGTCAACAAAATGAAGACAACAGTCATTATGTATTCGAAGACTGTTAAACCGGGAAAAACCGGACTTCTTGATATAGAACTGATGGAAAACGACTTGGAAAGTAATAATCTGACTTTATCAGATATTACAGAAATCTCTCTGAAATTAGACGTCCGTGATGACAATTACATGACAGTTGACGAGCCGGAGGTGAAGATTACATATTAAGATATTCAACAATAACTATCAGTTAGAGTACATCGGCGGGAGGGATCTCCCGTCGAACTCTTTTTTAAAACAAAAAACTATCTACAGAGAATAGCGGCCGTCCCCCATAAGTGATATACTTTCTATATTAATAAGGTGTTAAATACTGTAGAGTTCAGAATAATGACAATCTGAAAAAAGAAAGGAGCAATTAATGACCATTGAAACTATCATTAGCCAAATAGAAATAGGCAATTATGCACTTCCAGAATTCCAAAGAGGATATGTTTGGAATCGAGATCAAGTTCGAAAACTTATGAACTCTTTATATCGCGGATATCCTATCGGAGGATTGCTTACATGGGTCACCCCAGTGGATACAAGTATTATGAGAAATGGAATAGAAGAACAGGCGTATGGAAACGTAGACTTGATTCTTGATGGACAGCAGAGAATAACTAGTCTGTATGGAATAATTAAGGGGCAACCACCAGCTTTTTTTGAGGGAAATGAGAAAGCTTTTACAGATTTATATTTCAACTTAGAAGACGAAGTATTTGAGTTTTATCTTCCGCTAAAAATGAAAGGGGATAATAATTGGATCAATGTAACCCAACTCATGAAAGAAGGGGCAGGAACCTTTGTGACAAAAGCACCAGATCAGGAAACTCAGCTTTTCTATTTAAAAAATATGGAGAAGCTCAATAAACTGGATAACATAAAGAAAACTGATATTCATGTTCAGCGTGTAGTCGGTGAAGACAAAACAATAGATGTTGTTGTAGAGATTTTTAATAACGTTAATAGTGGTGGTACAAAATTAAGCACAGGTGACTTGGCATTGGCTAAAATATGTGCGCAATGGCCTGAAGCAAGGTCAGAAATGCGAAGTATATTAAATAAGTATTCTAAGGCTGGTTATAAATTCAAGCAGGATTGGCTCCTTCGCTGTGTGGCAGTATATTTGACACACAAGGCATATTTTTCTGAATTATCTACAGTATCAATCGCGGATTTTAAAATTGGACTAAAAGAAACAGATAAAATGATTTCACTGATACTGAATCAGATAGCATCAAGATTGGGATTAGATCATGATCGGGTTTTGGGAAGTCGATATTCAATTCCTGTAATGATTGATTATGTTCATAATCGAGGAGAAAAGGAGATAGACGCGAAAGAATGGGATAAACTTCTATATTGGTATATTCATACATTTTTATGGGGCCGTTATTCGGGATCGACCGAAAGTACAATTGCGCAAGATCTCAATACTTTAGCTACGGGTTCCGGAATAGATGGATTGATAAATCAGTTAAAGCAAAATCGCGGTACATTAAAACTTACCGAGTCGGATTTTTGGGGATGGAGTTCTGGCGCAAGGTTTTATCCTTTACTCTATATGATGACAAGAGTAACCCATGCAAAAGACTGGGGAAACGGTTTGGAATTAAAGGCATCAATGTTGGGGATTATGTCTCAATTGGATGTTCATCACATTTTCCCAAAAGCCGTATTGTATAAGAATGGATATTCAAGGTCAGAAGTAAATGCACTTGCTAATTATACTTTTTTAACAAAAGGTACTAATATTGCAATCAGTGACAGAGAACCGAAAGACTATTTCCCGGATTATATGAATAAAACACCAGGCGCAATGGAAACCCATTGGATACCTATGGATGAGAAATTGAGATCTGTAGATAAATATCTGGATTTTTTGGCTGAACGCAGAAAACTGTTAGCTGAATCAGCAAATGATTTTCTTGAGAGTCTGTTGCAAGGAAATATTGAAGAAGGAATTATTGAAGATTATGCAAATCGTTCATTGGAAGATATCAATGAAATTGAAAATGAAAAATCTGAGGAAGATACAATTATGGAAATATTGCTTTGGATGGAAGAACAAAAACTAAATCCAGGAGAAATGTATTACGATTTGGCAGACGATACAGGAAAACAATTAGCGACGATAGATGTTGCATGGCCAGATGGGATCCAGAGTGGATTATCTGAACCAGTAGCATTATTGTTAGGAGCGCCAAGTGAAGTGCATCAAGTAGTTAATAATGCGGGGTATAGATATTTTACAGATACAGATTCTTTTAAATCATATGTCGAGTCATTTATTCATTAGTTTTAATGATATTAAATACTATTAATAACTATGGAAAAATGATGATGAAAGAGTGATTGAATCATAAATGAGGAAAACAGTTTCTATTTTAGTCCCTGAAGAAAGGAGTTTTTCTTTTATCCGAAACGCAACGGCTAAAAGTTTCCGTTTCTTATCTTATCTGTTTGGCATAATTAATTTAAAACATTGAGATATTAAGGAAAAAGGTCGGTAAATGCCGGCCTTTTTGCGTCTTAATGGAATAATATGTAATTAGTGAAAAAGAAGAAGAGAAACTATGTGCCCTTGCTTTAATGCTGTACAAGGATTTCTAAATCTTCCAGTGAAAATAAGGAACTTCTGTAAGAATTGCAAGGCATGCCTCGGTGGTGCTATACATACTCCTCATGAAAATAGTTTTCATTCTGTCGTTGCTAAGGATTCCCTGAATACCAGCGCACGGCCATATTTCAACTGCATGGGCGATGAAGTTATCCCAAAATGCATTTGCCAAGATAACATTTCTCAACACTTCCTTGGCAAATATATGTTCAATAAAGCTTGCAATGCTGCATACTATTATTTTTTCATTTTCGTCATTTGGAAGCTGTGGAATTCCAAATTGCTTTCTATATTTATAATAAAACGACTGGAACAGTCCATACACAAATAAAGAATACACGATATCATCAAAATCAGCATATGCATTGTATTGTGATTGTTTGATGGCTTTTAAATATAACGTGATCTTATCGTTTTTTTGATCATAATCTACCAGGACAGTATATGTAAAACCTTGATATAGTTTCTGATACTGTTCGTGGTCAAAGTCATTAATTGGTTTCGGTAAATTTGAGAAAGGATTCATATTATCCTTTTTATTCCATATGGAATCGTTATATGTATAATCTGATTCGTTTTCGTGGTTTTTCTCCTTTTTTGCAGTCCTTTTAGTTTTTAACCCTGGAACACTAATATTAATAATCTCGTCAGAAAAACTAATTTTAACCTTCCGCACTACATCAGAAATCGATTTTCCATAATATGGGTTTAAGGACAGAGCATTTAATAGATCATCAATTCCTGCCTCTGCCGCTTTTCTTATGTTTTTTTTCATTTTTGATTCTATTTTTATTATAGTATTCTTATAATTTTGTTCATATGTATAACTATCATCTAATAATCTGTATGACATGGCGCCCTCCTTGTACTTGGTGCTTGAATTAGCATATAAATATCATTTTTATAATTGTATAAAAGCAAATAATCTTTGTAAAGTGATTGCAATCGGGGAAAAGGAGTATTTCAAAGTTTGTCAAGGCTGTTTGTATTATTGTTATTATTAGTTTACTCACAATCACTATGAGAATGGATTTAGAAAAAATAAGATAATAGTATGGATAAAAGAAAAAGGAATAAAGTTGCTTGACTGAGAGGTTGAGCATGGTAGCATATATTCAGTAGACATATAAATGTTAACGATGAACATGGCGACCGTGGAATACATAGAAAGAGGATGCGATGAATATCGGCGCCAAGACCATTATTGGGGAATGTTTAAAGACTTCTTTTGAACTGGATAGGTAGAGATCATGCACGAAACCATCATCTTTGCGCCTGCCTGCAGAGGAACGGAACTGATCCGCACGTTGGCGCGTTTTGGAAAGAATACACTTGGAGTGCGAGTGGAAAATGCTACTGGCCTTTCCCGGTTGGCCCTGATGCGCTCCGGAATCAGCGTGAAGGAAACCTTTCTGCCTCGAAGGGAAGAGCCTTCTGTTTATAATGCCTTTCTGAATAAGGTTTCTTACTTTGCGTCTGCTTCTTATGCGGATTGCGAACAGATCGCGTCGGCAATCTTTTCCATGCGATCCCTAATTCCGAACAAAGAAGAAGAGACTATCCGGGGCATGCTGTCCGGCGGGGAGTTCCCAAAAAAGAACCAGGCTTTGGCGGAGGTTTATGGAAAATACCTCCGCGCACTTAAGGATAATCATTATATCGATACCATTGGCCTGATTCGTAAGGCGGCTTTAGAAGCTAAGCTGCTGAAGGCAACCTTCTATATCTTGAAAGAGTATCCGCTCAGTCCACTCGAAAAAGAACTCCTTCAAAAACTGTCTGACGACAGCTATCAGGAAATCAGCCTTATAGATCTATTTGATAAAGAAGAGAATACGCTTCCGGAAATCGTGATGACGGATGCTTATGGAGCCTCGAATGAAGTGGAGGACATTCTTGGCTACATCTACGAGAATAACATTCCATTAGACCAGTGCGTCATTGCTGCGGCCGATAGCAGTTCCTATGCACAATTGATCTATGATCAATCTCTGCAGTACCACATTCCTGTGACATTCGGAAACGGCATCCCGATCATCAATTCCAATCCGGCGGAATTATTAAAACTTTACTATGAATGGAATACGAAGGGCTTTCATGGCGTCAATGCACTGGAAAAACTCTTAACGAGCGAAGCGCTGGATCGGCAGGCGTTCGGATTGACTAGGATTCATAAGCTCTGTGAGGTGGCCGGGCAGCTTCGCATCAGCAGCGATGGCGCAGAAAACAAGAAACGCATCAAAGCATACAAGGACACACTGACCAAAGAGGATGATCTGGAGACTTTGAAAAGCGTCACGTTCCTTGCAGAAGAGCTTGCCAAGGGCTGCAGTTATTTTATCCGTACGTATTCGCTTATCCGGGATGGATTTGCAGGCCGTGTAGACCGCTCGGCCATCGGCGTCATTACAAATACATTAGATGCTTTTACAAAATACTCGGATGATGACATCAGCCTTATTATTCCGGATCTATTGGCAAAAACGGTTTGCTCGGAGATCAGCCGTGAAGGAGAACTGTATGTAACATCCATCACAGGCGCGCTTGCTTCTTTAAGACCGAATCTGTTTATTGCTGGTCTTTCCGCGTCCGTCTTCCCAGGGTCGCCAACCGAAAACTATCTTCTGTTAGATTCCGATTATCTTCTTTTCGGAGATGAATCTTCAGTCCCAACTTCGGTAAATCGGATCCAGGATAAGAAGAAGACACTTCTGAATCTGCTCCGCGCGTCTTCTGCACTTGATGTGACGATTCGAATGTCTTATGCCGGATATCAGTTGGCAGAACACAAAGAAGATAATCCTTCGTCCGTTTTGTTTGAGATCTTCCAGTCCGCTCACCCGGACGCATCCATGGAAGACTTCAAACAAAGCCTTCGTCATGTAGGCTTCTTTGATCATGTCTTATCCAGTGTTTCTAAAATCGGGCAGGCATATAACCGCAATATCGTTGGTAAAGCAGACCTGGCTTTGAAAGAGGAGGATATCCAGAGGGCCGACTTGGAGAAAGCCTGGTCGCCAAGTGCTTTGGAAATCTTTTTCAGTTGCCCGCGTAGGTTCTATTTAACAAAGATTCTGAAGATCCGGGAGCCGGAAGACGATGATCCGTTTACTGTGATCAATGCCAATCAGCTTGGTACGCTGGCACATTCCCAGATGGAACATCTGGCAGAGAAGCATGTTTCCCAAAATGAATTCCTGAAACGCGCGGAAAAAGAGTTTGATGATTTCTTAAAGAGCAGGCCGCCGATGCATATGGAGGCAATGACAAAGGAAAAACGCGCATTTTTGAAAATGATGGAAAATGCGTATGACAATGATCCGGGTTATGAAGTGCTCAGCGCGGAAGATCAATGGACCGTGGAGCATGAAACTGGCGTGAAACTGTTTGGCTATCCGGACCGGATTGAAAAGATCGATGATGCGAACTGCATAATCGCGGACTATAAAACAAAACGGCGTATCGAACATGTGGAAGATGATGCGGATACCTGTCTGCAGGTCCTCCTTTACGCATATATGGCCGAGCAGCAGGGTATTCCGGTGACATCCTGCGAATACCGGTATATCCGACTGAATGAATCGGTTGTCTGTCATTACAACGATGCAATGAAAGCAGCATTGGCTAAGAAACTGGAATTCTTCCGACAGTCGTTGGAAACCTCCGATTATCCGTGTAATCCGGGTGAAAAGGATGCGAACTGCAAGTACTGCAAGTGCGCGGATATTTGCGGAAAAGACAGAGAGGAGGTGACAGGCTGATGCAGGATACTTTATTCATGCAGGACAAAAAAGCAAGAGAACGGATCGAATCGGATATTTTCACGAACTTTTTTGTGGAAGCCGGCGCAGGAAGCGGAAAAACATACTCCCTCGTGCAGCGCATGGTCTCTATGGTTGAGGCAGGGATAGATGTCAGTAAAATCTGCGCCATTACATTTACAAAAGCTGCGGCAGGAGAATTTTACAGCCGCTTCCAGGAAGCACTGGCAAAAAAAGCATCAGAGAACGCAAACTGTGCAGAGGCGCTGAAGAACATTGACCTCTGCTTTATGGGCACGATTGACTCCTTCTGTAACATGATCCTTTCCGAGCATCCGGCAGAGGCGGGCATTCCTTCGAACAGCATGGTGATCCCGGATGAGGAGATGGATGCCCTTTGTCGCAGGGAGTATTCGCTGATCCAGAATGGAGTGGCGCCTTATGGCGAAGCGCTGAAAGAAAAATGCACAGAGTTCCGCGCTATGTATTGGAATGCAGAGGAAGTGTTTCTTTCGCTTTTGAAAATCATGCTGGCAAACCGAAACGCCAAGATCATGCAGGATGATGCGCAGCCACAATCTCCGGAAGAAGTATTTCAGGATGTGGAAGGTCCTATGAAGGAGCTGATAAAAAAACTCTTTGCGCATCCGGAATATATTTATGAGAAAAACAAGAATTCAGTTAAGGCATATGAAGAATTGAAAGTGCGTCGGCAGGCGCTTCTTGGTGAATGGAGCGAAGATGTCTCCGATCTCCTTGCTGCGTTTAAATCATTAAAAGATCTGCGGCTGATACCGACCATCGATCCGGATCAGCTGGGGATGGCTGCTTCCGCATTATTTACCGCCCATGAATCCAGAGGAAAGACGGGATGGTATGAGGTAGATGAAGAGTCAGAATACTATATCAAAGAAAAAATAGAAAACCTGCAGGCGGCTGTAGCGCTCAGCTTTGTTGCGGATTGTGTGGAGCCGGTTGCCAGAAAACTGAAGCAGGAAGGCAGTCTGACCTTCTTTGATTATCTTTTGTATCTGCGGGATATGCTGAAGGAAGATACTGCCAAAGGTGGTGTTTTGATCCGGCATATCTATGCACGCCATAGTTATTTCCTAATCGATGAATTTCAGGATACGAACCCGCTTCAGGCGGAAATCTTTTTCTATCTTGCTGCACAGAATCCAACTCCGGACTGGAGAGCCTGCATTCCAAAGCCAGGCTCACTCTTTATAGTGGGCGATCCGAAACAGTCCATTTATCGCTTCCGAAGCGCAGATGTTGCTTCGTTTTCAAAAGTGAAGGCGCTGTTTACTGGTTCTGTTGGTGAAGTGCTGTACCTGAACCGCAATTTCCGTTCCACGTATCAGATGAACGAATGGTTTAATCAGGTGTTTACGGGATTGCTGCCGGAGGATACGGAAAACCAGAGTCGGTTCCGGGAAATCCCTCTCGGAGATAAGCCGGATGAGGATGGCACATTTGAAGGCGTTTATTACTATCCTTCCTATAGTGGAAAGACTGCAGAGGAATCCGACAAGGATCCTTTTAAAGTCGCAGACATCATCGAGCAGCTTGTGGATAATCCGGCATACCTGATACGAGAAAAGGAAAACAAAGAAGATGCAAAGATCCGAAGGATCACATATAAAGACTTCATGATCATTACGCCGGTGAAAACAAAACTGGCGGACTATATGCAGGAGTTTACGGCCAGGAACATTCCGTTCCTTGTGGAGGGAAAAGTCGTTTTTCACGATTGTCCGGCTTTAGTGCATGCAGCGAAAATCTTTGCTGCGCTGGCACATCCTTCGGAAAAGATTTATCAGGTCGGCGTAGAAAAACTTGATCTTTTGGAAGAAAAGGGATTTCCGGTCAATGATCTTTCCTGCGCAGCCCTTCTGGGGCTGATCTTAGAACACTATCCGGTCTTTGCAGCTTTTGGGTCGGAGAATTTGGAAACCGCACTCTTTGCGATGGAACTGCTGCACAATGCTGAGATTTCCGGAGAAGTGGCTTCTTTAAAAGATGGATCGGATTATCTGTCACGCTTAATTTGTGATGAGTCGGACGAGGAGCGGACCATTTCGCTCCAGCGGGATGAAAATAAGGTGCATCTTGCAAACCTGCACAAAGTGAAAGGTCTGGAAGCGCCGATCGTGATCCTTGCTTCTCCAAGCCAGAAAAAAGGAAATGCGTCTATGCGCGTGGACCATTCCGGTAAGATGCCGAAGTGCTGGATCTTTGCAGCAGAGAAAAACTTCTTCCCTGTTTTTCAGAATCATGCGTTTGAAGCAGAAAAAGAACTGGAAGAGGAAGCCCTTGCGGCGGAAAGACTTCGGTTATTATATGTGGCCGCGACAAGAGCCAGGAGAGTGCTTTTGGTTGGACGTGCGCTGAATGCAAGTGGTAACGATTTGGAAAGCAATCCGTGGCTGCAGTTCATTGATCACTGTGACGGAGATTTCTTCGATCTGCAAAAAGGGGAAGTGCAGCCAACACAGGAACGAATGGTGAAACCGGTATCTTCGATTTATCAGGAAGCGGCGGATCATACAATTTTTGCCGATAGTTCCTCTGGAGAAAAAACATATGAAATACGGCGTCCAAGTATGATCAAGGTGAAGGGGCGGTCTGAGGAAAATGACTTTGAAGATGCGGAAGATGAGCAGGCACGCACACGAGTTGTCCGGAAGGACCCGGCGCTGGTTGGTACGATGGTACATAAACTGATGGAAACTATGGTATCGGCGGGCGATCAGATCGATCTGAAGGATACCGTTCAGGAAATACTTTCGGAGTATGCCTACACCGAAGCAGACGGAGAAGAAATGCTGACAAACGTCGGCGAGACGATGCGAAACGGTGGATATCCGCAGGTGAATGATGCACCGCAGGATCTCCTTGAGGAATTGCTTTCAGCGGACGAGGTCTTCTGCGAGGTTCCTTTCTGCTATCAGTTGCCTGAAGAAGAGAAGGGAAGCATCTGGAATGGTGTCATGGACGCTATCTATAAAAAGAACGGAAACTGGCATATCATCGATTATAAGACCAATGCGGATCCGTCTGATCTCGACAAAAAATACCAGGAACAGCTTGGCGCCTATATTAAGGCGTTCAAAGAACTAACCGGCGAGGAAGCAGATGCGCTGATCTATCATATTGATGTGTAGCGTAAGTCACGTTGCTTACGAATTTTTCTCAATCGCCTTTACCAGGGCTTTCTGCGCATGGTAATAGTTTTTGATATATTCCTGCATTTTTTCTTTTGCATCATCCGGAGAAATCACAGTTACGAATGGGGCATTCTCCAGTACAAATGTTTTTAAAATAGGAAAGGTAGTATATGTAGATATCTTGACCATGTTCTTATACACTTCGTTTTCATTCCAGACGTCATAGTCCTTTATTATATTTTTCGGCAGTTCCGGTATTTCCGAGATGTTTATGCTTTTGCCAAAATAGTCGATAGCTCTGCAGATCCAGTCTGAAGGGCAGAGGAAGGAGACCAGATGCCGGTCAACGGTTTCCTTGTTAATGAATGCACGGCCCCACTTGTCTAGACTGAATTCTTCAATGAATTTCGGAATGCTCATATCTTTTGGGAGCAGGTCGGTTGATTTCAGTTTAACGGCCTTCTTTTCATCTAAAAGCTTCAGATCAGTCAATGCTCTTAGTGGATGTGCGACCAGCCATTGTTCGTTGTTTCCGCCCAAATCTTCACTGGTTATGGTCATTTCCGGGAACATCGAAGGATAATCAATGATATACAAAAGCAGGTACTCCTGTTCTACAAGGAAAAGGGCAACTGGAGAAACAGGGGCCGTATAGTCCTTGTGCCTTTTTTTGTCTTTTTCATAGAAAAAATAAGTGACTTCCAACTGACATTTTTTTTCGATCGCCTGATTTATCAAGTCGATATTATACAAGAGCGCAGGGTTCTCTTCTTTCTGCCAGTCTTTCAGATTATAAACATGTTTGTAGTTCGCTGAAAAATAGACAGAAGATAGTTCGCAGAGCCGCTCGATCAGGCCATCCGAATCCCTCTTTGATATATAACGGCTGCTGAGTACACCGTCAATCAGGATCCGCAGTTCCGTATCGTCAAATTGGCGGGCGGCAAGATAGGATCCTTTTCGGTCGGACCTGATCTCGACGCCGGCTTCCTTTAAGCGGGAAAGGTCTCTCGCGACAGCTTTCCGCTCCAGAATCAGTCCATAATCCTGCTTCAGATAATGGATGATCTGCTGCTGCGTGAGATGATGGTCATCGTCACTGTATCTTTCCAAAATCTCCCGGATCCGGAGGATCGCCATTATTTTCGCTTCCAGGCTTTCTTTTTCCATACGATATTCCCTTCGTGTTTGTTTTTCTCATAATACTTCAGTCTATGTGTCTTATATGGTGCATAATGTTGCACATTTATTTCCACTTCAACATTATCAGATGCCATTATGATATGCAAGATAATGTACCAAAAACGGGACATTGGATTATGTATTCTTTTGACAGAAAAAGACATCAACCCTTTTTACCAGTTGTTATGCAATTAGAAAAGCGAGGTATCAGATATGCAGTTTTTTAAGATTAAGGGAACTATTACAAATGAAAACTGGGTAAAAGAAAATGATAATAAGATTGATGAGCGCAGCAACATCCGCAAGATTGCCAAAAGAAGCAGAGAATTTAATGAAAAACTCCAAAACAAAACAGATGCTTTTCTGTTTGCTTCAGATGCCACCAGTGATGAACTGACCGCTGGCTTCATATTAAAAAACGCGGAAGACATCCCGATACTTTCAGAACGTTATGCTGAGGCACTCAAGTTAAATGTGGCAAATATCAGCGTAGAGGAAATCACATTTGCAGCAATCCGCGCCATGCTCCGGGATGCAGATCGTGCAGGATATATTGAGGATGACGACGAAGTGTTGGAAAACTTTGGACTGGATGTTCTGTGTGGCAACCGTTTATTCAGGTTTGGCGAGAATTTACTGACAGAATGCGAAAAGGAAAAAATCTATCAAAAGGCAGGCAAATATCAGATGAATGGTGACCTGCTCCCGGAACTGGATCGCATTTTTAAGAGCAAGCCTCAGAAAAAGATCGCAGGACATCCGGTCCACTACATGCTTCAGACGGACGATACAGAAGCGAGAAAGAATGTCAGCCGTCTGTTGATGCAGGCGTTATATTCAAAACAGAGGATCCGCAGCCGGCGGTATTCTTTTATTAATATCTATCCTTCCAGCGATTACTCGGAATATGTTCTGGAGTGTCTGTACAAAAGCTGCAGCAGCGGCACGGTCATTGCTCGTTACATTGTGGATGAATGTGACGAAGACGATTATGCGACCGGCGATATGGAAACGCTGATCAATCTCTGCGAAGTGATGAAACGTTTCCGCAACCAGGTGCTTACGATTATCTGCCTTCCGCGGGAATGTACAAAAGTTCGTGACTTCATCTATGAAAACCTTGGAAGCTTCAGTATAGTAGAGATCCGAGATGTGCCGGCCACAGCGGAGCAGGCCAGAGATTATCTGCAGGTGCTTGCAAAAGACCGAGGGATCCGGTCAGATAAAAAACTGTTTGCAATGCTGGAAGAAGACAAGACCTATCTGGGAACGGAAATGAGAGACCTGTTTGATGAATGGTATAACCGGAAACTGAAGACTAGTGTGTATCCAGAATACAAAGAGATTGCAACAGTGAAGAAAGAAGCGGCGAAAGCTGCTCCGAAAGGAACAGCTTATGATGAGCTCTTGAAGATGATCGGTCTGGAAGAGTCAAAGAAAGTGATCAAACAGGCGCTGGATTTCTATAAAGCCCAGAAACTGTTTGCAGATAAAGGGATGAATGCACAAAGGCCTTCCATGCACATGGTCTTTACCGGTAATCCGGGGACTGCCAAGACCACGGTTGCCAGACTATTTGCACGGATCATGCGGGAGAACGGATTGCTTTCCAGAGGACACTTGGTGGAAGTTGGAAGGAGCGATCTGGTCGGGAAATATGTCGGCTGGACAGCGCCTGCAGTACAGAAAAAGTTTAAGGAAGCATCCGGCGGTGTATTGTTCATTGATGAAGCGTATTCGCTTGCAACCGAAAACGCAGGTTCATTTGGAGAAGAAGCGATCAACACCATCGTTCAGGAGATGGAAAACCGCAGAGATGAATTAGTCGTGATTTTTGCAGGATACCCGGACGAAATGGAGAAGTTCTTACAGAGCAATCCGGGACTGCGCTCCCGGATCGCATTCCACGTCCCATTTGCAGACTATGGAACGGAAGAACTCTGTCAGATCGCGAAGTACCAGGCATCCAAACTGGAACTTAGGTTGACGGATGATGCCGTAGAAAAACTGGCAGGAGTTTTTGATCTTGCAAAAAAATCGGAAGACTTTGGAAATGGAAGATATGTCCGTAATGTGATCGAGAAAGCACGAATGGCACAGGCTACCCGGTTGGTCAGCGGTGACGTGGAAAACCTGTCACGGAAAGAGATTGCTACGATCACGGCAGAGGATATTGAGATGCCAGCAAACACGAAACCGGAAAAGGGGACGATGGGGTTCCGGTGTGTGATATAATAAACAACATAAATGAATAGATAAAATAGGTTATTTGCGGAAACAGATCGAAGTTATTATCAAATCATCCAAGGAGGAATAAAATGGGAGATTATTTTCATGAATTAAGCAGATATTATAATATTCAGAAGAAAGTGTTTTATCCAACCACGCATGATTCTGAACATGAGTTGGTTCTTGCAATAAAAGGCTGGGCATTTGACCAAGTTCCGGAGATCGCACGCCAACTTTTCCTGAGTAGAGCATTAGAAGAAAGAATGCTCTACATCGTTCGGAGGGTAAAAATACGGTTTTCGGATGAGTATAAAGTAAAAAAGGTCGATGGAGTGGATCCGAAAGACATAGAAAAAGAAATTGCCGGTCTTCCAGACGATGATTTCTACAATGCGGGCAGGAAAGGTCTTTACAGACGGATGCTCAAAGGAGGAGAAAACCGGGAGGACTATAATGAAAACTCTCCTGACCCATCCAAATATTACAAAGAAACCGAATCCGAGGAAGAGAAAAAGATAATCCGGGATATTCTGAACCGTTCGTTTATCTATTTAGTAACAGGTGATTATAATGCTTCCAAAAATGAGATAACCATATATCTGAAGACGATATGTCAATTGGAAAAAGGAGATCAGACATTGATAGAGATGTGCCTGACCGATACGCTGGTCCATAACCTTTTTCTTGCGTTTTATCATGATTATTTAAAATGGGCAGGCGTCAGATGGAAGAATAAAATCGGGAATCAGGCAATCGTTTTGCAAAGCCTGGCTACCTATATGCGCGTTTTCACCTGGGAAAGGATTTTTCAAAAGCAGGCGTATGCGAAAAAGGTTTACAAACGGAATGCGGCACATGGTATTGAGGTTTGGCCGGCAGCCGGAGTGCAGGGAATTGATAAACAGAACAGTAATATGAAAGATCCGGAAAGGTTCAAGAGAATCGTCCGGAGAAGCCAGTACTGTATGTCGGAAGCCTGCCTGGCAATCCTGACAGAAATCCCTTATCTGGATTATAATTTATAAACCATAAGGGAAGAAGCTCTGTGGAAAGTGCATGGGAAAACATTTAAAATAAATAAGTGATATAAAAATGTAAGGGATAAGAATTGTGTTTAAAATCCTGCTGGATATTCCGGCAGGATTTTTTATGTACCAAAAACAGGACACGACTTTCTTTAAGATAGAGACAGATACAAGAGAAATAAGCGGGATCATAAAAACACAGAAAGGCAAAAACATGCAAAAAGATATGAGAAATAAAGAACTTGAAGAAAAAGTGCTTCAATCCTTGCCAGAAGAATATGACAGAACCTATGTGGTGGATGCCGATACCATTCAAAGTGCCATTCTGAATAGGAGCGGCTATCGCATCAGTCACAGGCCGTTCTTCTCCATGCGGTATGCCACCCGTTCCAAATGGGAACTGAATCCGCATGCAAAAACAGGCGTGGACGCCGCACCGAATGACGCGGAGACGATATCGTTTCAGGAATACTTGAAACTGTTTGAAGATGATCATGAATCACGAAAGGAAAATACGGAAAATGAAAGAAAATAAACCAACCATAGAAGAGATGAAAGAAATGATGAAAGAAACAGACAATGCATATTTGGCAGAGGAAGCAAAACAGTTGTGGGAAAGTGACGATGCGGTGGATCGGATCACGGCAATAGAGGTATGCCGCGAAGTTGCGCTTAATTCCTATCTCCCTTCCATGGAGTTCATGGCCTGGGTCTGCCACGATAACAGAGGCGGACTGGAAACACAGGATCGGGAAGAGGAATGCTTCTGGTATGAGCAGATGTATCAAGGACTCAATCATGAGAAACTGCTTTACCATGCACAAAACATGATGAACCAGTCTTATGACCGGGTCTTCCCGCCGGAACAGATCAATCAGGTATTGGAACTGGCTGCTGCCTTGGGAAACAATCGCAGCGTGGAATCTCTTGCGGCGTATTATTCGAAAGACCTGGAAGACAAGGAATCACTGAAAAAATCACTCTTCTGGTTTTACAGCCTGAAAGACCCTTCACCAGAGGTGGCGAAAAGACTGGAAAAAGTAGAGGCGGTTCTTGGCCTGCGATAAAACATTTTAATCAGAATAGATGAAATCTGTTATTTGCCTATGGTATTATGAATCGGGAAACGGTTATCATCTGTTGTATTTGTAGAATTGAAAACAAATAGGGGGGGAAGAAAAATGAAAGCTAAAACAAAAACTCCCGATGAGTGTCGGACGCTCCTTCGGAAAAACCTGAAAGATCTATATTCGATTGTTAAGCAAATGTTCAGCATGAACGGTGGCGAATTTGTAGATTATGCCAGTGCGATAGGATCTTTGGTGGCTGATAAAATAATGAATATCTGCGAACAGTCAGTGACTCTGATTTGCCATGATTACGCGTCTCCGGACGGAACATTGCCATTTCCAAGCATGAAGGATTTGGCAAAGTTAAAAAAAGAGTGTGGCTTGGATTTTCCGATTCTTTTCCGCATCAGGGCACATGAGATTATTGACTGCACAAAAGAGTTTAAAAAGAACGACTTTGCAGATTTAGAATTAATTAATATCCTGGCAGAACTTGCAAGAGACTTTTTGAAGGAACTTCTCACAATGGCCATAGAGAGTAGTGACGATATCAATGTCGCTTTTAGCGATATTGACAATGTTGTCCATGTATTTGAAGACTCCTTCCGAAAAGTCCAGCGAAGTCAGGATTTCAGAGGTGATCGGGCATTCGGAAGAATGAGTTTCATCGTTCTTCCAAAACCAGAGGATGAGTATACGGATGAGGAACTGGATGAAATCTTCCGTATCCGAAACAAAAACAAAGATAAACATCTTGCACCGGTTTATATCATGGAGATCATGATGGAGTATTCGAGTGAGGATAACCGGCTCGGAGTAAATGCTGTGGTAGACTATCTGATGGAGAATTATGGTATAGAAATGGAAAGAAAAGCCGTTAGCAGAACCCTGAAACAGCTGCAGGAGGCAGATTATCTTAATGAGGGATGGGATATGCGGAGTAAATACTGGTATGATCCTCAACTCGCAGAAGAAAAACGAAGAGAGCCTGATTATTAAAAACAAAAAACTTAATAAAAGAGATTTGATTATTAGGTCTATGTGACGAAAGGAGAGAAAAATGGTTATTAAAACAAAGGAATTCAAAGTGCTTGATGTAGAAGACATTGAACAAGCTGTGTCGGATGTGCTTTGGAGAGAGATTAAAGTAGGAGAAATGGAGGTTACATTATCTGATTACCCTGCGGATCATGATGCGAACTTTGATATTTATATTGAGGAAGAAGATGAATACTTATTTAGTAATGAATTATGGCCGGAACTGGGCACATATCCTTTCGGGTTGGAAGAGGAATACATTTTCAATTTTGATACCGGAGTGTTTAAATCATATGTGCGTGAAGAGAATTATGATGACTGATCTGCGACAGTAAAAAGACACTTTATATTGCTTCGTAAAAAAGGTTGCTGGTATTGAGGAAATATCAACAATCTTTTTTTATGCACCAAAAACGGGACATGGTGAAAACTATAATGAGTTCATGAAACAAGTCAAATTCCCACTATTATGTCAGGAGGTGCATTATGCATTACCCAAAACCGGCCTTTATGATCGAGGATGAATTACCAAGCTTATCACCGGTACAGACCATGGTAAAAATGTTCGAGCATACCGATAAAGAAGGATATCTGAGCATCCCGGAATGGCCATATGATGACAAAGACTATGACGAGCCGGATATGTATTATCTCTGCAAAATGAACTGGAGCCAGGAGGACCTGAAGAATGTGATCGAAGACTTCCGAAAACTGGAAGAGCGCCTTAAGACGATCAAAGATGAGGATCCGCTGCAAAACATCATCCGGGAAAACCGTGACCTGGTACCGTTTTCAGATATGCAGCCGGAAATCCCGGACCTGATCGTTCTGAAAAAGGCGAAAAGACCGGCGACTTATAATGTTGCCATCCGTGCCGTGAGACTGTGCATGCTGTATGCCATGGATGCTCCGATGGTCATCACAAATAATGAAGCACAGT
Organism: Lachnospiraceae bacterium; assembly: GCA_017511185.1. Classification (GTDB taxonomy): domain Bacteria; phylum Bacillota; class Clostridia; order Lachnospirales; family Lachnospiraceae; genus RGIG5612. The sequence continues at coordinate 1,211 of JAFWLF010000111.1, read as the reverse complement.
TGCTGGCACAGGCACTGGTCATCAATCATTTTGCTGAAAGCGTCCAGCCGTTCAGCTGTTATGATGCAGCTGCAGTTGAATGTATGAAGGAGATTATCCATAACGTGGATCAGGATGCCCCCCTGGTCGGGATATTCTGGTATGACACAGAAAAAGAGGAACTGTTCGGCGTGCATAATTCCTTTGCAGGCAATAATCCTAAGTACCGGTCCTATGCTCCGGAGATCTTTCATATTGACGTTACAACAGATAGCCGGACACACAGATCCATCTGGGAAAAAGAATCAAAAAAAGGAAAGGATAAGAGGTTTGCAGGCGAGTATGAGAACACCCCGAGAGGGCGTGTTATCAAGCTTTTTACGTCTCCTTTTAAGCCTCAGAACGGAACGGGGTATGCCGTATTTACCGGGGAGTGGATAAAGGACCATCCTTCCGCTAAAACAGAGATACTGCGGGAATTCCAGCTCCCTGAAGACACAGCATTTTATGACACCGGTGATGAATTGGAACTGATCGAAGCAGATCTTACCTGGAATGAGATCGGATACTGTGACACCCTGGTCCGGGCCATTTTCGGACAGGCGAACTATGTGATCGATTATTCCGGAGAACTGTTAGACCAGATAGAGGAAAACGCAAGCAGTCTTCCAAAGGAAGAAAAGGATGTTATAGAGAAACTCTTCAGAACCGGGGAATCGTTGGAATTATTTGCGGCGACAGAGGGCATTGATCCGGAGGAGGCCGAGGTGAGAAAAAGTACTGCGCTGAGGAAACTTAGACATCCAAGAAACTCCGGAAAGCTGAAACCGTTTGTGCATTATTTATATTGAGGAAAGATGAGGGATTGTCGCGATATGGGAACGAGGATCATCGTTGCAGGCGGAAGGAGTTTTCAGGATTACGACCTGTTGAAAGAATCATTAGATAAGATCGTGCCGCAGTATGAAAATGTGGAGATTGTATCCGGCCATGCAAACGGTGCGGCTATACTGGGAGAGCAATATGCTAAAGAGCACGGCCTTCCCTGCAGTATTTTTCCTGCGGAGTGGTCGAAATATGGAAAGCGCGCAGGTTTTATCAGAAACTCACAAATGCTGGAGTATGCTGCCAAAGAAAAGCCTCTGGTAGTTGCATTCTGGAATGGAAGCAGCACCGGAACCAAAGACACACTTGATAAAGCGGAACAGATGGGGATCACGCGCTATGTCTTT
>JAFWLF010000110.1:0-6284 GCA_017511185.1 Lachnospiraceae bacterium | reverse complement strand
GATACCGCCGTCGCCGCCTTTGCCCCAGACTTCGCTCATCTTAACGTTAACGCCAAGCTCTGCACATTTCTTTGTAACAAGCTCGATCTCAGCGTCTGTATCGTTGACGAATCTGTTCAGAGCAACAACTGCCGGAAGGCCGAATACCTTGGTGATGTTCTCAACATGTTTCAGAAGGTTCGGGATACCAGCTTCCAGAGCTTCCAGATTCTCTTTGCCGACATCAGCCTTTGGAACGCCGCCGTTGTACTTCAGAGCTTTGATGGTAGCAACGATGATAACAGCGTCCGGACGAAGACCGGTCAGACGGCATTTGATGTCGATGAATTTCTCAGCACCAAGGTCAGCACCGAAACCAGCCTCAGTAACAACATAATCACCAAAATGCATAGCCATCTTTGTAGCCATAACGGAGTTACATCCATGAGCGATGTTAGCGAACGGACCGCCGTGGATGAATGCCGGGGTTCCTTCCAGAGTCTGAACCAGGTTCGGTTTCAGAGCATCTTTCAGAAGTGCTGTCATAGCGCCCTGTGCGTTGATCTGTCCAGCTGTGACAGGCTCACCTGCACGGTTGTAAGCAACAACGATTCTAGCGAAACGCTCTTTCAGGTCATCCAGTCCTGTAGCCAGGCAGAATGCTGCCATAACTTCGGATGCAACGGTGATATCAAAACCATCTTCTCTTGTATAGCCGTTAGCTTTTCCGCCAAGTCCGTCAACTACGTTACGAAGCTGTCTGTCGTTCATATCTACGCAGCGTCTCCAGACGACACGTCTTGGGTCGATATCCAGTGCATTGCCCTGATAGATATGGTTGTCGATCATTGCAGCCAGTAAGTTGTTAGCTACGCCGATAGCATGGAAGTCACCTGTAAAGTGAAGGTTGATGTCTTCCATCGGAACGACCTGTGCATAGCCGCCGCCTGCAGCGCCGCCCTTGACACCGAATACAGGTCCCAGAGATGGCTCACGAAGAGCGATGACTGTCTTCTTGCCTAATTTGGAAAGAGCGTCGCCAACACCGACCGTAGTCGTTGTCTTGCCTTCTCCGGCTGGTGTAGGGTTGATTGCAGTACAAAGGATCAGCTTAGCTTTCTTGCCGTCAGCGCGCGGCGTAGCTAATAAGTTGTAGTCAACTTTTGCTTTGTATTTTCCATAGTACTCAATATCGTCCTCAGTGAGTCCGATTTTTGCGGCGATCTCCCGGATGTGCTGTGGTGTAGCTTCCTGAGCGATCTCAATGTCTGTCTTAAACTCTGCCATTTTAACAATCTCCTTTTTATTATTTTTTAATACTTGCTCTTTTTGTATTTCTTTATGTCACCGATCATATAAAGCGACCCCAGCGCAACGATCACATCATCTTTCTGTGCCCGTTCAAACGCTTTGTCGACCGCTTCTCCGATCGAGCCATTGACGATAGAGAAAACACCTTTGTCCTGTATGATCTTTGCCAGATCCTCTGCAGATAAAGCACGAGGATTATCCGGCGTCACACACAAAACTTCTTTGGCTAAAGGCAGGATCTCATCCAGCATATCCGGATAATCCTTGTCTGCCATGACGCCAAAAATGAAAATCAGTTTTTTATCTTTGAAGATGCTGACCAGGCTGGACTTGGTCGCGCGGATCCCGTGCGGGTTATGTGCACCGTCCACAATAAACAGTGGATCACGGTTGATCACCTCAAACCGTCCAGGCCATTTTGTTTTGGAAAGACCCACCCGAAGCGCCTCATCGCTGATGTTCCAGCCGCCATCACGCAAAGCCTCTACAACTTTCAGTGCAACAGCAACATTTTCCATCTGATAAGTGCCGATCAGCGGAATGGTAAGCCCTTTCAGTTCTTTATAATCAAAGGTCTGCTGATCGATCGTCACACCTTTGAATACAACCTGCTGCGGTTCGGAAACAAACAGTTTCGCATTCATCTCCCAGCATTTCTTACGGATCACACTGCTGACAGAATCTGCCTGTTTACAAAGAACGACACGGCAGTTCTTCTTGATGATCCCGGCCTTGGTTGCAGCGATCTTTTCGATCGTATCACCAAGTTCTTCCGTGTGATCCAGGCCGATGGCAGTAAAGACAGCTACATCAGCAAAATCGATCACGTTGGTGGAATCCAGTTCCCCGCCCATACCGACTTCAAACACAACAATGTTACAATGATTCCGTTGGAAATAAACAAGAGAGATCGCTGTATTCAGCTCGAACTCCGTTGGCTTATCTTCCATTGCATCCGCAAATGGACGGATGTAAGTGGTGATTTCTGCCAGTTCCTCATCCGAGATATTACAGTTGTTGATCTGCATCCGCTCGTTGAACACTTCAATATAAGGGGATGTAAATAATCCCACCTTATACCCTGCTTCAATCAGAACAGATGAAAGAAATGCGGCTGTTGAACCTTTTCCGTTCGTTCCAGTGATATGGATAAACTTCAGTTCCTTCTGCGGATTACCGAGTTTGTCCATTAATTCCCGGATTCTTTCCAAGCCAAGCACGGAGCCTTTCCAGTTGATACTGGCAATGTACTCCAAAGTTTCCTGATAATTCATATTAATTACCTTTTTTCAAAAATGCATCAATTGGATTTGTATGTATGTATTCCGATTTTGCACTTTTTTTCATACAAAAATATAATATCCGAAGATATTGATACTTTCTATAATCATTTTACTCATTTTGGTATTTTTGTCCACTAATTTTCAGAGGGAAAGGATGCAAAAAGGACGCTCATTTGAGCGTCCCTTTTTGCTTGATACTTAAGGATCCGATATGCATTCGCACATCTTCATCGAATTAGCCCTGTACTAACTTCTTAGCTGCCTCAGCTGCTGCAGCTGCGTCGTCTGTGTAGCAGTCAGCGCCGATCTCATCAGCGAATTCCTGAGTAATAGGAGCACCACCGACCATGATCTTGAACTGGGAACGGTTCGGAGCTTTGTTTAAAGCTGCGACGGTGTCACGCAGAGATGGCATAGTAGTTGTTAACAGTGCGGAGCATCCAACGATGTTGACATCCGGATCAGCTGCTGCCTCGAGGAATTTCTCGATCGGAACATCGACACCAAGGTCTACAACTTCGAAACCAGCGGATTCGATCATCATGATGACAAGGTTTTTACCAATGTCATGAAGGTCGCCTGCAACGGTTCCCATGATCATTTTACCGATTGTTGCGCTGTTGCCTGCTCCAAGGTGAGGTTTTACAACATCAACGCCCTTCTTCATTGCACGTGCTGCAACCAGCATTTCCGGAACGAAGATCTCGTTGTTTTTGAATTTCTCACCAACAACACCCATTGCATCGATCATACCTTTGTTAAGGATCTCCATCGGGTCGATACCCTCATCAAGAGCTTCCTGAACTAACTGTGGAACGATCTTAGCTTTTCCTGTTTCGACTGCCTGAGCAAGTTCTTCGATTTTTGACATAATTTTGTCCTCCTATAAGATAAAAATTTTATATAAAGGCACCTGGCCTTATGGACAAATTAGTCAACCTTTTTTCGATCTCAGCTTTTTACAGGTCCGAATAACTCTTCTCTGTAAGCTGTGATATATTCCATACAGTAGTCATCCATGCCCAGAAGAGCTTCTGTAGCATAAACAGCACCGATCAGGTCTCTGTTCAGCGGATCGAAGATTGCGCTGTCAAGGCCGGCATTCATAGCCAGGACCATGAAGCAGAGGTTCACGATCTTTCTGTATGGAAGGTTGAATGAAATATTTGAAACCGCACCAGTGATGTGGATCGTCGGATACTGATCTTTGATCTTTGTCATCACCTCAGCGAGGTTTGCCATAGCATCATCGGTTGTGCAAAGCATTTCAACCAATGGATCAATATGGAGACGGCTAGGATCGATGTTGTACTTCTTAGCTTCTTCCATAATATGATCAAATACTCTAAGTCTGTCAGCTGCGCTCTTTGGAATACCTGTATCATCACAGCAAAGAGCTACGCATTCCCACTTAGTATCAGCGATTACCGGGAAGATCTTAGCGATCTTGTCACCTTCGCCGGAAACAGAGTTTACAAGGCCTGGCTTGTTGCAGAACGGCAGAGCGCCAAGGATGGAATCCGGGCTCGGGCTGTCCACTGCGATCGGAACATCTGTAACTTCCTGAACAAGGTCGATCAGCCAATGTAAAACTTCTACTTCTTTATCTTCATCAACAGATGCGCAGACATCAATGTAAGTTGCGCCTGCATCAGCCTGTTTTTTAGCAAGATCTCTGATCCAGTCAGCGTTTCTTTCTTCGATAGCTTTTGCGACCGAAGGAATGGAACCATTAATTTTTTCCCCAATAATAATCATTTTTGCTTTCCTCCTGTGTGTTGATGTTAGAACACATACATACAACGTAATTCTATTATAGTTTTTGTTATAAATCTATAACTTTTTTGACCAAAATTATAAAAAATATTTGTGGGTTTTTGTTTATTCTGCCCTGCGTTCAAATGCCGGGAAATGGATAAAGCTCCTGCGGTGGATATCCAGCATCCCGTACTCTTTGATGGCCTCAATATGCGCCTTCGTTCCATACCCCTTATGAGAGGCAAATCCATACTCCGGATAGAGCTTGTCATACTCGTACATGATCCGATCCCTGGTCACCTTGGCGATGATGCTGCCCGCCGCAATGGATACGCTTTTTGCATCTCCTTTGACAATGCCCTCCTGCGGGATCGCGATCTTAGGGATCGTCACGGCATCGGCCAGAATATAATCCGGCTGCGGATCCAGAGCAGCGATCGCTTTCTGCATCGCCAGGAAGGTTGCCTGCAGGATGTTGATCTCATCGATCACTTCCCGCTCCACGATCCCGACGCCCACACTGACGGCCTTCTCCATGATCTCCTCGTACAGCGGTTCCCTTTTCTTTTCGGAAAGCTTCTTGGAATCATTCAGGTAAAGGATCTCCCGTTCCGGATCATCCAGAGAAAGAATCACGGCACCGGCGACTACCGGTCCGGCAAAGGGGCCTCTTCCTGCCTCATCCACGCCGCAGATCAGGCGGCAGTCCGGATGCGCTCTCTCGTAGACCTTCATGCCTTCGATGCGCTCCCTCTCCAGCCTCAGCTTTTCTGCTCTTTTTTGCTCAGCTTCTTGCTTTTTTGTCATGAAGCAATATCCTCATCTTTGATATCCGACAGGTCGACCGAGATCAGCGTGGAGACACCCTTCTCCTGCATCGTAATACCGTACAGACGGTCTGCTGCCTCCATCGTGCCTCTTCTATGTGTGATCACGATAAACTGCACTTCATTGGACAGTTTATGCAGATACTCGGCAAACCGGGTGATGTTTGCATCGTCCAGTGCAGCCTCGATCTCGTCCAGGATACAGAACGGTGACGGTTTCAGGTTCTGGATTGCAAACAGCACAGCGATAGCCGTTAAAGCCTTCTCTCCACCGGACAGCTGCAGCATGTTCTGCAGTTTCTTTCCAGGCGGCTGGGCGATGATGGAAATGCCGGCATCCAGCACATCCACATCTTCTTCCAGTTCAATGCTTCCGGTTCCGCCGCCAAACATCTCCTTAAAGACTTTGGAGAACTCTGCACGGATCTTCTTGAACTCTGTATTGAACTGGGTCCGCATCTGCTTATCCAGATCCCTAATGATCTTGACCAGGTCGGCTTCTGCCTTCTGCAGATCCTGATACTGGTTGGTCAGGAAATCATAGCGTTCTTTAACTTCTTTGTATTCATCGATCGCACCGACATTGATCACGCCAAGACCGCGGATGGATGCCTTCAGCTCGTTGATCTTATCGCGCATTTCCTTGACATCGGTCAGGGACTCATCCCTGAGCGGCAGTGCGTTGTTATAGGTCAGCTCATACTCATCCCAGATATAGCTGGACCGGTTTTCAAACCGCTCTTCCAGTTTCTCCCGGGAGGAGTTCAGACGGAAGACTTCTTTATCCAGATCAGCGATCCGCTCAGAATACTCTTCCCGTTTATCAATAAAGCCTTTATGGGAACCAGTCTGCTCTTCCTTTGCGGCCTCTACTTCATCCAGGTGGGCAAGAAGTTCTTTCTTATCAACTTCTGCCTGTTCCAGAGTCTGACGGATCTTTTCGATCTCTTCCCGTTTCTCATCCATACCCCGGATAGACGCCGTACGGTTTGTCTCCAGGGTGGTTTTATCATTGTTTAATTTTTCGATCTCATTTTCCAGACGGATAATGGAATTGGTCAGGAAACTATTCTGTTCCACCAGTCTGGAATGATCGACACGCATATTCTGCGCGACCAGAAGTTCT
>JAFWLF010000109.1:0-4366 GCA_017511185.1 Lachnospiraceae bacterium | reverse complement strand
TATGCAGATGCTGATTTTTATAAAGATCATAAAGAATTTCATGTCTTTACCGAAGAACACCATTATGTCTACAAAGTGCTGTCTGCATTTGTTACAGATTTAAACGGTATTGTATACCGTGCGCACTTCAGCAGCGACGAAGATTATGTTGATTTCCTAAACACGATTGCAGGTGCATGTCCGTATGAAACGGACTATGGAGAATTGACACCAGATAGAAAAGTCATCACCATGTCCACATGTCTGGGAAATGATGATGACCATCGTTTCGTTGTTGTTGCGATCCGGAATCGCGAGATCAAAACAGAATCTTAGTTTAATCCGTATGCATGACCCAATGCTTTGATATGAGGAGTTGCCCTCAGGATCATGTCATAATCCACACAATACGCAAAACGCACATAGCCCGGGCAGTCAAATGCTGCGCCGGAAGAACAGAGGATGTGAAATTCCTCTTTTGCTTTTGTGACAAATTTAGTATCGTCTTCCACTGGTGTTTTTACAAACATATAAAATGTACCTTCCGGTTTTGCATACTCAAAACCAGCTGCATCCATCGCATCCATCAGAGCTTTCCGGTTCTTTTCGTAAACACTGATATCTGTTCTCTTATCCAGAACCTTGATGATAGCAAGCTGCTGCAGAGACGGTGCATTAACGCATCCCAGAACACGTACGCCAATAGAAGAAGCAGCAATAATACGCTCGCTCTCCTCTGCTTCATCAGGAATTAAGAGATAACCAATACGCTCGCCCGGCAGACTCATAGATTTACTGTAAGAGTAACAAACCAGAGTGTTTTTATAATATTTTGTTAAAAACGGCACTTCAACCTGATCATAAACGATCTCACGATAAGGCTCATCAGAAAGAAGAAAGATTGGATGACCATATTTTTTTTCTGCTTCATCCATTACCTTTGCTATAGCGCAGATGGTTTTCTCATCGTAGACTACGCCTGTTGGATTGTTCGGATTATCAATAATGACCGCGCGTGTTTTTTCTGTGATAGCCGCTGCGAACTGTTCCATATCCGGCATGAAAGTCGGCGGATTTGGAGGGACAACAACGGTTACGCCGCCAAAATCAGAAATATAGTTCCTGTATTCCAGGAAGAATGGTGCGAATACGATGACTTCGTCTCCAGGATTGATCAGGATCTTCATCGCGACAACCAGCGCATTTGCTGCACCAACGGTCATCGTGACATTTTCCATACGGAAAGAAGTTCCAAACCGTTTATTCAGATCATTGGCGATTGCTTCGCGGGAGATCTCATATCCAGCATTGCTCATATAACCGTGAAGCATCATCGAATCCGTCGTGTCGATGACTTCCTTCATGGCCTCATTAAACTCTGCCGGTGCCGGAACAGAAGGATTTCCCAGGCTAAAATCGTACACGTTCTCAGCGCCGAATTCTTTCCGCATCTTTTTCCCTTCTTCAAACATAGCGCGGAGGGTCGATCCCGTCGCCAGGAGACGTTCCATTTCTTCTGAGATTACTTTACTCATATTCGTTCCTTTCTTCGCATCTCTGCATTTATTTTTTTACTTTAATAACATACCATTTTGCATCCAGTGCTGCCACCAGATCTCCGTGCGCATAAAACTCCAGCGCACCGGTCACTTCATTTTTCCGAAAACTGTCACTGAAAAACGGTTTTCCATGCTCTGGTAATTTCAGGATCTCCCCTTCTTCCAGACGAAACTCGATTTCCGCAGAAACAGTTGTATAAGAAAGCTCCGGGTATGTGATAAGGATCTTCCTCATCGCCGGTTCTCCCATATTCCCATCCTCGGGAATATCCCCCAGTCTCCCCAGCAGCTCACGGAAACTGAGACGGGACATTTTCAGATAATAATCTTTACCGCCCCTTTTTTTATAGACCGTAACTTTTACAGGAAGCCGGGATTCAAATAGCTGATTGATAAAGATCGGATAATCTGCTTTCAATTCACTCCGGTCCGGATCAATATGAAGTTCCTCACGCATTGTCTCCAGCTTCCGGTTGACTTTTTCTATCCGTGTCTCTTCGCCGTAAAACTTAAATGGTCTGCGTTTTACAAGCGCATATTTTGCCTCCAGGTAAAACCGATAGGCATCCCGGTTGCCAAGTCCGTAAAGAAGACCTTCCTGACAAGCTTCTCCCATACGATAAGCATATTCTGCAAAACGGCTGTCATAAATACCTCTGCAGAAATCATCCTGTGTTTCCCGGTATCCGGTCACAAGCATTTCAACACCCATATCGATGTTCTTTTTTACGCCAGTCCCGTGGATCAGCATATCAGCGACCATATAAATGCTTTCGTCAATTCCGTCTAATGCAGCATACGCAAAATAGGAAAAAGCTTTTTCATATTCTCCGATATTCTCATTGGTCCGCCCATGGTAATAAATATAGCCAAGACCGTTGGCTGCAGCAGGGTCGCTTGTGCAGTTATATAATTCAAGCAGATATTTTTCTGCCTTCTTCCAGTTTTGCCGATAGCAGGCGTTGCCTTTATAGTGGCTCCACGCCAGGATCCGGATCGCGGTTACATCACCTAGCACATAAAGTTTTTTTACAAAATCCTTAAACAGCGCTTTTTCTTCCGGGGTAGCTTTTTTCAGATCTTCATCACTTTCATATGACAGGACCACATGCCGCATCTGGCCTGGACTGTAGATCCATGCCCCCTGCGGTTTTCCCTTACAGAAAAGATAAGAATCCACGCGTTCAATGATATCATTGCAGATCATAAAGTAAGCGCTTTCTTCCAGGGCCTGCCTTTGATCATCCGGTTGATCCCATAAAGGTTCTTCGTCAAAGCGGACCATATACTCTTCCACTTCTTCGCGTTTTCCGAACCTTTCCTCCAGTCTCCAATACAGTTTTTCTGTCATGCCGAAAACTGTAGAGAAGATTTCTTTCTCATCTTTTGGAAAATCAGAAAATAAATCCGGATCATATTTTCCGGGGATACCCAGATCCTCATAAAAAACATTTAATATGATCCAGAACCATTCTTTGAAATGCGGGAGGGGATCTTTCTTTTTATTGATATTGATCAGCGCTTTCCGGATATCCGAAGCCATTAAGGTGTAGCGCCGCTCCAGTTTTAAATTGAATGATGGATATACTTTTTCCGCGAGATCTTCATAAGCTGTCTCACCGGAAAGCAAAGATTTCAGCTGACGGATGGAAAGAACATACGGAGGGAGTGGGATCAAAGCATTTGCACTCAGCATAATAATAGCAGCAGAAGCCGTCTGCTCTGTTTGCATTCCCAGATTGTTCTCATAAAGGATCACACCGTACTCTCCGCTCTTTTTATGAATCGCGATCTTAGCCAGTCTGCCTTCATATTCTCCGTATTTGATTTTTACCCAGTCACCTGCTTTAAATACTTCCATGTTTTATTTTAGTCCGGCTCGCTTTCGCATCCGGGAATCCAGGATCCTCTTCCGGATCCGGAGTGATTGCGGTGTTACTTCCAAAAGCTCATCCGTATCGATAAATTCCAATGCCTGTTCCAGACTCAAAATGCGAGGCGGCGTCAGTTTCAATGCTTCGTCTGCGCTGCTGGAACGGGTGTTAGTCAGGTGCTTCGTTTTGCAGACGTTAACTTCTATGTCATCTGATTTTGCGTTTTCTCCAACAACCATGCCCGCATATACTTTTTCACCCGGACTGATAAATAACGCACCTCTCTCCTGTGCAGCAAACAGTCCATATGTTACTGCTTCACCCGGTTCATAGGCAATTAAGGATCCTTGATTCCGGTAAGCGATGTCACCTTTATATGGCTCATAGCCGTCAAAGATCGTATTCATGATACCAGTGCCTTTGGTGCTGGTAAGAAATCTTCCATGGAATCCGATCAGTCCTCTTGCCGGGATGGAAAACTCCAGACGAACACTGCCGTCAGACAAGGTTGCCATACTGACCAGATTTCCTTTTCGTTCTGAAAGCATACTGATAATGGTGCCGGAAAACTCTTCCGGAACATCGATCACGGCCTGTTCCATCGGTTCAAGCTTTTTACCGTTTTCATCGGTTTTATAAATGACTTCCGCTTTACTGACTGCGAACTCATATCCTTCCCGTCTCATATTTTCAATCAGAACAGACAGATGAAGTTCACCTCTTCCGGAAACTTTAAACGTATCTGTATTTTCTGTATCCTCCACACGAAGAGAAACATCGGTATTCAATTCCCGGAACAGACGTTCCCGGATCTGCCTGGAGGTACACCACTTTCCTTCTTTTCCTGCTAAAGGACTGTCATTTACCATAAAGTTCATGGAAATTGTCGGCTCAGAAATCTTCTGGAACGGAATTGCTTCCATGCCGTCAGCACAGATGGTATCACCAATCTGC
>JAFWLF010000108.1:0-5657 GCA_017511185.1 Lachnospiraceae bacterium | reverse complement strand
GAATTACTATGAGCAGAAGTTTTATCTGAACCCTGCTTATGAAGTACTTCCGCAGCAGATCAAAGATGAATTGAAGATCATGTGCGTTCTTTTCGTACAGGAAGTCAGCGGGATCATTATCCTGGAGTTTAATGACCGCGGCGATCTGAATATCGTTGTTACCGCCAAGGACAGCGATATGTATTTTGATGAGATCGGCAGTGAAGTAAAGATCAGACAGCTTCGAAAAGAAAAAGCAGAACTCTTTGCCCAACTGGAAGCATATTACAAGGCAACGGAGGAATAAGATGTTATTAGCAATTGATGTCGGCAATACCAATACAAAATTCGCCTTTTTTGAAGGAGATCAGATTGTCAATACGTTTCGTTTGACAACGGCTACGCCGCGAACCTCAGATGAATTTGGAATGACGATCGAAGGGCTGACCGGACGGTTCGGTATCGGGAAAAAGGATATTCACGGCATCATCGTTTCTTCGGTTGTTCCGGATATCATGCATGCGCTGAACAACTCTCTGTATCGGTTCCTGGGAAGAACTCCGATGATCGTGGGGCCGGGAACGAAAACAGGAATTCGTCTGGTCAAGACCAATCCGCAGGAGGTTGGCTCCGATCGTATTGCAGACGGTGTGGCAGCTCTAAATCTTTATGGCGGACCGGTCATTGTTGTAGATTATGGTACAGCAACAAAGTTCGATTATTTCAGTGCAGAGGGCGTGTTTGAGTCTGCTGTGACTTGCCCTGGCATTATGATCAGCGCCAGAGCTTTATGGGGCGGAACTGCCAAACTTCCGGAGATTGAGATCAAAGATCCAGGAACGATCATGGCAAAAGATACCATTACCTCTCTGCAGGCGGGCATCATGTACGGACACATCGGTGAAGCAGAATACATTATTAACCGGCTGAAAGAGGAATCCAAAGAAGATAATATCAAAGTCGTAGCAACCGGCGGGCTGAGCAGCATCATCTATGCCAAGACGGATGCGATCCAGTATCTAGAGCCGGACCTGCTGATGCATGGACTTCGGATCATTTACGATAAAAATAAATAAGCTATGAAGATCGACAGCGTGGAATGCGGAAACATCATACTGGCACCCATGGCCGGCATCACTGACATGCCATTTCGGGCACTCTGCAGAGAACAGGGTGCCACTTTTTCATACACGGAAATGATCAGTGCAAAGGCACTTTATTATAAGAATAAAAACACTCTTCCGCTTTTACAGGTTGCAAAAGGGGAAAGACCGATCGCAGTCCAGCTGTTTGGAAGTGAACCGGAGCTCCTGGCTCAGGAGGCATTGAAGCTGGAAGAAGGGCCATATGATGTCTTTGATGTCAATATGGGATGTCCCGTTCCGAAAGTCGTGAATAACGGGGAAGGATCCGCCCTGATGCGGGATCCGGAAAAGATTGGCCAGATTGTTTCTGCCATGACTAAGGTGCTGCATAAACCGGTCACGATCAAGATCCGTAAAGGCTTTTCTGCGGATCAGATCAACGCAGTGGAAGTCGCCAAACGGGCAGAGGACGCCGGAGCGGCCGCTATAGCCATTCATGGACGGACCAGGGAAGAGTATTATTCCGGACATGCGGATTATGACATTATCCGGCAGGTAAAGGAAGCGGTTTCCATTCCGGTCATGGGAAGCGGTGATATATATAAAGGAAAAGATGCAAAACGGATGCTGGATGAGACTGGCTGTGATGCAGTCATGATCGCCCGTGGGGCAAGAGGAAACCCGTGGATCTTCCGGGAAGTGGCACATTTCCTGGAAACTGGAGAAGAACTGCCGCGACCTTCTGTTGAAGAGGTGAAAGAAATGATCCTTCGGCATGCCCGGATGCTGATTGATTTCTGTGGAGAAAATATGGCGATCCGACAGATGCGAAAGCATGCCGGTTATTACGTGACAGGTTACCCGGATGCCTCAAGGATCCGGCGGGAAGTCAACTTGTGTGTTACTTTTTCCGACCTGGAAAGAACATTGACAAAGTGGGAAGGGTAATATATAATGCTCACGATTGTGAAGGCTGCCTGGTGTTGAAAAATTACCAAGCCTTTATATTTTTCGCAGTTTTTATTAGTAGTAAGCAGTAAAAGGAAGTATTAAAAATGGAAGAAAAGGTCAATCTTTTAACAAAACAGAACCTGAAAGATCTGCGTGCGGAACTGGAAGACCTGAAAGTTAACAAACGGAAAGAAATCGCTGCAAAGATCAAAGAAGCCCGTGAACAGGGTGATCTTTCTGAGAATGCAGAGTATGATGCAGCAAAAGATGAACAGCGTGATATCGAAGCACGTATCGATGAATTGGAAAACATCATTAAAAATTCCAAAGTAGTTGATGCGAAAAAGATCGATTTTGATAAGATCCACATGGGATGTAGAGTTAAAGTACGTGATATGGCGACCCGTAGGGAGTATACCTACCAGATCGTCAGTACAACAGAAGTGAATTCCCGTGAAAGGAAGATTTCTTATGAGTCTCCGATCGGAGCCGCTCTTATGAATAAGGAAGTTGATGAGATCGTTCAGGTTACCACACCGGGCGGAGAACTGAGACTTCGTGTTCTGGATATCCAGAAAGCAGACTTATAATCCACAGGGCGCTTACCAAAAAAGCGCCCTTATTTTTAAAAATGACCGGGAAACCGGAAACAGATAATAAAGAGGAAAAGAGAATGGCAGAACAGAATCAGAACCAGGATGTAAACCAGTTGTTAAAGGTGCGCCGCGAAAAGCTGGCAGCACTGCAGGAAGCAGGAAAAGATCCTTTTCAGATCACAAAATATGATCAGACGCATCATGCCGAGGAAGTGAAGGAGCTTTATACTGTACATGAAGAAAAACTGCTTGCAGGGCGTGCACCGCTTAACACTGACGGAATGGATGAAGAAACAGCAAAAGCCGCAGTCAATGCAGATTATCAGGAGCGCCGCGCTATTATGGATGCGGATCCGATCAATGTTTCTATTGCCGGCCGTATGATGTTTAAGCGTGTCATGGGAAAGGCCTCCTTCTGTAATATTCGCGATCTGTCCGGTGATATTCAGGTTTACGTGGCAAGAGATTCTGTTGGAGAAGAGGCTTACGCAGAATTTAAAAAATCCGATATCGGTGATCTGTATGGTGTAAAAGGATATGCATTCCGCACAAAGACGGGAGAACTTTCTATTCACGCTACGGAGATCACTTTACTTGTTAAGAGTCTGCAGATCCTGCCGGAAAAATATCACGGCATCACAAATACGGACCTTCGTTATCGTCAGCGTTATGTTGACCTGATCATGAATCCGGAGGTAAAGGATACCTTTATTAAACGGTCAAAGATCATCGCATCGATCCGCCGTTACCTTGACGGGCAGGGATTTATGGAAGTGGAAACACCAATGCTGGTGGCAAATGCCGGCGGTGCAGCAGCTCGTCCATTTGAGACGCACTTTAATGCGTTGAATGAAGACCTGCGCCTTCGTATTTCTTTGGAGTTGTATCTGAAGAGACTGATCGTAGGCGGCATGGAAAGAGTTTATGAGATTGGTCGTGTATTCCGCAACGAGGGACTTGATACCCGCCACAATCCGGAGTTCACGCTGATGGAACTTTATCAGGCTTATACAGATTATCACGGCATGATGGAGCTGACGGAAAACATGTACCGTTATGTAGCACAGGAAGTGCTTGGCACGACAAAGTTTTCCTATGGCGAAGTTGAACTGGATTTTGGAAAGCCGTTTGAAGTGCTGACCATGCGTGAAGCTGTGAAGAAATATGCAGGTGTGGATTGGGATACAGTAGAAACACTGGAAGATGCCCGCCGCATCGCAAAAGAAAAGAATGTGGAATTCGAGGAGCGTCATAAGAAAGGCGATATCCTGAGTTTATTATTTGAAGAGTTTGCGGAAGAACATCTTTTACAGCCTACCTTTGTAATTGATCATCCAATTGAGATCTCTCCATTGACAAAGAAGAAACCGGATGAGCCGGATTTTGTAGAGCGGTTTGAACTGTTCATCAATGGATGGGAGATGGCAAATGCATATTCCGAGTTGAACGATCCGATCGATCAGAGGGAACGTTTTAAAGAGCAGGATGCTCTGGCTGATGCCGGAGATGAAGAAGCCAACCACACAGATGAAGATTTCCTGAATGCCCTGGAGATCGGTATGCCTCCGACAGGCGGTATTGGATATGGTATTGACCGGTTGGTAATGCTTTTGACCAATAGCCCGGCCATTCGTGACGTATTATTATTCCCGACAATGAAAACACTCAAGACAGGAAATGAAGAAAATGAGGCTGAAAAGGACGAGGTCCAGGAGGCTGTCGAGAAGGCAAAAGACGCATTCGAGGGAGCCGCAAAAGCAGGTGCTGCAGCCGCAGCCGTGATCGGTGCTGAACTTGCCTCCAAGATCAGCGAAAAGCTCGAGCAGCTCGGCGCGATCGACTTTTCCAAGGTCAAGATCGAGCCTCTCTTTGAGGACGAAGTTGACTTCGACACATTCAGCAAGTCGGACTTCCGTGCAGTGAAGGTAAAAGACTGCGTAGCAGTGCCTAAATCCAAGAAATTACTGCAGTTTACGCTGGATGACGGCACCGGTACGGACCGCACTATCCTCTCCGGAATACACGCCTATTATGAGCCTGAAGAGCTGATCGGTAAAACATGTATCGCTATCACGAACCTGCCACCTCGGAAGATGATGGGTATCGACTCATGCGGCATGCTGCTGAGCGCGATCCACGAGGAGGAAGGCGAGGAAAAACTGAACCTCCTGATGGTCGATCCGCACATCCCTGCAGGCGCAAAACTGTACTAAAAGCGAAGGACCTGAGAGACCGATTTTTTGCCCTGACATGCCAATCCACATGCCAATTCATGCCACGTGCATGCCAAAAATGAAAAGTCAAGTCTGTAAGTCTACTTAAATATACATTTCTTAACATAAGTTACCATAAACATGGCCCGTGGAAAAATCTGCGAGCCATGTTGTATAATAAGACAGAGATGTGCAAATCGGCGTTTGTATGGAGAATAAGCAATGGTAATCTATGATATTTCACAGGAAGTTTTCAGTTGTCAGGTATATACAGGTGATCCGATTCCGGAAAAACAGTTACTTAGGTCAATAGAAAATGGAGATTTGTATAATCTGACTGCATTCAGCATGTGCGCTCATAATGGCACACATATCGATGCACCGTTTCATTTTCTTAAAAACGGAAAAACTGTGGATGCTTTAGGCTTGGATGCATTTGTAGGAATGGCTTATGTTGCAGAACATCACGGGATCGTCTCCCGCGATGATGCCATAGAAATGCTTGGAAAGGCTAAAGAGCAGAATCCTGAAGCGGCAAGGAGGATCTTGATAAAGGGAGACGCCGAAGTCTCTTCGGAAGCAGCAAGTATATTTGCCTCTTCGAAACTTCTGTTACTGGGAAATGAATCTCAGACTGTCGGGCCTGTGGATGCGCCGATGGAAGTGCATCTCATACTATTGGAAGCCGGTGTTGTTTTGCTTGAAGGCGTTCGTCTGGCAGATGTTTCAGAGGGTGTATACTATTTAAGTGCTGCGCCTCTGAATTTAGCTGGTGCGGATGGATCACCATGCAGAGCCGTATTGATTAAAGTCGATAGATAAAATTCCGGTTT